>NZ_JOGB01000003.1 GCF_000719335.1 Streptomyces sp. NRRL S-87
CCTCCACCCCTCCCCCGAACGGACCACCCCCCACGCCGACCGCCGGTCCCCGGGGGAGCATCGGAGCATGCGGCACCCCTCGACGCGGACCCGCCACCGCGCCCCGGCCGCCCTGGCCCTGCTGGGCGTGCTGGCCGCCGGGGCGGCCGGGTGCGCGGACGAGGAGGGGCTGCGCAGCGAGGGCGACCAGGGGGAGGTCCACGCGCCCCTGACCCTGTGGAAGGACCTCCACCCCGCGCCGCCCCCGCCGGGCCAGACGCCCGGCCGGGCCGCGGTCGTGCCCGGGGCGCCCGCCGTACCGGGCGGCGACCTGCGCCGTGCCGACGTGCTGGGCCTCGTACGGGCCGACATCGTCTCCGCCACCCGCGAGGACGGCGGCACCGGACGGATGGTGGACCCACGGGCCGTCCAGCGGCTGGCCCGGTGCGCGGAGCACGGGAACCCGGGCCCGGACTGCCCGGTGCGCCCCGCCGTCCTCCACGACCTGACCGGCGACGGCAAGGACGAGCTGATCACGGCCGTGGACGTGGACGGGCGGCTGAGTGAGCTGCGGGTCTACGCCCTGCGCGACGGCAAGGTCGTACGCGTGTTGTCCCGGCGCGGCGTGCTGGAGGGCGTGGACGTGGCCGGCGGGCACCTGACCGTGCGCGAGCCCACCACCAACCCCGGCCTGGTCTCGATCTCCGACTACGTCTGGGACCCGGACAAGGGCAGCATGGTGCTCAGCCAGCTCACCGTCGACGAGTGCTCCTCGGCCGGGGAGTCCGACACCCCCTGCCCGCAGAGCGGGGTCTGACGTGGCCGGGCCGCTGGGCAGCCTGCGCTGGAAGATCGCGGTCATCACGACCGCCGTGTGCTGCGCGGTGGCCGCCGTCCTCGGGATCCTCGTGCACAACGTCGTGGCCCGGCAGATCGTGGGCGAGATCCGCAAGGACACCCTCGCCCGCCTCGAACACGCCATGGGCCACTACGAGTACGGCACCACGCACGGCGACGTGAACAGCACCCTCGACCCGCCCCAGCTGCCCGGGCCGCTGAAGGTCCTGGTCCGGCAGGGCGACACCGGCTCGATGGTCGGGGACCTGGACGGCAAGCCCGTCATGTGGGCCGCCACCCCGGCCGACGGCAAGGCGCTGGCCGTCTGGCTGCCGTTCGGGGAGACCCGCAGGCGGCTCACCGACATCGACACCGCGATCCTCGCCTCGGCGGCACTGGCGGCGGGGCTGGTCGCGCTGGCCGGTCTCTTCCTGGCGGGCCGGATCAGCCGCCGGCTGGCGGCCACCGCGGCGGTGGCCCGGCGGATCTCGGCGGGCGACCTCGACGCCCGTACCGACTTCCCCACAGGCGAGGACGACCGGCACCGCGACGAGGTGCGGGACGTCGCCGCCGCCCTCGACACGATGGCGGCGACCCTGCAGAGCCGGCTGGAGGCGGAGAAGCGCTTCACCGCGGACGTCGCGCACGACCTGCGCACCCCGCTGACCGGTTCGCTGGCCGCGGCCGACCTGCTGCCCGAGGGGCGCCCCAAGGAGATGATCAACGACCGGCTCAAGGCCCTGCACGCGCTCACCGAGGACCTGCTGGAGATCTCCCGGCTGGACTCCGGCGTGGAGCGGGCCGACCTGGCCCGGGTCGAACTCGGCCGTGCCGTGGAGCGGATCGTGGCGGCCACCCGGCTGGACACCGAGGTACGGGTCGTCCACGACGCCGTGGTGCTCACCGACCGGCGGCGGCTGGACCGGATCCTGGCGAACCTCGTGGCCAACGCCCACAAGCACGGGGCGCCACCGGTGGAGGTGACCGTCGACGGGCCGGTGGTCCTCGTGCGCGACCACGGCCCGGGCTACCCGTGGGACCTGATCGCCCAGGGACCGCGGCGCTTCCGCACCGAGGACCCCGGACGCGGCAAGGGGCACGGGCTGGGCCTGACCATCGTGGCCGGCCAGGCGGCGGTACTGGAGATCGAGTTGGAGTTCTCCAACGCCCCGGACGGGGGCGCGGTGACCCGCCTGCGCCTGCCCGTGCGCGAGCCCGCGGACAGCGGTTGAGGGCCTGTTTCACGTGAAACAGGCCCTCAACTCACCACGAATCAGGCGTTATCGGCCGCCATCAGCCGCGGGTCACGCTCAGACGCCGATGTTCTTGCCGTCCGTGCGCCAGACCGAGACCACGGCCGGACGAACGATCTTGCCCGGGCCGTCGGGCCACACCGACTGCGGGTTCTCGACGGAAGCGCCGTCGATCTCGCCCGGGTGCTGCACGGAGACCAGGACGCGGCGGTCCTGGACCAGCGGGCCGCAGGTCTCGGCGCCGCGCGGCACCGTCAGGAACTGCTTCAGCTCGCCGCGGCGCTCACCGGCGGTGGCGACGCCGAAGAGGCCGTCGTGGGAGCCGAGCTGGTTGCCGTCGGTGGAGATCCACAGGTTGCCGTGCGGGTCGAACGTGACGTTGTCCGGGCACGAGATCGGGCTGACCTTGTCCTTCGGGAAGCCCGCGAAGAAAGTGGCAGGGTCGTTCGGGTCGCCGGCGACCAGGAACAGGCGCCAGGCGAAGCCGTCCGAGGACGGGTCGTCGAAGTGCTCGGCGAGCTCCAGGATCTGGCCGTGCTTGTTGACGTTGCGCGGGTTGGCCTCGTCGGCCGGCGCCTTGCCGGGCAGGCCGCGGTTGCTGTTGTTCGTGAGCACCACGTACACGCGGCCGGTGCGCGGCGAGGGCTCGATGTCCTCGGGGCGGTCCATCTTCGTGGCGCCCACCTTGTCGGCGGCCTGGCGCGTGAAGACGTACACCTCCTCGGCGGTCATGCCCTCGACGTGCGAGACGGCGCCGTCCGCGGTGGCGGTGGCCAGCGGGATCCACTGGCCGGTGCCGTCGAACCAGCCGTCGGCCGGGAGCTTGCCGGTGCCGTCGATCTCGGCGGCCGGGGAGTCGCCGGTGAGCTTGGCGACGTACAGGGTGCCCTCGTCGAGCAGGGTCAGGTTGTGCTCGTGCGCGGCGCGGGACGTGCCCTTCTTCATCCGCTTGCCGGACACGAACTTGTAGAAGTAGTCGAAGCGCTCGTCGTCGCCCATGTAGACGACCGGACGGCCGTCCTCGGTCAGCCGCGGCTGGGCGCCCTCGTGCTTGAAGCGGCCGAGCGCGGTGCGCTTGCGCGGGGTCGACTGCGGGTCGTACGGGTCGAGCTCGACGACCCAGCCGAAGCGGTTGACCTCGTTGGGCTCCTGGGCCACGTCGAAGCGCTTGTCGAAGCGCTCCCACTTGCGCTCGGTGGCGCCCGGGGTGATGCCGTAGCGCTTCAGGCGGGCGACCTGGACCGGGTCGGTGGCGCTGTCGGCGTTGGCGAAGTACTGGTTGATGTTCTCCTCGCCGTGGAGGGTGGTGCCCCACGGGGTGGTGCCGCCGGAGCAGTTGTTCAGCGTGCCGAGGACCTTCGTGCCTGACGGGTCGGCGGAGGTCTTCACCAGGTCGCTGCCGGCGACGGGGCCGGCGAGGCGGAACTCGCTGGTGGCGGTCAGGCGGCGGTTCAGCTCGTGGCGGCGGACCGAGGTCAGCTTGCCGCTGCGGTGGTCCTCCTGCACGACGACCACGCCGAGGCCGTGCGCGGCCCAGGCGATCTCGACCTGCTCGCGGGTCGGGTTCTGCGGGTCGTACTTCTCGAACATCAGGTTCTCGTCGGTGTACTCGTGGTTCGCGACGAGGACCTGCTGGCGCTCGTACCCGCGACCGAGCGGGAGGAGGGCGAGGAAGTCGTTGTTGTAGCCGAACTGGCCTGCCTGGGCGGCGGCGGTCTGCTTCTTCGGGTCGAAGGCCGGGGCGCCGCGGAGGATCGGGTCGCCCCAGCGGATCACGACGTTCTGGTCGTAGCCTCCGGGGACGGTGACCTGGTCGTCGGTGTTCGGGGCGACGGGCGCGAAGCGCAGGCCGCGGGCGCCGAGGGCGGAGCCGGTCGCGGCGGCGTCGGCCGCGGGGACGCCGGCGGCCACGGCCTGCGCACCGCCCTGGCCGACGACGGCGGTGGTGCCGGCGGCCGCGGCGACGGTCACGACGGCGGCGGTGCGCAGCATGGCCCGGCGGGAGAGGGCCCCGGCTATGACGTCGCCGACGTACTCGTTGTCGCTGGTGTTCGGCACCTCGTGGAAGCACGCGTCACCGCAGCGGTAGCGGCAGGTCAGCGCGGAACGGCCGCCGGCGTGCGGGGTGCTGATGAGCGGCAGGAGTTTGCGCACGTATGTCCTCCGGTGAGCTACACGGCGACGCCCCCTGCGCCGACAACGTGTCGGAAACGATTCCGGAGGTGAACGTAGGAGCGCGGTGCGCCGCAGCGGCGGCGCGGGCGTGAACGAGGGGTTAATCCGTCGCGAATGCGCGGGAGTTCGGCCCGGCGGGGGGTTCGGCGGACGGACCGGCGTTCACTCACGCGGCCCCGGCGCGGTCGCGTACCGCCTCCCCATCCCTTGTTACAGGGGGCGATCCCGATAACCTTACGTGTCCACTCTGGTCAGGGATCTTTCGCCAATTACCCCGCAGGACGGACAAACATCGCACCCCAGCTCATGCGAAAGGCCTCGCCCATGGGTATCCGGAGTTTGTTGCGCAAGGTGTTCGGCCGCGAGCGTGCGGAGGCGACCACCGATACCGAGCAGGCGGAGCGGACCGAGGCGATGGTCCCGGCGCAGTCGCCGGCCCCGGACGGCGCCCTGGCCCCGCTGGACGCTGCGGCCGAGCTGGTGGCCGCCTCCTTCGACAACCCCACCGTCCCGTCCCAGTCCACCCCGCGCGAGACCGAGCCGGCCCTCCTCGGCCCCGCGGACCCGGCCCCCCGCCCGTCGCTGGACACCCCCGCCGACCCCACGGTCCCCGAGGCCCGCCGCGAATCCGCGCCCGGCGCCGCGGCCCCGAAGGCCACCGCCCCCGCCGAGGCCGCCGAGGCCGAGGCCGAGGCCGCCGAGGCCCCCGCCGAGGCCGTCGAGCCCGCCGAGGCCGCTGAGCCCGCCGCCCAGGTAACGGCCGACGCCGAAGTGACGGAGGCCGAGGAGCCGGCCGCCGAGGTCGAGGTGACGGAGGTGGAGGAGCCGGCCGCCGACGCGGGGCCGACGGCAGCGGACGCCGAGCCCGAGGCCGTCACCACCGATGCCGCCGATGCCGCCGATGCCGAGGTCACCCAGGCCGAGGAGCCCGCCGCCGACGCGGTGGCCGCCGAGGCGGAGCCGGTGGTGGCGGACGCCGAGGCCGAGCCCGTCGTCCCCGAGGCCGAGGCGGAGCCGGTCGAGGCCGAGCCCGTCACCGCCGAGGCCGAGGCCGAGCCCGCCGAAGCCGAGCCCGTCACCGCCGAGGCCGAGCCCGCCGAAGCCGAGCCCGTCACCGCCGAGGCCGAGGTCGAGCCCGCCGAAGCCGAGCCCGTCACCGCCGAGGCCGAGGCCGAGCCCGCCGAAGCCGAGCCCGTCGAAGCCGAGCCCGTCACCGCCGAGGCCGCCGAGGCGGAGCCCGAGACCGTAGCGGCAGAGCTGGAGCCCGAGCCGGTGGAGGCCGGCCCGGCGCTCACGCTGGCGCAGGTCCGCTCGGCGTCCAAGGCGCTGGCCGACCCCTACAAGGCGGCCGGCAACGTACTCCGCGGCCGCGGCCGTACCGGCGCCCGCGCGAAGGTCTACCTGGTCCTCGACCGGTCCGGCTCGATGCGCCCGTTCTACAAGGACGGCAGCGCCCAGCACCTCGCCGACCACGCCGTCGCCCTCGCCGCGCACCTCGACGAGGCGGCCACCGTCCACACCGTCTTCTTCTCGACGGACATCGACGGCACCACCGACCTGACGCCGGCCACCCACGCCACCGTCGACGAGACCCACGCCGCCCTCGGGCACATGGGCCGCACCAGCTACCACCGCGCCGTCGAGCAGGTCCTGGAGCACGTCAAGGGCGCCGAGGACGGTCCGGTGCTGGTCGTCTTCCAGACCGACGGCGCCCCGGACGCCAAGCAGCCGGCCCGCCAGGCCCTGGCGGAGGCGGCGGAGACGGCCAAGCACGTCCACTGGCAGTTCGTCGCCTTCGGCGAGCACGACAACAAGGCCTTCGACTTCCTGCGCAAGCTCGACGCCGAGGCCGAGAACGCCGGCTTCTTCCACGCCGGTCCCGCCCCGCGCGACCTCGCCTCCTCCGCCCTGGTCAAGGGCATCCTGGGCGACTTCCTCCGCTGACCGGTGCCGGCCGGCGCTCCCCGGAGCGCCGGTCGGCGGACCTCCGGGCCCGTCGGCCCGGCGGTCACCCCAGGCTGCCGCGGCCGCCCGACCGGAGCGGAGCGGGCAACTCCGTACAACTCGCAGGGAGGTTCGGCGGTCTCGCCTTCGTACGTCCACTGCGACATCGGGGGCCCACGCCATGAACCACCTGAACCACCTGAACCACCTGAACCACCTGGACCGGCCGCACCACCCGGACCGGCTGCACCACCCGGACCACCCACCGGCAGGCCGGCGCCCCCGCACCGCCGCGGCGGTCGCCGTCCTCGCCGCCGTCGCCGGCATCCTGCCCGCCCTCGCGGCGGGCCCGGCGACGGCGGCGGGTGCGGCGGGTGCGACGGCCGCGGCGACGGCGGGCCCGGCGGCAGCCGTCCCGCCCGCCCCGGCCGCGGGCACCGCGTCGGCCGCCACCCCTCGCCCCTGGCCCCAGCCCTGGGGCGCCCCCGCACGGCTCACCGGCACCTCCGCTGAGCGCGACGTCCGCGGAGTCGTCCTCCTCTCCGACGGTTCGGCCGTCACGCTGTGGACCCAGAAGTCCTCCCCCGCCGCCCAGGAGAGCCCCCTGTACGCGGCCGTGCGCCGGGCCGGCACCAACACCTGGGGCGCGCCTCAGCCGCTGACGTCCGCCGCCGCCCGGGTGCGCGAGGTGAAGGTGGTCGCGGCCGGCACCGGGGCCGTCGCCGTCTGGACCGAGGCCCCGGACGCCGCCCCGGGCAGCCCGGGCGGGGAGCGGATCGTGAGCAGCGGTCTGACGGCCGGAGGCTGGTCGGCGCCCGTCCCCGTGGCCGGCGCCGAGCCGGGCCGGACGCTCGCCGGACTGGACCTCGTGGCGGGCCGGACCGGCACCGTCACCGCCGTCTGGACGCGCGGCGAGCCGGACGGCATGCCCCCGCGCGAGGTGCGCGGGGCCACCCGGAGTGCGGCCGGCTCCTGGTCCGGCGACGTACGGGTGAGCGTCGACCCCACGGGCCATGACGGCAGCATCGAGGGCACTCCCCGGCTGGCCGTCGACGCCCGCGGGACCACCGTGGTCGCCTACGGCCAGGTGATCAGCAGCGACTCCGGCGTCCCCTTCACGGCGACCCTCCCCGCGGGCGGGCGCACCTGGAGCGCGCCGGTCCGGCACCGCGACGACTTCGCGTTCTCCCGGTCGCCGCGGCTGGCCGCCGGTCCCGACGGCACGGTGGCCCTGGTCTGGGCGGGTCCCTTCACTTCCGGCGGGAAGACCCCCGTCAGGGTGCTGACCACGAGGGACGCGGCGGCCGGCTGGCCGGAGGAGCGGTCCACCGTGCAGGCCGACGGGGTGGCCGACCTGCCGGAGCCGCAGCTGTCCGCCGACGGCGCGATCACCCTGGTGGGGATGGACCGGCGGGGCGGCTACGTCTACGCCACCACCCTGGCCGCGGGCGCGCGCACCTGGTCCCCGGCCCGGGACCTCACCCTCGGCGGCACCGAAGAGCAGCAGTACGACGTGTCCACCGGCCCCGACGGCACCGTACGGGCGCTGTGGACGGAGCACCGCGACGGCACGGACGGCGCCGTGCTGGTCCAGGGCACCCGCGGCCCGGACGGCAGGTGGGCCACGGCTGCCCTGAAGGGGACCGAGGTCCGGGGCCGCGGGCAGGGCTTCGACACGGAGATCGCGGCCGGGCCGGACGGCCGCGCGGTGGCGGTCTGGTCCCGGCTGGGCGGCCAGGACGCCAACACGCTGTGGACCGCCCGTACGGTGCCGCAGGCCGAGGTCGTGTCGGCGGCCGTCCCGGCCCTCGCGAAGCTCGCGGGCACCACGAGCGGGAGCAGGGTGTGGGCGCCGGTCTGGAAGCTGGACCGGCCGGTGTCCGCCTGGTCACTGGCCCTGACGGACCGGCGGGGCCGGACCGTCCGCACCCTGTCCGGCTCCACCACCACCTCGACCGTCGCACCCGTCTGGAACGGCCGGACCGCCGGCGGCGCCCTGCCGTCCAACGGGCCGCTGTCCTGGCACCTGAGCGCCACCCCCGCGGCCGCGGCCGGCCGGGGCGTGGTCGCCGCCGGCCGGGTCACCGTGACCGGCGGAAGGGTGGCCCGCCGCGATCTCGGCGGCCCCGGCGGTCTGCTCGACGGCACCGCCGACCTGCTCGCGCGGACCGCCGACGGCGGCATCCGCACGCTGTACGGCGACCGGGCCACCGGCGCCTTCAAGGGCGGTACCACCGGCGCGGGCTGGGCCGGGGGCACCCGCCCGGTCCCCCTGGGCGACGTGGACGGCGACCGCTGCAACGACGTCCTCGTGGCCGTGCCGGGCGGCGAACTCCGCCTCTACACGCCCGCCTGCGGCACACCGCTCACGCCCGGCACCCGGCACAAGGTCCTCGGCCAGGGCTGGAACCGGTACGACGTCCTCACCTCGCCCGGCGACGTCGACGGCGACGGCCGCGCCGACCTCCTCGCCCGCGAGGGGTCGACCGGCAGGCTGTACGTGTTCGGCACGACCCGCACGGGGCTCAAGCCGCGCGTCGCGGTGAGCGGCACCTTCAAGGGCTACAAGAAGATCGTCGGCGCCGGCGACCTCGACGGCGACGGATTCGGCGACCTGCTGCTCCAGGACGAGGGGAACGCGCTGTGGCGCATGGACGGCACCGGGCGCGGCTCCTTCTTCCGCCGGGTGCTGATGGACCAGGACTGGGGCCGCTCGTACGACGCCGTCGTGGGCGTCGGTGACCTGACCGGCGACGGGTGGGACGACCTCGTCGCCCGCGACCGCGCGGGCCGGGCCTGGCGCTACTCGGGCAGCGCCGAGGGCAGGTTCCGTGTCCCGGTGCGGATCGCCACCGGCTGGCAGGGCTACACCGGGCTGTTCTAGCCGTTCTGGCCGGACACCCCCCGGGGGCCGTCCGCGAACGCGGACGGGGCCCGGGATCCACTCGAGTGGATCCCGGGCCCCGTCACGTCGTGCGGCGGACCCTCGGCGGGCCGGCGGTCAGTGCGCGCCGGCGTCCGGGTGGACGGCCTCGGAGACCGGGCGGTCGCCGGTCGCCTTCTTCTCCACCGGCTTGCGCAGGGCGATGTTGAGCTCGCGCAGGCGGGCCTCCTCCAGCTCCGTCGGCGCGCCCATCATCAGGTCCTGGGCGTTGCCGTTGAGCGGGAAGGCGATGGTCTCGCGGATGTTCGGCTCGTCGGCCAGGAGCATCACGATGCGGTCCACGCCCGGGGCGATGCCGCCGTGCGGCGGGGCGCCGTACTGGAAGGCGCGCAGCATGCCGGCGAACTCGGTCTCGACGGTCTCGCGGCTGTAGCCGGCGATCTCGAAGGCCTTGAACATGATGGCGGGCTCGTGGTTCCGGATGGCGCCGGAGGACAGCTCGATGCCGTTGCAGACGATGTCGTACTGCCAGCCGAGGATGTCCAGCGGGTCCTGGGTCTCCAGGGCCTCCAGGCCGCCCTGCGGCATCGAGAAGGGGTTGTGCGAGAAGTCGATCTTGCCGGTCTCCTCGTCCTTCTCGTACATCGGGAAGTCGACGATCCAGGCGAACCGGAAGACGTTCTCCTCGAACTGGCCGGCGCGCTTGGCGGCCTCGACGCGGACCGGTCCCATGATCTTGGAGACCTCGTCGAACTCGCCGGCGCCGAAGAACACGGCGTGGCCGGCGGCCAGGCCCAGGCGCTCGGTGAGGACCTTGACGTTCTCCTCGGTGAGGAACTTCGCGATCGGGCCGGTCAGGGCGCCCTCCTCGCCGACGCGGACCCAGGCCAGGCCCTTCGCGCCGAGCGAGACGGCGAAGTCGCCGAGGCCGTCGAAGAACTTGCGCGGCTGGTCGCCGGTGTTCGGCACGGCGAGCGCGCGCACGTGCTTGCCCGCGAAGGCCTTGAACTCGGAGTTCTCGAACACGTCGGTGATGTCGACGAGTTCGAGGTCGGTGCGCAGGTCGGGCTTGTCGTTGCCGTACTTCAGCATCGACTCGCGGAACGGGATGCGCGGGAACGGCGAGGTGACGTGGCGGCCGCCGCCGAACTCCTCGAACAGCTCGGTCATGAGCTTCTCGATCGGCTGGAAGACGTCCTCCTGCTCGACGAAGGACATCTCCACGTCGAGCTGGTAGAACTCGCCCGGCGAACGGTCGGCGCGGGCGTCCTCGTCGCGGAAGCAGGGCGCGATCTGGAAGTAGCGGTCGAAGCCGGAGATCATCAGCAGCTGCTTGAACTGCTGCGGCGCCTGCGGCAGGGCGTAGAACTTGCCCGGGTTCAGGCGGGACGGCACCACGAAGTCGCGCGCGCCCTCGGGGGAGGTCGCGGTCAGGATCGGGGTGGCCATCTCGTTGAAGCCGAGGGCGCGCATCTTGTCGCGGATCGCGCCGATGACGGACGAGCGCAGCATGATGTTGCGGTGCATGCGCTCGCGGCGCAGGTCGAGGAAGCGGTACTCCAGGCGGCGCTCCTCGTTGACGCCGTCGTCCGTGTTGATCGTGAACGGCAGCGGGGCGGCCGCGCCGAGCACCTCGACCTCGGCGGCCTCGATCTCGATCTCGCCGGTGGCGAGGTCGGGGTTGATGTTCTCGGCGCCGCGGGAGACGACCTTGCCGTCGACGCGGACCGTGGTCTCCTTGGACAGCTTGTCCAGGACCTCGGCGGCCGCGGTGCCCGGGCGGGCCACGAGCTGCGTGATGCCGTAGTGGTCGCGCAGATCGATGAAGAGGATGCCGCCCAGGTCTCGACGATTGTGCAGCCAGCCGCTCAGCCGGACGTCGGAGCCGACGTCAGAGGCGCGGAGCTCGCCGCAGGTGTGGGACCTGTACCGATGCATCGTTCATCCAGTTCTTCGCGACAGCGCGCCGCGGGTCTCGCGACGCGATAGCAGGGTGGAATTCAACCCTGTCAAGGTTACCGTCCGGGCGCGACCGGTAGCCCGCCCGTTTCCGCGCCCCGGCCGAGCCCCCGCGGGCGCCGCGTCCGGAGCGCGCACCCCCTCGACCACCTGTAAAGATGAGGTAATGCGCACCGAGGACGTCCTGGCCGCGATCGCGACCGGCATGTGGCGGTGGGACAACGCCTCCGGGACGGTCGCCCTCGACGGCGAGGCCGCCCGCCTGCTCGGGTTGCCCGCGGAGCCGGCCACCCTCCCCGAGGCGGCGGCCCGGTCCCGCTTCCACCCCGTGGACTGGAACGAGATCAACGCGATCGTGAACCTCGCCGTGGCCGAGGGCACCCTCGCCGAGGCCCGGCTGCGCATCGTGGACGAGGGCGGCCGGGTGCTGCGCACCGTCCGCAGCCGCACCAAGCCGGTCTTCCACGAGGACCGGGACGGCCGCCGCGACTACCGCCTGATCGGCACGATCCAGGAGATCGCCGAGCCCCAGCCCGGCACCACCGCGGCCCACACCACCGTCACCGGCGACTGGCGGCGCTCCCGCGAGGCCTTCCTGCTGGACGCGGGCCGGGCGCTGGCCGAGGCCCGCTCCACCGCCGAGGTGCTGCGGGTGGCGGCCTCGCTGTCGATGCCCGGCTTCAACCCCGACGGGCTGGCCGTCTTCGGCGTGGCCGGCGACCGGCTGTCGATCATCGGACACCACGGGCACCTGCCCGGCGACGACGTGCCCTTCTCCGACATGCGCCTGGACACCGACTACCCGGCGGCCGAGGTGGTGCGCACCGGCCGGGCCATCTACCTCCCGACCCCGGAGGAGTACCGGCGGCGCTTCCCGGCCACCTGGCCGCTGGCCCAGCGCTTCGAGCGGGAGTCGTGGGCCTTCCTGCCCCTGATCGTGGCCGGCCGCACGATGGGCGCCTGGATGGCCGCCTTCAAGCACCCGGTGACCTTCTCCCCCGACGAGCGCTCGGTGCTCACCACGGTGGCGCGGATGCTGGCCCAGGCCCTGCAGCGGGCTGTGGTGGCCGATTCGGAGCGGGAGCTGACCACGGGGCTGCAGCGCTCGATGATGCCCTCCCTGGGCGGCCCGGTGCCGGGCATGACGGTGGCCGCGCGGTACGTGCCCACCGGCGGCGGCCTCCAGGTCGGCGGCGACTGGTACGACATGATCCCGCTGCCCTCGGGCCGGTTCGCCCTGGTCATCGGGGACGTCCAGGGCCACGACGTACGGGCCGCGGGCCTGATGGGCCAGCTGCGGATCGCCGTCCGGGCGTACGCCTCCGAGGGCCACCGGCCGGACGCGGTCCTCTCCCGGGCGTCCCGCTTCCTGGCCGGGCTGCACGCCGGCACGGAGGGGGCTGCCGAGGCGTACGACGACGCCGACGCGAGCAGCCCCCGCTTCGCGACCTGCCTGTACGTCGAGTGCGACCCGCAGACCGGAGTGCTGGAGGTGGCCCGGGCCGGGCACCCCGACCCGGTGGTCCGGATGACCGACGGGACGGTGCTGATGCGCCCGACCGCCGGGGGCCTGCCGCTGGGCATCGTGCCCGACACCGACTACCCGACCACCCGGTTCACCCTGGAGCCGGGCGAGACGATGATGCTGTGCACCGACGGGCTGATCGAGACCGGCGGGCACGACCTCGACACGGGCTGGGCGCGGCTGCGCGCGGTCCTGGAGGACGGGGAGTACGCCGCCGAGGGCCTCGAGAAGCTCGCGGACGCGCTGGTCTCCGCCGTGCACGGGCCCTCCTCGCACCACACCACCGGCCCGCTGGCCGACCGGCGCGAGGACGACATCGCCGTGCTGCTGCTGTGCCGCGAGGGCGCGGGCCGCGGCCCCGGCGAGCCGGTGTCCCACCCGAAGCGGCCGGCCCGGCGCACGATGCTGACGGTCGCCCAGGCCGAGCCGGAGCGGATCGCGGGCGCCCGGCGCCAGGTCAGGGAGCTCCTCCACGACTGGGCCGACCCCGAACAGGTGGACGCGGCCGAGCTGATGGTCTCGGAGATGGTCACCAACGTGCTGCTGCACACCGACGGCGACGCCATGCTGCTGGCCGAGGCCGTCGGCGAGCTCGGGCGGCGGCGGCTGCGCGTCGAGGTGGCCGACGGCAGCGACGAACTCCCCCACATGCGGCACCCGAACGAGATGTCCTCCAGCGGGCGCGGCGTGCTCCTGATGGAGATGCTCGCGGACGACTGGGGCGTCGACCCGCGCGGCGAGGGCAAGTCGATCTGGTTCGCCCTCCACGAACGCTCCGAACCGCAGCCGGACTGACCCGGTCGCGCGGGGGCGGCGTGGTGCAATGGCCGCGTGAGCTCCCTGCTGCCCGAGCCCGTGCGCCGGCTCGCCGCCTGGTGCGTCGTCCTCCTCCTCGTCACCGGCGTGGTGGCGGTCCTGGTCTGGCTGTGCGTCCTCTTCCAGACGGCGGTCACCCCGGTCCTGCTCGCCCTGCTCGGCGCCGCGCTGCTCGGCCCGCTGCACCGCCGGCTGGTGCGGGTGCACGTGCACCGGTCGCTGGCGGCCGCCCTCACCTGCCTCGCCGTCCTCGCGGTGGCCGGCGGGGCGACGTACATCGTGGTGACGGCCCTGGTGAGGACCGGGGACCAGATCGTGGCGGGCCTGCACAAGGCGGGCCAGGACCTGGCGGGGCGCTTCGGGGCGGCCGGCACGTCGCTGGAGGACGTGGCCGCGAACGCCAAGAACCTGCTGGCGGACTTCGGCGGCACCGCCGCGTCCGGGGTGCTGACGGGACTGAGCGTGGTGGCGCAGGTGGCCGCCATGGCGGTGCTGTCGCTGCTCCTGCTCTTCTTCTTCCTGCGCGACTCCGACCGGGCGGCCGGCGCGCTGCGCTCCCTGGCCCCGCGGTCGACCGGGGACTTCGTCGAGGCCCTGGCGCGGCGGGCCTTCGGGGCCGTCGAGGGCTACATGCGCGGCACCACCTTCGTCGCCCTGATCGACTCGGTGTGCATCACGACCGGCCTGCTGGTGCTCGGCGTGCCGGGCGCGGTCGGGCTCGGCGCGCTGGTCTTCGTGGGCGCGTACATCCCCTACGTCGGCGCCTTCATCTCCGGCTCGGTGGCCGTGCTGGTGGCCTTCGGGGACCAGGGGTGGGCGACCGCGCTGTGGGTGCTGGGCGTGGTGCTGGCCGTCCAGCTGCTGGAGGGGAAGGTGTTCACGCCGATGATCCAGAGCCGGACCGTGCACATGCACCCGGCGGCGGTCATGGTGGCGATCACGGCGGGGGCCAGCGCGGCCGGCGTCCTGGGCATGCTGCTGGCGGTCCCCGTGGTGGCCGCCGTCACCGGCACCGCCGCGGAGCTGCGCGCCCGCTACGCGCCGGCGGCCGGGCCCGCCACGGAGTGAGGGGGCCCGGCCGGATGCTCAGTCCTCCGCCGGTCCGGCGCCGCGGTGGCCCAGGCCCGTGTGGGCGTGGGCGGCGGCCGGGATGACGCCCAGGCGGCCGGCCTGGAAGTCGTCGAAGGCCTGCTGGAGCTCCGCGCGGGTGTTCATGACGAACGGCCCGTAGTGCGCCATCGGCTCCCGGATCGGGCGGCCGCCGAGCAGGACGATCTCGAGGTCCGGCGTGTGGGAGTCCTGCGACTCGTCCGCGCGCACGGTCAGCGACCCGCCCTCGCCGAACACCGCCGTCTGACCGGTCTGCACGGGCCGCCGCTCGGCGCCGACGGTGCCGCGGCCGGCCATGACGTACGCCAGGGCGTTGAAGTCCTCGCGCCACGGGAGGGTGATCTGCGCGCCCGGGGTGACGGTCGCGTGGATCATCGTGATCGGGGTGTGGGTGATGCCGGGCCCCTTGTGGCCGTCCAGCTCGCCGGCGATCACGCGGAGCAGCCCGCCGCCGTCGGGGGTGGACAGCAGCTGGACGCTGCCGCCGCCGATGTCCTGGTAGCGCGGGGGCATCATCTTGTCGGAGGCGGGGAGGTTCACCCACAGCTGGAGGCCGTGGAAGAGCCCGCCGCTGACGACGAGGGACTCCGGCGGGGCCTCGATGTGGAGCAGGCCCGACCCGGCGGTCATCCACTGGGTGTCGCCGCCGTTGATGACCCCGCCGCCGCCGTGGCTGTCCTGGTGCACGAACGTGCCGTCGATCAGGTAGGTGACGGTCTCGAAGCCGCGGTGCGGGTGCCAGGGCGTGCCCTTGGGCTCGCCGGGCGCGTACTCCACCTCGCCCATCTGGTCCATCATGATGAACGGGTCCAGGTACTGGTACTTGATCCCGGCGAACGCACGGCGCACCGGGAATCCCTCGCCCTCGAATCCGGCGGGCGCGTCCACCACGCCCAGCACCTTCCGGGCGACCGTTCCCTGACCGGGCTCCGCGACCCGGGGGAGCGTCAACGGGTTCTCAACAGTCACTGCAGGCATGGTCCGGACCTCCTTCTGCGTCGAGTTTAGTTGAAACTCGAACTTTCCGCGACCCCTGCAACGTACCCGCCCCACCGTCCATTCCCGGCCGCGGCACCGCCTCCTCCCAATGTCGGTCCGCCCGCCCGCACGCGCGACAGGCCCCGGAGCCAATGGCTCCGGGGCCTGCCGGTTGGGTCGCGCCGCGTCGGCGGCAGCCGGTGTGGGGCCGGCCGGGTGGGGCGGAGGGCGCCCCCGTGGCCCCGATCCCCCGTGGCCCCCGCCCTCCGCACTCCCACTCTCCGCCGCGGGACGCGCGACCGCGATGCTTTCGGGCTCCGCCGAAGCGTCGCCCGCTCCCGGCCCGGCACCACCACTCACCGGCTGCTGTGCAGCAGCTCGACCCCCAACCCCGTGACGGAGTGCAGGACGGCCTTCCCGTCCCGCTCGGTGGTGATCAGGCCGGCCGCCCGCAGCGTGCGCGTGTGCTCCGAGACCGAGGGCAGGCTGATGTCGAGGGCGCGGGCCAGCTCGCTCGTGGTGCGCCGCTGCGTCAGGGACTGCAGCACGGCCGCCCGGGTGCGCCCCAGCAGCGCGTCCAGCGCACCGCCCGCCGGGCCCGCCCCGGCCAGCGGCAGCGGCGTCATCGCCGGGTAGAGCAGGACGTACGAGCCGTCCGGCCGCTCGGCCAGCAGCGGACGCCCCGTCCAGAACGCCGAGGGCATCAGCTGCAGCCCGCGCCCGGCCGGCCGCACCTCGTAGTCCGGGGGCAGTCCGACCTCGAAGGTCGTGCCCGACCAGCGGGCCGCCGGGTGGGTGCTGGCCAGGGCGGCGCGGATGCCGTGCGCCGCCATCAGACGGGTGCGCCAGGCCACGTCGGCGTGGAACGACTGCCGGATGCGCGGCCAGTACGGGGCCACCACGGTCTCGTAGCCGGCCCGCAGCGCCCCTTCGAGTCCGTCCCAGGCGTCCCGGTCCCGGCGCCACAGCGCCCGCAGCCAGGAGTCCGGCCCCGGTGCGCGGCCGGCCACCGTGCGGAACTGCCCCGCGGTCAGGTCCGGGGCGGCCGCCCGGACGGCCGCGAGGGCCTCGTCGAGGCCCGCCACGTACGGCTCCACGAAGGCGGGGTTGTCGCCGTCCGGCCGCAGCAGGTCCAGCAGGGGCCGCACCCGGTCCGGCAGCTCGCGCGCCAGCCGGCCGCGCCAGCGGCCGAAGACGGCGGCCTCGTCGGTGCGCTGCCACGCGGCCAGCGCGAGGGCCAGCTCGACCAGCGGGTAGGGCTCCGGGGCGAAGGTGACGCCCAGCAGGTCCTCCGCGCCGAAGTGCACCCGCAGCAAGCCGCCCCCTCCGCACCCACGGCCACCCGCACCCGGCTACCCGCGCCGGCGGCCACCCGCGCACGCAGCTACCCGCGCACGCCCTATCCGTACATGCGGCGCATCGCGAAGTCGACCATCTGCTCCACGGCCTTCGCGTCGAAGACCATCCGGTGGTCGCCCTCCATGTCGAGGACGAAGCCGTACCCGGTCGGCAGCAGGTCGATCACCTCGGCGCCGGTGATGACGAAGTACTTGGACTCCTTGCCCGCGTACCGGCGCAGCTCCTTGAGCGTGGTGAACATGGGGATCACCGGCTGCTGCGTGTTGTGCAGGGCGAGGAAGCCCGGGTTGTCGCCGCGGGGGCAGTAGACCTTCGACGTGGCGAAGATCTGCTGGAAGTCCTCGGCGGCGAGCTGCCCGGTGGTGAAGGCGCGTACGGCGTCCGCGAGCGACGGCGGGGACGGCTCGGGGTACAGCGGCTGCTCGGCGTACCCGCCGGCCATGCCCCCCGCCATCGGCTGGCCCATCGGCATGCCCATCTGCGGCGCCGCCTGCGGCGGGGGCTGGGGAGCGGCGTACTGCTGCTGCCCGGGCGCGTTCTGGTCGTAGCCGTACATGCGGCACAGACTACTGAAGCCCCCGCCCGCCCGCCGCAGGCACCGGGGCACAGGCCCCCATCGCGGCCCGAACGCTCCCCGATCCGGCCGAAACCGTTCCTTCCGGCCGCGGACCCCGCACCCTTCTGACCGGACCGTCCGACCGGACCCGCCCCCCGACCGCCACCACTTGACCCCTGTCACAGTCGCACGTCGGGGGTTGCTCTTATTACTGACGGGTAGCATCATCGTAGCTACTTGCTGGTAGATAACCGACCTGCTTACGGAGCCGTCGCCATGGGGCACTACAAGTCGAATCTGCGGGACATCGAGTTCAACCTCTTCGAGGTCCTCGGCCGCGACAACGTGTACGGCGCCGGCCCGTTCGCCGAGATGGACACCGAGACCGCCAAGGACATCCTGTCCGAGATCGCCCGTCTCGCCGAGAACGAGCTGGCCGCCTCCTTCGAGGACGCGGACCGCAACCCGCCGGTCTTCGACCCCGAGACCAACACCGCCCCCGTGCCGGCCTCCTTCAAGAAGTCCTACAAGGCCTTCATGGACTCCGAGTACTGGCGCCTGGGCCTGCCCGAGGAGATCGGCGGCACCGTCTCCCCGCGCTCCCTGATCTGGGCCTACGCGGAGCTGCTGCTCGGCGCGAACCCGGCCGTCTGGATGTACTCCTCCGGCCCGGCGTTCGCCGGCATCCTCCACGAGGAGGGCAACGAGGCGCAGAAGCGCATCGCCCAGATCGCCGTCGAGAAGCGCTGGGGCTCCACCATGGTCCTCACCGAGCCCGACGCGGGCTCGGACGTCGGCGCCGGCCGCACCAAGGCCGTGCAGCAGGAGGACGGCTCCTGGCACATCGAGGGCGTGAAGCGCTTCATCACGTCCGGCGAGCACGACATGGAGGAGAACATCCTCCACTACGTCCTCGCCCGCCCCGAGGGCCACGGCCCCGGCACCAAGGGCCTGTCCCTCTTCCTCGTCCCGAAGTTCCACTTCGACTGGGAGACCGGCGAGCTGGGCGAGCGCAACGGCGTGTACGCCACCAACGTCGAGCACAAGATGGGCCTCAAGGCCTCCAACACGTGCGAGATGACCTTCGGCGACCAGCACCCCGCCAAGGGCTGGCTGATCGGCGACAAGCACGACGGCATCCGCCAGATGTTCATGATCATCGAGTTCGCCCGCATGATGGTCGGCACGAAGGCCATCGCGACGCTCTCCACCGGCTACCTCAACGCGCTGGAGTACGCCAAGGAGCGCGTCCAGGGTCCCGACCTGGCGAACTTCATGGACAAGGCCGCGCCCAAGGTCACCATCACGCACCACCCGGACGTCCGCCGCTCCCTGATGACGCAGAAGGCGTACGCCGAGGGCATGCGCGCCCTCGTCCTCTACACCGCCGCCGTCCAGGACTCGATCGCCGTCAAGCAGGCGGCCGGCGAGGACGCCTCCGCCGAGGTCGGCCTGAACGACCTGCTGCTGCCGATCGTGAAGGGCTACGGCTCCGAGCGTTCCTACGCGCTGCTCTCCGAGTCCCTGCAGACCTTCGGTGGCTCCGGCTACCTGCAGGAGTACCCGATCGAGCAGTACATCCGCGACGCCAAGATCGACACCCTGTACGAGGGCACCACCGCGATCCAGGGCCAGGACTTCTTCTTCCGGAAGATCGTCCGCGACCAGGGCGCCTCCCTGAACCTCCTCTCCGAGGAGATCAAGAAGTTCCTGGCCTCCGCCGAGGGCGGCGAGGACCTGGCCGGCGCCCGCGACGCGCTCGCCAAGGCCGCGGTCGACTTCGAGGCGATCACCGGCAAGATGGTCACCGACCTCACCGCCTCCGTCGAGGACGCCCGGAACATCTACCTGGTCGGCCAGAACACCACCCGCCTGCTGATGGCCGCCGGCGACGTCGTGGTCGGCTACCTGCTGCTGCGCGGCGCCGCCGTGGCCGCCGAGAAGCTGGCCACCGCCTCCCCGAAGGACGTCCCCTTCTACCAGGGCAAGATCGCGGCGGCGAAGTTCTTCGCCGCCCAGGTCCTCCCGGGCCTCGGCGTCCAGCGCCAGCTGGCCGAGGGCGTCGACAACTCCCTGATGGACCTCGACGAGTCCGTCTTCTAGCAGGGCGGACCGGCCGGCCCCCACGGGGTCCGGCCGCCTTCCGGCACCGAAGGGTGCGGGGTGCCGTTCCGCACGGCGGCACCCCGCACCCTTTCGTCGGGACCGCGGCCCCCGCGCCCATGCCCGCCGGGCCGCCGGCGCGGGAGGCCGAGCCCCACGTCACAGCCGCGCGGGGCCCCCTTTGTCACAGGCGCATGGCACGCTCGTACGTATGAGTGCACACGAGCAGGGACCCAGGGGGTACGGCGCCCCCGCGGGGGGCTACTCCGTCCCGACCGGGCGGCCGTACGCCCTCAAGGAGCTCCAGGCCGCCCTCGGCGCCCTCGGCGACCAGGCCAGGGAGCTGTACGAAGGCGCCCACCCCGCCGAGTACGAGACCATCGCCGACGCCCTGCACGCGGCCTTCCAGACCGCCGCCGGGCTCGCCCCCGCCCGCTCGTACACCGGCTGCGCCGAGCACCCCAACGGCGCGCTGGACCCCGAGGCCCCCGACGGCTGGGGCCGCTGCCTGATCTGCAACGACCGCCGCCGCCTGGCCCTGGCCCGACGGCACGGCCGCCCCGGCCAGCGCACCGGCGTGCCGGGCGCCGGACCGGCCCCGGACCAGCAGCCCCGGCTCGGCTACCCCGTCCCCGAGGGCCCGTACACGCTCCAGGCCCTGCTCACACACCTGCGCACGGTCGAGGAACAGCGCTTCCACCTCACCATCTCCTCGCCCGACGAGGCCTTCGTCCGCATCGCCGACGACGTCCACAGGGCGTTCATCGTGGCCCGCGAGCTCTCCCGGCCGCGCGGCGCCTCCGGATGCGCCGAGCACCCCGGCGCCCCCGTGGACCCCGACGCACCTCCAGGTGAGGCCTGTATCTTCTGCGCCGGACGCAAGCGCCGCGCGCAGCGCGCCTCCGGGACCCCCGAGATGCTGCCCCGCATCCGCCGGGGCGAGCGGCGGCAGCTGCAGCGGCGCTTCGACCGTCCGACGGGCTGAGACAGGTCCGCGGGACGCCCCGCACCACGGGCGGACCGCGAACACGACCCACCTCGCCGGCTACCCGCCGCAGTCCGGACATGGCGAACACGACCGTCGTTAAGGTGAACCACATGAGCTCTCCCGCCCGCTTCGACCGCGGCCACACCGACGACCTGATGACCTATCTGGCGGCGAGCCCGTCCCCGTACCACGCCGTGGCCAACGCGGCCGAGCGGCTGGAGAAGGCAGGCTTCCGGCAGCTGGCGGAGACGGACGCATGGGACGCGAGCGCAGGGGGCAAGTTCGTGCTCCGCGGCGGCGCGATCATCGCCTGGTACGTCCCGGAAGGCATGCCCGCGCACACCCCCTTCCGCATCATCGGGGCGCACACGGACTCCCCCAACCTCCGCGTGAAGCCGCTTCCTGACACCGGGTCACAGGGCTGGCGGCAGATCGCCGTCGAGATCTACGGCGGCACGCTCCTGAACACCTGGCTCGACCGCGACCTGGGCCTGGCCGGCCGGCTGACCCTGCGCGACGGCAGCCACCGGCTGGTCAACGTCGACCGCGCCCTGCTGCGGGTGCCGCAGCTGGCCGTTCACCTGGACCGCTCGGTCAACACCGACGGGCTCAAGCTCGACAAGCAGCGCCACATGCAGCCGATCTGGGGCCTGGGCGACGTCCAGGAGGGCGACCTGATCGCCTTCCTCGAAGAGGAAGAGGGCCTGCCGGCCGGCTCGGTGGCGGGCTGGGACCTGATGGTCCACTCGATCGAGCCCCCCGCCTACCTCGGCCGCGACCGCGAGCTCCTGGCCGGCCCCCGGATGGACAACCTCCTTTCCGTGCACGCCGGTACGGCCGCGCTGGCCGCGGTGGCCACCGCCGGCAAGCTGGACCACATCCCGGTGCTGGCCGCCTTCGACCACGAGGAGAACGGCTCGCAGTCCGACACCGGCGCGGACGGCCCGCTCCTCGGCAACGTGCTGGAACGTTCAGTCTTCGCCCGCGGCGGCTCGTACGAGGACCGCGCCCGCGCCTTCGCCGGCACGGTCTGCCTGTCGTCCGACACCGGTCACGCCGTGCACCCCAACTACGGCGAGCGGCACGACCCTTCGCACCACCCCCGCGCCAACGGCGGCCCGATCCTCAAGGTCAACGTCAACCAGCGCTACGCCACCGACGGCAGCGGCCGCGCGGTCTTCGCCGCCGCCTGCGAGCGGGCCGGCGTGCCGTGGCAGTCCTTCGTGTCGAACAACTCGATGCCCTGCGGCACCACCATCGGCCCCATCACCGCGGCCCGCCACGGCATCCAGACCGTCGACATCGGCGTGGCCATCCTCTCGATGCACAGCGCCCGCGAACTGTGCGGCGCCGAGGACCCGTACCACCTCGCGAACGCCCTGGTCGCGTTCCTGGAGGACTGAGCCAGGACCTCCCGCCGCCGGCAGCACGCTCAGCCAGGAGCCCTGAGCGCGACCGGCCCGGGACCGGGCACGACGAAGGGGCCCGGCCGCAGCGGCGGCCGGGCCCCCTTCCGCATCCGTACGGCCTACGCCTGGTCGTCCATGCCCGCGAGGACCAGCGGCAGCCGGCCCGCGCCGCCCGCGACCACCTTCACCGGCACGCCCCAGTCCTGCTGGTGGACGTGGCAGGCCGGGTACTCGTTGTCCGGATCGTCGTCGCACGAGGCGGCCATCGCGGACACGTGCAGCACGCCCTCCGCGACGCCCTCGGCCAGCACCAGCTCGCGGAACAGGTCCGTGCCCGCCCCCTCGCCGGCGGCGAGCAGCTCCGGCGGGGTGGAGCTGACCAGCAGGCGGGTGGAGGGCCCGTACCGGGTGTCGAGCTTCTGCCCCTGGGGCGCCTGGAAGACCACGTCGAGCCGGAGCGCGCCCGGAGCCACCTCGGTCGCGGCCCGCTGCGTACGGTGCGCCACGGCGTCCACCCGTACGGCTTCCTCGGGCAGCCGGAGCCGGGTCAGCCGGTGCCGGGCCGACTCGACGACGACGATGTCGTCCCCGGCCAGCACCGCCGCGCTGGGCTCGCGCAGATCGGTGGCGAGGGTGGTGACCTGGCCGGAGGCCGGGTCGTAGCGGCGCAGGGCGTGGTTGTACGTGTCGCTGACCGCGACCGAGCCGTCGGGCAGGGCCGTCACGCCGAGCGGGTGCTGGAGCAGCGCCTGGGCGGCGTCGCCGTCGCGGTGGCCGAAGTCGAAGAGGCCGGTGCCGACGGCCGACACGATCCGGAAGCCCTCGCCGTCCCGCTCGACGTACCGCAGGGCGCTGGTCTCGGAGTCGGCGATCCACAACCGGTCGCCGGCCGCGGCCAGCCCGGAGGGCTGCGCGAACCAGGCCTCGGCGGCCGGTCCGTCGACCAGGCCCTCGTTGGTGGTGCCCGCCTCGACGCGCACGGTGCCGGTGGCCGGGTCCCACGACCACAGCTGGTGCACGCCGGCCATGGCGATCCAGACCCGGTCCTGCCACCAGGCCACGTCCCACGGCGAGGACAGGTCCACCTCCAGGGCGGGGCCCGACGTGGCCGAGCCCTGCCACCACTGGCGCCCGGTGCCGGCCACCGTCCCGACCGCGCCGGTGGCGGGGTCGAGGACGCGCAGTGCGTGGTTCACGGTGTCCGCGACCACGACGCGGCCGTCGGGCAGCAGGCACAGCCCCTGCGGCTCGCTGAACGCGTCCGGGCCGAAGCCGCGCTCCCCGGAGCCGATGCGGCGCACGACGGTCTCGCCGTCCGGCTCGATCTCCACGAGCTGGTGGCGCGTGGAGTCGGACACCAGGAAGTTCCCGCTCGGCAGCACGATCGCCTTGCCGGGGAAGCGCAGGTGGGTGGCCACCGGCTCCGGGGCCACGTACGGGCCGTCGCCGCGCCGGAGCGTGCCCTTGGCCTCGTGCTCCGCCTCCAGCTCGGCCACCAGCCGCTCGATTGCGTGCGCGTGGCCCTCGCCGGCGTGCTGGGCGACGACGTACCCCTCGGGGTCGATCACCACCAGCGTCGGCCAGGCGCGCACGGCGTACTGCTTCCAGGTGGCGAGCTCGGGGTCGTCGAGGACCGGGTGCTCGACGCCGTACCGCTCCACGGCGTCCACCACGGCCGCGTGCTCGGCCTCGTGCACGAACTTCGGCGAGTGCACCCCGATGATCACGACGGTGTCGCGGTGCTTCTCCTCGAGCTCGCGCAGCTCGTCGAGGACGTGCAGGCAGTTAATGCAGCAAAACGTCCAAAAATCCAAAATGATGATCCGACCGCGCAGCCCCGTGAGGCTGAGGTCCTTCCCGCCGGTGTTGAGCCAGCCGCCCTTGCCGATCAGCTCGGGGGCACGGACACGGGCGCGGCGGGTCGTCGCGGGCGGCGCGGGCGCGGGGGTGGGCACCGGGGCGGCAGCATCGTTCATCCTTCAAGCTTGCCATCCCGTCGGGGCCACCCCTACGGGTGATCGCCGCTCGACATGCAGCCGACACGAACGCCTGTGTGGGACGGTGGCGGCGAGGGCGACCGAAAGGGACACCGCGCATGGCCACAGCCATCGACTACAGCGAGGGCATCGATCCCGAGCGTGCTCTCAAGTACGCGATCCAGCACATGCGGGGAGGGCGCGTCGAGATCATCGAAGGGGTCATCCAGGGGGGCGACGAGTCGGTGGCACCGACGTGGGACCACGAGAGCGCGGCCGAAGAGGTCCGCGACCAGATCAAGCCGCGTGTGCGGGAGCTCGGGTGCGTCACCGGGTCGGGAAACCTGGACTTCCCCGGGAGCGGGAACTGGTACGTCCCCGACATCGCCGTGGTCCCCAGGGACCTGGCCAAGGGGGGTTCGGCACTGCTGCCCGACCAGACCCTGCTCGTCGTCGAGGTGACCTCGGAGTCGAACGCCGAGACCGACCGCGTCGTGAAGCGCAAGCGGTACGCCGAGTACGGGGCGCCGCTCTACCTCCTCGTCGACCGGCAGGAGGGGAGCGTCACGCTGTTCTCCGAGCCGGGGCACCTCGGGTACACGAAGGCCGACGGGCCGCACCCGTTCGGGACGTCCGTGCACCTGCCCGCGCCGTTCGGCATCGACCTCGACACCAGCGGGCTGTAGCGCGTGAAGTACCTGGTGCGGGACAAGGTGTTCGCGGTCGGGGACGACTACTGGATCGAGGATGAGCACGGGCGGCACGCGTTCCTCGTGGACGGGAAGGCACTGCGGCTGCGGGACACGCTGGAGCTCCAGGACCCGCAGGGGCGGGTCCTGATCACGCTGCGGGAGAAGCTGTTCAGCCTGCGCGACACCATGACGCTGGAGCGGGACCTGGACCCGCTCGCGACCATCCGCAGGAAGCGGCTCTCGCTGCTGCGCAACCACTACCGCGTGACGCTGGTGGAGGGCACGGAGCTCGACGTGCACGGGCGGCTGCTCGACCGCGAGTTCCGGATCGACTACGACGGCGAGTTGCTGGCGCTGGTCTCCCGCCAGTGGTTCCGGGTGCGGGAGACGTACGCCGTGGACGTGGTCCGCGAGGACGCCGACCCCGCGCTCCTCATCGCGGTCGCGGTGTGCGTGATCCGGATGGCGGAGAAGGAGCGCGAGGGGGGCGACGACTGAGACCGGAGGGCCCCGCCCCTACGGCTTGACGGGGCGCAGGCGGCAGTGGGCCGGGCCCAGGGGGCGGAGGGTGATCCCGGCGCCGACCGGGACCTCCTGGGTGACGGCCTCCAGCTCGTAGGCGCGCAGCACCATCGCCAGGGCGACCACGGACTCCAGCATCGAGAAGTGCTGCCCGATGCACGCCCGCGGCCCGCCGCCGAACGGGAACCAGGCGTACCGCTCCCGGGCCTTCTCCGCCTCGGGCGTGAAGCGGTCGGGGTCGAAGCGCTCGGGGTCGGGCCAGTAGCGGGGGTGCCGGTGGGTGACCCAGGGGGCGACGATGACGTCCGCGCCGGCCGGGACGAGCTGCCCGTCGATCTCCGCGTCCGCCACGGCCCGGCGCCCGATCACGGGCGCGGCCGGGTAGAGCCGCATGGCCTCCTTGAGCACCTGCGTCAGGTACGGGAGGGCGTCGGCGTCGGCCGCCCCGGGCGTACGGTCGCCCAGCACGCGCCGCACCTCCTCGCGGGCCCGGGCCTGCTGCTCGGGGTGCTTGGCCAGCAGGTGCAGGGCGAAGGCGAGCGAGGTCGCGGTGGTCTCGTGGCCGGCCAGGAGGAAGATCAGCACCTGGTCGCGGAGTTCGGCGGCGTCGAAGCTGCCGTCCTCGGCGTTCCCGGCCGCCGCGAGGAGGGTGAGCAGGTCGTCGCCCTGGGCCTCCGGGACGGTCCCAGGGGCGGTCTCGGCCTTGAGGGCGGTCCCGTCCTCGGGTGCCGTCGCGCCGGCCGCCCGGCGGGCGGCGATGATGCGGTCGCAGACCGCGTACAGCTCGGCCGTCGCGGACGCCGCGCGCCGGTTGTCCGGGGTCGGCCAGTGCCGCGGGAGGCTGAGGGGCGCGTAGCCGCGCCGCAGGACGTAGTCCCCGATCACGGGGAAGCACCGCTCCACGACCGCGATGGCGGCCTCCACGTCCGTGCCGAAGAGGATCCGCGCGACCGTGCGCAGGGTGAAGCGGGTCATCTCGGCGACGAGGTCGACCCGGCCGGTGCCGTCGGGCGCCTGCGCCCACCCCGCCAGCATCCGCTCGGTCTCGGCGGCCACCGCCGCCGCGTAGCCGTCGACGCGGCGGCGGGTGAACAGCGGCTGCACCAGCCGGCGCTGGCGCAGGTAGTCGTCGTCCTGCGCGGTCAGCAGGCCGTTGCCGAAGGACTCCCGCACCTCCTCGTAGAAGACGTTGTCCTTGCGGAAGTCGGCCGACCCGGTCGCCAGCACCTGCTGGGCTCCGGCCGCCGAGAAGACGCCGTAGACCTCGACCCGCATCCCGGGCGGGCCGCCCCAGACGCGGACCACGTCCCCGTGGGCGCGCCGGGCGGCCAGGAAGGTGCCGAGCGAGTCGTTCCTCAGGTCGAACATCGAGCCCAGCAGGGGGAGTCCCGCCGGGCCCGGGACCTCCCGGCCGCCCGTGCCCACCGTCCGATTCGCCATGTCGCCGCCCTCCGCGCCTCGCGGCCCGTCCGCAGCCCCGTGCGCGGACGCCGGCCGCCCAGGGCGATCCTCTCCCCGGCCGGTACGTGCCAACCAGCCGGTTTCGGGCGATCGCGCCGCGGGAGGGGCGGTTACCGGCCAGTTTCGACGGCGGGAGCGGGATCCGGCCCGACGGGCGCGGCAGGAGGGGCCACGGAAGGAGCGGAGGAAACCCCGGAAGAAACCCGGGAAGAAACCCCGGAAGAAGCCGCGGAAGAAGCCTCGGAGGGACCCTCAGGAGCGGCCGGCCCAGCCGCAGCAGCCGGCACCGCGGCGGCCCCCGTGCCCCACCGCGACTCCGCCGCCAGCGCCGTCACCAGCACCGCGAGCAGCGCGGCCAGTTCCACGGCCCCGTTCACCCGCGGCCCGGCCGCGGCCGTCGCCAGCACCCCGGCCAGCGCCGCCGCCCGGAACCGCAGCGGCCCGATCCGGAGCACCCGGCGGAAGGCCAGGTCGCCCGCGAGGTACAGCCCCACCCCGCCCGCGAGGGCCAGCGCCGGGCCGGTGGCCAGCGACTCGCCCAAGTGCCCGATGGCCTTCTTCACACCGGCCGCGAAGATCGCGACCCCGATCAGCACCGGCAGGAAGAAGTAGTAGTAGGCCAGCATCGACAGCTTGAAGCGGGTCGGGCCGTCGACCGACGCCAGGTACTCCTCGGCCCGCCCCTCGTCCCGCACGAAGTACGTCCACCACAGCGCGGAGCCGATCGCAAGAGCCAGGAACGCGCCCCCGAACAGGCCCGCGGTCAGCGGCTGGCCCTCCACCCCGATGCCGATCGCGATCACCGACTCGCCGAACACGATGAGCAGCAGGAGCCCGTGGCGCTCCACGAGGTGCGCGGCGCTCATCCCGCCCAGCTGCCCGCTGACGGTGTCCTCCGCGACCTCGGGGGGCGTCGTGGCGAACCGCACGATCAGCTGCGTGCTGAACTGGAAGGCCAGCGCCAGCACCCACAGCCCCCACGCCGGGGCCCCGTCGAAGAAGCCGGCGGCCAGCACGCTCAGGGCGCACAGGAGGTTCGGGGTCGCGAACCAGATCACGCTGCGTCCGTGGACCTCGGCGTACATGAGGCCGTGGACGGCCGTGACGAGCAGGTAGCCGATCCCGAAGGGCACGCCGCCGGCGCCGAAGGCGGTCGGCACGGACAGGGCGCACATCAGGAAGCCGCACATGGCGAGCATGAGCAGGAGCCGCCGGCGGGTGCGGTCGGGCGGCACCTGGTTGGTCAGGTGGGCGTAGCCGCCGTACATCCAGAACAGGACGGTGAAGACCAGGACCACGCGCGCCAGGCTCGGGAGCGCGAAGTCGTGGGCGAAGAGGACCGTCAGCTGGGTGACGGTGAAGACGAAGACGAGGTCGAAGAAGAGCTCCAGGGTGGTGACCCGGCGCTCCTCCTCGGCGGTGGTTCTGTCGGTGCCCGAACTGCCCAACACGTGCTCTCCCCCTGAGCGGTGGCCGAAAGTCGAGCGCCAGGGAATCATGCCCGGGGCCGTCCCGGCACCCCCAGTCCCAGCACTCGGTCCTTCAGGGCCGGGAACTGCTCGCGGGTGTCGGCGACCTTCGCCGGGTCGAGGTCGACCACGAGGACCTCCTCGTCCGGGCCGGCCTCGGCGAGGACCTCGCCCCACGGGTCCACGACCATGCTGTGCCCGGCCAGTTCGACGCCGGCGTGCTCGCCCGCGCAGGCGAGCGCGAGGACGTACGCCTGGTTCTCGACGGCCCGGGCCTGCGCGAGCAGCCGCCAGTGCGCCCGGCGCCGGGCGGGCCAGCCGGCCGAGACGACCAGCGCGGTCGCCCCCGCGTCGACCAGTCCGCGGTACAGCTCCGGGAAGCGCAGGTCGTAGCAGGTGGTGACGCCGAGGGTGAGGTCCGGCACGGGGACGGTGACCAGCTCGGTGCCGGCGCCCATCATCACGGCCTCGCCCTCGTCGAAGCCGAAGCGGTGGATCTTCCGGTAGGTCGCGACGAGCTCGCCCGCGGGGTCCAGGACGAGGGTGGTGTTGTACATCCGGCCGTCCGGGGCCCGCTCGACGATCGAGCCGCCGTGCAGCCAGACCCCGGCGTCCCGGGCGGCCTTGGACAGTTGCGCGCACGTGGGGCCGTCGACGGGCTCCGCCTCGGCCTCGAAGCGCTGGTAGTCGAAGGCGCCGACCGGCCACAGTTCGGGCAGCACGACCAGGTCGGACCCGCTCTGCTCGCGTACGAGGGCACCCGCGCGCGAACGCCGGGAATCGGCCGACTCGCCCTCGTTCACGGCCATTTGGATCAGTGAGGCGCGCACACTACCACCGTTCCGCCAGGGGCCTGGCTCACATGTCGTCAACTCGGGCCTACGATCGTCACACGAAAGCACTGCCGGGGCGCTCCCCGGCAGCGTAACTTTGGCAGAAAGCCTCCCACTGCCTCCCACTCCGTTCCGTCCAGACCGCGCCACTGAACAGCACGAGGGGTCCCGTGACCGTCCATCCCAGCCTGCAGCCCTCCATCGACGCGTGGACCCACACCATCGAGGCGATATCCGAGCTCGTGCAGCCGCTGGCGGAGAGCGAGTGGAACCGGGCGACCCCGTGCCCGGGCTGGTCGGTCCGGGACGTGGTCTCGCACGTCATAGGCCTGGAGTGCGAGGCGCTCGGTGATCCGCGCCCGATCCACACGCTGCCGCGCGACCTGCGCCACGTCGTGGACGAACCGAGCCGGTACATGGAGGTGCAGGTGGACGTGCGCCGCCACCACACCTCGCCCGAGATGCTCGCCGAGCTGGAGTACACGGTCATCCGCCGGCAGCGGCAGCTGCGCAACGAGAAGCGGGATCCGGCCACGCTCGTGCGCGGCCCGTTCGGCGAGCAGGTGACCCTGGAGCTGTTCATGCGGCTGCGCGCCTTCGACGTGTGGGTGCACGAGCAGGACCTGCGCACCGCGCTGGGCGTGCCGGGCAACCTCGACGCCCCCGGCGCCCACATCGCGCGCGACCTCCTGCTGCACGGGCTGCCGAAGGTGGTCGCGAAGAAGGCGGGCGCGCCGGCGCACACGGCCGTCGTCCTGGACGTGCACGGCCCGCTGGAGTTCCTGCGGACGGTACGGGTCGACGCCGAGGGCCGGGGCACGATCGACGGCTCGGTGTCGCTGGGCCCGGCCGTGACGCTGGCCATGGACTGGGAGACGTACGTGCGGCTGGCCGCCGGGCGGGTCCGGCCGCAAGCCGTGGCGGACCGCGTCAAGATCGACGGGGACCAGGAGCTGGCCGACGCGATCCTGCGGGAGTTCGCGGTCACGCCCTGACCGCGGCCGCGGGGCCCTGCGCCGGCTCGCGCTCGCTCCCGCTCCCGCGCTCCCGCTCCCGTTCCCGCTCGCGCCGCAGGGCCCGGCCGCGCAGCCGGAGGATCTGCGCCACGCCCACGGCCTCCAGCACGAACACCGAGCAGAACGCGATCCGGTAGTCGTCGCCGGTCGCGTCCAGCAGCACGCCCACCGCCAGCAGCGTGGTCATCGACGCGATGAAACCGCCCATGTTGGTGATGCCGGAGGCGGTGCCCTGACGCTCCGGCGGGTTCGCGGGCCGCGCGAAGTCGAAGCCGATCATCGAGGCGGGTCCGCACGCGCCCAGCACCGTGCACAGCGTCACCAGCAGCCACATCGGCGCCCGGTCGCCCGGGTACGCGATCGTGGCGCCCCACAGCAGGGCGGTGACCGCGACCGTGCCGAGCGCCAGCGGCACGCGGGCGCTCTGGCGCCGCCCGACCAGCTGCCCGTACACCAGGCCCAGCACCATGTTGGCGGCCACGACCAGGGTCAGCAGGCCGCCGGCGGTGGTCCGGTCGAGGCCCTGTGCCTCGATCAGGAACGGCATGCCCCACAGGAGCAGGAAGACCATGGCGGGGAACTGCGTGGTGAAGTGCACCCACAGCCCCAGCCGGGTGCCCGGCTCCCGCCACGAGGCGGCGATCTGGTTCCGCACGAAGCCCGGGCCGCCCGGCCGCTGCCGCGCCGCCGTCGGCCCGTGGCCCTCGGGCTGGTCCCGCAGGAACAGCACCAGCGGCACCAGCACCAGCAGCCCGGCCGCGGCGCTGCCCGCGAAGGCCGGCACCCAGCCGACCCCGTGCAGGACGGGCGCGAGGACGAGGGTGGAGACGAGGTTGCCGGCCATGCCGACGAGACCGGCCAGCTGGGCCATGAGGGGGCCGCGCCGGGCCGGGAACCACCGGGTGCCCAGGCGCAGCACGCTGATGAAGGTCATCGCGTCGCCGCAGCCGAGCAGGGCGCGGGCGGCCAGCGCCATGCCGTACGAGGGCGCCAGCGCGAAGCTGAGCTGGCCCGCGGTGAAGAGGGTGGCGCCGATCGTGAGCACCCGCTTCGTGCCGAGGCGGTCCACCATCAGGCCGACGGGTATCTGCATGCCGGCGTAGACCATCAGCTGGAGGAGCGAGAACGTCGAAAGGGCGGAGGCGCTGACGTGGAACCGGTCGGCGGCGTCGAGGCCGGCGACCCCGAGGCTGGTGCGGAAGATGACCGCGACGAAGTAGACGGCGACGCCGATCGACCAGACGGCCACGGCCGCCGCCCCGCCGGGGGGTTGGAGGGGTGTGGGCGCGGGCGCGGCCTGCTCGGTGCTCACCGGACCTCGCTCGCGCCGCGGACCAGCAGCTCCACCCGCCCGATGTGGGCGCGTACCGCCGCGGCGGCCGCGGGTGCGTCCCCGGCCCGCAGGGCCGCCAGGATCCCGGCGTGCTCGGCCAGGCTCTGCGCGAGCCGGTCCGGGTGGCCGTGCATGAGCGCGACGCCCATGCGCAGCTGGCGGTCGCGCAGCTGGTCGTAGAGGCGGCCGAGGATCTGGTTGCCGGCGCTGCGCACGATCTCGGCGTGGAAGCAGCGGTCCTCGACGGCGAAGGCCGCCAGGTCCCCGGCCGCGGCGTGCCGCCGCTGGGCCTCGAGCAGCTCCTCCAGCCGGTCGAGCAGCGCGGGCGGGGCCGGCACCGCCCGCCGCACGGTGAACTCCTCGACCAGCAGCCGGGTCTCCACCACGTCCGCGATCTCCTGCGCGGAGACGGGCAGGACCAGGGCGCCCTTCTTCGGGTAGAGCCGGAGCAGCCCCTCCGTCTCCAGGCGGAGCAGCGCCTCGCGCACGGGGGTCCGGGACACGCCCACGGCCTCGGCCAGTTCGCCCTCGGTGAGGAGCGTCCCTCCCTCGTACAGGCGGTCCAGTACCCCCTGCTTGACGTGCTGGTACACGCGGTCGGCGGCGGGCGGCTGCTTGGTCGGGGCGTTCGTCGGCGCTGGCATGTGCACAGCATAGATACAACAGGGATGCGTCGGGATCCCCGTTCCACGATCCGGACGGGAGCCCCCGCTGCATCGAAGGATGTAGCCGGTTTCTCCTCCGCCCGTACGAGGAAAGGCCCTTCGCCCGCCGGGACGCTGGAGGCATGTCCACATCCCAGACGTCCGGCCGGTCCGAGACCCCCGCCCAGGCCGGCCCCGCCGCCCCGGCCGCGCCCGGCGGCGACCGCATCCCGCTCCTCGACGTCCTGCGCGGGGCCGCCGTCCTCGGCACCCTCATGACCAACGTCTGGATCTTCACCGCCCCCGGCTCGGAGTGGTCGGTGCTGCAGGGCGTGCAGACGCCCGACCCGCTCGCCGACCCCTCCCCCGCCGTGATCGCCGAGACCGTGTTCCGGTTCCTCGCGGACGGCAAGTTCCTGTCCCTCCTCACCGTCCTCTTCGGCGTCGGCCTGGCCATCCAGTACGACTCCGCCGCCCGCCGCGGCCGGCGCTGGCCCGCCGGCTACCGCCCGCGCGCCCTGTTCCTGCTCGCCGAGGGCACCGTGCACTTCGTCCTCGTCTTCGCGTGGGACGTGCTCATGGGGTACGCCGTCACCGCCCTGCTGGTCGCCCGGCTGCTGACCCGCTCCGCCCGCGCCCGGACCCGGGTCATGTGGCTCGCGGGCGGCCTGCACCTGGCCCTGATGGCGCTGATCACCGTCGCCATGGCGAGCGCGCCGGGCGACGGCGACGGCGACGGGGACGCGGTCAGCGCCCGGGCCGTGGACCTGTACGCCCACGGCGGCTTCCTCGAGCAGGTCTCCTTCCGCCTCCACAACGCCCTCGCCCTGCGCATGGAGCCGGTCTTCTCCTTCGGCCTGCTGGTCCTGCTCTTCCTGCTCGGCGTCCGCCTCCACCGCGCCGGCGCCTTCGCCCCCGACGCCCGCGGCCGCCGCCTGCGCACCCGGCTGCTCACCTGGGGCCTGGGCCTCGGCCTGCCGCTGAACGCCCTGTGCACCCTCGGCGGCTCCGACTTCTACTTCCTGGGCCGGTACGTCACGGCCCCGCTCGTCGCCCTCGGGTACCTCGGCCTCGTCGGCGTCGTCCTCGACCGCGGGTGGCTGCCGCGGCCGCTGCGGTCCGGGCTGGCCGCGGTGGGGCGGACGGCGCTGTCGGCGTACGTCCTGCAGAACCTGCTCTGCGTGCTGGCCTGCTACGGCATCGGGCTGGGCCTGGCCGAGCGGTTCGCGGGCCGCGGCCCGTGGTGGGTGATGGGGTTGTGGGCCGCGGTCTGCACGGTGCTCGTCGGCGGCGCGACGCTGTGGCTGCGGCGCTTCCCGTACGGTCCGCTGGAATCCGTACAGAAGAGGCTTATCCGCCCCAAATCGTCCTAGGTTTACCGGAGTCAGGTTGCAGGTTGGTCAAGAAACCGGGAACCTCCGCATCCATATGATCGTCTTGCATGTCTTGGCCTTGTAGGGCCCCCACCGCGTGGGCCCTCAACAGCACCAAGCACGTGCACGATCCACACATTCCTGAAGATTCGCGAACTCGGGGACACACTCTTGATATCCAGCATCTCCCGCGTGCGCCGCCTCGCCGCCGCCACGGCCGCCGCCGGCGCGCTGCTCGCGGCCCCGCTCGCCACGTCCGCCCAGGCCGCCACCGCGCCGGCGACGTCGGCCAAGGGCGCGTTCATGATGAACACCACCACCGGCGCGACGCTGTACGGCAAGTACGCCGACACCCGCCGGCCGCTCGCCAGCACCGCCAAGATCATGACGGCGCGCGTCGTCCTCACGACTCCGGGCCTGGACCTGGACAAGCGCATCACGTACAAGCAGGCGTACACGGACTACGCGAACAGCGTCGGCGGCAGCCAGGCCTACCTGATCCCCGGCGACCGCTTCACCGTCCGCGGCCTCCTGAACGCGCTGCTCACGCCGTCCGGCTGCGACGCCGCGGCCGCCCTCGCCGACAACTTCGGCAAGGGCTCGACCCAGGCGGCCCGCTTCGCCGACTTCATCAGGCAGATGAACGCCAAGGCGGCCACGTACGGTCTGAAGAACACCCACTTCGACTCGTTCGACGGCAACTCGCCGATCAGGACGGGCACGACGGGCACGTACTCCACGCCCCGCGAGATGGCCAAGCTCGCCCAGTACGGCATCAAGAGCGCGACCTTCCGCGACATCGTGAACGGCGCGGGCACGGCCACCGCCATCGCCCCCAACGGCCGCTACCGCTACTACAGCTGGAAGAACTCCAACCTCCTCGTGCGCGCCACGAGCGACGGCGGCTACGGCTACCCGGGCGCCATCGGCATCAAGACCGGCACGAACACGCCGGCCGGCCACTGCCTGGTCTTCGAGGTCACGCGCAACGGGAAGACCGTGATCGGCGTCCTGCTGGGCGACACGAGCACGTCCCGCTACCCGGACGCGATCAACCTCCTCAACTGGACGTACGGCTCCGGCGCCGCGGCCGCCACGCAGCGCGCCAACACGGACCCGATCCCGGACGTCCTCGACTGACCCTGACGTCCGGGGGCGTCACCGACGCTCCCGGACGTCGCCCGACCGGTGCCGGCTCCCCTCGGGGTGCCGGCACCGGCGTTTTTTGCGGGAGCGGGCCGGGACGCCGTCGTCGTACGGTGAGGCCATGAAGATCATCGACCTGGAGCCGGGCGACCCCCGCCTCATCGACGACCTGCTGCCCGTGCTGGTCGAACTGCGCCCCCACCTCACCGAGCGGCTCCTCCGCGACATCTACGCCGAGGGCCACCCGCAGGGCCTGCGCTTCACCGCCGCGTACGACGCCGACGGGCGGTGCGTGGGCGCGGCCGGCTGGCGGATCATCGCCAACACCTGCGACGTCCGCCGCCTGTACGTCGACGACCTCGTCACGGCGTCGACGGCCCGCTCCGGCGGCGTCGGCCACGCGGTGCTGGAGCACCTGGAGACGAAGGCCCGGGACGCCGGCTGCACGCTGCTGGACCTCGACTCCGGCACCCAGCGCACCGACGCCCACCGCTTCTACTTCCGCGAGCGCCTGGTGGTCAACGCCTTCCACTTCGGCAAGGAACTGAACTGACGAACGCCGCCCAGGCCGACGGGCCGACCCGCACCACGGGTCCGCCCGTCGCCTTGCTGTCCCGGAGCGCCACGACGCCGGGTATGTTCCGGGCGACTTCGACGCATTCCCCGCCGGACGAGCTGTAGCTGGACTTCACGAAGACGAACTGGCTCACGGCTACATCCCCTTGGCGATGCTGTGGATCAGGCCCAGGGAGTCGCGCGGAGCCATGCTGAGTCGCGCAGTACGGTCGAAGAACCTGCTGTAGACGGCACTTTCCTCCGCGCTCTCCACCCACACAGTAGCCGTGACGCCATCCACGTGAACGACGTCGACCGCGCCGGCCTCGGCAAACGAGACGATGTTGAAGGAGCCCACGATGCAGGGGTGTCCACCCGCCCTGAACGGCAGCACCTGAACGTGCACGTTCGAAAGCTCGGCCATCTGCGCAAGGTGTGCCAATTGGGCGCGCATCACCGCGGGGCCACCGATCTCCTGCCGCAACGCGCCCTCCGACACGACGGCGTGGACCTGGAGCGGCGCCGCACCGCCAAGTCTTTCCTGCCGCTTCATCCGGACCGCGACGACCCGCTCGATATCGTCGGGGTCCTGCCAGAAGTCATCGCTCACCGCGAGGGCACGGGCGTACTCCGCCGTCTGCAGGAGCCCGGGGATGAGCGACACCTGCCAGTTCCGTACCCGCTGGGCCGCGTCTTCCATGGCGATGTACTCGGCCAGACCACCCGCGCCCGGCGAGTGCTGCCACCAGCCCTTCGCCTTCCGGCGCTCCCGGTCCAGCCGGGCAAGCGCTAGCAACCGGTCGATGGCGACCTCGTCCGTCTCGCCGTACAGCGCGCAGAGCGCCCTGACGTCCGGGTCCCGGAACGGCACCCAGCCGCGCTCCATCTTGGCGATCTTCGCCGCACCCGAGCTGAGCGCCTGCGCGGCGTGGTGCTGGTTCAGGCCCGCCGCATCCCGTAGCCGCAGCAGCTCCCCACCGAGCCGGCGGGCCAGCACCGTCGACACGCGGTTCCCCATCAGCGCCTGGTTCATGGCCACTTGACCCCACCTCCCTGTGCGGCGGCCAGTCTGGCATAGCTCGTGAGGATAAATTTCCCCGAGATTACTTGCACCTCCAGCGAGCGCGCCCATACCGTCAGTGACGGGTCAATCACCCACCCGTCGCAGTCCGCCGACGGAAGTGCACCCGTGTGCGCGAAAACGCCAGGGCAAGCCACCGCACTCGGCGGGCAGGACTCCCCCTGAGGAGGTCGGAAGATGACGAACCGGCATGACGTGAGGAACTACGCCCCGCGGCAGGACTCCGTGACCGCGGCCAGACGGCGGACGGCGTGGTTGGCGGTGGCGTGGGGGTACCCCGAGGTCTCGGCGGACGCGGCGCTCGTGACCAGCGAGCTCGCCACGAACGCCATCCTGCACGGGAGCGTGACGGACCGGCTCGTCCGGGTGGAGGTCAGCCTCAGCCGGAGTGCGCTGCGGATCGCGGTGTCGGACCCCCGGGGCGAACGGCACCCGATCCCGCGCCACGCCGGACCCGACGACCAGTTCGGGCGCGGTCTGCACATCGTGGAGGCGCTCAGCAGCCGCTGGGCGGTCACGCCGCGTTCGGTAGGCAAGACGACATGGGCCGAACTACCGCTCAGCGAACGGCAGTCCGGTCCGTAGCCGGACGAGCGGGCGGCGCCGGATCAGTCCTGCCAGCCCTGGTCGGCGAGGGCCTGCTCGATGCGCGCCCGATGGGCGGCCTCCCAGTCGTCCAGGGACTGCGCGGCCTCCTTGGCCAGCTTCGCGCGGGCGGCCGCCAGGACCTCGTCCGCGCGCGCGGCCGGGACGACCACCACGCCCTCCTCGTCGGCCACCACGACGTCACCGGCGTGGACGGTCACGCCCGCGCACACCACGGGCCCGCCGAGCGGGGCCGCGGCGGTCTTCGTGCCGGGGAACGGGACGACGCCGCGGCCGTACACGGGGAAGCCGAGCTCCCGCACCTCGCCCACGTCGCGGATGAGGCCGTCGACGACGAAGCCGGCGACGCCGCGGCGCTGGGCGACGGCGCAGACGTTGCCGCCGGCGAGCGCGTACTCGAGGTCTCCGGACTCGGCGACGATCACGTCGCCGGGCCGGGCGCGGTAGATCGCGGCGTGCAGCATGAGGTTGTCACCGGGCGGGCACTTCGCGGTGAAGGCCGGACCCGCGAGCCGCCGCCCGCCCTGCCACAGCGGGCGGATGCCGATGTCCATGACCTGGGCGCGGCCGAGGACGTCGGCGAGGGTGGTCGTGGGGATCTCCTGGAAACCGCTGGTGTCGCTCACGTGCCCGGACCTCTCTCTACGTGTGGTCTGCCGCTGCCCTCGCCCGGCACCCTACGCGGGCGGTCCGGCCGTTCCTCCACCGGGGCGAGGGCGCTGTCCACAGCCTGTGGACAGTTTTGCGGCCCTCGGACGTACGACCTGGCGTGACGAGCCCGAACGGGGGCCCGGGACAGGGCCGTCCGATGGAATGCCGTCCCGGATCCGCCACCATCCGGCCAGGACGCGCGTTTCACGCCACAGCACAGGGCACTCTCGGGCCCTCTCCCCACCGTCCCCCCACCCCCCACACGGAGGCTTCCATGCGCCGTATCACCACCGCCGTCCTCGGAGCCCTCGGGCTCGTCGTCGCCGCCGCCTCGGCGGCCAGCGCGGCCGACTCGATCACCGGCCCGGTCACCGGTCTCGCGGTCAACCCGATCATCACCGCGACGGACCTGATCACCGCGACCAACATCCTGAACAACCTCCTGCCCACCGGCCTGCTCTAGGGACCGGCACCGGTACCCGTACCGGCAGGACCCGCGACCCGTCGGGTCGCACCCGGGGACGGCGGCACCGCAGATCCGCCGTCCCCGCCAGCCCCGCCGCAGCCCCGCCACCGGGGCCGCGCCCTCAGGCCGGGCGGGGCGCCTCGAGGATGACGCGGCGCTCCGTCACGCGGTAGCCGGCACGCGTGAAGGCGGCGGCCATCGGGACGTTGACGGTGTCGGTGGTCGCGGTGATGCGTTCCGCCCCGGCGGCGGCGTGCACGCGGGTGATCTCGCCGAGGACCTCGTCGATCAGGCCCCGGCCGCGCTGCTCCGGTACGACGCCCAGGTAGCCCACGTTGCGGTGGTACGGCGTCGCGGAGGGGATGGCCATACCGGCCAGGGTGCCGTCGGGCAGGTGGGCCAGCCGCCACCAGGAGCGCTCTCCCGGGGCGTCGAGGTAGAACGCCATGTCCTCGCGGGCCTGCCGCTCCGCGTCCATGGCCGCCAGCTCGCGGCGGGTGTTGACGTCGAGGCTGCCGACCGCGATCCGGCGGAAGACCTCCAGGAACGCCTCGTCGTCCGCCTCCGTGAACACCAGCCGGCCGGTCGCCTCCGGCACCGGTGAGCCGGCCGTCCACTCCAGGCGCAGCCGCTCGTTCTCCTCGGTCAGGCCGGCCTTGCGGGCCGCCTCGACCCGCCACTCCACGGCCGCGACGACGTCCGGACGCTCGTGCCAGTCCCCGGGCAGGGCCAGGATGTTGTAGAGCGGCGGGCGCTCGGCACCGGCCTCGGCGAACGCCGCGTGCCCGGCGGCCAGCAGCTCGGCCGCGAGGGCGGCCGGTTCGCCCGCCCCGTCCCGTACGTGCAGGCAGTCCAGCGCCACCGGGTAGGCGCTGTCCGCCCGCCCCCACCACACCGCACGGGCCAGGAACTCGCCGTCCTCGTCCTCGGCGAACCAGGTCCACTCGGGACGGTACTGCCGGGCCTGCAGCTCGGCGCGGTACTCGGCGGCGGAGACGGCGGGGACCGGTCCGGCCGCGTGGTATTCGGCGGCCCGGTCGGTCTGGTCGGCGGCTATGGGGTGGTAGCGCATCCCGCGATCATCACACGCGGTCCCGGACACGACGAAGGGCCCCTACCAAGTGGTAAGGGCCCTTCCATACGGCCGGGTTGACCGCGCCGCCGGAGCGACTACGACCAGGTCATCAGGCGCTTGGGCTGCTCCAGCACCGCCGCGACGTCCGCGAGGAACCGGGAGCCCTGCTCGCCGTCGATCAGGCGGTGGTCGAAGGACAGCGCCAGCGTGGTGACCTGGCGCGGCTTGACCTTGCCCTTGTGGACCCACGGCTGGAGCTTGATCGCACCGACCGCGAGGATCGCGGACTCGCCCGGGTTGAGGATCGGCGTGCCGGTGTCGACGCCGAAGACGCCGACGTTGGTGATGGTGATGGTGCCGTCCTGCATGTCCGCCGGGGAGGTCTTGCCCTCGCGGGCGGTGGCCACCAGGTCGGACAGGCCGTTCGAGAGCTCCGCGAGGGTCATGGCGTGCGCGTCCTTGATGTTCGGCACGATCAGACCGCGCGGGGTGGCCGCGGCGATGCCCAGGTTGACGTAGTGCTTGCGCACGATCTCCTGGTTGGCCTCGTCCCAGGCGGAGTTGATCTCCGGGTTGCGCTTGAGCGCGACCAGGACCGCCTTGGCGATGAGCAGCAGCGGGTTGATGCGCAGGCCGGCCAGGTCCGGGTCGGCCTTGAGCTCGGTGACCAGCTTCATCGTGCGCGTCACGTCGAAGGTGATGAACTCGGTGACGTGCGGGGCGGTGAACGCGGAGTTCACCATGGCCTGCGCCGTGACCTTGCGCACGCCCTTGACGGGGATGCGGGTCTCGCGGACGGCGTCCGCGCCGGTCCAGGCCGGAGCGGCGGCCGGCACGGCCTCCGCGGCCGGTACGGGCGCGGCGACCGGCGCCGGGGCGGCGGCCGGGGCGGCGGGAGCGGCCGGGGCGGCCACGGCCGCGTGCACGTCCTCGCGGGTGATGATGCCGTCCGGGCCGGTCGGGGTGACCGTGGCCAGGTCGACGCCGAGGTCCTTGGCGAGCTTGCGCACGGGGGGCTTGGCGAGCGGACGGGCGCCCGCGGCACCGCCGTGGCCGCCGTTCAGCCCGTTCGCGGACGCCGGGGCCGGGGCCGGGGCGGCCGGAGCCGCGGGCGCCGGGGCGACCGGGGCCGCAGCGGCGGCCGCCGGAGCGGCGCCGGGGACCGCCTTGCGCGGCCGGCGCTTGGTCGAGGTCTGGGCCACGCCGTAGCCGACCAGGACCGGCTGCCGGGCGGCGGGCTGGGCCTCCTCGGCCGGGGCCGCCGGGGCGGCCTCCGCCACCGGGGCCGGAGCGGCCGCCGCGGCGCCGCCCTCCCCGGTGTCGACCGTGATGATCACCTGGCCGACGTCGACCGTGGTGCCCTCCGGGAAGCGCAGCTCGGCCACCACGCCGTCGAACGGGATCGGCAGCTCGACGGCCGCCTTCGCCGTCTCGACCTCGCACACGACCTGGCCGTCGGTGACGGTGTCACCCGGCTGGACGTACCACTTCAGGATCTCGGCCTCGGTGAGTCCCTCGCCCACGTCGGGCATCTTGAACTCGCGCAGTGTCGTCGTCATCGTCGTCACGACCTCTCCCTCAGTACGCCAGCGAGCGGTCGACGGCGTCGAGCACGCGGTCCAGGCCGGGCAGGTACTCCTCTTCGACCCGGGCCGGCGGGTACGGGGCGTGGAACCCGCCCACGCGCAGCACCGGCGCCTCCAGGTGGTAGAAGCACCGCTCGGTGATGCGGGCGGCGATCTCGGAGCCGACGCCCAGGAACACCGGGGCCTCGTGGACGACGACCAGGCGGCGGGTCTTCTCGACCGAGGCCTGGACGGTGTCGAAGTCGACGGGGGACATCGAGCGCAGGTCCACGACCTCGACCGACTTGCCCTCCTCGGCGGCGGCCGCGGCCGCCTCCAGGCAGACCTTCACCATCGGGCCGTACGCGGCCAGCGTGAGGTCGGCGCCCTCGCGGGCGACCCGCGCCTTGTGGAGCTCGCCGGGGATGGCGTCGACGTCGACGTCGCCCTTGTCCCAGTAGCGGCGCTTGGGCTCGAAGAAGATCACCGGGTCGTCGCTCTGGATGGCCTGCTGGAGCATCCAGTACGCGTCGGAGGCGTTCGAGGGCGAGACCACCTTCAGGCCCGCCACGTGCGCGAACAGCGCCTCGGGGGACTCGGAGTGGTGCTCGACCGCGCCGATGCCGCCGCCGTACGGGATGCGCACGACGACCGGCATCTTGACCTTGCCGAGGGCACGGGCGTGCATCTTCGCGAGCTGCGTGACGATCTGGTCGTACGCCGGGAAGACGAACCCGTCGAACTGGATCTCCACGACGGGCCGGTAGCCGCGCAGGGCCAGGCCGATGGCGGTGCCGACGATGCCGGACTCGGCCAGCGGGGTGTCGATGACCCGGTCCTCGCCGAAGTCCTTCTGGAGGCCGTCGGTGATGCGGAAGACACCACCGAGCTTGCCGACGTCCTCGCCCATGACGAGGACCTTGGGGTCGGTGTCGAGGGCCTTGCGCAGCGACTCGTTGAGCGCCTTCGCGATCGACATCTTCTCAACAGCCATGATCAGTGACCCTCCTCGAAGGACGCGAGGTAGGCGGCGAACTCGGCCCGCTCCTCGTCCACGAGCGCGTGGCCGTCCGCGTAGACGTTCTCGAACATCGACATGCCGTCGGGGTCGGGCATGGCGCGCACGACCTCGCGCACGCGCTTGCCCAGGGCCTCGCTCTCGGACTCCAGCGAGTCGAAGAACTCCTCGTCGGCGCCGCCGGAGGCCAGCAGGTAGGCCTTCACGCGGGCGATCGGGTCCTTGGCCTCCCAGGCCTCGCGCTCCTCGTCGCGGCGGTAGCGCGTCGGGTCGTCGGAGGTCGTGTGGGCGCCCATGCGGTACGTGAAGGCCTCGACCAGGGTCGGGCCCTCGCCGCGGCGGGCCCGCTCCAGGGCCCAGCGGGTCACGGCGAGGCAGGCCAGGACGTCGTTGCCGTCCACCCGGATGCCCGGGAAGCCGAAGCCGGCGGCGCGCTGGTAGAGCGGGACGCGGGTCTGGCGCTCGGTGGGCTCGGAGATCGCCCACTGGTTGTTCTGGCAGAAGAACACCACGGGGGCGTTGTAGACCGCCGAGAAGGTGAAGGCCTCGTTGACGTCGCCCTGGCTGGAGGCGCCGTCGCCGAAGTACGCGATCACGGCCGAGTCGGCGCCGTCCTTGGCGATGCCCATGGCGTAGCCGGTGGCGTGCAGCGTCTGCGAGCCGATGACGATCGTGTACAGGTGGAAGTTGTTGCTGTTGGGGTCCCAGCCGCCGTGGTTCACGCCGCGGAACATGCCCAGCAGGTTGGTCGGGTCGACCCCGCGGCACCAGGCGACGCCGTGCTCCCGGTAGGTCGGGAAGACGTAGTCGTCGTCGCGCAGCGCGCGGCCGGAGCCGATCTGCGCGGCCTCCTGGCCGAGCAGCGAGGCCCACAGGCCGAGCTCGCCCTGGCGCTGCAGGGCGGTGGCTTCGGCGTCGAAACGGCGGGTCAGGACCATGTCGCGGTACAGCCCGCGCAGGTCGTCGGCGGAAATGTCGGCGACATAGGGGGCGAACTCGGGGTCCTCGACCCGGTCGCCCTCGGGCGTCAGCAGCTGTACGAGCTGGGGCTCGGCAGCCTGCGCGGCGGCGGCGGTCTTGCCGGTCGCTCGCTTGGTGCCGCTGCTGCGTCGCGGCTTGCGCGCGGCAGTGCTCTCCACGGTCACGTGTGCTCCTCCGTCGGTCCGGCACCCGGGGTCGTCCGGGGACCAGTGCGGCTCGCCCGCGCCGCCGTACTCGCACGGGGTGGGTGCGACTCGGCGGGAAACAGGCGTGACAGGTGCCCCGGCTAGTGCCCTGCGCAATGCACGTTACCCAGTGCGCCGCATAACCGCGAAACCCCAGTTGACCTGGGATTTTGCTTGGATTTCCAAGTAAATCCGAGGTTGGGGGAACAACCACTGGTCACAGCCTTGCAGGAGGCCGGAACAACGGCACGTTATCCGGATCACCCCCCGCAGGGAAGAGGCGAGTGTGTGAAACTGAATCCGTGCGGGAAGACGGAAAAATCACGGTATTCCTCCTTGACGACCACGAAGTGGTGCGTCGGGGCGTCCACGAGCTGCTGTCCAGCGAGGCCGACATCGAGGTGGTCGGGGAGGCCGGAACGGCGGCCGACGCACTGGTGCGGATTCCGGCCACGCGCCCGGACGTGGCCGTGCTGGACGTGCGCCTGCCGGACGGCAGCGGGGTCGAGGTCTGCCGCGAGGTGCGCTCCCGGGACGAGGACGTCAAGTGCCTGATGCTGACCTCGTTCGCGGACGACGAGGCCCTCTTCGACGCGATCATGGCCGGCGCCTCCGGGTACGTCCTGAAGGCGATCCGCGGGAACGAGCTGCTCACCGCGGTACGGGACGTGGCGGCGGGCAAGTCGCTGCTGGACCCGGTGGCCACCGCACGCGTGCTGGAGCGACTGCGGGACGGCAGGAACGGCAGGGGTGACGACCGGCTCGCGAACCTGACGGATCAGGAGCGCAGGATCCTCGACCTGATCGGCGAGGGTCTGACCAACCGGGTGATCGGCGAGCGGCTGCACCTGGCCGAGAAGACCATCAAGAACTACGTCAGCAGCCTGCTGTCCAAGCTCGGCATGGAGCGGCGCTCGCAGGCGGCCGCGTACGTGGCGCGGCTCCAGGCGGAGAGGCGCTGACCCCGCCCGGCCGACAGCGGACCCCGGTTCCCGCCCCCCGAGGGGGCGGGAACCTCTTTTTTCCGACGCGTTCGAGCCGCTCTCGCCGCGGTATCCGGCCACAGTTCGCCCCCGCGCGCGTGTTCGCCGGAAATCCCGGACGCGTCACCGGCGCGTTCTCGGATTACCGGCGGTACGCCCCGTTTTCTCCATGATCACCTGACGGTGTACGGTCACCCTCAGCAAAACTACTGGACGGTTATACCCATCGGTAACGGCCTTTGAAGGGGCTCCCTTTGGCCTGCCGTCCTGGTCTTGCCTTCCCGTGACCTGACCACTCAACGCCGAAGGTGACCCCACCCATGTCCAAGCGCACCCTGCCGCAGCGCGCCCTCGCGCTGCCCGCGCTGACCGTGACCGCCTCCCTCGCGCTCTGCGGCGTCCTCGCCGCCCCCGCCACCGCCGCCCAACCGGCCGCCCCGGCAGGCCCGTTGACGGGCCCGGCGGCCGGGCGCGCCGCCACCACCCCGCTCGCGCTCGCCTCGTACGACCGCCGCACCGGCAAGGCGAGGCTCACCGCGCCCCGCGCCGCCCGCGGCCCGCACGCCCCCGCCGCCGAGACCGCCGGCGTCCGGCCCGGCCAGCTCATCGCCAGCCCGCCGTCGGCCGCCGCGCCGCGCGGCGCCCTGCTCGCCATCACGGCCGTCGAACCGGCCGCCGGCGGCCAGGTCGAGGTCAGCACCCGCCCGGCCACCATCGCCGAACTGCTCGGCGACGCAGACGCGGCGCTGCACAAGGAGCTCGACCCGCGCGCCATCCAGGTCAAGCCCCTGCTCAAGGACCTCAAGGTGTCGTACACCAAGCGGGCCGACGGCGCCGACGGCCACGCGTCGGCCGCGCTGGAGCTCGACGCGGACACCAGCGTGCCGCTGCCCGGGGGCGCCTCCGCGAGCCTGTCGGGCTCCGTGGAGGTCGACCCGGCGGTGAACTTCTCGTACACCGGCACCAAGGGCATCCTGCGCCCGCAGCAGGCCAAGGTCGGCCTCGACCTCGGCGCGCATGCCGACTGGCACATCAGCGCCGGGCTCAGCGCCTCCGCGACGCCGGTGCGCATCCCGCTCGCCAAGCTCAGCGCCAGCCCCGTCCTGATGGTCGGCCAGCTGCCGGTCGTGGTGAACCTCGACCTCACGCTCGCCGCCGAGATCGGCGCGGACGGCTCGGTCACCCTCGACACCCAGCAGGACATCAACGGCTCCTGGTCCATCGAGGGTTCGTACACCAAGGGCGAGGGCTGGAAGACCGCCACCACCCCGCTGACCGTCAACGCCTCCCCGGTCCGCGCCAAGCTCAGCGGCAACGCCTCGGTGCGCACCGGCCTCGCCGCCGACGCCTCGGTGGCGCTGTACGACACCGTGGGCCTGAAGGCGTCGGTCAAGCCGTACCTGCGGACCTCGGTCAACGGCACGGTCACGGTGGACAGCAGCGGCGCCGCGCCGGTCGTCCAGGGCTCGGCGGGGCTCTACGGAGGCTTCGACCTCACCGGCGCCCTGATGGCCCGGATAGCCGTCTTCGGCACCCCGCTGTTCGAGAAGGACATCCCCCTGGGGTCCCTGCACCGCGAGTGGACGATCGCCGAGCGCACGACCGGCTGACACCCGCCGGACACCCCGTCCGACGCCTGTCGGACGGGGTGCGGACGCCCCGTGGGAAAGCCGATGCCGGCACCCCCTTCGGCAGGGGGTGCCGGCATCGGCGTACCGGTCCGGTGCGGGCCCGTGGGGCCGCTCAGCCCGCGCCCGCGCCGCCGTCCGGGCCGCCGGCGTCCGTACCCGGGCTCTCGGTGCCCTTGGTCGGGTCCGTCGTCGGGTCGGTGGTCGGGTCCGTCGGGTCGGTCGTCGGGTCGGTCGACTCGGTCGGGTCCGTCGTCGGGTCCGTCGACCGCGTCGGGTCGGTGGTCGGCGGGTCCTGGCTCGGGTGGTCCCAGGACGGCTTCGGCTTGGGCGTCCACGTCTCGCCGTCGTCCGAGCCGGTCTCGTCGTCCGTCGTGCCCTTGGAGGACTCCTCCGGGTCCGGGCTCTTCGGCGCCTGGCTCTGGCTGTGCGACACCCCGGGCCTGCTCGGGCCGTTCTCGTCCCCGCCGGTCGGCGTCCTGGCCTTGTCCAGCGCGTACGTGACGCCGCCCGCGATCGCCACCAGTGCCACCACCGCCAGCAGCCACATCTTCCAGCGGCCGCCCTCGCCGCCCTGGGCGGTGCGGTCGTCGTGGTAGCCGCCGCCACCGCCGCCGTAGGCGGAGCCGTCGTCCGGGTTGAGCGGGGGCACCATCGGCCCGCCGAACTGCGGGGTGTTCCCGTGGGACGGGTACGCCTGCACGCCCGGGCCGTTCGCGGCCGGGCTCGCGGTCGTGGCGTTCGGCCCGTGCGGCAGGGCCATGGTGACCGGGCCGGTGTTCCACGTACCGGTGCCGGCGCCCTGCTCCTGGAGCATCTGGAGCGCGTACTGGACCAGCCCGCGCATCTCCTCGGCGCTCTGGAAGCGGTCGTCGGCGTCCTTGGCGAGCGCGCGCATCGCCAGGCCGTCGAGCTCCGGCGGCACGCCCGGGGTCTGGTGGGACGGCGGCACGGGCGCGTCCTGCACGTGCTGGTAGACCACCGAGAGCGGGGTCTCACCCGTGAACGGGGGCCGTCCGGTGAGGAGTTCGTACAGCAGGCAGCCGGTGGCGTACAGGTCGCTGCGGTGGTCGACGGCCTTGCCGAGGGCCTGCTCGGGCGACAGGTACTGCGGCGTTCCCATGACCATGCCGGTCTGGGTCATCGTCGTGGACGCGCCGTGCAGGGCGCGGGCGATGCCGAAGTCCATCACCTTGACCGCGCCGGCGTGGGTGATGATGACGTTGGCGGGCTTGATGTCGCGGTGCACGATGCCGTGCTGGTGCGAGTAGGCCAGCGCCTCCAGGACGCCGGAGACGATGATGAGCGCCTGGTCGGGGCCGGGGGCCTCGGCGCTGATGAGGAGGTCGCGGATCGTGCGGCCCTCGACGAGCTCCATGACGATGTAGGGGACGACGTTGCCGTTCACCCGGTCCTCGCCGGAGTCGTAGACCGCCACCACCGCGTGGTGGTTGAGTCCGGCGACCGACTGCGCCTCGCGCGTGAAGCGGGCCTTGGAGACCGGGTCCTCGGCCAGGTCCGCGCGCAGCAGCTTCACGGCGACGGTGCGGCCCAGCCGCACGTCCTCGGCGGCGAAGACCTCCGCCATGCCGCCGCGGCCCAGACGGTGGGTCAGCCGGTAGCGGCCGTCGCCCACCATGTTCCCTGAGAACTGCTCGGGGACATCTGCCATCCCGGCGCCGCTGCCCTCGGGTTCGGGTGCCATCAGTCCTCGCCGTCGTTTCCAGCCCGCGTCAGCGGTACGTCTTACGTTCGTCTCATCCAGGGTGCTCCGATGAACGCTACAGCCTTCGGGCCCCCCGCCGGTCCGGCATCGCGCCCTGTCCGCGTGTGGTCACAGAGCGGGCACCCGGCTTGACTGGTCACGACCCTCCGGCAGACTGTGGCCCGACATACGGATATCGCCAGGCGTGGCCGCGTACAGCCGAGCAGAGCTGAGGAGTACCGCGGCGCACCGCCGGGCACCGCCGAGGGGAAGCACAGGCATGAGCCAGGACGGCACACAGGGGCGTTACGCAGGCGGCTCCCTGGCCCGTGGCCGTTACCAGCTGCGGGACTTGCTCGGCGAGGGAGGCATGGCGTCGGTGTACCTCGCCTACGACGCCGCCCTCGACCGGCAGGTCGCGATCAAGACCATGCACACCGAGCTCGGCCGCGAGCAGTCGTTCCGCGAGCGCTTCCGCCGCGAGGCGCAAGCTGTGGCGAAACTGTCGCACACCAACATCGTCTCGGTATTCGACACGGGCGAGGACACCGTCGCGGTGCCCGGCGAGGGCGACGGCGCCCTGATGCCCTACATCGTCATGGAGTACGTCGAGGGCCAGCCGCTCGGCTCGGTGCTGCGCGACGCGATCGGCCAGTACGGGGCCATGCCCGCGGACCAGGCGCTGAAGGTCACCGCCGACGTGCTGGCGGCCCTGGAGGCCAGCCACGAGCTGGGCCTGGTGCACCGTGACATCAAGCCCGGCAACGTGATGATCACCAAGCGTGGTGTGGTCAAGGTCATGGACTTCGGCATCGCCCGCGCGATGCAGTCGGGCGTGACGTCCATGACGCAGACCGGCATGGTGGTCGGCACGCCGCAGTACCTCTCGCCGGAGCAGGCGCTGGGCCGGGGCGTCGACGCCCGCTCGGACCTGTACTCGGTCGGCATCATGCTCTTCCAGCTGCTGACCGGGCGGCTGCCGTTCGACGCGGACTCGCCGCTGGCGATCGCGTACGCGCACGTGCAGGAGGAGCCGGTGGCGCCCTCCTCCGTGAACCGGTCCGTCACGCCGGCCATGGACGCGCTGGTGACGCGGGCCCTCAAGAAGAACCCGAACGAGCGTTTCCCCACCGCCGCCGCCATGCGCGACGAGTGCCTGCGGGTGCTGTCGGCCGGGCAGACCGGCGCTCCGGTGATCGTCGCGGGCGGTCCGGTGAACAGCGGTGCGGGCGTCGGCTCGACCGTGTTCCCGCCGGTGGACGCCGCGCTCCAGGGCCCGCCGCCGCAGTCGGTGCAGCAGCCCTACCCGGGTCCGTACGGGCCCGCCCAGACTCCCCCGCCGCACCACACGCCCGTCCCGCAGCAGCAGCCGCACACGCCGGTCCCGCAGGCCCACCACCAGCCGGGTTACCCCGGCGCGAGCACCGGCCCCACCGGAGCGGGTTACGCCGCGCCCTTCAATGCGCCCTCCCCCGCGCCCCAGCAGGGCTTCTCGACCCCGCCGCCGTACGCGGTCTCACCGGCCACGGCTCCGTCGTCGCCCGCCGCCCGTTCGGGCTCCGGCTCGGGCGGGCAGCGCAGCCGGCTGGTGACGGTCGGCTCGATCGCGGTCGCGCTGCTGGCGGTGGGCGGCCTGGTCACCGCGCTGATCCTGAACCTGCAGGGCGACGACGAGGGCGGCGACTCCCCGCAGGCCGGCTCGTCCTCCAGCTCGTCGGCGAAGGCGGGCCACCGCGGCCCGGACCGCACGCGGACGATCAAGGAGTCCGAGTGCAAGGACGCCACCGAGTCCTACAACGACCCGTCCAAGGTCAAGATGCCGGACCTGCGCTACAAGGACATCCTCTCCGTCAAGAAGTGCACCCAGGCGGCCGGCTGGACCATCGACGTCCAGGAACGGGACGAGGCCGTGTACGGCGAGGACCAGGTGCTGGAGCAGTTCCCGAACCCGGACGACGACGTCGACCCGAACGGCACCAAGGTCACCGTGTACATCTCCACGGGCAACCCGGCCTCCTGACGGGGCGCGGGACCGCGGGGATCCGGCGGTCCCGCGGCACGGGGCCGCAGCGGCCGCACCGGGCCGCACCGCCGGGGTCAGTCGTCGCGCATGCGCAGGCACCGGCGTCGGTGGTCGCGTGCGCGGGCACCGGCGTCATTCGTCGCGCATGCGCAGGCGCAGGCCCATGTAGCCGAGGCCCAGGCCCATCAGGGCGAGGCCGGCGCCGAGCGGGAGCAGGTGCGCCGCCAGGTCGGCGGCGCGCGCGTTCGGGTCGGCGCCGCCGAGGGCGGCCTGGGGCTTCTCGCTCGGTCGGGGGCGGGCCGGCTGCTCCGGGCGGGGCCGGACCGGCTGCGGGACGGGCGGCGGTACCGGCCGGGCCGCGGGCAGGGCCGGTCCGGGCAGCTGCGCCTCCTCGCCGACCCGGCCCGGCCGGATCCGGCCCTCGCCGGCGACGCTGCCGGCGAGTTCGTCGTCCGCGTGGGTGAGCGCGTCGAGGTCCACCTCGTCGGCGGTCCCCGCGGTCTCCGCGATCTCCGCCGCCTCCGCGATCTCCGCCGCCTCCGCGATCTCCATTGCCTGCGCGGTCCCGGCCGCCTCCACGTGCTCCGCGGCTCCCGCGACCTCCGGGGCGGGGGCCCCGTCCACGACCCCGGCGGCGGGCGCACGGGCGGGAACGGGCTCCGGGGTGGCCCACCGGTCCGGTACGGACGTGGCCGCACGGGGGTGCGCGGGGGCCGCGTCCGCCGTCGCGGGGAGCAGCGCGCCCAGGGCGAACGCCGCCCCGGCCGTCCACCGGACCGCACGAAGGCGCTGAGTCACGGGGACCCCTCCGTCCCGAACCACCGAGATGTCAGGCTCAGATTCACACGAACCGACATTCCCGGCATCCCGGACGGGTCGTCAGAGCGGCGCCGCCGGCATCCCTCCTGAGATGTACATCTCAGGGAGCTTTGCAGCCCCGGACATACTCGGTATACATACTCGGTATGTCGATCCGCCACGGACTCCTCGCACTGCTGGAGCGCGGCCCCCGGTACGGCTCCCAGCTGCGTACCGAATTCGAGACCCGCACCGGCTCCACCTGGCCGCTCAACGTCGGCCAGGTCTACACGACCCTCGCCCGCCTGGAGCGCGACGGCCTCGTCGCGCCCGACGGCGAGGACACGGCCGGGCACACCCTCTACGCCATCACGGAGGCCGGCCGTACCGAGCTCCACGACTGGTATGAGCGCCCGGTCGACCGCACCAGCCCGCCCCGCGACGAGCTGTCCATCAAGCTCGCCATGGCCGTGGGCGCCCCCGGCGTGGACGTCCGCGCCGTCATCCAGGCCCAGCGCTCCGCCACGATCAAGGCGATGCAGGACTACACCCGGCTCAAGGCGCAGGCGCTCGCCGCGATCGAGTCCGGGCGGTCCCAGGAGCGCGACGACGTGGCGTGGCTCCTCGTCGTCGAGCAGCTGATCTTCCAGACCGAGGCCGAGGCCCGCTGGCTGGACCACTCCGAGACCCGGCTCGTCCGGCTCTCCGCGGCGGCCGGACGGAGAGCCGTGCACGACCCGGCCGAGACGACCACCCCGACCCCGCGCGGCGCCGGCGCCGCCGCTCCGACCCCGACCCCGACCGCCCAGGCCCCCGCACGGGCCCCGCGGAACTGACGACCGTCCCAGGGGGGACCGCTCCATGCCCGACCAGCACCTGCCCCACCAGGGCCACCAAGCCCACCCGCCCCAGCCGACCCAGCCGGCCTATCCGGCGCACCCCACCCACCCGACCCACCAGGGTCACCAGGGCCACCCGGGCCACCCGGGCCGGCAGCCCGTCCTGCACCTCCAGCAGCTCACCCGCGTCCACGGCAGCGGCGCCACCGAGGTGCACGCCCTGCGCGGCATCGACCTCGCCGTGCACCCCGGCGAACTCGTCGCCGTCATGGGCCCCTCCGGCTCCGGCAAGTCCACCCTCCTGACCCTCGCGGGCGGACTGGACACCCCCACCAGCGGCCGCGTGGTCGTCGAGGGCACCGACATCACCACGGCGAGCCGGAAGCAGCTCGCGGCCCTGCGCCGCCGCAGCATCGGCTACGTCTTCCAGGACTACAACCTGATCCCGGCGCTCACCGCCGCGGAGAACGTGGCCCTCCCCCTCGAACTCGACGGCACCTCCGCCCGCCGCGCCCGCGCCGCCGCGCTGGCCGCGCTGGAGGAGATGAACCTGCCGCAGCTCGCCGACCGCTTCCCCGACGAGATGTCCGGCGGCCAGCAGCAGCGCGTGGCCATCGCCCGCGCCCTCGTCGGCGACCGCCGCCTCGTCCTCGCCGACGAGCCCACCGGCGCCCTCGACTCCGAGACCGGCGAGTCCGTCCTCGGCCTGCTGCGGGCCCGCTGCGACGCGGGCGCCGCCGGCGTCCTCGTCACGCACGAACCGCGGTTCGCGGCCTGGGCCGACCGCGTGGTGTTCCTGCGCGACGGCAGCGTCGTCGACGAGACGGTGCGCAGCAACGCGGACTCCCTGCTCTCCGGGCGGGCCGCCCGGTGACGTCCTGGTACCACTCCTGGGTCGCGGCGGTCCGCATCGCCCGCCGCGACGCCTGGCGCTCCAAGGGCCGCAGCGCCCTGGTCCTCGCCATGATCGCGCTGCCCATCCTGGGCGTCAGCGCCACCGACGTGACCCTGCGCAGCGCCGAGCTCTCCCCCGAGCAGCGGCTCGCCCGCACGCTCGGTGCCGCCGACGCCCGGGTCGAGGGCACCGGCATGGGCGGCACGCCGATCGTGCAGGACCCTAAGGCCACGAACTGGGCACCGGCCGGCGGCTACAAGGACGGCACGGAGTACCCGGACGCCCCCACGAACGTCCGCGCCGCCCTCCCGCCCGGTTCCACGGTCCTGAAGGACACCTCGGGCGACGCCCGTGTCCGCACCAGGTACGGCCTGCTCAGCGCCGACGTGCGCGAGCTCGACGTCAAGAGCCCGCTGGCCGCGGGCATGCTCACCCTCAACCGGGGCCGCTACCCCACCGGACCGGGCGAGATCGCCGCCACCGACCACTTCCTGGAGTCCGCCGGACTGTACGTCGGCTCCAAGGTCGTCCTCCGCGGCATGGAGGGCTCCCCGCTGCGCGTCGTCGGCGCGTACGAGCTCCCCAGCGAGCTGAAGGACGACGAACTGCTCGCCGCCCCCGGCACGCTGCTCCCACGGCTCGACGGGGCGCTGAAGGCGGCCGGCCTGCGGGCCCTGGACACCACCAGCACGTACTTCGTGCGCACCGGCGCCGACGGCGGCTTCACCTGGGACATGGTGCGGAAGGCCAACGCCAAGGGCGCGCTGGTGCTGTCCAAGCAGGTCTCGCTGCACCCGCCGGCCGACTCCGAGGTCCCGTACTACCAGCAGGAGTCGCAGCGCGACTACGGCGGTTCGGCCGCCGCCGACGCCGAGGCGCTGGCCGTCGTCGCGACCGTCGTGATGCTGGCCATGCTGGAGATCTGCCTGCTGGCCGGTCCGGCCTTCGCCGTCGGCGCCCGGCGCTCGCGCCGCCAGCTCGGCCTGGTCGGCGCCAACGGCGGCGACCGGCACCACATCCGCGCCATCGTGCTCTCCGGCGGACTGGTCATCGGCGCCACCGCCGCGGTCGTCGGAACGGCACTGGGCCTGCTGCTCACCTGGGCCCTGCGGCCGGTGCTGGAAGACCAGTTGGGGAATCGTTTCGGCGACTTCGAGGCGCGCCCGCTGGAACTCCTCGGGATCGCCCTGCTCGCCGTCGTGACCGGCCTGCTGGCCGCGATCGTCCCGGCCTTCACCGCCTCCCGCCAGACCGTGCTGGCCTCCCTGACCGGCCGCCGCGGCGTGCGTCGCGCCAACCGGGTGCTGCCCGTCGTCGGCCTGGTCGCCGTCGGCATCGGCGCGGCCGTGGCGCTGTACGGGTCCACCCGCGACTCCGGCGGCTTCCTGATGGTCGGCGGCGGCAGCGCGCTCGCCGAGCTCGGCGTGGTCGCGTTGACCCCGACCCTGGTCGGCCTGTTCGGGCGGGCCGGGCGGTGGCTGCCGCTGTCGCCGCGGCTCGCGCTGCGCGACGCCGTGCGCAACCGGGGGCGTACGGCTCCGGCCGTGGCCGCCGTCCTGGCCGCCGTGGCGGGCACCGTCGCCGTGGCCACGTACTCCGCCAGCACCGACGCCCAGCACCGCGCGGAGTACGACGCCAAGGCCCCGTACCTGTCCGGCTGGGCCAGCGCCGCGGAGACGGCGTCGGCGCGGGACCTGCCGGCCGTCCGCGCCGCCATGGTCCGCGAACTGCCCCTGGCCGTACGGACGGACGTCGAGCGGATCTACGTCGGCAAGCCCGGCTGCGACCCGTGGGACATGGGCGACGGCTGCGGACAGCTCCAGCTCAACACGCCCAAGGACAAGCGCTGCCCGCGCGACGGAGTCCGCGACCTCGAGAGCCTCCCGCCCGAGAAGCTGCGCGCCATGGCCTCCGACTGGCGCTGCAAGCCCGTCAGCAAGGTGTACGCCGAGCAGGAGGTACTCGTCGGCGACGAGAAGCTGCTCACGGTGCTCGGCATCACCGACCCCGGCGCCGTCCGGGCCCTGCGCGACGGCCAGGCGGTGGCCTTCAGCAAGGCCAACGTGACGGCCGGCCGGATCTCGTTCACCGAGGTCACCGACGAGAAGAAGGCCGCGGCCGCCTCCGACCGCGGCGAGGACGCCCCCGGGCGCACCTCGGTCGTCCCGGCCCACCTCACCACGGCCGACGGGTACGGTCTCAGGGCGATCGTGTCCCCGGCGGCGGCGAAGGCCGCGGGCCTCAAGACCGTCGCGTTGGGCACGTACTTCACGCTCGACCAGGAGCCGACGACCGAACAGCGGCAGGCGCTGGACGCGGCCCTGGACCGGATCGGCACCGAGATCGGCGTGTACGTCGAGCGCGGGTACGAGAGCGAGACGGGCATCGAGACCCTCGCCCTCACCGTGTTCGCCGGACTCGTCACCATCGGCGCGGCCGGCATCGCCACCGGCCTGGCCCAGGCCGACGCCGAGGCCGACCTCAAGACCCTGGCGGCGGTGGGCGCGGCCCCGCGGGTGCGGCGCACCCTGAGCGGGTTCCAGTGCGGCGTCGTGGCGGCGATGGGCGTCCTGCTGGGGTCCGCGTCCGGCATCCTGCCGGCGGTCGGACTGCGCTGGAGCGAGCAGCGGTCCCAGGAGTCCTTCTACCAGCAGTCCGTCGCGAGCGGCTGGGGCGTCGTCGGCGAGGGCCCGGCGCAGTTGCCGGTGGTCGTGCCCTGGCAGACCCTGGCGCTGCTGCTCGTGGCGGTCCCGGTGGGCGCGGCGCTGCTGGCGGCGCTGGTCACCCGCTCCTCGGGCGCGCTGGCCCGGCGGGCCGCGCAGTAGGGGATTTCCCGGGTTCGTGCCCCCGTACAGGGTGGATCACCGCTGTACGGGGGCACACCGTCTGGTGACGCAGGTGTGCGAGACAATGTCGGCATGGAGATGCCGAGGAGTGAACGGTCGCAGGACAGCCCCCCGCATGTGCTGATCGTGGGCCAGGACGGGACGGCGGTCGGCGGCGCCCATGACGAGTCCCGCGAGGTGCCGGTGACGGAAATGGTGGAACAGCCCGCCAAGGTCATGCGCATCGGAAGCATGATCAAGCAGCTTCTTGAAGAAGTTCGAGCGGCTCCTCTGGACGAGGCGAGCCGGGTACGCCTGAAGGACATCCACGCCTCCTCGGTGAAGGAACTGGAGGACGGCCTCGCGCCGGAGCTGGTCGAGGAACTGGAGCGCCTGTCGCTCCCGTTCACCGACGAGGCCATCCCCTCCGAGGCCGAACTGCGCATCGCGCAGGCGCAGTTGGTCGGCTGGCTGGAGGGCCTCTTCCACGGCATCCAGACCGCCCTGTTCGCACAGCAGATGGCCGCGCGGGCCCAGTTGGAGCAGATGCGCCGAGCCCTCCCGCCCGGCGCCCCCGCGGACGACGAACCCGGCCACGGCATCGCCTCGGGCCCGTACCTCTAACCCCCCTGGGCCCCGCCCAGGCCCCACGCCTCGAACGCCGCGCCGGCACATCCAGCCCGCGCGGCGTTCGAGCGCCGGGTTTCCCGGGCAGAGCCTGGCGAGACCACGACACCGATCGCCGACCGGGCACCTCCAGCCCGCGCGGCGTTTGAGCACACCCGGCGCGCAGCGCCCGGGTTTCCCGGGCAGAGCCCGGCGGGGCGGCATCTGTGGTCGCCGACCGGCCACCTCCAGCCCGCGCGGCGTTTGAGCGCACCCGGCGCGCAGCGCCCGGGTTTCCCGGGCGGAGCCCGGCGAGACCACGACCCCGATCGCCGACCGGCACCTCCAGCCCGCGCGGCGCTTGAGCACACCCGGCGCGCAGCGCCCGGGTTTCCCGGGCAGAGCCCGGCGGGGCGGCATCTGTGGTCGCCGACCGGGCACCTCCAGCCCGCGCGGCGTTTGAGCGCACCCGGCGCGCAGCGCCCGGGTTTCCCGGGCGGAGCCCGGCGGGGCGGCGTCTGTGGTCGCAAGCCACAGTTGCGACGCCTCGGCGGCGCCGACAAGCCCGGCCTCCCCGTCGGCGGCCGCCCCCTGGTCGACCGCGTACTGGACGCGTGCGCCGACGCGGCCACGACGGTGGTCGTCGGCGGCCGGAGGCCCACGCCCCGCCCCGTCACGTGGGCCCGCGAGGACCCGCCCGGCGGCGGCCCCCTCGCGGCCCTGGAGGCCGGCCTCCGCCACGTCACCGCGGACCGGGTGCTCGTGCTCTCCGCCGACCTCCCGTTCCTGGACCGCACCACCGTCCGCACGCTGCTGGCCGGTCTGGACGGCGCGCAACCGGCCGTCGACCGGTCCCCCGGGCACGCCGGGCCACGGCCCCTGCCGCCGCACCCCGAAGCCGTCCTCGTGCGCGACCGCACCGGCCGGGACCAGCCACTGGTCGCGGCGTACGCCACCGAACCGCTGCGCCGCGAGCTCGCCCTGCTCGCCACCGAGTACGGAACCGTCACCGGCCTCCCGCTGCGCCTGCTCACCGCCGAGCTGGCGCTGGCCCGCGTCGATGGGGCCGACGCGGCCGCCTTCGACTGCGACACCTGGGAGGACCTCGCGGCGGCCCGCGCCCGGATCAGGGAGCATGGGAACGTGCTCGACGAATGGATCACCGCAGTCAAGACCGAACTCGGCATCGACGTCACCGTCGACATCCCCGAGCTGCTGGACCTGGCCCGCGACGCCGCACACGGCGTGGCCCGCCCGGCCGCCCCGCTGACCACCTTCCTGGTCGGCTACGCCGCCGCGCTCGCCGCGGCCGACGGCGCCGACCCGAAGGCGGCCCTGACCGAGGCCTGCCGCAAGGCCGCCGACCTCGCCACCCGCTGGGAGGCCGAGACCGGCCCGGCCGGCGGCCCGGCCGGCGGATGACCGCCGCCCCCGCCTCCCCGGAGGAGCGGGCCGTGTCCCCGGAGGAGAAGGCCGTCCAGGAGGCCCTCGCCCTCGTGAACCGCACCGCCCACGGCACGCCCGCGGGCGGCACCCCCGGCACCGGTGCCGGCCCCGGACCCGCTCCCGAGGAAGCACGGGCCCACACCGAGGGCGGGCACCCGAACCGGCACCACCACCAGCAGCACCCGGACCGGAACCCGAACCCGGACCCGAACCCGAACCAAGCCCACCCCGCACCCGAACCGGCACCCGCACCGGCGGCAGTGCACACCCACCGCGCCACCCCCTGGCCGAAGGCCCGCGCCACCGCCTTCCGCGCGGCCCGCACCACCACCACGACCACCACCACGACCACCACCACAACAACAACCGGACCGACCGGACCCGCGGCCCCCACCCGGACCGCCCCCACCAGGACGGTCCCCCTCGCCGAGGCCCTCGGCCGCGTCCTGGCCGCCCCCCTCGACGCCCTCACCGACCTGCCGTCCTTCGACACCTCCGCCATGGACGGCTGGGCCGTGGCCGGCCCCGGCCCCTGGCGGGTCCGCGACGCCGGCGCCGAGGGCGGCTCCGGGGTGCTGGCCGGCGCCGCCGCCCCCGCCCCGCTCGCGGACGGCGAGGCGGTCCGGATCGCCACCGGGGCCCGCATCCCCGCCGAGGCCACCGCCGTGATCCGCAGCGAGCACGCCCGCCACGACCCGGACAAGGCCCGGCTGTACGCCGACCGCGAGGTCGTCACCGGCCAGGACATCCGCCCCCGCGGCCAGGAGTGCCGCACCGGCGACCGGCTGCTGCCCGCCGGGGTGACCGTCAGCCCGGCCGTGCTGGGCCTGGCCGCGGCCGCCGGGTACGACGAGCTGGCGACCGTACCGAGGCCCACCGTCGAGGTCCTCGTCCTCGGCGACGAGCTGCTGACCGAGGGACGCCCGCACGACGGCCTCATCCGCGACGCCCTCGGCCCGATGCTCGGGCCCTGGCTGACCGCCCTCGGCGCCGAGGTGCTCGCCACCCGCCGCCTCGGGGACGACGCCGAGGCGCTGTACGGGGCCGTCACCGGCTCCGCCGCCGACGTGGTCGTCACCACCGGCGGGACCGCGTCCGGACCCGTGGACCACGTCCACCCCGTCCTCGCCCGGGCCGGGGCCGAGCTGCTGGTCGACGGGGTCGCGGTGCGCCCCGGCCACCCCATGCTGCTGGCCAGGACCGCCCCGGGCCGGTTCCTCGTCGGCCTGCCCGGCAACCCGCTGGCCGCCGTGTCCGGCCTGCTCACCCTCGCCGAGCCGCTGCTGCGGGCCCTGTCCGGCCGCGGACCCGCCCCGCGCTACGCGCTGCCCGTCCGGGACGAGGTGCCCGGGCACCCGCACGACACCCGGTTGGTGCCGGTGGCCCTGCGCGCCGAGCACGCCGTACCGCTGCGGTACCACGGCCCGGCGATGCTGCGCGGGATCGCGGCGGCCGACGCGCTGGTCGTCGTACCGCCGTACGGTGCCGTGGCCGGGCAGGAGCTGGAGGTCCTCGAACTGCCGTGGGCGGCGGGCGGTTTCACGTGAAACTCCCCGGCCGGGACGCGATGGCCCGGGACGCCGACGAGAACCTGGTCACGCGGCGGGTGAAGCTGCCCAAGCGGGTGGTGGAGCGCCCCCTGCGCCAGGTCGGCAAGCGGCTGCTGATGGCCCTCGGCGTCCTCGTCCTGACGGTGCTGATCGTCTGGCTCGACCGCGACGGCTACCACGACAACGCCGACGGCAGCGTCGACCTGCTCGACTCGATCTACTACGCCACCGTGACCCTGTCGACCACCGGGTACGGCGACATCGTCCCGCAGAGCGACTCGGCGCGGCTGACGAACATCCTGCTCATCACCCCGCTGCGCGTGCTGTTCCTGATCATCCTGGTCGGCACCACCCTGGAGGTCCTCACCGAGCGGACCCGGGAGGAGTGGCGACTGAACCGCTGGAGGGCCCAGGTGCGCGAGCACACCGTCGTCGTCGGTTTTGGCACGAAGGGCCGCTCCGCGCTCCTGACCCTGCTGGCCACCGGCCTGCCCAAGGAACAGGTGGTGATCGTCGACCCGAGTTCCAAGGTCATCGAAGCGGCCAACGCGGAGGGCTTCGCGGGCGTGATCGGCGACGCCACGCGCAGCGACGTGCTGCTGCGGGCCGAGCTGCCGAAGGCCCGTCAGATCATCGTGGCCACGCAGCGGGACGACACGGCGGTGCTGGTCACCCTGACGGCGCGGCAGCTCAACCGCGGCGCGAAGATCGTCGCGGCGGTGCGCGAGGAGGAGAACGCCCCGCTGCTGAAGCAGTCCGGCGCGGACGCCGTGATCACGAGCGCGAGCGCGGCCGGCCGGCTGCTCGGCCTCTCGGTGCTCAGCCCGAGCGCCGGGACGGTGATGGAGGACCTGATCCAGCAGGGCAGCGGCCTGGACCTGGTCGAGCGGCCGGTGCGGAAGTCCGAGGTGGGCAAGGCCGTACGGGAGACCGACGACCTGGTGGTCAGCGTGCTGCGCGGGCACCGGCTGCTGCCGTACGACCACCCGAACGCGAGCCCGCTGGAGCTGACGGACCGCCTGATCGTCATCGTCCGTGCGGCCCCGCCGGAGCCGGCGGCCCGCTAGCCGGCCCGGCACGCCGGCCGCCCCGGGAGCCGACGCCCGCGGCCGCGACCTCTCCGGACCTGCGGCCCCTCCGGCCCCGCGACCTCGCGGCCCACCACCGACCCCCGGCCCGACCACCGACCTCCGGCCCCATGGCTGGCCTCGGGCCCCATGGCTGGCCTCCGGCCCCATGGCTCGGGACCCGCTCGGTGGCCGGCCGGTAGCCTCGCGCCATGCGTGCGATCACGATTCCCCAGCCCGGCGGCCCCGAGGCCCTGGTGTGGGCCGAAGTCCCCGATCCCGTGCCCGCCGAGGGCGAGGTCCTCGTCGAGGTGGCGGCCAGCGCCGTGAACCGGGCCGACCTGCTCCAGCGGCAGGGCTTCTACAACCCGCCGCCGGGCTCGTCCCCCTACCCCGGCCTCGAATGCTCGGGCCGCATCGCGGCGTTGGGACCCGGGGTGTCCGGCTGGAAGGTGGGCGACGAGGTGTGCGCCCTGCTGGTGGGCGGCGGGTACGCGGAGAAGGTCGCGGTGCCGGCCGGGCAGCTGCTCCCGGTGCCCGAGGGGGTGGACCTGGTGACGGCCGCCGCGCTGCCGGAGGTCGCGTGCACGGTGTGGTCCAACGTGTTCATGATCGCCCACCTGCGGCCGGGCGAGACGCTGCTGGTGCACGGTGGGGCGAGCGGCATCGGCACGATGGCCGTCCAGCTCGCGAAGGCGGTCGGGGCGAAGGTCGCGGTGACGGCCGGCAGCCCGGAGAAGCTGGCGCGCTGCGCGGAACTGGGCGCGGACGTGCTGATCGACTACCGGAAGCAGGACTTCGTCGAGGAGGTGCGGGCGGCGACCGGCGGTGCGGGGGCGGACGTGATCCTCGACATCATCGGCGCGAAGTACCTGGCACGGAACGTGGACGCGCTGGCCGTGAACGGGCGGATGACGGTCATCGGGCTGCAGGGCGGGGCCAAGGCCGAGCTGAACCTGGGGGCGTTGCTGATGAAGCGGGCGGCGGTCGTGGGTACGACGCTGCGGGCCCGGCCGCTGGGTGAGAAGGCGGCGGTCGTCGCGGCCGTGCGGGAGCACGTCTGGCCGCTGGTCGAGGCGGGGCGGGTGCGGCCCGTCGTCGACCGTGCCCTGCCGCTCGCCGAGGCCGCCGAGGCGCACCGCCTCCTGGAGTCCGGCGAGCCGGTGGGCAAGCTCCTGCTGACGCGCTAACCCCGCCCTGGGGGGCCACTCCCCTCCCCGCCCTTCCCCCGTTCCCCGGGACTCCGCCCCGGCCCCCCCGCCCCCGAGCGCCGAGCGGGCTGGGGCGCGTCCCCTCGGCCCGTACCCGGCCGCCCCTCCTGGGGCTCCGCCCCAGACCCCGCGCCTCAAACGCCGGCGAGGCTGGAATTGCCGGGACCGCCACGCCCGGCCCGCGCGGCGATTGAGCACACCCGGCGCGCAGCGCCCGGGTTTCCCGGGCGGAGCCCGGCGGGGCGGCGTCTGTGGTCGCAAGCCACAGTTGCGGGAAGGGGCGAGGAGGGGACATTCCCGGGGGCGCCGCGGCGCGCCTCGGCCCCGGGGCCGGTGGACGGCGCCCGGGGCCGGAAGACGGACCGAAGGGCTACAGCGAGCGCAGCAGGACCGCCGGCGACTCGACGCAGTCGGCGACGTAGCGGAGGAAGCCCCCCGCCGTACCGCCGTCGCAGACGCGGTGGTCGAACGTGAAGGACAGCTGGACCACCTGGCGGACCGCCAGCTCACCGTTGTGGACCCACGGCTTGGGGATGATCCGCCCGACGCCCAGCATGGCCGCCTCGGGGTGGTTGATGATCGGCGTGGAGCCGTCGACCCCGAACACCCCGTAGTTGTTGAGCGTGAACGTCCCGCCCGTCAGGTCCGCCGGGCTGAGCCGACCGGCCCGGGCCACCTCGGTCAGCCGGGCGAACTCGGCCGTGAGCGCCTCGGGGTTCATCCGGTCCGCGTCCCGGACGACCGGGACGACCAGGCCCCGCTCCGTCTGGGCGGCGAAGCCCAGGTGCACCGACGGCAGCCGGACGATCTCGTTCGACGCCAGGTCCACGGTGGCGTTCAGCTCCGGGAACCGGGCCAGGGCCGCCGTGCAGATGCGGGCCAGCAGCGCCAGTACCGAGATCTTCGGGCCGCCGGCCGCGTTCATCGCCGCGCGGGCGGCCATGAGCTCGGTGGCGTCCGCGTCCACCCAGCAGGTGGCGTCGGGGATCTCGCGGCGGCTGCGGGACAGCTTGTCCGCCACCGCCCCGCGCAGGCCCTTGAGCGGGATCCGCTCGCCGGCGACGGCGGGGCCCGCGGCCGCCACCGGGGCGGCGACGGGCGCCGGGGCCGTGAGCGCGCGCAGGGCGGCCTCGACGTCGGCCCGCATGATCAGGCCCTCGGGCCCGCTGCCGGTGAGCCCCCGAAGGTCGATGCCGTTGTCCCGAGCGATCTTGCGCACGAGCGGGGAGATGACCGGTACGGGACCGCCCGCGACGGCCACCGGCACCGCGGCCGGGGCCACCCCGCCCGCAGCCCGGACCGCCCCGGCCGGAGCCGGAGCAGGGGCCGGCGCCGCGGCAGGAGCCGCGGCCGAACCACCCGAACCACCCGAACCACTCGCACCGCCCGGCGCCGCCGGTCGCACGCGGCGGCGCCGCGCGGGCCGCGAGTGGTCCGTGCCGTACCCGACCAGGACGTTGCCCGAGCCGGTGCCCTCCTCGGCGGACTCCGCCGGGGCCGTGGCCGTGCCGACCGCCACCGTCAGCAGCGGCGCGCCGACCGGGAGTTCCGTGCCCTCCTCGCCGAAGCGGGCCGTCACCACGCCCCCGTACGGGCACGGCACCTCGACCATCGCCTTGGCGGTCTCGACCTCGACCACGGGCTGGTCGATGGCGACCACGTCGCCCACCTGCACCAGCCAGCGGACGATCTCCGCCTCGGTGAGTCCCTCACCGAGGTCGGGCAGCTTGAACTCCAGTACCTGTGGCATCAGTTCTCCCACTGAAGGCGGGCGACCGTGTCGAGGATCCGGTCCACGCCCGGCAGATGGTGCTTCTCCAGCATCGGCGGCGGGTAGGGGATGTCGAATCCCGTCACCCGCAGCACCGGCGCCTCCAGGTGGTGGAAGCAGCGCTCCGTGACGCGCGCGACGATCTCGCCGCCCGGGCCGCCGAACCCGCTCGCCTCGTGGACCACGACCGCGCGGCCGGTCCGGCGCACCGAGGCGACCACGGTCTCCTCGTCGAACGGCACCAGCGAGCGCAGGTCCACGACCTCCAGGTCCCAGCCCTCCTCCTTGGCGGCCTCGGCGGCCTCCAGGCAGACGGGCAGCGACGGGCCGTACGTGATCAGGGTGGCGCTCGCGCCGGTCCGGCGCACCGCGGCCCGGCCGATCGGCTCCACGGCCGCGGGGGCCTCCGGCGACCAGTCCGACTTCGACCAGTACAGCCGCTTGGGCTCCAGGAAGACCACCGGGTCGTCCGAGGCGATCGAGGCCCGCAGCAGCCCGTACGCGTCCTCGACGGTCGCCGGGGTCACGACGTGCAGGCCCGGGGTCGCCACGTAGTACGCCTCGGAGGAGTCGCAGTGGTGCTCGACGCCGCCGATGCCGCCGCCGTACGGCACGCGGATGGTGATCGGCAGGGGCATCGCGCCGCGGGTGCGGTTGCGCATCTTCGCGACGTGGCTGAGGAGCTGCTCGAACGCGGGGTACGCGAAGGCGTCGAACTGCATCTCGACCACCGGCCGCAGCCCGTACATCGCCATGCCCACGGCCGCGCCGAGGATGCCGGCCTCGGCCAGCGGGGTGTCGGTGACGCGGTCCTCGCCGAACTCCTTGGCGAGCCCGTCGGTGATGCGGAAGACACCGCCGAGGGTGCCGACGTCCTCGCCCATCACGTGGACGGTCGGGTCTTCGGCCATCGCGTCGCGCATCGCGCGCGTGAGGGCCTGCGCCATGGTGGCGGGCTTGCGGCCGGCCGGGGCGGCGGCGCGGTCGCGGGCGGCGGTGGTCACGAGGCGGCCTCCGCGTCGAGCTCCGCGCGCAGCTGGGCGGCCTGGGCCCGGAGCTGGTCGGTCTGCTCGGCGTACACGTGGGTGAACAGGTCCATGGGGTCGAGCACCGGGTCGGCGTTCATGCGCTCGCGCAGGGCGGCGGCCATGGTCTCGGCCTCCTCCTTGGCGGCCTCGACGGTCTTGTCGTCCAGCAGGCCGCGGGCGGTCAGCTCGCGCTCCAGCAGCAGGATCGGGTCGTGGTCGCGCCAGGCCTCGACCTCGGCGTCACCGCGGTAGCGGGTGGCGTCGTCGGCGTTGGTGTGGGCTTCCATGCGGTAGGTGACCGCCTCGATGAGGGTGGGGCCGCCGCCCGTGCGGGCGCGCTCCATCGCCTCGGAGAGCACCTCGTGCACGGCCGCGATGTCGTTGCCGTCGACCAGGCGGCCCGGCATGCCGTACCCGACGGCCTTGTGGGCCAGGGAGGGCGCGGCGGTCTGCTTGGCCAGCGGGACGGAGATGGCGAAGCCGTTGTTCTGCACGAGGAAGACCACCGGGGCCCGCCACACGGCGGCGAAGTTCAGCGCCTCGTGGAAGTCGCCCTCGCTGGTGCCGCCGTCGCCGACCAGGGCGAGGGCGACCACGTCGTCGCCCTTGAGGCGGGCGGCGTGGGCCAGGCCCACCGCGTGCGGCAGCTGGGTGGCGAGCGGGGTGCACAGCGGGGCTATGCGGTGCTCGTGCGGGTCGTAGCCGGTGTGCCAGTCGCCGCGCAGGAGGGTCAGGGCCTGGACGGGGTCGAGCCCGCGGGCCACGGCCGCCAGGGTGTCTCGGTAGCTGGGGAACAGCCAGTCCTGCTCCTGCAGCACGAGGGCGGCGGCGATCTCGCACGCCTCCTGGCCGACGGTGGAGGGGTACACGGCCAGCCGGCCCTGCTTCGTCAGCGCGGTGGCCTGGGCGTTGTACCGGCGGCCGCGGACGAGCTCGCGGTAGCAGCGGAGCATCAGCTCCGGGTCGACCCGGTCGGCGGCCGGGGTGCCGAGCACGCGGTGCGGCTCGGCGTCCGGCAGCAGCGGCGCGGCGTCGGTACGGGGCCTCCAGGCGGGCGGCGGGGTGGGCTGGTAGGACGCACCCGGCAGCTCTTGGACCGTCATGGCGGCGTGCACCTCCTCGTGGGAAGCGGGCTGGGCGACCCAGCGGTGGCTGGGGGCAGGGGGCAGCCCCGGTGTGAGGTGCCTCACCAACCGATTGTTCGGTTGTTGGCGCAATTTGGCTACAGGCCGCTCGAGGCTGTGGACAAAAGGACGGACACGGCCTGGGATAGGCGCAGGACGTCCAAATGAGGGGAGCCGCAGCCCATGGCGGATGAACAAATGGCCGACCGGGTCGTGGAGGGGCCCGAGGCCCCGCTCCCGGTGCCGGCCCCGGAGGCCCCCGCTCCCGCGACTCCGCCCCGCCCCCTGGACGCCATCGACCGGTCGATCCTGCAGATCCTCCAGACGGACGGCCGGGCCTCCATACGCTCCGTCGCCGAGCGGGTGCACGTCTCGCGCGCCAACGCGTACGCGCGCATCAACCGGCTGATCGACGACGGGGTGATCCGGGGGTTCGCGGCCCGGGTCAACCACGAACGGGCCGGCCAGGGCGCCTCCGCGTACATCACGCTGCGGATCGTGCAGAACTCCTGGCGGACCGTGCGCGAGCAGCTCCAGCAGTTGCCGGGGGCCGCGCACATCGCGCTGGTCAGCGGCGATTTCGACGTCCTGCTGCTGGTGCACACGCCGGACAACCGGACGCTGCGGGAGCTGGTGCTGACCCGGCTGCAGGCCATTCCGGAGGTGCTGTCGACGAGGACGCTGCTGGTGTTCGAGGAGACCGACCTGGACCCGTTCACGGGGGCTTGAGGGGCTTCCCGGTCCCGAGCGGCCCAGGCGGGCTCGGAACGGTCCCGAGCGGCCCGGACGGGCTCGGTACGGCCTCGGCGGCCCCGCCGGCCCTGGCCGGCCTCGGGCCTCGACGACCACTAGAACGGAAGCTCCTGGCGGTCCACGGCCTTCAGGAGCCGCCCAGCCCGTCCTCCTGCACCCGCCGGGCCAGGTCGATCTTGGTGTAGGTGGGCCGCCCGGCCAGCTGGTACTTCTCCTTGACCCGGTCGAGGTAGTACTTGGCCGTGTGCGGCGTGACCCCCGCCCGCCGCGCGGTCGCCTTCAGCGTCAGCCCGGAGGCGTAGTCCAGCAGCACCTGGAGCTCGCGCGGGGCCAGCCGGGGCCGCTCGGGCGCGGTGTCGTGGGCCCACGCGAAGGCCAGCTCCGCGCTGTGCGCCGTACCGCCCCCGGCCACCGTCTCGACGGCCCCGACCAGGTCCTCCAGGGGATGGTCCTTCGTGAGGTACCCGTCCGCCCCGGCCGCGACGGCCGCGACGATCCGGGAGCGGTCGGCGACGGTGCTGATGACCAGCACGCGGGCGCCGGCCGCGCGCAGCCGCCGCACGTTGTCCGGCGGCTCCGAGCCGTCCTTGAGGACCAGGTCCAGCAGGACGACGTCGGGAAGCCGGCCGCCGGGCAGGCCGCCGGCGAGCAGTTCCCCGACCGTCGGCACGGCGGCCAGCAGCGCGAGCCGGTCCGACCCGGCCAGCCAGGACCGCAGCCCCTCGCGCAGCATCCGGTCGTCGTCCACCACCGCCACGGTGATCACCCCGGCCACCTCAGCTCGATCCGCGTGCCCTCGCCGGGTGCGCTGTCCACGTCCGCCGCCCCGCCCACGGCCGCCATTCGGGCCCGCACCGACCGGCGCAGCCCCGTCCCGCCCACGGCGCCCGCGCCGCCGACCGGCACCCGCTCCGGGTCGAAGCCGACCCCCCGGTCCACCACGGTCACCACCACCCCCGTGCCCTCGCCCACCGCGGTCAGCCAGGCGCGGCCGGTGCCGGCGTGCGTCCGTACGTTGTTGAGCGCCTCGGCCGCCGCCGAGGCGAGGGCGGTGGCCACCGGCCCCGGCACCGCCGGCAGCCCGTGGTACTGCGCGCTGACGGCCAGGCCCAGGCACTCGGCCGAGCGCACCGCCTCCTCCAGCGCCCGCCCCATCGGCACCTCGGACGGCGGCCCCGGCTCCTCCCCCTGGTCCTCGCGCTGGATCAGCCTCCGCAGGTACGCCGCCTCGCGCGCGCACCGCTCGCGCACCTGGGGGGCGTTGGCGTCCACCCCACCCGCCGCGATGGCCGTCAGGGTGGCCAGGACGGTGTCGTGCAGGGCCCGGTGGTGGGCCATCCGCTCGGCCTGCCGGGCCCGCCGGGCCTCGGCCGTCACGGCCCGCTCCTTGGCCTCGTCGAGCATCGTGCCCTGGCGCTTGAGGTACCACCAGAAGACCGCGGTCATGCCGGCCGAGGACACCACCGAGATGAGGTGGCCCACGAGTTCGCCCGAGACGTGCCCGCGGGCGGTCGCGTGCCCGACCACCACCGCCAGCACCGCCAGCGCGCCCGCGCGCGGCCGCAGCCCGGCCCCGGCGGCGGCCGTGGCCGAGCCGCCCAGCAGCATCAGCCAGCCCTTGGGGGCCACCGCCTCGTCCCCGAGCAGCGCGGCCCCGACGAAGGGCAGGGCGCAGCCGGTCACGAGGACGTCGGCCCAGATCCAGCGGGCGTCGAACCAGCCGCGCGCGTAGGCCGTCCCGTAGAGCAGGAGGGTCAGCGCCAGCGCGCAGCCCAGCACCGTCCAGGGCGCGGACCCGAGGGTGGTGCCGGGGGCCCGGCGGGCCACCGCGGCGATGCCGACGGCGAGGTGGCTGGTCCGGTAGAGGGCGGTGGCAAGAAGCAGGAAGCGCTGTGCGCGCTGCAGACCCGAGCCGACACCACTCACCACAGCCTCCGCCGTGAACACACCCCCCTGAAAGGGCGGGTACCGCAGGGCCAGTGGATCTCGGTAACTTCACGAACGTCAAGAACGTGACCAGACAGTCACTTTCGGATGTTTCCAGTCAGGGGGAGACATGGCGCCGACCGTGCGGAGCACGCGCACCACGGCCCGGCGCACCGGACCGGACGGGCGGCTGCGGCGAGCCTCTTGAGCCGCCCGTCCCAAATCGGGGGAATGGACCGCACCGGGGTACCCCGTCCCCGGTGCGGTCCTTGACTTTCGTCCGGGTACGTCCCGGCACGCGCCCGCCGGCGTACCTGATTGATGCCGGGTGCGTCCCGGCTCCTATATGGACGCCGTCCGCAGCCCGTCGAAGGCCAGGTGCACCACGGCGTCGGCCACCTGCTGGGGGTCCGCCCCACCGCCCGGGTGCGGCCGGTACCACTCCACCAGGGAGTTGACCATGCCGAAGAGCAGCCGGGTCGCCAGCCGGATGTCCACGTCGGCACGCAGGTCGCCCTCGGCCTGGGCCGCCTTGAGCAGGTCCGCGACCCTGTGGTCGAACTCGCGCCGGCGCTCCAGCGCCCACCGCTCGGTGCGCGTGTTGCCGCGGACCCGCAGCAGCAGCGTGACGTACGGGAGTTCGCCCACCAGCACCTCCACGGTGCGCCGGGTGACGTACTCGACCCGCTCGATGGCGCGGCCGCGCAGCGCCCCCGGCTCGTCGAGGATCCCGAACAGCCCGTCGAGGGCGCGGCTGACGGCCCGGCTGAGCAGCTCCTCCTTGCCCGCGACGTGGTGGTAGATCGAGGACTTGGAGATCCCGGCGGCCTTGGACAGGTGCTCCATCGACGTGCCGTCGTAGCCGCGCTCGTTGAAGACCTGCACGGCCACCGAGAGGAGCGTCTCGGGCGTGTACGTGTCCCGCCTGGCGGTGGTCATGCGTCCGCCTCCGCGCCGGAGCCGTCCGCCGCCCCGTCGACGTCCTCGGCGTGGGCCGCGCCCGGGTCCGCGTACGAGGCCTTGAACAGCGCCAGCGAGGGGGCGTACCGGCCGCCTGGGCAGCGCTCGTCGAGGTTGTGCAGCAGCTCGTACGCCCAGTCCTGGCCCAGGGTCTCGTGCCACTGCCAGGGCCCCATGGGGTAGTTGACGCCCTTGCGCATGGCGGTGTCGACGTCCTCCGCGGTCGCCGCGCCGCGCTCGACCGCGTCGGCCGCGAGGTCGATCAGCATCGCGACGGTGCGGGCCACGATCATGCCGGGGACGTCCCCGATGACGCTGACCTGCTTGCCGAGCTTCTGGAAGAGGCCGACGGCCGCGGCGAGGGTCTCCGGCGAGGTGTCCGGGGAGGCGGAGAGGGCGATGCGGGTGGCCGCCGCGTAGTCGAGGGCCAGGTCGAAGTAGACGACGTCGGCGAACTCGACCGAGGTCTTGCCGTCCGCGAGGACCAGCTGGCCCTCGCCGGGCAGCTGGATGTACGGGCCGCCGGTCTCGGCCGTCGCGACCTCGATGCCGGCCTCCGCCATGAGGTCGACCAGGTCGGCGGCGGGCCCGAGGTCGCCCACCACGGTCACGGCCGCGGGGGCCTCCTCGGGGTCGGCCGTGTGCGGCCGGGGGGCGGCGGCGCCGTCCTCGTACGAGAACCACCCCTGACCGGACTTGCGCCCCAGCCGTCCCGACTGGACCAGCCGGCGCTGGGCCAGCGAGGGCAGGAACTTCGGGCTGCGGAAGAAGGACTCCCACACCGACCGGGTCACGGCCTCGTTGACGTCCTGGCCGATCAGGTCGGTCAGCTCGAACGGGCCCATCTTGAAGCCGCCGCTCTCGCGCAGCACGGCGTCGATGGTGGCGGGGTCGGCGCCCCGCTCCTCGTACACGGCGAAGGCCTCGGCGTAGAAGGGCCGGGCGAGGCGGTTGACGATGAAGCCCGGGGTGTCGGCGCACCGCACCGGGGTCTTCCCCCAGGCCAGGGCGGTGTCGTGGACCCGCTGCGCCACCGCCGGGTCGGTCGCGAAGCCACTGACCACCTCGACCAACGGCAGCAGCGGCGCCGGGTTGAAGAAGTGCAGGCCGACGAAGCGGCCGGGCTGCTTGAGCACCGCCGCGATCTCGGTGACGGACAGGGAGGAGGTGTTCGTCGCCAGCACGCAGTCCGGGGCCACCACTCCTTCGAGGGCGGCGAACAGCTCGCGCTTGACGGCCGTGTCCTCCAGGATCGCCTCGATCACGAGGCCGGCCCCGGCCAGCTCCGCGAGCTCCGCCGCGGCGCCGATCCGTCCGATCGCGGCGTCCGCGTCGGCCCGGTCCAGCCGGCCCTTGGCGACCAGCCGCTCGACCCGGTCCGCCACCGCGGCCGCGGCCTCGCCCGCCCGGCCGGGCAGGGCGTCGTACAGCAGCACGGGATGACCTGCGAGAAGTGCGACCTGGGCGATGCCCTGGCCCATGGTTCCGGTGCCGACCACCGCCACCGCGCGGGACCGTTCGATACCTGTCATGACCCCGATCCTCCCGCATGCACCGCGGCCCAACGGCCCCGGGCCTCGTCCCGCCGGGGCCCCCGACGTGTTCGCGCCGGATGGCTCCGGCCCTCTTGTCCCGACCGATCGTTCGGTTACTCTAGCTCCAGTCTGCTCTTCTCCACCTGCCTGCGCGCGATCCGCCGGCCCCTCGCCCGGCCGCGATCCGCCGGCGTACCGCCCGGCTCAACGAGGAGTTGGTCCCTGATGACCGCCGACCTGTCCGCCAACCTGACCGTCGCGTCGCTCTCCGAGAAGCACCGGCCCGTCCTGGACCAGGCGCTGGAGGCCATCCGCAGCCGCGCCTACTGGTCCCCGCACCCGGAGCACCCCAAGGCGTACGGCGAGACCGCGCCGGCCGACGGCCAGGCGGCCTTCGAGGCGCTGCGCGGCACCCGGTTCGACCTGGACCAGCCCGGTACGGACGGCTGGACCGGCGCCGAGGTCTCCCCGTACGGCATCGAGCTCGGCGTGGAGTACCCGCACGTGGACGCGGACGTCCTGCTGCCCGCCATGAAGGCCGGCATGGCCGCCTGGCGCGACGCCGGCCCCGAGACCCGCGCCCTGGTCTCCATCGAGATCCTGTCCCGCATCTCCGCGCGCACGCACGAGTTCGCGCACGCGGTCATGCACACCAGCGGCCAGGCGTTCATGATGGCCTTCCAGGCCGGCGGCCCGCACGCGCAGGACCGCGGCCTGGAGGCGGTGGCGTACGCGTACGAGGAGCAGACCCGCGTCCCGGGCGCCGCCGGCTGGTCCAAGCCGCAGGGCAAGCGCGACCCGCTGAACCTCGACAAGACGTTCACCGCCGTCCCGCGCGGCATCGCGCTGATGATCGGCTGCAACACCTTCCCGACCTGGAACGGCTACCCGGGCCTGTTCGCCTCCCTCGCCACCGGCAACGCGGTGCTGGTCAAGCCGCACCCGCGCGCCGTGCTGCCGCTCGCGCTCACCGTCCAGGTGGCCCGCGAGGTGCTCGCCGAGGCCGGCTTCGACCCGAACCTGGTCGCGCTGGCCGTCGAGCGTCCGGGCGAGGGCATCGCCAAGGAGCTCGCCGTCCGCCCCGAGGTCCGGATCATCGACTACACCGGCTCGACCTCCTTCGGCGACTGGCTGGAGGCCAACGCCCGCCAGGCGCAGGTCTACACGGAGAAGGCCGGCGTCAACACCGTCGTCATCGACTCCACCGACGACTACAAGGGGATGCTCTCCAACCTGGCGTTCTCGCTGTCCCTCTACAGCGGCCAGATGTGCACCACCCCGCAGAACCTGCTGATCCCGCGCGACGGCATCGCGACCGACCTCGGCCCGAAGTCGTACGACGAGGTCGTCGCGGACCTCGCGAAGTCCGTGGACGGCCTGCTGGGCGACGACGCCCGGGCGAACGCGCTGCTGGGCGCCCTGGTCAACCCCGACGTCAAGGCCCGCCTGGAGGCCGCGGCCGGACTGGGCGAGGTCGCCCTGGCCTCGCGGGAGATCGTCAACCCGGAGTTCCCGGGGGCGGTCGTGCGCACGCCGGTGATGGTCAAGCTCGACGCCGCCAAGCCGGACCCGGAGGCGGCCTACCTGTCCGAGTGCTTCGGCCCGGTCTCGTTCGCCGTGGCGGTCGACTCGACGGCGGACGCGCTCGACCTGCTCCGCCGCACGGTCCGTGAGAAGGGCGCCATGACGGTCGGCGCGTACACGACCTCGGCGGACACCGAGCGGGCCGTGGAGGAGGTCTGCCTGGAGGAGTCGGCGCAGCTGTCGCTCAACCTGACCGGCGGCGTCTACGTGAACCAGACCGCGGCCTTCTCCGACTTCCACGGCTCCGGCGGCAACCCGGCCGCGAACGCCGCCCTGTGCGACGGCGCCTTCGTCGCGAACCGCTTCCGGATGGTCGAGGTCCGCCGCCAGGCCTGACCCCTCCGCCGGACGCCCCCTAAGGCAGGCCCGGCCCCAGCGGGGCCGGGCCTCCCCAGTGGAACAGCGCCATCGCGACGCTCGTCGCGAGGTTGTAGCTCGACACCTGCGGCCGCATCGGCAGGGACACCAGGTGGTCGGCGCGCTCGCGCAGCTCCGGCGAGATGCCGTGGCGCTCCGATCCGAACGCGAGCAGCGCGTCGGCCGGGAGGACGTGGGCGCGGATGTCGTCGCCCTCGGGGTCGAGGGCGTACAGCGGGCCGGGCGGCAGCTCGGCGAGCGTGACGCGCTCGACGGCGGTGGCGTAGTGGAGCCCGGCGCCGGCGCGGACGACGTTGGGGTGCCAGGGGTCGAGGTCGCCGGTGGTGACGACGCCGGTCGCGCCGAAGCCGGCCGCGAGCCGTACGACGGCCCCTACGTTGCCGAGGTTGCGCGGGTTGTCGAGGACGACCACGGGCGCGGTCCTGGGAGCGGCGCCCAGCAGCCGCAGGTTCGCCTCCCGCTCCGGGCGGGTGGCCAGGGCCGCCACGCCCGTCGGGTGCACCCGCAGCAGCAGCTCGTGCAGCACCTGCGTGGGCACCTCGCGGACCACGGCCGCGACGGCGTCGGTGACGTCCGGTGCCAGGCTCCGGGCGAGCGCGAGCACGGCCGCGCGGTCGTCGGCGATGCCGATGCGGACGTCGGCGCCGAAGCGCAGTGCGTGCTTGAGGGCGTGGAACCCGTCGAGCAGCACGGCCGCGTCGGCCGTCGACCGCCAGTCGAGTACCGCTTCGGCCAGCTCGGCGCCGCCCGGGCCGCCGTGCCCCTGCCGGCGCTCTCCACTCTCCTCGCTCATGCCCTCACCCTATGACCCCGCCCCCGCCCCTCCCCGCCCGCCACGGCACGGGCACCGGCGCCGGCGTCCGTGCGGTGCCGTCCCGTACCGGTGCGGTGCGGTGCCGGTGCCGTCCGTACCGGTGCCGGTGCCGCTGCCGGTGAGGGGCGCCCGTCCGGCGCGTCGGCCCAGCACCCGGCCGGTCGTGCCGACGGCGCGGACCGTTGCCCTGCGGGGCCGATCCCCCACCCCGCCCTTTCACCGTTTCCCGAGGCTCCGCCCCGGCCCCCGACCGGCGCTCCGCGCCGGGTCCGCCTCAAACGCCGGCGGGGCTGGATGGATCCCGCCGCCGTCAATCCCACTCTCGCCGGCGCCTGAGGCGCGGGGTCCGGGGCGGAGCCCTGAGGTGCGTGCTCCGGGGCGGAGCCCCACGCAACTCCAACCCCGGCGGCGGCAACTCCAGCCCCGCCGGCGTTTGAGGCGCGGGGTCCGGGGCGGAGCCCCGGGAGGGCGGGCGGCGGCCCGGCGGTGGGGGGCCGGGGGCGGAGTCCCCGGTTTCGGGAAGGGGCGGGGTGGGGGAACTCAGCCCGCGGCGGCGGGGGCCGCGTCGGCGCCCGGCTCCGGATCGGCCGACCCGGCAGGAGTCCCGGCCGGCGCCGGAAGGCGCGCGACGTCGGCGGGGGCGGCGGGGGCGACCGGGTCGGCCGGGGCGGGGTCGGGGTGCGGGGCGGTGGCCCCGCGGCCGGGGAAGCGGAGGGCGGGGAGCCGCGCCCACGCTCCCGAGGCCCTGGCGCCGAGCCAGAGCAGGAAGGCCGTCGGCAGGAAGACCGCATCGGCGGCGATCATCGCCATCGAGAAGAACGGCAACCCCATCAGCACCGCGATCCCGGCGTGCTCCAGCATCATCGCCACGAGCAGCACGTTCTTGACCCGCCGGTTGAACAGCGTGAACGGGAACGCGACCTGCACCGCCACCGTCCCGTACGACAGCAGCAGCACCACCGTCCCACTGGCCCCCAGCAGCCCCGACAGCTCCGGCCAGGGCGAGAAGTAGTCCAGGTGCAGCGGGTAGTACAGCGCCGTCCCGTCCTGCCAGCGGGACCCCTGGATCTTGTACCAGCCGGCCGTGGCGTAGATCAGGCAGACCTCCGCCATGATCACCAGCAGGCCCGCGTTGTGCACGATGTTGCCGAAGACGTCGAACAGCGCCCGCGCCTCGCTCCGCGCCCCGCCCCGCCCGCCGCCGCGGTCCACGCGGTCCACCGCCCACCACAGGCCCTGCACGGCCCACAGCAGCCCCAGCACCGCCAGCCACCCGAGGCCGAGCCGGCCCGCCGCCGCCGCGCCGGACAGCACCCCGCCCAGCAGCACCCACAGCACGGGGCCCGCCCGGTCACGGTCCGGGTCCGCCCCGGACCGCGCCGCCCGGCGGGCGTCCAGCGACCACACCTGGGCGCACCGCGTCAGCACGAGGTAGAGCGCGACCAGGTGCACGACGTTGTCCCCGCCGTCCCCCATGAACACGCTGCGGTTCTGGATCGAGAGCACCCCGACCATGAACACTGCCGACATCGCGCGCGTGCGCCACCCCACCAGCAGCAACGCGCTGGAGAGCACCGCCACCGCGTAGACCAGCTCGAACCAGAGCGTGCTGTCGCTCCACAGCAGCACGGTGAACGCGTCGTTGCCCGCCACCAGCCGCTGCGCCAGCTCGAAGCTCCAGGGGCCGTCCGGCCCGTAGAGCTCGCGGCGGTGCGGGAACTCCCGCAGCAGGAAGAGCAGCCAGGTCGCGGCGAAGCCGATGCGCACCACGGCGCTCTGGTACGGGCCCAGCGCCCGCCCGGTGACCTGGCCGACCGGCCCCGCCAGCCGGGCCCGCAGCCGGCCCCACAGGGCCCTGGAGGCGCGCACGGGCCCATCCGGCACCGCCGGCCCGAGAGGGACCGACGACTGCACCGCGTCCACGCCGCTCACGAAGCCGCCTCCTCGCGCTCGCCCGCGGCCGCCCGCCGCGCCGGCCCGGTGAGGTCGGCCTCGGTCACGCCCCACCAGGGCAGCTCGCGGTAGTAGACCTGCGTGTCCGTGGCCTCGTTGCTGTACGGCGGCGCGGCCACCGACCGGGTGGCCGAGCGCAGCTGGATCCGCTCGACCCCGCCGACGCGCGGGCGCTCGTACAGCCGCTGCAGCGCGATCCGCCGCAGGTAGGCCTCGGCGAGCCGGCCGCGTTCGCCGGTGGCGCGGTTCTGGTCGTCGTGGGAGCCGGTGAAGAAGTCCCAGGCCCGGCGGAGCTCGTTCTGCTGGACGTGGCTCGGCACCGGGTTGTGCCGTATCCCGGCCCCGTCCTCGGCGGACAGGTCACGCCAGCCGGTCGTGACCCGCTCGCCGCTGGGGGTGCGCAGCTCGGCGCGGACCTGGACGGCGATGTTCTGCTGGAGGGGGTTCGGGGCGAACAGCTTCCAGTTCTGCTCGAACTCGGGGTAGATCCAGTCGTCGACGACCTCGCGGTGCGCCTTGCTGACCGTGTTCTCCGGCGCGACGTGCAGGAACACCATCGCGAGGTGCCAGCAGGCGGCGACCGCCACCGTCCCGAGGGCCAGTGCCGCGGCCACCCGCGCGGGCCGGGACAGCCCGGCTATCCCCGCGGCCCGCGGCACGTCGGCGGGGGCCCCGCGCTCGTACGAATCCATCCCGCCCCGCTCCTCGGCCGTCCACAGAGCCTTCCACAGAGGTTGACACCCTACGGGCCCCCCGCTCACCATTGAAGAGGATGAACCGAACGATCGGTCGGTCGGGACCCGGACAGGGGAGCCAGGATGGTTGCAGTGACCCAGGACGCGGCGGCGGGGCAGGTGCCCGACCCCGCGCTCGTGGCCGCGTTCGAGGCCGCCGTCGCGGCCGACGAGCGCGTCGAGCCCCGTGACTGGATGCCGGACGAGTACCGCGCGTCGCTGGTGCGCCAGATGGCACAGCACGCCCACTCGGAGATCATCGGCATGCAGCCGGAGGCCAACTGGATCACCCGCGCGCCCTCGCTGCGCCGCAAGGCGATCCTGATGGCCAAGGTCCAGGACGAGGCCGGGCACGGGCTGTACCTGTACAGCGCCGCCGAGACCCTCGGCACCAGCCGCGACGAGCTGCTCGACAAGCTCCACGCGGGCAGGCAGAAGTACTCCTCGATCTTCAACTACCCCACCTTGACCTGGGCCGACGTCGGCGCCATCGGCTGGCTCGTGGACGGCGCGGCGATCACCAACCAGGTGCCGATCTGCCGCTGCTCGTACGGGCCGTACGCGCGCGCCATGGTCCGCATCTGCAAGGAGGAGTCCTTCCACCAGCGCCAGGGCTTCGAGCTGCTGCTGGCGCTGTCCCAGGGCACCGAGGAGCAGCACGCGATGGCCCAGGACGCGGTGAACCGCTGGTGGTGGCCCTCGCTGATGATGTTCGGCCCGCCGGACGACGAGTCGGTCCACAGCGCACAGGCGATGGCCTGGAAGATCAAGCGGCACTCGAACGACGAGCTGCGCCAGCGCTTCGTCGACATCGCCGTCCCGCAGGCCGAGGCCCTGGGCCTGACCCTGCCGGACCCGGACCTGAAGTGGAACGAGGAGCGCGGCCACCACGACTTCGGCGCCATCGACTGGGCCGAGTTCTGGGACGTCCTCAAGGGCAACGGCCCGTGCAACGAGCAGCGCCTGAACCAGCGCCGCCAGGCGCACGAGGAAGGCGCCTGGGTGCGCGAGGCCGCCGCGGCCTACGCCGCCAAGCACCAAGACCAGCAGCACCAGAACCAGGAGGCACGGGCATGACGCAGAACTGGCCGCTGTGGGAGGTGTTCGTGCGCTCGCGCCGCGGACTGTCCCACACCCACGCCGGGAGCCTGCACGCCCCGGACGCCGAGATGGCACTGCGCAACGCCCGCGACCTGTACACGCGGCGCAACGAGGGCGTCTCGATCTGGGTCGTGCCCTCCTCGGCCGTGACCGCCTCCTCGCCGGACGAGCGGGACCCGTTCTTCGCCCCGTCCGCCGACAAGCCGTACCGCCACCCCACCTTCTACGAGGTGCCGGACGGGGTGAAGAACCTGTGACCGCCACCGCACCGAAGGGCGCCCCCGGCACCACCGACGCCGCCGCCGCGCTGGCACTGGGCGACGACGCCCTCGTCCTGGCCCAGCGGCTCGGCGAATGGGCCGGCCACGCGCCCGTCCTGGAGGAGGAGGTGGCCCTGGCGAACATCGCCCTGGACCTCCTCGGCCAGGCCCGCGTGCTGCTCTCGATGGTCGGCGACGAGGACGAGCTGGCGTACCTGCGCGAGGAGCGCCAGTTCCGCAACCTCCAGCTGGTCGAGCAGCCGAACGGCGACTTCGCCCGGACGATCGCCCGCCAGCTGTACTTCTCGCTCTACCAGCACCTGCTGTACGAGGAGCTGGCCGCCGGCGACTCCCCGTTCGCCCCGCTGGCGGCCAAGGCCGTCAAGGAGACCGCCTACCACCGCGACCACGCGGTCCAGTGGACGCTGCGCCTGGGCGACGGCACGCAGGAGAGCCGGGAGCGGATGCGCCGCGGCCTGGACGCGCTGTGGCGCTTCACCGGCGAGCCGTTCCTGCCGGTCGAGGGTCTGGACCTGGACTGGTCCGGTCTCGAGACCCGCTGGCTGGCGGCCGTGACCGCGGTCCTGGAGCAGGCCGGGCTCGAGCTGCCGCAGGGCCCGCGCACCGGCGCGTGGCGGGCCGGGGCCGGCCGGCAGGGCCTGCACACCGAGTCGTTCGGGCGGATGCTCGCGGAGATGCAGCACCTGCACCGCAGCCACCCCGGAGCGTCCTGGTGACCGGCTCCGCCGCGGACACCACGCCCACCCGGCTCGAGGAGGAGCTGGCCGCGCTGGCCGGCTCCGTCCCCGACCCGGAGCTGCCCGTGCTCTCCCTCACGGAGCTGGGCGTGCTGCGGGGCGTGCGGATGCTGGAGAGCGGGGCGGTCGAGGTCGCCCTCACCCCCACCTACACCGGCTGCCCGGCGATCGAGGCGATGGCCGCCGACATCGAGCGGGTGCTGCACGAGCACGGCATACCCGAGGTGTCGGTGCACACCGTGCTCTCCCCGGCCTGGTCCACCGACGACATCAGTGCCGAAGGGCGGCGCAAGCTCGCCGAGTTCGGCATCGCCCCGCCCCGGCCGCACGCGGCCGAGGGGCCGGTGCCGGTCACGCTGTCGGTGCGCTGTCCGCACTGCGGCTCCACCGACACCGAGCTGCTCAGCCGCTTCTCGTCCACGGCCTGCAAGGCGCTGCGGCGCTGCGTCTCCTGCCGTGAACCGTTCGACCACTTCAAGGAGCTGTAGATGGCCGCAGGTGCCACCCCCTCCCCCCGCCACGGCGCGTTCCATTCCCTGCGGGTGTCGGCGGTCGAGCGGCTCACCGACGACGCGGTGGCCCTGACCCTGGACGTTCCCGCGGAACTGCGCGAGGACTACCGCTTCACCCCCGGTCAGCACCTGGCGATGCGCCGGATCACGGCCGAGGGCGAGGAGGTCCGCCGCACGTACTCGATCTGCTCGCCCGCGCCGCGCGCCGGCGCCGGCCCGGAGCGGCTGACGGTGGGCGTGCGACTGGTGGAGGGCGGCGAGTTCTCCACGTACGCGCACAAGGAGATCGCCGCGGGCGACGCGCTGGACGTGATGGTCCCGGCCGGGCGGTTCACGCTGGAGCCGGCCGGCGCGGCGGGGCACTACGCGGCGGTCGTCGGCGGCAGCGGGATCACCCCGGTCCTCTCCATCGCCTCGTCCCTGCTGGCGGAGCGGCCGGACGCGCGCTTCTGCCTCGTGCGCAGCGACCGTACGGCGGCCTCCACGATGTTCCTGGAGGAGGTGGCGGACCTCAAGGACCGCTACCCGGACCGCTTCCAGCTGGTGACCGTGCTCTCCCGCGAGGAGCAGGACGCCGGGCTGGACTCGGGGCGGCTGGACCAGGAGCGGCTGGCCGGGCTGCTGCCCGCGCTGCTGCCGGTGGACGAGGTGGCGGGCTGGTTCCTGTGCGGGCCGTTCGGGCTGGTGCAGGGTGCCGAGCAGGCGCTGCGGGGGCTGGGCGTGGACCGCTCCCGGATCCACGAGGAGATCTTCCACGTCGACGAGGCCCCGCGGGCGGCGGTCCGGGCGGACGCCCCGTCGGACAGCCGCGTCACCGCCCGCCTCGACGGGCGGGCCGGCACCTGGCCGGTGCAGGACGGCGAGACGCTGCTGGACACCGTGCTGCGCAACCGCGGGGACGCGCCGTACGCGTGCAAGGGCGGGGTCTGCGGCACCTGCCGGGCGTTCCTGGTGCGCGGTGAGGTGCGGATGGACCGCAACTTCGCGCTGGAGGATGAGGAGACGGAGGCCGGCTTCGTGCTCGCCTGCCAGTCCCACCCGCTGACGGCCGAGGTCGAGCTGGACTTCGACCGCTGACACCGACCCGGTACGGGGTCTGTCCTTCCACCAGAACTTGTTCTATCTTGACGCACCGTCAGATAGAACAGGTTCTGTTCTTGTGCGCGGTGGAGCACCGGCGACCGGGGCGGCGGCGGAACGCCGCGCCAACGCGGCCGAACCCCGCGACACCGGGCGTCGGGAGGACGGGAAGACCATGGACTTCACCTTCACCGAGGAGCAGCAGGCCGCCGCCGAGGCGGCCCGGGCCGTCTTCGCCGACGTGGCCCCCGACGCGGTGCCCAGCCCCGCGCTCACTCCGGGGGCGGTGGCCGACGACTTCGACCGCGTGCTGTGGGCGCAGCTCGCCGCCTCCGACCTGCTGAGCCTGCTGCTCGCCCCCGAGCACGGCGGCGCCGGGCTCGACGCGGTCGCGCTGTGCCTCGTGCTGCGGGAGTCGGCGAAGGTACTGGCCCGGGTGCCGCTGCTGGAGCACTGCGCCACCGCGGTGACCCTCCAGCGGTACGGGGGGCCCGAGCTGACCGCGCTGCTGGCGCGGGCCGGCCGCGGCGAGCTGGTCCTCACCGTCGCGGCCCAGGGCCGCACCGGGCACGATCCGGCCGAACTCGCCGTCACCGCCCGCCGCGACGGTTCCGACTGGCTGCTGGACGGCGTCCAGACCGCCGTCCCCTGGGCCCACACCGCGGACCACGTCGCCGTCCCGGCGCACACCGGCGAGGGCGACGCGGTGATCGCCCTCGTCCCGCGCGGCGCCGCGGGCCTGCACCTCGCGGAGCAGTACTCCACGAACGGCGAACGCCTGGCGGAGCTCCGGCTGGACGGCGTCCGCGTCCCGGCCGCCCACCTGATCGAGGCGCCCGGGGCCTGGGAGGGCCTGCACCTGCTGCTCGCCACCGGCACCTGTGCCCTGGCCCTTGGCCTGGGCACCGGCGTCCTGGCCATGACCAGCGCGTACACCAGCAAGCGGGAGCAGTTCGGGCACCCGGTGGCCACGTTCCAGGCGGTGGCCGTACAGGCCGCCGACCGCTACATCGACCTGCGCGCCATGGAGGTCACCCTCTGGCAGGCCGCCTGGCGGCTCGACACCGCCGGCTCGGGCGGCCCGCTGCCCGCCGCGGGCGACGTCGCGGTCGCCAAGATCTGGGCCTCCGAGGGCGTGCGCCGGGTCGTCCAGACCGCCCAGCACCTGCACGGCGGCTTCGGCGCGGACACCGACTACCCCCTGCACCGCTTCCACGCCTGGGCCAAGCACCTGGAACTCTCGCTGGGCCCGGCCGCCGCCCACGAGGAGGCACTCGGCGACCTGCTGGCCGCCCACCCCCTCACCTGAGCGCGGGGCGCGGCGGTACGGGAGGCCCGTCAGAGCACGTAGGCGTCGGTACCCGTGTCGGTGGCCATGGGACGGCCGGCGGCGTTCCAGGCGAGCATGCCGCCGTCGACGTTCACCGCGTCGATCCCCTGCTGGAGCAGGTACTGGGTCACCTGGGCGGAGCGGCCGCCGACCCGGCACATGACGTACGCCCGACGGCCGTCCTCGACGGCCTCGGTGACCTCGCCGAAGCGGGCCACGAACTCGCTCATCGGGACGTGCAGCGCACCCTCGACGTGGCCGGCCGCCCACTCGTCGTCCTCGCGGACGTCCAGGACCAGCCCGTCGGCCGGCACGCCGGCGACGTCCACCGAAGGAAGCGGACCAAAGTTCATAGCGATTCTTCTCTCACTGCCGTTGAAACGTCTGAAGTTAGCCGACCAGGGCAGCCAGCTCGGCCTCACGCGCGGCGACCTGGGCCAGCAGCTGCTCGGCGACCTCGTCGAGGAGCCGGTCCGGGTCGTCGGGCGCCATGCGGAGCATCGCGCCGATGGCGCTCTCCTCCAGCTCGCCGGCCACCGCGGTGAGCAGCTCCTTGCGCTGGGCCAGCCACTCCAGCCGGGCGTAGAGCTCCTCGCTCTCCGACAGCACCGGCTGCGCGGGCGCCGGGCCGGCCGCCCACTCGGCGGACAGGGTGCGCAGCTCGTCCGCGTCCCCGCGCCCGTAGGCGGCGTTGACCCGGACGATGAACGCGTCCCGGCGCTGCCGCTCCGGCTCGTCCTGGGCCAGGTCGGGGTGCGCCTGCCGGACCAGCTCGCGGTACAGCTTGCGCACCTCCTCGGTGGGCCGCACCCGCTCCGGCGGGCGCACCGGCTGCTCGGTGAGCATCGCCCCGGCGGCGTCCGAGAGCCCGTCCGAGCCGAGCCAGTCGTGGAACAGCTCCTCCACGCCCGGCATGGGCATCACCAGCGCCCGCAGGTCCCGCGCCCGGCGCAGGTCCTCCGGGTCCCCGGTCCTGGCGGCCCTGGCCTCGGCGATCTGCGCGTCGAGCTCGTCGAGCCGCGAGTACATCGGGCCGAGCTTCTGGTGGTGCAGCCGGGAGAAGTTCTCGACCTCCACCCGGAAGGTCTCCACCGCGATCTCGAATTCGATCAGCGCCTGCTCGGCGGCCCGCACGGCGCGCGCCAACCGCGCCTCCGGCCGCTCGCTGTCCTCGGGCGTGGGCTGCCCTGCTTCTTCCTGGCTCACCCGGCCAGCCTACGGCCCGGCGGCGCCGTCACCACCGTCCTGCGGCAACCCTCACACTTCGCCCCCGCCACGTGCTCAGACACCCTCCTCGGCGGCCGTGCGACCCGTGCGGATCGCGGTGACCAGGTCGGCGTGGTCCGCCTCGGTGCGGTCCGCGTAGGCCACGGCGAAGGTGCCGATCGCCTCGTCCAGCTCGTCGTTCTTCCCGCAGTACCCCGCGATGACCCGCGGGTCGGCACTGTGGGCGTGCGCGCGGGCCAGCAGGGCGCCCGTCATGCGGCCGTAGTCGTCCAGCTGGTCCGCGGTGAGCGCGGCCGGGTCCACGCTGCCCTTGCGGTTGCGGAACTGGCGCACCTGGTAGGGCCGGCCCTCCACCGTCGTCCAGCCCAGCAGCATGTCGCTGACCACCTGCATCCGCTTCTGCCCGGCCACCACCCGGTGCCCCTCGTGGTCGACGGGGCCGGTCTCGAAGCCCACCGCCCGCAGGTGCGGTATCAGCACCGAGGGCCTGGCCTCCTTCACCTGGAGCACCAGCGGCTCGCCGCGGTGGTCCAGCAGCAGCACCACGTACGAGCGGGTGCCCACACTGCCGGTGCCCACCACGCGGAACGCCACGTCATGGATCGCGTACCGGGCCAGGAGCGGCAGCCGGTCCGGGCCGAGGGTCTCCAGGTACGGGCCGAGGGACGCCGCCACCGCGGCCGCCTCCGCGTCCCCGACCCGGCGCAGCACCGGCAGCGCGTCGACGAACCGGCGGCCGCCCTCGGGCGCCGGCTCCGTGGCCTTGGCCGCGAACCGGGCGCTGGTGTTGTTGCGGGCCTTCTCGGCGACCCGCTCCAGCGTGCCCAGCAGGTCGCGGGCGTCGGTGTGCGAGACCAGCTCCTCGTCCGCGATCGCGTTCCACGCGTCCAGCGCCGGCAGCTTCGCCAGCAGCCGCATGGTGCGCCGGTAGGCCCCCACCGCGTCCACCGCGGCCGCCCGGCAGGAGTCCTCGCCGGCGCCCGCCACCCGGCCGGCCAGCACCAGGGAGGCCGCCAGCCGCTTCAGGTCCCACTCCCACGGGCCGTACACGGTCTCGTCGAAGTCGTTGAGGTCGATCACCAGGCTGCCGCGGGCGTCCCCGTACAGGCCGAAGTTCGCCGCGTGCGCGTCACCGCAGATCTGCGCGCCCACTCCGGTGACCGGAGCCCCCTCCAGGTCGTGCGCCATCAGCCCGGCGGCGCCGCGCAGGAAGGCGAACGGGGAGGCGGCCATCCGTCCGACCCGTATCGGCGTCAGCTCCGGGACCCGTCCGCGGTTGGACTCCTCCACCGCGCGCACCGCGTCGGGCCGGTCCGCCACCGGCAGCAGCTCCGCGTGTGACGACCGCGGCACCCGCTCGCGCAGCGCCTTGCCCTGCGCCCGCGGCGAGCCCTGCGCGGCCCGCGCGCCGAACCCGGCCACCACCGGAATCCGCTCCGGTCCGCCGGTCGCCCCGCCGGATCCCTCGTACTGCTCGTCCATCACGGTCCCCCGCCTGTCCCACGGGCCCGCCCCCAGGGCGCGCACCAACATCAACCGCGACAGACCGTACCGCCGCCCGACCACCGCGTCTCCCCCCTGTGGACAACTGCTGTCCTGTGGAAAACCCCTGGCCAGAGCCGCGGCGGGCCGAGGGCCACACCAGCGCCCCGCCGCCCCGCCCGGCCGAACAAGTTGTACTCTGCAACTCATGAGCCAGGACCACGGCCCCCGGGTGGCCGACCCGGTCGACTCCCTCGATCCAGTCGACCCGGTCGATCCAGTCGGCGCGGCCGTGCTGGCCGGGCCGACCGCCCCCGACACCGTCGAAGTCATCGAGCGCGAGCTCACCGCCTTCGCCCGGCGCGCCCGGGCCGCCGCCCAGCGCCTCCACCCCGAGCTGCCGCTGGTCTCGTACACCCTGCTCGCGCACATCGAGGAGCAGCAGGGCTGCAGCGCCTCCGACCTGGCCGCCCACTACCTGCTCGACAAGTCGACGGTCAGCCGGCAGCTGGCCTCCCTGCTCAGGCTCGGCCTCGTCGAGCGTCGCGCCTCCCCGGACGACCACCGGGTCCTGGTGCTGCACCCCACCCCGGCCGGCAGCGGCCTGCTGGCCGCCGCGCACCGGCGCCGCCGCGACGCCTACGAGGAACGGCTCGCCGACTGGCCCGCCGAGGACCTGGAACGCTTCGCCGGCTACCTGCTGCGCTACAACAACGCCTGACCGGCCCGGCCGCCCACGGCCCGCGTCCGCCCCGACACCGCACCGCGCAGGCCCGCAACCGTCGTCCCGCGCCGACACCGCACCGCGCGGACCCACAACCGTCGTCCCGCGCCGGCAGGACCGCGCGGACCTACAGCCCGGCGTCCCGCGCCAGCAGCGCCGCCTGCACCCGGTTCTCGCACCCCAGCTTCGCCAGGATCCGGCTCACGTACGTCTTCACGGTCGCCTCGCTCATGTGCAGCCGCCGCCCCGCGTCCGCGTTCGACAGCCCCTCGCCCAGCAGTGCCAGCACCCCGCGCTCGCGCTCGCTCAGCTCCCCCACCCGCCGCCGGGCGTCCTCGCCGCGCGCCGCGACCCGCCCCGCGACGCCGCCGGCGGCGAGCTGGTCCACCACGTGCCGCGTCGCTGCCGGCGAGAGGTACGCGTCCCCGGCCGCCGCCGCCCGCACGGCGCCGATCAGCTCCGCCGGCGCCGAGTCCTTGAGCAGGAACCCGGCCCCGCCCTCGCCCAGCGCCCGCAGCACGTTGTCCTTCTCACCGAAGGTCGTCAGGACCAGCGACCGGGCGGCCGGCACGGCGCGGCGCAGCTCGCCGAGCGCCGTCAGCCCGTCCATGACCGGCATCTGGATGTCGAGCAGCACCACGTCCGGCACGTGGGCCCGGGCCAGCTCCACGGCCTCGCGGCCGTTCGCCGCCTCCGCCACCACCTCGATGCCCGGGTCGGAGGTGAGGATCATCCTGATCCCGGCCCGGATCAGCGGCTCGTCGTCGGCGATGAGCACGCGCACCCCGCGACCGCCCTGGCTCCCCTGACTCACGTCCACCTACCGCTTGACCTCGTAGGACTGCTTCTCGATCAGCTTGCCGTCCTTGAAGCAGAACCGGAACACCGGCTCCGCGTCGGTCAGGCCGCCCGCGTCCTCCGACGACATGAGGACCAGGCAGGACGCCCCGGCGGGCCGCGGCGGCCCGCCCTTGCCGAGGCCGGACGTCAGCACCGTGTCGCCGCTGGGCAGCCTCGCGCGTACGTCCGACTCGGCCTCGCCCACGCGCACGGAGTCGTACGTCTCCCGGTCGGCCATCCCCTTGGAGACCGACCCCATCAGGAACATCATCGAGACGACCGCCGCGACGACCAGCAGCACCAGCGCCGCCACCACGATCCCGCAGCCCAGCGCCACCGTGCGGAAGCGGCCGCGGCGCCCCAGCTCGCGGTCCACGGCGGCCCAGTCCATGGGCGCGCGGGTGGCGAGCATCCCCGAGGCCTGCTGCCCGAAGTCGTCGGCGGCCCCCGCCACCACCCCGGGGCGCACCACCCAGGGGTCCCGCACCCCGACCGCGTCCGCCGCGTACGCCCCCGCCTGCTCCGTCCCGTACGGCAGCACGCCCGCGACCCGGAAGCCCCCGTCCTCCGTGGCCCCGGCGTGCACCATGCCGCCGACCAGCCGGGCCCGCTCGCGCAGGCCCGTCAGGCCCTGCCCGCCGCTGACCACCTCGCCGCGCGTCGGCCCGGCCGCCGGACCGTTGGCGATCTCGACGACCAGGGAGTCGTCCTCGTACCGCAGCTCGACCGTGATGGCGGCGCCCGGCGCGTGCTTGTACGCGTTCGTCAGCGCCTCCTGCACGATCCGGTACGCCGCGTGGTCGCAGGCCGACGCCAGCGGCCGGGCCGCCCCCGAGGAGGTCAGGGCCACGTCCGTACCGGCGGCCCGGGCCGCCTCGACCACGCCCGCGATCCCGGCCACCCCGCGCGCGGCCGCCTGCACCTCGTCCTGCGGCGGCGCCTCGACGCCGTCGCGCAGGATCCCGACCACCTCGCGCAGTTCGTGCATGGCGGCCACGGAGGCCCCGCGCAGCACGCCGACCGCCTCGCGCTGACGATCCGTCAGCGCGGGGTCGACCTCCAGCGCGCCCGTGTGGACGGAGATCAGGGCGAGCTGGTGGCCGAGGCTGTCGTGCATGTCCTGGGCGATCCGCTGCCGTTCGCGCAGCCGCGCCTGGCCGGCGACCATCTCGCGCTCGCGCAGCAGCTGCACGTTGCGCTCCTGGAGGGCGTGCAACAGGGTCCGGCGCTGGGTCCAGTACCGGCTGGTCAGACCGGGGATCACCACGGTCGCGAGGTAGAGCAGCGTGGAGAACAACACCAGCAGCAACGGCCGCTGCTCCGACCACCCGTCGACGATCGCGATCGCGACGCCGAGCACGTACGCCAGCGTGAACGCGGCCAGCGCCCGCCCCGCCCCGACGATCCGGCGGCCCGCGGACCAGCCCGCCACGATGGTCACCGGCCCCATGCCGACCACGAAGGCGCCGAGGGCCGCCGAGACCACCAGCACGGCGGCGGGCAGCCGTCGCCGCAGCAACGAGAGCAATGCCACACCCGCGGCCACCACGAGCTGCCGCTGCCACGAGGAGCCGGTCAGGTCCTCCAGGCCGGCGGCCAGCAGCACCAGTACGCCCGCCAGCACGCACTCGCCCGCGGTCCGGCGCCGCGACCAGGGCTCGGGCCCCTTCAGCCAGGTCCGGGCGTCCCGGAGCTTCGACTTCACATCCACGTCCCGACCCTAGGAGTGCGCACCGGCCCGCGGCCGCTCTCTTTCGTCTCGCCTTCTCCGACGAAAGTCGCCCCGGACACCCGCACTTGTGCGCCGTGCACGCAGCGCACACGAAGAAACCCCCCGGACCGGAGTCCGGGGGGTTTCCCACTGTGGGCGAGGGGGGATTTGAACCCCCACGTCCCGAAGGACACTGGCACCTGAAGCCAGCGCGTCTGCCGTTCCGCCACTCGCCCGAGTAGCTACCTGAGGTCTTTCCCTTTCGGGCCGTTCCCCTGGCGACACCGGAACATTAGCACGTCGGACGGGGTGGAATCACATCGCTTTCCCCGGACCCCGGATCGGGCACCGACGGGCCCTTCCCGGAGCTCCGTCCCCACGGTCCGTCCCCACCGTCCGTCCCGGGTGCGGGACACTGTCCCCAGCCCCCCTCTACGATCCCTTGTGAGGACTGACACTCATCTGCGGGGCGGCCAAGGGGAACCAGCCGTTTTCCCTACGCGTGGATACGATCAGTAAGCAGTACAGGGCGACAGCGACGGAGGAGGTGCCCGATGGGAGTTCTGAAGCGGTTCGAGCAGCGACTCGAAGGTCTGGTGAACGGCACCTTCGCCAAGGTCTTCAAGTCCGAGGTCCAGCCGGTCGAGATCGCCGGTGCGCTGCAGCGCGAGTGCGACAACAACGCCACCATCTGGAACCGCGAGCGGACCGTCGTCCCCAACGACTTCATCGTCGAGCTCAGCGCGGGCGACTACGAGCGCCTGAGCCCGTACTCCGGCCAGCTCGGCGACGAGCTCGCGGGCCTCGTCCGCGACTACGCCAAGCAGCAGCGCTACAGCTTCATGGGCCCCATCAAGGTCCACCTGGAGAAGGCCGACGACCTGGACACCGGCCTGTACCGGGTCCGCAGCCGCACCCTCGCGTCGAGCACCTCCCAGGCCGACCAGGGCCGTGGCGGCCACGGGGACCCGCGCGGCGGCGCCCCCGCCGGCCCCGCCCATGGCGGGCCCCAGGGCGGCTACGGCTACCCGCCGGCCGGCGCCCCTCCCATGCCGGCGTCGCCGCCCCCGGGCGCGACGCCACGGCGGCCCGGGCCCGGCGGCGGTCCGGCGCCCGCGACCGGCGGCGGCCAGGTCCGCCGCTGGATCGAGATCAACGGCACCCGCCACCAGATCTCCCGCCCGACGCTGGTGCTGGGCCGCAGCACCGAAGCCGACGTGCGGATCGACGACCCCGGCGTCTCGCGCCGGCACTGCGAGATCCGGACCGGAACGCCCTCGACGATCCAGGATCTCGGGTCCACCAACGGCATCGTGGTGGACGGGCAGCACACCACCCGCGCTACGCTCCGCGACGGCTCGCGGATCGTCGTGGGCAGCACCACCATCATTTACCGGCAAGCCGAAGGGTGAAGCGGGGGCAATGTCAGAGCTGACCCTGACGGTCATGCGGTTGGGTTTCCTGGCCGTTCTGTGGCTGTTCGTGATTGTGGCCGTCCAGGTCATCAGGAGCGACCTGTTCGGTACGCGCGTCACGCAGCGCGGTGCGCGCCGCGGCGGCGGCGCCGAGGCGCGCGCCCAGGCGCAGGCCGCTGCCGGCGCCGGCGGCCGGCCGCAGCCCCCGCAGCAGCGCCAGCGCCGCGGCGGGCCCACCAAGCTGGTCGTCTCCGAGGGCACCCTGACCGGCACCACGGTCGCGCTGCAGGGCCAGACCATCACCCTGGGCCGCGCCCACGACTCGACGATCGTGCTGGACGACGACTACGCGTCGAGCCGGCACGCGCGGATCTACCCCGACCGAGACGGCAACTGGATCGTCGAGGACCTGGGGTCCACCAACGGCACGTACCTCGACCGGGCCCGGCTCACCGTCGCGACACCCATCCCGCTGGGTGCCCCGATCCGCATCGGCAAGACCGTCATCGAGCTGCGGAAGTAGTACGACAATGAGCGAGCGGAGCGAGCGAGCCGCGGCGGTCCCCGAAGCGGACCCGAGCGCGCTCCCGACCGGAGGGTGGGCAGAGTGGCTCGAGACCGGTTGTACCCGGAGCCGACGGGCGAGGTGCGCATGAGTCTTTCTCTGCGGTTCGCCGCCGGATCGCACAAGGGCATGATCCGCGAGGGCAACGAGGACTCCGGTTACGCCGGCCCGCGCCTGCTCGCCATCGCCGACGGCATGGGCGGCCAGGCCGCCGGTGAGGTCGCCAGCTCCGAGGTGATCTCCACCCTCGTCCAGCTCGACGACGACATCCCCGGCTCGGACATCCTGACCCAGCTCGGTGTGGCCGTGCAGCGCGCCAACGACCAGCTGCGCGTCATGGTCGAGGAGGACCCGCAGCTGGAGGGCATGGGCACCACGCTCACCGCGCTCCTGTGGACGGGCCAGCGGCTCGGCCTGGTGCACGTCGGCGACAGCCGCGCGTACCTGCTGCGTGACGGCGTGCTGACGCAGATCACGCAGGATCACACCTGGGTGCAGCGGCTCGTCGACGAGGGCCGCATCACCGAGGAGGAGGCCACCACCCACCCGCAGCGCTCCCTGCTGATGCGCGCGCTGGGCAGCGGCGACCACGTCGAGCCCGACCTCTCCATCCGCGAGGTGCGCGCCGGCGACCGGTACCTGGTGTGCTCCGACGGCCTGTCCGGCGTGGTCTCCCACCAGACCCTGGAGGAGACCCTCGCGGGCTACCACGGCCCGCAGGAGACCGTCGGGGAACTGATCCAGCTCGCCCTGCGCGGTGGCGGCCCCGACAACATCACCTGCATCGTCGCGGACGTCCTGGACAACGACAGCGGCGACACCCTGGCCGCCCAGTTCAACGACAGCCCGGTCGTGGTCGGCGCGGTGGCCGAGAAGCCGCACCACCTCTTCGACGGCGGCGCCATGCAGACCCCGGCCGGCCGCGCCGCCGGCCTCGGCCGCCAGGCGCCCCCGCCGGCCCCGGGCCACTTCGGCCCGCCCGGGTCGGGCGAGGCGCCCGCCTACGGCGCGCCGCCGGAGCAGTACGGCTCCTTCGGCGAGTACGGCGACGCCGACGGCTACGAGGACGAGTTCAAGCCCCGCCGGGGCGGCCGGAAGTGGCTCAAGAGGTCCTTCTTCCTGCTGCTGGCGCTCGGTGTGGTCGGCGGCGGCCTCTACGGCGGCTGGCGCTGGACCCAGACCCAGTACTACGTGGGCGTCAAGGACGACCACGTGGCGCTGTACCGGGGCATCAGCCAGGACCTGGCCTGGATCAAGCTCTCGAAGGTCGACAAGGACCACCCCGAGATCGAACTCAAGTACCTGCCGGACTTCAAGCGCAAGCAGGTCGAGGCCACGATCAACGAGGGCGACCGCGCCAAGGCCGTCGCGAAGATCGAGGATCTGGCCGTGCAGGCCTCCGCGTGCCGCAAGGCCCAGGAGCGCGAGAAGGCCGAGAAGACGACCAAGCCGCCGGCCGCCACCACCGGCAGCGGCACGCAGACCCAGAAGACGCCCGCGCCGACCCCCGGTCCCACCTTCACCGAGGAAGAGCAGAAGCTGGTCAACCAGTGCGGCAAGCAGTAGAGCCAAGCGGGCGCAGGGGGCCTGCCACACCATGAGCGTTGTCACCAACACGACCACCATCGGGGCCATCGAGCTGCCGAGCCGGCGCAACACCGAGCTCGTGCTCCTCGGCCTCGCCGTGGCCATCCCGATCTTCGCCTACGCCAACGCGGGGCTGGCCATCCACGGCAAGCTGCCGCCCGGCATGATCGCGTACGGCCTGGGCCTCGGCCTCCTGGCGGGCATCGCGCACGTCGTCGTGCGCCGCTACGCGAAGTACGCCGACCCGCTGCTCCTGCCGCTGGCCACGCTGCTCAACGGCCTTGGCCTGGTGCTGATCTGGCGCCTGGACCAGTCCGAGCGGCTGCAGAACCTCGCCAAGCGGTCCTGGGGCGGGTTCTCCCCCGCCGCGCCCAACCAGCTCTTCTACACGGCGGTCGGCATCACGCTGTTCGTCGTCGTGCTGCTGGTCATGAAGGACCACCGCACGCTGCAGCGGTTCACGTACATCTCCATGGCCGTGGCGCTGGTCCTGCTGATCCTGCCGGTCGTCCCGGGTCTGGGCGCCGACGTCTTCGGCGCCAAGATCTGGATCTCGGTGGGCGGCTTCTCCATCCAGCCCGGTGAGTTCGCGAAGATCGTCATCGCGGTGTTCTTCGCCGGCTACCTGATGGTGAAGCGGGACGCGCTCGCGCTGGCCAGCCGCCGCTTCATGGGCCTGTACCTGCCGCGCGGCCGCGACCTGGGCCCGATCCTGATGATCTGGGCGATGAGCCTGCTCATCCTGATCTTCGAGACCGACCTCGGTACCTCGCTGCTGTTCTTCGGCATGTTCGTGGTCATGCTCTACGTGGCCACCGAGCGGACCAGCTGGATCGTCATCGGCCTGCTGATGTCGGCCGGCGGTGCGGTGGCCGTGGCGAACTTCTCCTCCCACGTCGGGGCGCGCGTCAACGCCTTCCTCGACCCCTTCTCCTGCTTCAAGACCTCCGGCGCCTGCGAGCAGGTCGGCAACGCCCTGATGTCCTTCGGCTCGGGCGGCGTGCTGGGCACGGGCTGGGGCCAGGGCCACTCGGACCTGATCCTGTTCGCCGCGAACTCCGACTTCATCTTCACCACCGTCGGCGAGGAGCTCGGGCTCGCCGGGGTGATGGCGTTCCTGATGCTGTACGCGCTGATCGTCGAGCGGGGCGCGCGCACCGCCCTGGCCTCGCGCGACCCCTTCGGCAAGCTCTTCGCGATCGGCCTGACGGGCGCCTTCGCGATCCAGATCTTCGTCGTCGCCGGCGGCGTCATGGGCCTGATCCCGCTGACCGGTATGACCATGCCGTTCCTGGCCTCCGGTGGCTCCTCGGTCATCGCGAACTGGGCCCTGATCGGCATCCTGATCCGCATCAGCGACACCGCCCGCCGCCCGGCCCCGATGCCGGCCTCCTCGACCGACTCCGAGCTGACCCAGGTGGTGCGGCCCTCGTGAACAAGCCCCTCCGCCGCATCGCGATCTTCTGCGGGCTGCTGATCCTCACCCTGCTGCTGCGCGCCAACTGGCTGCAGTACGTCCAGGCCGAGGAGCTCGCGACCCGCAAGGAGAACCGCCGGGTCCAGATCGCCCAGTACGCCTCCGAGCGCGGCAACATCATCGTCGGCGACAAGGCGATCACCGGCTCGGCCGTCACCGACGGCAGCGACTACAAGTACAAGCGCACCTACATCGACGGTCCGATGTGGGCGCCCGTCACCGGCTTCGCCTCCCAGGCCTTCGGCTCCACGCAGCTGGAGTCGCTGGAGGACGGCATCCTCACCGGCAACGACGACCGGCTGTTCTTCGACCGGACGATCGGGATGTTCACGGGTGAGAAGAAGGCCGGCGGCAACGTCCGCACGACCCTGAACCGGGCCGCGCAGGTGGCCGCGTACAAGGGCCTCGGCAAGAAGACGGGCGCGGTCGCGGCCATCGACCCGCGCACCGGCGCGATCCTCGCCCTGGTCAGCACCCCCTCCTACGACCCCTCCTCCTTCGCGGGCAACTCGAAGAAGGACGAGAAGGCGTGGGTGGAGCTGAAGGACGGCAAGGAGAAGGCGCTGGTCAACCGCGCCCTGCGCGAGACCTACCCGCCCGGTTCGACGTTCAAGGTGGTCACCTCGGCGGCGGCGCTGGAGCACGGCGTCATCACCGACGTCGAGGCCCCGACGGACACCCCCGAGCCGTTCTACCTGCCGACCACGCGCACGCCGATGGTCAACCACGCCCACGGGTGCGAGAAGGCCAGCCTGAAGCACGCGCTGGAGATCTCCTGCAACTCCGTGTTCGCGAACGTGGCCGACAAGGTGGGCCGCGACAAGATGCTGGAGACCGCGGAGAAGTTCGGCTTCAACAACGGCAAGATCGACACCCCGGTCCGCGCCTACGCGAGCGTCTACGACAAGGAGATGGACCGGCCGAGCAACTCGCTCTCCGCGATCGGCCAGTACAACACCGCCGCCACCCCGCTGCAGATGGCGATGGTCGCGGCCGCCGTGGCGAACGACGGCAAGCTGATGAAGCCGTACATGGTCGACGAGCTGACCGCGCCGAACCTGGACGTCCTGGAGAAGACCGAGCCGGAGGAGATGAGCCGGCCGCTGTCCCCGGAGAACGCCCAGAAGCTCCAGGACATGATGGTGTCCGTCGTCGAGAACGGCACCGGCAAGGTCGCCAAGATCGACGGTGTGTCGGTCGGCGGCAAGACGGGTACCGCGCAGCACGGCGAGCGCAACTCGAAGCGGCCGTACGCCTGGTTCATCTCGTACGCCAAGACGGACAAGGGCTCCCCGGTCGCCGTCGCCGTGGTCGTCGAGGACGCCGGTGCCTCGGTCGACCGCGAGGACATCACGGGTGGCGGCCTGGCCGGTCCGATCGCCAAGGACGTCATGGAGGCGGTACTCAAGAGCCAGGGGTGACGAAAGTCACCTCCTGGGCAGGCCTGGTGAGGACGGTACCGGTCGGGTATCAGGATGCCTCAGGGCGATCCAGACCCGGCCCGGGCCGGTAGCCTTTGCCCGAACAGCACACCGCCGGACCACACACGGGTGCGGTCGGGACTGACGGAGAGGGCTGGTAGTAGCTATGGAAGAGCCGCGTCGCCTCGGCGGCCGGTACGAGCTGGGCTCGGTGCTCGGCCGTGGTGGCATGGCCGAGGTGTATCTCGCCCATGACACCCGGCTCGGCCGCACCGTGGCCGTGAAGACGCTGCGCGCCGACCTGGCCCGCGACCCGTCCTTCCAGGCCCGGTTCCGCCGGGAGGCACAGTCCGCCGCCTCGCTCAACCACCCGGCCATCGTCGCGGTCTACGACACCGGCGAGGACTACGTCGACAACATCTCCATCCCGTACATCGTGATGGAGTACGTCGACGGCTCCACCCTCCGCGAACTGCTGCACTCCGGCCGCAAGCTGCTGCCCGAGCGCACCCTGGAGATGACCGTCGGCATCCTCCAGGCGCTGGAGTACTCGCACCGCGCGGGCATCGTGCACCGCGACATCAAGCCGGCGAACGTCATGCTGACGCGCACCGGCCAGGTCAAGGTCATGGACTTCGGCATCGCGCGCGCGATGGGCGACTCCGGCATGACCATGACGCAGACCGCGGCCGTGATCGGCACCGCCCAGTACCTCTCCCCGGAGCAGGCCAAGGGCGAGACCGTCGACGCCCGGTCCGACCTGTACTCCACCGGCTGCCTGCTGTACGAGCTGCTGACGGTCAGGCCCCCGTTCGTCGGCGACTCCCCGGTGGCCGTCGCGTACCAGCACGTGCGCGAGGAGCCCCAGCCGCCGAGCAACTTCGATCCCGAGATCACGCCCGAGATGGATGCCATCGTCCTGCGGGCCCTGGTCAAGGACCCCGACTACCGCTACCAGTCGGCCGACGAGATGCGGGCCGACATCGAGGCGTGCCTGGAGGGCCAGCCGGTGGCGGCCACCGCCGCCCTGGGCGCGGTCGGCTACGGCGGCTACGACAGCAACGGCTACGGCTACCCGGACCAGCCCACCGCGGCCCTGCGGTCGACCGACCAGGGCCACACCGCGATGATGCCCCCGATGCCCCCGGGCGACGGCGGTTACGACCCGCACGGGTACGACGACCGCGGCCCGGCCCGGCGCCGCCCGCAGAAGAAGTCGAACCTCTCGACCATCCTGCTGGTCGTCGCGGCGGTCCTGGTGCTGGTCGGCGCGATCCTGATCGGCCGCACGCTGGTCAACGGCACGTCGAACGACACCGTCAGCGCGCCGAGCCTGGTGGGCAAGACCCTCCAGGAGGCGATCACGAGTGCGGACAACTCCGGGCTGAAGGTCGTCAAGGACAAGGAAGAGCCCTGCAAGGACCAGGCCAAGAACCTGGTCTGCAGCCAGGACCCGGCCAAGGACACCGAGCTGAAGAGGGGCGACACCATCAGGGTCGTCATCTCCACCGGTGCGCCGAAGGTCCTCGTCCCGGACGTCACGGGCATCTCCTTCGAGGCGGCCGAGAAGCAGCTCACCGACAAGGGCTTCCAGGTCGAGCGGGACAACGAGGTCAACGACGAGCGCAAGCCCGGCACGGTCCTCTCCCAGGACCCGAAGGGCGACTCCTCCGTCGAGGCCGGCTCGAAGATCACGCTGACCGTGGCCAAGGAGGCCGACAAGGTCACCGTGCCCAACCTGGTCGGCAGGACCCCGGACGAGGCCAAGCAGCTGCTCCAGGAGGCAGGTCTGCAGCTGGGCTCGACCGAGGAGGTCGACTCGACCAACACGCCGGGCACGATCGTCACCCAGAGCCTGAACCCGGGCGACTCGGTGGCCCCCGACTCCACGGTCAACGTGACGGTCGCCAAGGCCGGCCAGGAGGTCCGGGTGCCGCGACTGGCCGGGAAGACGGTGGGCGAGGCGCGCCAGCTGCTCGCCGCCCGCCAGCTCGTGCTGGGCCAGATCACCGGTCCGACGGACGACGCCGCGGTGATCGTCCTCAGCCAGCCGGACGCAGGCGAGAAGCTCGCCCCGGGCAGCGCCGTCAACGTGGTCACCACGGCCGGCGGCCAGAACCAGGGCGGCCAGCAGGGCGGCAACAACAACGGCGGCACGATCTCGGGCATCTTCGGCTGACCCGGCCCGCCCCGGAACACGGACGCTCCCCGTCGGACCACCGGTCCGGCGGGGAGCGTCGTGCGTGGCGGTGCGTGCGTGGCGGTGCGTGCGTGGGGTCCGGCGGCGGGGGCGTCAGCGCAGTTCGGCCGGGGGCGTGCGCCGCGCGTCCACCCGCTCGGTCCGCACCAGCTGGCCCCACACGATGTAGCGGTACTTCGACGTGTACATCGGCGTGCAGGTGGTCAGCGTGATGTACCGGCCGGGCGCGGTACGGCCCGACGCGCGCGGTACGGGGGCCAGGACGCCGGTGTCGTACCGCGAGGTCTGCGCCAGCTCCGCGAAGACCCGGTAGACGTACCAGGTGTCCCGGGTCTCGAAGACGATCGGGTCGCCGTCCCGCAACTTGTGGATGTTGTGGAACTTCGCACCGTGCCCGTCGCGGTGCGCGGCGAGCGAGAAGTTGCCCGTACGGTCCCAGGGGAGCGCGGACCTGACCGGGTCGGTGTAGTAGCCGGCCACGCCGTCGTCGAGCACGTCCGCGGAGGTGCCGCGCTTGACCAGCACCTCGCCGCCGTCCATCGCGGGCACGTGCAGGAAGCCGATGCCGTCCCTGGTGTCGAGGGCGCCGGGCGCGCCCGCGGGCGGGGCGCTGCGCCAGGCCCGGCGGACCTCGTCGCCGCGCTCGGCGGCGGAGCGGTCGGCGAGGACGTTGGTCCACCACAGCGAGTAGACGACGAACAGGGCGAGGACCAGGCCCGTGGTGATCAGCAGCTCGCCGAGCAGGCTCAGGGCCCCGGCCAGCAGGCTCCTGCGCGGCCCGGAGCGGCGTGCGCCGCGGCCTCGTGACAAGGTCACTCCTCTACCCCAGTGCCGGCGGGACGCCCTTGCTGCGCGGCCGCTCGTCGACCATCCTGCCCCAGACGATCATCCGGTACGTGCTGGTGAACTCGGGGGTGCAGGTCGTCAGCGTGATGTACCTGCCCGGCCCGGTGAACCCGGACCCCTCCGGCACGGGCTTGAGGACCGCGACGTTGGCCGGCGAGGTCTGCGGCAGGGCGCCGGTGGTCTCGTACGTGTAGTAGGCGTCGCGGGTCTCGACCACGATCGGGTCGCCCGGCACCAGGCGGTTGATGTACCGGAACGGTTCGCCGTGGGTGTTGCGGTGGCCCGCCACCGCGAAGTTGCCCTGCGGGTCCGAGGGCATCGCGGTCTTCAGCGCGCCCTCGGAGTAGTGCCCGACCATGCCCCGGTCCAGGACAGTCTGCTTGCCGATTCCCTGGGCGATGGGCACCACCACGTCCAGCTTCGGGATGTACATGATCGCGAAGCCCTGGCCGGGCTCGAACGCGGTGGGTGCGGGGGCGGCCCCCGGGCCCGCGTTCCAGTCGCGCTTGAGGTGGCGGGTGGCGCCGTCGGTGATCCGGTCGGCGCGCACGTTGGTGTACCAGAGCTGGTAGGTGACGAAGAGCAGCATCAGCACGCCGAGGGTGATGAACAGCTCCCCGACCGCACGGCTCGCGATCACCAGGGGACCGCCGCGGCGCCTGCGCCGCGCCCGCCTGGCGGCCTCCTGTGCGGCCCTGCGCCGCGCGGCCCGGCCCCCGGTGGGCGCGGGCGGCGCGACGGCCGTCACGCGACGGCCTTGCCCACCACCGGGGCCAGTCCCGCGGACCGCTCGACGGCGCCGGCGTCACCGCAGTCGGTGAGCCAGTTGGCGAGCATCCGGTGGCCCCACTCGGTGAGCACGGACTCGGGGTGGAACTGCACGCCCTCCACGAGGTGTTCGCGGTGGCGCAGGCCCATGATGATCCCGTCCTCGGTGCGGGCGGTGACCTCCAGGACGTCCGGCAGGGCGGCGGGCTCGGCGGCCAGCGAGTGGTAGCGGGTGGCCGTGAAGGGCGACGGCAGGCCGCGGAAGACGCCCAGGCCCTCGTGCACGACCGGGGAGGTCTTGCCGTGCAGCAGCTCGGGGGCGCGGTCGACGACGCCGCCGTACGCGACGGCCATGGACTGCATGCCGAGGCAGACACCGAAGACGGGGACCCCGGTGGCGGCGCAGTGGCGGACCATGTCGACGCAGACGCCGGCCTCCTCGGGGGTGCCCGGGCCGGGGGAGAGCAGCACGCCGTCGAAGCCGTCCTGCGCGTGGGCGAGCTCGACCTCGTCGTTGCGCAGCACCTCGCACTCCGCGCCGAGCTGGTACAGGTACTGGACCAGGTTGAATACGAAGCTGTCGTAGTTGTCCACGACCAGAATGCGCGCGCTCACCGGGTTCCCGATCCTTCGTCGACGGTCACATCGTTGAACGGAAGGAGCGGCTCGGCCCACGGGAAGACGTACTGGAACAGCACGAGGACCACGGCGAGCACGAGGACGAGGCAGATCAGCGCACGAACCCACGCGTTGCCCGGCAGATGGCGCCAGATCCAGCCGTACATGCCGTCCCTTCCGTTCCGTGTACCGCACCAGACTACGGGCTGGGGTGGCCCGCGGACCGGGTCTCGGTCAGTTCCGCCCAGACGATGAGACGGTGGCTGTGGCCCCACTCCGGGTCGCAGGTGGTGAGGGTCAGGTAGCGGCCGGGCGCGGTGAATCCGGACCGGCGGGGGACCGGGTCGAGGACGGCGGTGTCGGTCGGCACGGTGCGCAGCGGCCGCTTCCGGACCGTGTACGTGTACCAGGTCGCCCCGTCGTGGATCAGCACCCGGTCGCCGGGGCGCAGCAGGGGGAAGTCCTTGAAGGGGTCGCCGTACGTGCGCCGGTGGCCGGCGACGGCGAAGTTGCCGGCCCCGCCCAGCGGGGCGCTGCGGGCGTAGTGGCCCAGTCCCCTCTTGAGGACCCCGGTCCCGGTGCCTTCGAGGACGGGCTTGTGCCAGTCGGCACCGAGGCGCGGGATCCACATCTCGGCGAAGGCCCGGCCCGGCTCGTACGCGGTCCCGCCGGCCCGGGTCCCGGGGGGAGGCGCGGGGGCTCCGGCGGCGCCGGACGGGCCGCCGGCGGGGCCCGCGGAGGCCTGCCAGCGGCCCCGCAGCCGCTCGATCTCGCCGTCCATGGCCCGGTCGGCCTCCACCCCGGTCCAGAGGACGACGTAGGCGACGAAGAGCAGGATCAGGGTGCCGGCCGTCAGGCACAGCTCGCTGAGGGTGCGGACGGTCAGCCGCAGGACGTCGCCGCTACTCCGCCTGCTCCACGGGCTTCGCATAGTGGAGGTCCACTGTGCCCGAATACCCCGGCAGAGTCAGGAGCTTGTGGTCCTCGACTTTCCAGCCGAGCCCGTAGGCGTTGACGTACAGCTGGTAGTTCTGGATCGCCGGGGAGGCGGTCAGGGCGCGGCGCAGGGCGCCGATGTCGCCCACCGCGGTGACCTTGTAGGGGGGCGAGTAGACCCGGCCCTGGAGGATCAGGGTGTTGCCGACGCAGCGCACGGCGCTGGTGGAGATCAGCCGCTGGTCCATGACGCGGATGCCGCGGGCGCCGCCCTGCCACAGGGCGTTCACGACGGCCTGGAGGTCCTGCTGGTGGATGACCAGGTCGTTGGGCTGGGGCTCGGGGACGTTGGGGATGCGGGCGGTGGCGCCGGGCGGGGCGTCGTTGAGCGTGACGGTGACGGCCTGGCCGGTCAGCGGCTCGGTGCCGGCGGCCTTCTGGAGGGCCTGGAGCTTGATGTCCTCGGCGGTGGTGCTGCCGTCGTCGCGCTCGGCGAGGGCGTCGACCTGCTTGCGGACGGCGCCGGTGCTCTCCTCGAGGTCGGCGTTGTCCTGGCTGCGCTCGTGGATGAGGTCGGACAGCTTGAGCAGGGAGGTGTCGGTGCGGATGTTCGTACCCTTGGAGGTGTTGAAGCTGGTCACGAAGATCAGCCCGGCCAGGGCGAACACGGCCGCGGTGAGCAGCCGGACCGGCCTGCGGCCCACGGAATCGCTCAACGTACCCTTCTCCTTCAGCGCCCCCCTTTGCCACTACGCTAACGGACGCCCGGGGGAGGCTCGTCCCCAGCGCATCGACAGGAGAGACCCTCGTGCCGAAGTCACGTATCCGCAAGAAGGCCGATTTCACGCCGCCGCCGGTGAAGCAGGCACAGACCATCAAGCTGGGCAGCCGCGGCTGGGTGGCACCGGTCATGCTGGCCATGTTCCTGATCGGTCTGGCGTGGATCGTCACCTTCTACGTGACCGACACCCGGCTGCCGATCGAGGTGCTGGGCAACTGGAACATCGTGGTCGGATTCGGCTTCATCGCGGCGGGCTTCGGCGTATCCACCCAGTGGAAGTAAGTCAAGCTCTCCGCAAAGTTATCCACAGCGCTATCCACACCTGAGGAAAAGACAGAAGATCTGTGGATAACCTGGACCCAGGTTGACGCCGGTGTGATTGATCCGGCCGCCGACCTGGGTCTTCTTGCTTTCTCCACACGTTTCCACATGGTGCACAAGATCCGACACGGACTGTGGACAAGTCCCGCTCAGGTGAGCGCAGCGGTCCTCAGGAGCACGGCCACGACCACTGTCGCGAGCACCAGTCCACAGGTCCCCCACTGCACAAGCGAGCGGTGCTCACGGGGCGCGTGCACCATCCCGACGGCGATGAGGACACCGGCGACGAGGCCGCCGACGTGCGCTTGCCAGGAGATCCCGGACCAGCCGAAGGTGATCACCAGGTTGATCACCAGCAGGGCGATGACCGGCCGCATGTCGTAGCGCATCCGGCGCATGAGGACGGCGGTCGCGCCGAACAGCCCGTAGATGGCACCTGAGGCGCCGAGGGTCTGCACGTTCGGCTCGGCGAGCAGGTACACCAGCGCACTGCCGGCCAGGCCCGAGACCAGGTAGAGGGCGAGGTAGCGGGCCCTCCCCAGGGCGGCCTCCAACGACGGGCCGAGGAACCACAGGCTCAGCATGTTGAACCCGATGTGCCAGATCTCCTCGTGCAGGAACATCGAGGTCAGCAGCCGGTACCACTCGCCCGTCGCGACGCCCTCGACGACCCCGCCCTGCAGGGGGTCGGCCGACCACGCCTGGCCGAGCATGCTGAAGCGGTTGACGAGGTCGTTGTGGGCGGGGGGCCCGCCGATGGCGCGCACCGCGATGAACACCGCGACGTTGATCCCGATCAGGATCTTGGTCACCAGCGCCGGGTCGCCGGCCGCGACGGGCCCGCCCCCGACCGTGCGCGGCTGGTTGGCGGCCGGGGCGTGGCCGGTGCCCGAACCGGTGCGGACGCACTCGGGGCACTGGAAGCCCACGGACGCGTCGACCATGCAGTCCGGGCAGATCGGGCGCTCGCAGCGGGTGCAGCGGATGCCCGTCTGACGGTCGGGGTGGCGGTAGCAGCCCGGCAGGCGCTGGGTGTCCATCGGTCCTCGGTCCCCCTCGCGGATCCTTCGTTCTCTCGGCAGGCCCGTCAGGCCTTCTTGACGTCCCGCTTCTCGATCACCACGGACTGGATGACGACGTCCTCCAGCGGGCGCTCGGTGCGCGGGTTGGTCGCGGTGCCGGCGATGGCGTCGACGACCTTGCGGCTCGGCTCGTCCACGACCTCGCCGAAGATCGTGTGCTTGCGCGTCAGCCATGCCGTCGGCGCGACCGTGATGAAGAACTGCGAGCCGTTGGTGCCCGGGCCGGCGTTGGCCATGGCCAGCAGGTACGGCTTGGCGAAGTGCAGGTCGGGGTGGAACTCGTCGGCGAAGGTGTAGCCCGGACCGCCGGTGCCGTTCCCGAGCGGGTCGCCGCCCTGGATCATGAAACCGCTGATCACCCGGTGGAAGACGGTGCCGTCGTACAGCGGGGCGCTGGTCCGCTCGCCGGTCTCGGGGTGGGTCCACTCCCGCTTGCCCTCGGCGAGCTCCGTGAAGTTCCGGACCGTCTTCGGCGCGTGGAACGGGAACAGCTCGATCTCGATGTCGCCGTGGGTGGTCTTGAGGGTGGCGTAGAGCTTCTCGGCCACGAAATCCGCCTTCCAGCATGTCCAGCATGGGTCCGCACTGACGTCGTCGATCCTCGCACGGTCGGGCCAAGGGGTGGATAAAGCCCGGGTTCGGCCACCCGGATGCCTGTCGCCGCATGCCCACAGGCGGTTTGACAGGCATGATCCGATAAAGGGTGGAAAGGTGAACTGTGTCTGCCACCGTCCGCCACCGATGAGGAGGATCACGTGACCCGCATGGACAGCGTGCGCGCCGCCGGGAGTTCGGCCAGGGAGAGCGCGCGGCACGCCGCGGAAGTGGTGGCGCCGTACGCACAGAACGCCCGGGACGCGGCCGTGCAGTACGCCCACGAGGCGAACGAGCGGCTCGCGCCGAAGGCCTCGTACGCGGCCGCCGAAGCGAGCCGGTACGCCCGCAGTGCCTACGACACCCACCTGCACCCCCAGCTCACGAAGGCCCGCACCCACGTCCCGCCGAGGGTGGACACGGCCGCGACCAAGGCCTACGCGCAGGCCCGCACCGCCGCCCGCCAGGCCGCGGACTACACCGGCCCGCGCATCGACGCCGCGGTCGCCGCGGGCAAGCCGCTCGCCGCGGAGGCCGCGTCCCGGTCGGCGGCGGCCGTGGCGGCCCTGAAGGGGCAGGTCACCGCCAAGGAGATCGAGCGGCTGGTCCGCCGGCACGAGCGGCGGGCCAAGTGCGGCAAGGCGCTCAAGGCCGCCGCGGTGGTCGGGCTGGTCCTCGGCGGCGCCTTCGCGCTGTGGAGGTGGTGGGACCAGCAGTCGAACCCGGACTGGCTGGTCGAGCCGCCCGCGGCCACCGAGGTGGCCGACAGCGGCCCCGCCAACGGCGGCCCTGCCGACAGCGGCCCCGCCGAGGTCGTCTAGCCGGCCCGGCCGTCCACCGGCCGTCCCCGCCGGGACCGCACCGACGACACCCGGGGCCCGGATCCGATGGAGGATCCGGGCCCCGGTCCGTGGGTCGGTGGTCCGTGGGTCGGTGGGTGGGGTCGGGTCGGGTCGGGAGCGTCAGTTCACGAAGGTCAGTTCGGGGAGGGTCAGTTCGGGAGGGTCAGGACCATCCCGGGGTGGATCATCTCGGGGTTGGTGCCGATCACCCCGCGGTTCATGGCGTACAGCTCGCGCCAGTGGGCCTCGTTGCCGAGCTGGGACCGGGCGATCCCGGCGAGGGAGTCACCGGCCCGGACGATGTACGTCCGCCTCGTCGGGGCCGGTGCGGCCGCGGGCGCGGCGGTGCCGGTGGCGCCGGTCGCTGCGGGCGGGGTGGGCGCCACGGGCGGGGCGGTGGGCCGCGGCGGAGCGGCGGGCATGGGCGGGGCCTCGGCGGTCAGGTGCTCGGCCGCCTCCTTCGGCGCCCGGCCGGACATGTCGGCGTACCGCGTCGGAGCGGGACCGGAGGCCGGTGGTCGGTCGGCGGCCGGCATCTGCTGCTGGAGCTGTTCACGGGCCTTCCCGGACGGTTCGGCCGGGTGCTTCTTGTCGTGTTTGAGGAAGTCGAAGATTCCCATCGAGCTACGCCTCCGGGGCATGGGTGGAACCCCCCTGCCTCCACTGTGCTCCCGACGGCCCCGGCACGCGACCCCGTGCACACGGACGGCCCAGGTGCGCCACCGCGGTGCCGCCGCCCCGCCGACATGACCGGCCGAGCACGCGAAAAACCCCGCCCGACGCGCGTTTCCGCAGGTCGGACGGGGTTTTGCTGTGGAGCCTAGGGGAGTCGAACCCCTGACATCTGCCATGCAAAGACAGCGCTCTACCAACTGAGCTAAGGCCCCGCGAAAACGGATCGGACCGATCGAGATCACGCCTCGGCCACGTCCGCAGACCAGAGTACCGGGTCTCCCCCTGTATCCCGCAAAATGATGGGGACTCCCCCCGGGCGACCACGCTCCGTAAGATGCTCGCGAGGTTCGCACCAGCGAAGGGGAGTAGTAGTGGACGCAGTACAGCAAGAGGCCACGGCCAGAGCCAGAGAGCTTCAGCGGAGTTGGTACGGAGAGCCCCTCGGCGCGCTCTTCCGCCGACTCATAGATGACCTCGGCCTGAACCAGGCCCGCCTTGCTGCCGTGCTCGGCCTGTCGGCGCCCATGCTGTCCCAGCTCATGAGCGGACAGCGCGCGAAGATCGGCAACCCGGCCGTGGTCCAGCGCGTCCAGGCCCTCCAGGAGCTGGCCGGGCTGGTCGCCGACGGCAGCGTGAGCGCCGTGGAGGCCACGGACCGCATGGACGAGATCCGCAAGACCCAGGGGGGTTCCGTCCTGAGCAACACCGCGCAGACGACCACGAGTTCCGGCGCGCCGACCGTGCGCCGCGTGGTCCGCGAGATCCAGTCGCTGCTGCGCTCGGTCGCCGCGGCGGGCGACATCATCGATGCGGCGGACTCCCTCGCACCGACCCACCCGGAACTGGCAGAGTTCCTCCGGGTCTACGGCGCCGGCCGCACCGCCGACGCGGTCGCCCATTACGAGGCGCACCAGGGCTGACACCAGAGGGGGGAGCGGGCGCAGCACGATGGGTGAGGTGTTCGCCGGTCGGTACGAGCTGATCGATCCGATCGGACGCGGGGGAGTCGGAGCCGTCTGGCGCGCCTGGGACCGGCGCCGGAAGCGGTACGTGGCCGCCAAGGTTCTCCAGCAGAGCGACGCCCACACCCTGCTGCGCTTCGTGCGCGAGCAGGCGCTGCGCATCGACCACCCCCACGTGCTGGCTCCGGCCAGTTGGGCGGCGGACGACGACAAGGTGCTGTTCACCATGGACCTGGTGAGCGGCGGATCCATGGCCCATGTCATCGGCGACTACGGCCCCTTGCCCCCCTCGTTCGTCTGCACGCTCCTCGACCAGCTGCTCTCCGGACTCCAGGCGGTGCACGCCGAAGGCGTCGTGCACCGCGACATCAAGCCCGCCAACATCCTTCTGGAGGCGACCGGGACGGGCCGTCCGCACCTGCGGCTGTCCGACTTCGGCATCTCGATGCGCAAGGGCGAGCCGCGGCTGACGGAGACCAACTACGTCGTCGGGACGCCGGGTTACTTCGCACCCGAGCAACTCATGGGAGCGGAGCCCGACTTCCCCGCCGACCTGTTCGCCGTCGGCCTCGTCGCCCTCTACCTGCTCCAGGGCCAGAAGCCCGACGCACAGGGGCTGGTGGAGCACTTCATGACCCACGGAACTCCGGGGGCCCCTCAAGGCATCCCGGAGCCGCTGTGGCAGGTCGTCGCCACGCTCGTGCAGCCCGACCCCGCGGTGCGCTTCCGGACCGCCACAGGGGCGCGCAAGGCGCTCGCCTCGGCGGTCGAGCTGCTGCCCGAGCCCGGTCCCGACGAGGAACCGGTCGAGATCTTCGACCAGCTGGGGCCGCTGCCCCCGGGCTTCGGGCCGGACGGCCCGGAAGCCGTCCCCGGCTCCGTCCCCGTTCCCGGCTCCGGGGTCACGGTCGCGGATGTTTCACGTGAAACACCCCCCGAGCCCACGGCCACCTCCTTCCACCCCGGCGAACCGACGCAGACCGCGACCTCCCCGCCACCGGGGCCCGGCACGCCTCCGGCGGCCGGCCTCGCCACGCCCGCACCGGCCGCACCGGCCGCACCCGCCGGACCCGCCGTCCCCGGATTCGGGCCCGCCTCCGGCCCCGCCGAGGCCGCCGGCCCCTCCGCACGGCCCCCGGCACCCGCTCCCCCGGTGCCGGCGCCGGCGCCCACGCCGGGGACGCCGGCCGCTCCGGAGCCGTCGGCCATGTCGGAGACGGGCAGCTTCCACCTGGCCCCGCCGTCCCCGACGGCCGGCACCCTGGCCTACACCGCCCCGCGCCCGCTGGCGGGCCCACCGCCCGCCGCACCCCGGGTCCCCGCGCCCGCCCCGGCCCGTCCCGGTCCACCCGCCAAGGTGGCCGTACCGGTGCTCCTGGTGGCCCTGGTCTGCTTCGCCGTGGGGATCTGGGCCCTCACCCAGGCCTGAAGCCCCGTCACCGCCCGGCGACCGTCCGGCGCCGGGACAGCAGGGTCCACACCCCGAGCCCCAGCACCAGCACCGTCCCGGTGCCGATCCCGCCCGCGGCCACGAGCCGCAGGGTGCCCCGCCGGGCCTCCGCGTCGGCGGCCTCGGCCGCCGTCTGACCGGCCTTCGCCGCGTCCCGGTCGGCCGCGACGATCCCGAACCCGGCCCGGGCTGCGCCCGGTTCCGCGTACGGGGGTCCGGGGCGCGCGGTGCCGTCGAGGGTGATCCGCAGCGTCAGCGGGACCGAGCCGGTGGTGAACTCCGCGACCTTCCGGTTCAGCGTGACGGCCACGTAGTACCAACCGGCCGCGCTCAGCTGCCGGGTCCTCGGGTCGGAGGACCACCGGTTGTCGTAGGAGACCGGGGCCAGCGGCCCCAGCGCGACCTCCAGCTGCTTGCCGCTGTACGTCCCGTCCTCGGAGGCCGCCGGAGCCCGCACCGGGCTGTAGACCTGGGTGACCAGCCCGTAGGAGGCGAAGCCGTAGTCCTTGGTCATCCGTGCCCCGGCCAGCTCCGCGTGCACGCTCAGCTGACGGGCCCAGTCCACCGGCACCCGGTAGTACAGGGTCTGGCCCGGCTGGATGTCGTCCCGCCACACGCCCGCGTCCAGCGCCCGCGCGTCGTTGAAGCCCGTGCCCCCGCTGCGCCGTACGCCCTGCCCGCCGGGCGGCACCACGGAGGCCGAGGGCCACACGGACGGCGCCGCTCCGGGGGCGTTCCCGCCGCTCAGCGCCGGCTCGCGCATGACGTGCAGCTCCATCGGCCAGTCGGACCGGTCCGCGTCCTCGGCGCCGGTCCGCGAGACCTTCACGTAGTAGGTCCCGGCCTCCTGGCAGGCGGCGTCCTCCTGGAGCCTGCGCACGGCCACGCCGGTCAGCGGCCGGGGCTGGTCGTTGCCGAACCGTGCCGGCTCCGCGCCGGGACACTCCTTGCCCCCGGCGCTCATGAGGACCACCTCGACGCCGTCCGCGTACGTGACCGCCGCGTCCCGCTCCGGCCGGACCGTCGCCGCGACGTACACGCTGGACCGCGCGTCCAGCTCCAGCCGGTAGTAGCGGTCCCGGCCCGCCTCCAGCGTGTCCTCGTACGTCCGCCCGGTGGCCAGTTCCGGCCCGTCGGCCGTGCTGTCTCCCCCCGTGACCGTCCGGGCCCCCGGCGCCGGCCGGTACGCCGCCGGTGCCGGCGCGGGAGCTGCGTACGCCGCCGCGGGAGCGCCTGCCAACGCCACCGCCAGCGCTGTGACCAGAGCCTTCGACCCGAGCCTCTTCACACCCCACCCCGAATTTGCGCAGGCAAGCCAAACTTAGCAAAAGCGAAAATTCTGCGACAGAACAGCACAAAGCCCCGGCCGCAGGAGCAGCCGGGGCTTCATGAACTCAGCCTTGGGTCTCACACACCGGAGCCGGACGGCACGGAGTCGGTCGCCTCCGTCCACAGGTCCTGCTCGGCGCGGTCCGCCTGGATCTGGCGGTACACGAGGAGCCCGCCGATGGCGGCCAGTGCGACCAGGAGAAGCTTCTTCACCGCGCGAACCTCGTCTTTCGTTGACGTAGGGGACTTCTGGCGCCGACTATACCTTCCGATCGATACCGATCGGTGACCTGGTGAACGACCGGACTCCCACCCGGAAACGGTCCGTGACGTGCCCCGCCACCATGAGCGACGAGGCCTCCGTCAGTCTTCGCCGCTCCCCGGCGCCCGGCGGCGCCGGGCACGGCCACGGACCACGCACGTGGTCACGCCCACCGCGACGGCTGTGATCAACGCCGAGGGGAGCTGCGTCAGCAGTCCCTCCCACAACAGGTGCATGCGATGCCTCCTCCGGAGCGCCGCGCTCGCTTCGCGGCCGTGGAACCAGGCTGGGGCCGCTCGCGTTCCCCCTGACGGAAGACGCCGGTGTGCTCCACAGGGCAACAACGTCGGACATCGGCTGACGAGAGCTGACATCGGCTGACGCGGAACTGCGGGATGATGGTCGCTCAGGTGACCACATGCGGAGGGGGTCCCGATGAGAGGCGTCAGGCGGCACCTGGCACGCCCCGATCTGCCCGAAGGGGCACGCAGGGACCTCAGCGACGCACTCCACGGGCTGCTGCATCGTGCGGGGCGGCCCAGCACCCGGGAGATCGCCACGGCCTTGAAGGGCCTCCTGAACCCTCCGCCCAGCCACACGCGCGTCCACGACCTGTTCACCCACCGTCGGCTGCCGGACTGGGAGTTGACCATGTGTGTCGTCCAGGTACTCGCGCACCGTGCACACGCGCTCGACGCGTCCGTCGAAGGCGACCGGTTCAATCAGCTGTGGTTGCTGGCCGACGAGGAACTGGCACTTGACCCGCTGGCCGGCGGGACGGATCGCCCTCCACCGAGGCAGGAAGCGACGCGTCCCCCGCGGCAGGAAGCCACGCGGCCGGCGTCACCGGCGTATGCGGCACCCGAGACCCCCCGGCTCGTGCGCGCGTCGTCGCCGCGGTCCTTCCTGCCGGACCCCGACCGCTGCCGCGCCGTCCTCTTCGGGGTCCGCGACTACCTTCATCTGCCGCCCCTGCCCTCGGTCCCGGCAGGGCTGCGCGACCTGGCCGCCGCGCTGACCCACCCCACCGCGGCGTTCGCGGCAGAGCACTCCCAGGTGCTGGTCGATCCGCGCGACGCGACCAAGGTCCTGGACCTCGTCCAGGAGGCCAGTGACGAGGCAACCGACACCCTGCTGCTGTACTTCTCAGGACATGGGCTCATCGACTCCGAAAGCGGTGAGCTGTCCTTGGCGCTCCCCGACAGCCGCCCCGATGCCGAGTACACGAGGCTCCAGTACAACTGGATTCGCCGCATGCTGTTGCGGAGCGGAGCCCAACGCAAAGTGGTCGTCCTCGACTGCTGCTACAGCGGACGGGCCATGAACTCCATGGGGGACGTCGATACCGTCCCCCTCGCAGACATCGAGGGGACGGTCCTCCTGACCTCCTCCTCTCCGAATCGAGTGGCGCTCGCTCCGGCGGGCGAGCCCTACACGGCCTTCACGGGGGAGCTGATCGACATCCTCCGTCACGGCATTCCGGACGGGCCCCCGGTACTCGACATCGACTCCGTCTACCACGAGCTGTACCGACGGGCCGTGGCCAAGGCACGGCCCCTCCCGCAGCTGCAGGCACGGGGTTCCATGGGGCTGATGCCCTTGGCGGTCAACCTGCGGTACCGCAGGGCACCACTCGGCTGAGCAGGAGCCCCGGCCGCCGCTGTCGGGGCATAACGCCAGAAGGCCCCCGGACCTGTGGTCCGGGGGCCTTCTGTCTTGTGGGGCTAACAGGATTTGAACCTGTGGCCTCATCCTTATCAGGGATGCGCTCTAACCAACTGAGCTATAGCCCCTCCGCGCTGCGCGCTGACTCCTGAAGATTAGCGCACAGACCCGGTAGTTCCCAAATCGCTGGTCAGAGCCCTGGGAACCGAACTGAGAACGGCTCTACTCGTCCTCGGCGAGGGTGAGCTCGACACCACCCACGAAGCCCGCCGACAGGTTGTAGATGAACGCGCCCAGGGTGGCCAGCGCGGTGGCCAGCACCACGTCGATGACCGCGATGACCGACGTGAAGATCAGTACGCGCGGCAGCGACAGGAACGACTGGAGGTCGAACCCGTTGCCCTCGTTCGAACCGGTGGCCTCGCTGATGGTGCCGCCGACGGTCGAGAAGACGCCCATGGCGTCCATGACCATCCACAGCACCGCCGCCGCGATGACCGTGCAGATGCCCAGTGCGATCGACAGCAGGAAGCTGACCTTCATCACCGACCAGGGGTCGGCCTTGGCCACCCGCAGCCGCGCCTTGCGCGTCCGGGGCGTCGTCCGCGCCCCGGTGCGCGCCACGCGCTGCTGCTGCTCGCCGCGCTGCGTACCGGGCCCCGCGGGGGCCTGGTACGCCTGCGGCGGATGGTAGGGGCCGGCAGCCTGCGGCTGCGGCTCCCGCGGGTCGCTCACGGCGGTCGCACCCCCCTTGGAGTCGGTGGCGGCGCCACGGGCGCCGTTCGCTCCAGACGTGGCCGATCCGGCGCCCGTGGCTCCACTCACGCTTACTCCTACTGCTCCCCTGCCGAGGGCTCGACGCCCTCGACTGCCTCGGTGACCTGTGCTTCCGCGGCCTGGCCCTCGGCTGCCTCGGTCTCGTCGACCTCGTCAGCCTCCTGCCCGGCTTCGGCGTTGCGCGCGATGCCGACGACGGCGTCGCGCTTGCCCAGGTTGATCAGCTGGACGCCCATGGTGTCACGGCCGGTCTCCCTGACTTCGTTGACTCGCGTACGAATCACACCACCGCCGAGCGTGATGGCGAGGATCTCGTCGTTCTCCTCCACCACCAGCGCTCCGACGAGCGACCCGCGGTCCTCGACGATCTTGGCGGCCTTGATGCCGAGGCCGCCGCGACCCTGGACGCGGTACTCGTCGACGGGCGTGCGCTTCGCGTAGCCGCCGTCCGTCGCTGTGAAGACGAAAGTACCCGGCCGCACGACATTCATCGAGAGGAGTTCGTCCCCCTCGCGGAAGCTCATGCCCTTCACGCCCGACGTGGCCCGGCCCATCGGGCGCAGCGAGTCGTCCGTGGCGGTGAACCGGATCGACTGCGCCTTCTTGCTGATGAGCAGCAGGTCGTCGTCGGCGGACACCAGCTCGGCGCCGATCAGCTCGTCGTCGTTGCCGTCCTCCTGCTCGCGCAGGTTGATGGCGATCACGCCACCCGAACGGGGCGAGTCGTAGTCCTTCAGCGCCGTCTTCTTCACCAGGCCGGCCTTGGTGGCCAGGATCAGGTACGGGGCGGCCTCGTAGTCGCGGATCGCCAGGATCTGCGCGATCTGCTCGTCCGGCTGGAAGGCCAGCAGGTTCGCCACGTGCTGCCCGCGGGCGTCACGGCCGGCGTCGGGCAGCTCGTACGCCTTGGCCCGGTAGACCCGGCCCTTGTTGGTGAAGAACAGCAGCCAGTGGTGCGTGGTGGAGACGAAGAAGTGGTCGACGATGTCGTCTTCCTTCAGCTTCGTGCCCCGGACGCCCTTGCCGCCGCGCTTCTGCGAGCGGTAGTCGTCGGTCTTGGTCCGCTTGACGTAGCCGCCGCGGGTGATCGTGACGACGATGTCCTCTTCGGCGATGAGGTCCTCGATGGACATGTCGCCGTCGAAGGGCACCAGCTTGGAGCGCCGGTCGTCGCCGAACTTCTCGACGAGGGCCGCCAGCTCCTCGCTGACGATGCCGCGCTGCTTCTCCGGCGAGGCCAGGATCGCGTTGTACTCGTTGATCTTGGCCTGGAGCTCGTCGTGCTCCGCGACGATCTTCTGGCGCTCCAGGGCGGCCAGTCGGCGCAGCTGCATCTCGAGGATCGCGTTGGCCTGGATCTCGTCGATCTGCAGCAGGCCCATCAGGCCCTCGCGGGCCACCTCGACCGTGTCGCTGCGCCGGATGAGCGCGATGACCTCGTCGATGGCGTCCAGCGCCTTGAGCAGGCCGCGCAGGATGTGGGCGCGCTCCTCCGCCTTGCGCAGGCGGAACTTCGTGCGCCGGACGATGACCTCGATCTGGTGGTGCACCCAGTGGCGGATGAACGCGTCCAGCGAGAGCGTGCGCGGCACGCCGTCCACCAGCGCGAGCATGTTCGCGCCGAAGTTCGTCTGCAGGTCGGTGTGCTTGTACAGGTTGTTCAGCACGACCTTGGCGACGGCGTCCCGCTTGAGGACGATCACCAGGCGCTGGCCGGTGCGCGAGGAGGTCTCGTCGCGGACGTCGGCGATGCCGCCGATCCGGCCGTCCTTCACGAGGTCGGCGATCTTCTGCGCCAGGTTGTCCGGGTTGACCTGGTACGGAAGCTCCGTGACCACCAGGCACTGGCGGTTCTGAATCTCCTCGACCTCGACCACCGCGCGCATCGTGATGGAGCCGCGACCGGTGCGGTACGCCTCCTCGATGCCCTTGCGCCCCACGACCAGCGCGCCGGTCGGGAAGTCCGGGCCCTTGATGCGCTCGACGAGGGCGTCCAGCAGCTCCTCGTGCGAGGCCTCGGGGTTGGCCAGGTACCACTGGGCGCCGTCCGCGACCTCGCGCAGGTTGTGCGGCGGGATGTTGGTGGCCATGCCCACGGCGATGCCGGCGGAGCCGTTGACCAGCAGGTTCGGGAAGCGCGCCGGCAGGACCGTCGGCTCCTGGTTACGGCCGTCGTAGTTGTCCGTGAAGTCGACGGTCTCCTCGTCGATGTCGCGGACCATCTCCATCGACAGCGGCGCCATCTTGCACTCGGTGTAGCGCATGGCGGCGGCCGGGTCGTTGCCCGGCGAGCCGAAGTTGCCGTTGGAGTCCACCAGCGGCATGCGCATCGACCACGGCTGGGCCAGGCGGACCAGGGCGTCGTAGATCGAGGAGTCGCCGTGCGGGTGGTACGTGCCCATGACGTCGCCGACGACGCGGGCGCACTTGTAGAAGCCCTTCTCGGGCCGGTAGCCGCCGTCGTACATCGCGTACAGCACGCGCCGGTGGACGGGCTTGAGGCCGTCGCGGACGTCGGGCAGCGCGCGGGACACGATGACGGACATCGCGTAGTCGAGGTAGGAGCGCTGCATCTCCGTCTCGAGCCCGACGGGCTCGATCCGCATCTGCTGCTCCTCCGCGGCCTCGGTGTTCTCGGTGGTGGTGCCGGAGGACTCGGGCACGTTCTCGTCGGCCATGGCCGTTCAGAAATCCTTTCGGGCGGTCAGCGGTCGGGCCGACTCAGATGTCGAGGAAGCGGACGTCCTTGGCGTTGCGCTGGATGAAGGAGCGCCGGGCCTCGACGTCCTCACCCATCAGCACCGAGAACAGGTCGTCGGCCTGGGCCGCGTCGTCCAGCGTGACCTGGCCGAGGACGCGGTGGTCCACGTCCATCGTGGTGACGCGCAGCTCCTCGGCGTTCATCTCACCGAGACCCTTGAAGCGCTGGATCGAGTCTTCCTTGATCCGCTTGCCCGCCTGCTTGCCGAGCTCGACCAGGGCGTCGCGCTCGCGGTCCGAGTACGCGTACTCGAAGTCGTCGCGACCCCACTTGATCTTGTAGAGCGGCGGGCGGGACAGGTACACGTGGCCGGCCTCGACCAGCGGGCGCATGAAGCGGAAGAGGAAGGTCAGCAGCAGGGTGTTGATGTGCTGGCCGTCGACGTCGGCGTCCGCCATCAGGATGATCTTGTGATAGCGGAGCTTCTCGATGTCGAAGTCCTCGTGCACGCCGGTGCCGAAGGCGGAGATCAGGGCCTGGATCTCGGCGTTCTGGAGGATCTTGTCGATGCGGGCCTTCTCGACGTTCAGGATCTTGCCGCGGATCGGCAGGATGGCCTGGTACATCGGGTTGCGGCCGGACTTGGCGGAGCCGCCGGCGGAGTCACCCTCGACGATGAAGATCTCGCACTTGGTCGGGTCGTTCGACTGGCAGTCCGACAGCTTGCCCGGCAGCGAGGCGCTCTCCAGCAGGCCCTTGCGACGGGTCAGGTCGCGGGCCTTGCGGGCGGCGACGCGGGCCGTGGCGGCCTGGATGGCCTTGCGGATGATGTCCGCGGCCTCGTTGGGGTTGCGGTCGAACCAGTCGTTGAGGTGCTCGTGCGCGACCTTCTGGACGAAGGTCTTCGCCTCCGTGTTGCCCAGCTTGGTCTTGGTCTGGCCCTCGAACTGCGGCTCGCCGAGCTTGACCGAGATGATCGCGGTCAGACCCTCGCGGATGTCGTCGCCGGTGAGGTTGTCGTCCTTCTCGCGCAGCAGCTTCTTGTCGCGTGCGTACTTGTTGACCAGCGTGGTCAGCGCGGCGCGGAAGCCCTCCTCGTGGGTACCGCCCTCGTGCGTGTGGATCGTGTTCGCGAAGGAGTAGACGCCCTCCGTGTACTGCGAGTTCCACTGCATCGCGATCTCGACCGAGAGCATGCGCTCCTTGTCCTCGGCCTCGATGTCGATGACGGAGGGGTGGATCAGCTCGCCCTTGCGCGAGTTGAGGTACTTCACGAAGTCGACGATGCCGCCCTCGTAGTGGTACTTCACCGTGCGCGCGGTCGGCTCGGCCGACTCCGCCTCCGGGTCGTCGGCACCGACGGTGGCCTTCGCGGACTCGCGCTCGTCCGTGAGCGTCAGGGTGAGGCCCTTGTTGAGGAAGGCCATCTCCTGGAAGCGGCGCGCGAGCGTCTCGAAGGAGTACTCGGTGGTCTCGAAGATGTCCGGGTCGGCCCAGAACGTGACCGAGGTACCGGTCTCGGTGGTGGCCTCGTGCTGCTCCAGCGGCGCGGTGGGGGCGCCCGACTTGTACTCCTGCGTCCAGCGGTAGCCGTCCGTCCGGATCTCGACGGCGAGCTTGTAGGACAGCGCGTTCACCACGGAGACGCCGACGCCGTGCAGACCACCGGAGACGGCGTAGCCGCCGCCGCCGAACTTGCCGCCCGCGTGCAGGACGGTGAGCACGACCTCGACGGCCGGCTTCTTCTCGACCGGGTGGATACCCACCGGGATGCCGCGGCCGTTGTCCACGACGCGCACGCCGCCGTCGGCCAGGATCGTGATGTCGATGGTGTCGGCGTGGCCGGCGAGGGCCTCGTCGACGGAGTTGTCCACCACCTCGTACACGAGGTGGTGCAGGCCCCGCTCACCGGTGGAGCCGATGTACATGCCGGGTCGCTTGCGTACGGCGTCCAGGCCCTCGAGGACTGTGATCGCGCTGGCGTCGTACGAGGCCGTGACCTCGCCGTTCTCGCCTGCAGTGGACGGAATGTTCTCGTTGGGGTTGCCGGAATCGGCCACGAAGCGCCCTTTCTGGCACAGCACAGGCCTGACTCCGGGCAAGCAACGGTTCGCAAGCAGGAGTGGCTGCGTCGATCTGCGTTGTCAGCGTTCTCAGCGGGATCCCGCCGGCTGGGCGGGATTACTTACCAGTCTACCGGTAGCGCTGACATTGATGGAGGTTTGCCGGTACCTGAGTCCGCATGTGCCGCCCTGAACCGACCGCGACCGACTCCCCATATCCGGACCGGGGCTCCAAGAGGCTCAGACGGCCATGCAGCGCTTCGGCCTGTCAACCCTCCGCTACCGAGCGGTAAGGGGCGTCCGGCTCAGCCGTACGTGTCCCCGGGACCGGTCGAACCGGGGGCGCGCAGCCGCCCCTGGTACCGGCGTTCGGTGCCGCTCGGCGGCAGCACCTTCAGGAAGCGCACCGTCCCCTGACCCAGGTCCGCGTTGAGCCGGGCGACCAGCTGCGGAGCCAGCAGCCGCACCTGCGCCATCCACGCCGAGGAGTCGCAGCGCACGGTCAGCTGCCGCACGTCCGGGTCGTCGTCGTACTTCTCCGGTACGCAGTGCCGGGCGAGCTCCTCGCCCACGATCTCCGGCCAGCGCTCCATCACTCCGGCCACCGCCATCGGGACCTCCCAGCCCCGCTCGGTCTGGAGCCGGTCCAGGGCCGCACCCAGCCGCATCGGGTCCCGGCCGTCGGCGCGCGCGCCGGAGCGCAGGCCGCCGCGGCGGGCCTGCTTCTTCGCCCCGGCCGCCTGGCCGCGGGCCCGGGCCGCCTCACGGGCGGCGAACAGCGCCTGGCGGGCCAGGTCCACGCCGGAGGGCTCGGGGTCCTTGCGGGGCTCGCCCCGGCCCGGGGTGTCCTGCGGTCCGCTCGCGGGTCCGTTCACAGCCGGGTCACCTCACCGCCCGAGACGCCGTACCGCGCGCCCACCAGGACGTCCGGCACGTCGTCGTCCACGGCCGCCGTGACGAGCACCTGCTCGCCCGGGGCCACCAGTTCCGCCAGCCGCTCGCGGCGCCGCGCGTCCAGTTCGGCGAAGACGTCGTCGAGCACCAGCACCGGTTCGCCGCCCTCCGAGCGCAGCAGGTCGTACGAGGCCAGCCGCAGCGCCAGCGCGTACGACCAGGACTCGCCGTGGCTCGCGTACCCCTTGGCCGGCAGGTCGCCCAGCCGCAGCAGCAACTCGTCGCGGTGCGGTCCGACCAGGGTCACGCCCCGCTCGATCTCCTGCTTGCGCGCGCCGGCGAGGGCGCCGAGCAGCGCCTCGTACAGCTCCTCGCGCGGGCTGCGGACGGCCGTGCCCAGGACCGCGTCGAGGGCTTCGCCGGCGCTGCTCCGGTACGCGAGCCCCAGCGGTCCGCCGCCCGGGGCGAGCTGCTCGTAGGCCTTGTCGGCGAGCGGCTGCAGGGTGGCGATCAGGTCGAGGCGCTGGGCCAGCAGCTCGGCGCCGGCCCGGGCCAGGTGCTGGTCCCACACGTCGAGCGTGGACAGGTCCATGGAGCGGCCGCCGTGCCGGCGGGCCATGGCGGCCGACTTGAGCAGGGTGTTGCGCTGCTTGAGGACGCGTTCGTAGTCGGAGCGGACCGCGGCCATGCGCGGCGAGCGCGCGGTGATCAGCTCGTCGAGGAAGCGGCGCCGCTCGCCGGGGTCGCCCTTGATCAGGGCGAGGTCCTCCGGCGCGAACAGGACGGTGCGTACGATCCCCAGCACGTCACGGGGTCTGACCTGCGAGGACCTGTTGATGCGGGCGCGGTTTGCGCGGCCCGGGTTGAGCTCCAGCTCGACCAGCTGGCTGCGCTCGCCCTGCGTGACCGCGGCCCTGATGATCGCCCGGTCGGCGCCCATGCGGACCAGCGGGGCGTCGGAGGAGACCCGGTGGCTGCCGAGGGTGGCGAGGTAGCCGACGGCCTCGACGAGGTTGGTCTTCCCCTGGCCGTTGGGGCCCACGAACGCGGTGACGCCCGGGTCGAGGGGCACCTCGGCCCGGGCGTACGAGCGGAAGTCGGCCAGCGACAGGTGCGTGACGTGCATGGTGGCGCCGACCTCCCCCGGCTGCTGCGGTCCCCGTCCCCAGCCTGTGGACCGGGGCGCCCGACCTGTGGACGGGACCCCCGTCCGGTGGGCCGGTGTCCCCGGCCTGTGGACCGGGGACGGGAACCTGTGTACTTCTCGGTCCGGAACCCGCGAAAAGGGTGCCGGACTACTTCTTCTCGACCGCGTGGCCGCCGAACTGGTTGCGCAGCGCGGCGATCATCTTCATCTGCGGGGAGTCGTCCTGGCGCGAGGCGAAGCGCGCGAAGAGCGAGGCGGTGATCGCCGGCAGCGGCACCGCGTTGTCGATCGCGGCCTCGACCGTCCAGCGGCCCTCACCGGAGTCCTGCGCGAAGCCCTTGAGCTGCTCCAGGTGCTCGTCCTCGTCGAGGGCGTTGACCGCCAGGTCCAGCAGCCAGGAGCGGATGACCGTGCCTTCCTGCCAGGAGCGGAAGACCTCGCGGACGTCGGTGACCGAGTCCACCTTCTCCAGCAGCTCCCAGCCCTCGGCGTAGGCCTGCATCATGGCGTACTCGATGCCGTTGTGGACCATCTTGGCGAAGTGGCCCGCGCCGACCTTGCCCGCGTGCACCGCGCCGTACTCGCCCTCGGGCTTGAGGGCGTCGAAGATCGGCTGCACCGCGGCGACGTGCTCCTTGTCGCCGCCGTACATGAGCGCGTAGCCGTTCTCCAGGCCCCAGACGCCGCCGGAGACGCCGCAGTCGACGAAGCCGATGCCCTTCTCGGCCAGCTCGGCGGCGTGCTTCTCGTCGTCGGTCCACCGCGAGTTGCCGCCGTCGACGACGATGTCGCCGGGCGACAGCAGCGCGGCCAGCTCGTCGACGGTCGACTGGGTCGCCTCGCCCGCGGGGACCATCACCCACACGACGCGCGGGGCCTGCAGGCCGTCCACAAGCTCCTGGAGGCTGTGGACATCGGCGATGTCAGGGTTGCGGTCGTATCCGATGACGGTGTGGCCTGCGCGGCGGATGCGCTCGCGCATGTTGCCGCCCATCTTGCCGAGACCGACGAGACCGAGCTCCATCAGGCGTTCCTTAACTGTGTGTGCGGTTTCGTACCCGCGTCCGAGCCTACGCCCGGACGCGGGGGCACACCTGCGGGGTCGGCCGGACAGGCGGCCGTGCCGGGGGCGTCAGCCGGAGAGGCGGACCGGCATGATCAGGTACTTGTACGCCTCGTCCGCCTCGGCGTCGACGGCCGGGCGGCCGCTGAGCAGCGCCGGCTTGGTCGACGTCGTGAAGGACAGCTGCGCGACCGGCGAGTCGATGGCGCTCAGGCCGTCGAGCAGGAACGTCGGGTTGAAGGCGATCGAGATGTCGTCGCCCTCCAGGCGGGCGTCGACGCGCTCCACAGCCTGTGCGTCGTCGCTCGACCCCGCCTCGAGGATCAGCACGCCCTGCTCGAAGCTCAGCCGGACCGGGGTGTTGCGCTCGGCGACGAGGGCCACGCGCTTGACGGCCTCGACGAACGGCGCGGTCTCGATCACGGCGACGGAGTTGAACTCGGTCGGGAAGAGCGTCCGGTACTTGGGGAGGTCGCCCTCCAGCAGCCGGGTGGTGGTACGGCGGCCGGCACCCTCGAAGCCGATCAGGCCCTCGCCCTTGCCGGAGCCCGAGAGCGCCAGGGTGACGGTGTCACCGCTGGTCAGGGACTTGGCGGTGTCGAGCAGCGTCTTGGCGGGCACCAGGGCGACGGCGGAGGCGTCGGGGCTCTCCGGCTTCCACAGGAACTCGCGGACGGCGAAGCGGTAACGGTCGGTGGAGGCGAGGGTGACGCGGTCGCCCTCGATCTCGATGCGCACACCGGTGAGGACGGGCAGCGTGTCGTCGCGGCCGGCGGCGATGGCCACCTGGGCCGCGGCGGAGGCGAAGACCTCGCCGGACACGGTGCCGGTCGCGCCCGGCATCTCGGGCAGCGCCGGGTACTCCTCCACCGGCAGGGTGTGGAGGGTGAAGCGGGAGGAGCCGCAGACCACGGTCGCCCGTACACCGTCTGTGGAGATCTCCACCGGGCGGTTGGGGAGGGCGCGGCAGATGTCGGCGAGGAGCCGGCCGGAGACGAGGACGGTGCCGTCCTCCTCCACGTCCGCCTCGACCGAGACGCGGGCCGAGACCTCGTAGTCGAAGCCGGAGAGGCTCAGCGAGCCCTCCTCGGCCTTGAGGAGAAGGCCCGCGAGAACGGGCACCGGCGGCCGGGCCGGGAGGCTACGGGCCGCCCACGCCACCGCCTCCGCGAGTACGTCGCGCTCCACCCGGATCTTCACCGGAACCGCCTCCTGCTGTTGCTGGCTCGCCCTGCTGGCCTTCGTCTGTCGGCTGAACGCCGGAGACCAGTCTGACGTACGGCACCGACACTCGGTGCTGCTGCCCGTCAAGTCGGGCCGGACTCGGCGGGAGAGCCGAGGGGCGAGTTGTGCACAGGGCCTGCTTGAAAACGGAATCCGAGCTAACTCTCTATGGGGGTAGTAGTAGGCCCTGTGGAAACCGTGGATAACCCTGTCAGCGCAGGTCAGCGGCGGTTTTTTGTCCACCGGGCCTGTGGGTGGGGGCAGTGGACAACGTGGGTGTCCTGTGGAGAACAGAAAGTTCTGCACAGACCGTCCCCAGGTGACCCGGGGTACTCCACAGCTCCGTCCCCAGCTTTACCCGGTTTCCCCACAGCCCAATCGTCGCCTCTCGTGTGACGCCTTTCACTCCATGCGGTGACCGAGGGGCTCCGGTTGCCGAACAGTGGACAACGGTGTGGAGAAGCTGGGGACAGCTGGGGACAACCGGGCCCATCCTGTGGGTCTCCGGTGGACAACCCGGTGGACGGGCCTGTGGACAGAATGATCGTCCACAGTCTGTGGATAGTCGCTCCGCACAATTCCACAGGGTCCTGACCAGCTCTGATGCTCCATCAACAGGCCTGCCTGTGGAAGGAATGTGGGTGGATTCGGAGGTCCCCAGGGTGTGGACGGAAAAAAGTCGAAGATCTGTGGAAGACGGCCGTAACCCTGCCATTAATCGAACAACGGGCTGCGTACGGGTGACCGAAGGGAACGCGGAAGGGCGCTCCGGGAAGCGTCCCGGAGCGCCCTTCGATGCGTCGTACGACGGCTGCGGACCGTTCCCGGCGGTGTTCCGCCGGGCCCCTGCAGCCGGTTCCGTCAGCCGTTCTTGATGCGGTTGGTCAGCTCGGTGACCTGGTTGTAGATCGACCGGCGCTCCGCCATGAGCGCCCGGATCTTGCGGTCCGCGTGCATGACCGTGGTGTGGTCCCGGCCGCCGAACTGGGCCCCGATCTTCGGCAGCGACAGGTCGGTGAGCTCGCGGCACAGGTACATCGCGATCTGGCGCGCCGTCACCAGGACCCGGCTGCGCGAGGAGCCGCACAGGTCGTCCACCGTCAGCCCGAAGTAGTCCGCCGTGGCCGCCATGATGGCGCCCGCGGTGATCTCCGGAGCGGTGTCCTCACCGCCGGGGATGAGGTTCTTGAGGACGTCCTCGGTCAGCCCCAGGTCCACCGGCTGCCGGTTGAGGCTCGCGAAGGCCGTCACCCGGATCAGCGCGCCCTCCAGCTCGCGGATGTTGCGCGAGATCCGGGACGCGATGAACTCCAGTACCTCCGGCGGGGCGTTGAGCTGCTCCTGGACCGCCTTCTTGCGCAGGATCGCGATGCGCGTCTCCAGCTCGGGCGGCTGGACGTCGGTGATCAGGCCCCACTCGAAGCGGTTGCGCAGCCGGTCCTCCAGCGTGACCAGCTGCTTGGGCGGCCGGTCGGAGGACAGCACGATCTGCTTGTTGGCGTTGTGGAGCGTGTTGAAGGTGTGGAAGAACTCCTCCTGCGTCGACTCCTTGCTCGCCAGGAACTGGATGTCGTCGACCAGCAGGATGTCCATCTCGCGGTAGCGCTTGCGGAACGCGTCGCCCTTGCCGTCGCGGATCGAGTTGATGAACTCGTTGGTGAACTCCTCCGAGCTCACGTACCGCACCCGGGTCCCCGGGTAGAGGCTCCGCGCGTAGTGGCCGATGGCGTGCAGCAGGTGCGTCTTGCCCAGACCCGACTCGCCGTAGATGAAGAGCGGGTTGTACGCCTTGGCCGGGGCTTCGGCGACGGCCACCGCGGCCGCGTGCGCGAAGCGGTTCGACGCCCCGATGACGAAGGTGTCGAACAGGTACTTGGGGTTCAGCCGCGCGGTCGGCTCCAGCGGCCCCGACGAGGAGCCGGACGAGGAGGCCGGCGGCGGCGCGGCCGAGGGGCCCGCCATCGGACCGGGCCCCGGCCGGCCCGGAGCGGGCGGCGCGTCGGAGCGGTCCGGGCGGCCGCCGTCGTACGAGGACGGCTCGTACGGGGCCTGCTCGTACTGCTTGGGGTCGTACGGCTTCGGCTCGTAGGCGTGCGGGTCGTACTGCCCGGGCTCGTACGGGGCCTGCGGCTGGTCGAACGACGGCTGCTCGTAGCCGCCCGGGCCCCCCGAGGAGGGCGAGGCGTACGGGTCGCGCTCCTGGTAGCCGCCGAGCCGCTGCTGCTGCCAGCCGTAGTCGTCGCGGTCCGCGGACGGACGCGGCCAGACGCCCGGCTCGGGGCCGCGCTGCTGCTGGTAGTCCGGGTAGGCGGGGCGGACCTGCGGGAGCTGGTCGTACGCGTCCTCGTACCGCGGACGCTCCTCCCGGACCGGCGGCGGGGGGGTCGGCTCGGCCGCGGAGTCGTCGACCGTGATCGCGATCCGGATGGGCCGGCCGCACTCGCGGCTGAGGGTCTCGCTGATCAGCGGGGCGAGCCGGCCCTCGAGGACGCGCTTGCCCCACTCGTTCGGCACGGCGAGCAGCGCGGTGTCGGCGACCAGCGCGAGCGGCTGGCACCGCTCGACCCACTGCTTGTCCTTGGGCTCGATGCCCTGCTGTCCTTCTCCCAGCAGCTTCTCGAGAACCCTGGGCCACACTGCGGCAAGATCGGCAGGTACGTCAGCCACAGGGCACGCTCTCTCACAGGTCCCACGAATGTGTGGTTCTTCGGGACGGTCGGGACAAAAAAATGCGGGGTCAAGCCAAGGTAGTCAGCGCGACCCGTGCGGTTCAAGTTGTTGTCCACAGCCTGTGCACAGCGGGGCCCGCGCGTGGCTCGGTTTGACCGGATGGCGTAGTCCCGCGTACCGTACCGAGGTCGAGTTGTCGATGGCTGCTGCCGCCTGCCTACCGATGGGCAAAGATCACCTCAACGTGATCGGTTATGCGGTGCCACTCGTGGCGATCACGCGAAGTTCCTCGTGGGCGCACGGTGACAGCCAGGCGATGTACCGCCACCACGATTCATTCTCTGGAGCCCCCGAGTGAGCAAGCGCACCTTCCAGCCGAACAACCGTCGTCGCGCCAAGACCCACGGTTTCCGCCTGCGTATGCGTACCCGTGCCGGCCGCGCGATCCTCGCGAACCGCCGTGCCAAGGGTCGCCAGGCCCTGTCCGCCTAAGCGCGCACAGGCCGTGACGTCGTGCTGCCTTCCGGAAACCGGCTGAGGCGGCGCGAGGACTTCGCGACTGCGGTACGACGAGGCCGCCGGGCAGGCCGCCCGCTCCTCGTCGTCCACCTTCGTACCAGCGGTGCAACGGACCCGCACGAGCCGGGGGGCCATGCCTCCCCGACGCGTGCGGGTTTCGTCGTCAGCAAGGCCGTGGGCGGGGCGGTCGTCCGCAACCAGGTCAAGCGCAGATTGCGCCACCTGGTCCGGGACCGCCTCGCCGGCCTGCCCGCGGGTAGCCTGGTGGTGGTCCGTGCGCTGCCCGGTGCTGGCGACGCCGACCACGGCGCGCTGGCCCGGGACCTGGATGCCGCCCTTGAGCGGCTGCTGGGAGGCGTGGCTCGATGAAGTACCCGCTGCTCGCTTTGATCAAGCTGTACCAGTGGACGATCAGTCCGCTGCTGGGGCCGGTGTGCCGCTATTACCCCTCGTGCTCGCACTACGGGTACACGGCCATCGACCGGCATGGTGCGGTGAAGGGGACTGCCCTCACCGCCTGGCGGATCCTGCGGTGCAACCCGTGGTCCCCCGGCGGTGTCGACCATGTCCCACCTCGCAAACGCCCGCGTTGGCACGAACGGCTGCGCAGTGCGTTGCGTAGACCTCGCAATGCTCAAGGAGCCTGATTAGTGGACACGATTGCCAGTCTGTTCAGCTTCATCACCTGGCCTGTCTCATGGGTCATCGTCCAGTTCCACAGCCTGTACGGGGCGATCTTCGGCCCTGACACGGGCTGGGCCTGGGGACTGTCCATCGTTTCCCTGGTGGTGCTGATCCGCATCTGCCTGATCCCGCTCTTCGTGAAGCAGATCAAGGCGACGCGGGGCATGCAGGCGCTGCAGCCGAGGATGAAGGCGATCCAGGATCGCTACAAGAACGACAAGCAGCGCCAGTCCGAAGAGATGATGAAGCTGTACAAGGAGACGGGTACCAACCCGCTCTCCTCGTGCCTTCCCATCCTGGCGCAGTCCCCGTTCTTCTTCGCGCTGTACCACGTGCTGTCCGCCATCGCCAACGGCAAGCCGATCGGCGTCATCGACGGCCCGCTGCTGGCGAGCGCCCGACAGGCGCACATCTTCGGCGCGCCCCTCGCCGCCAAGTTCACGGACAGCGCCGAGAAGGCCGCTTCGCTGGGTGCCTCGATCACCGACGTCCGGATCGTGACCGCGGTCATGATCGTCCTGATGTCGCTGTCGCAGTTCTACACGCAGCGCCAGCTGATGCAGAAGAACGTCGACCTCTCGGTCAAGACGCCCTTCATGCAGCAGCAGAAGATGCTGATGTACATCTTCCCGCTGATCTTCGCGGGCATGGGCATCAACTTCCCCGTCGGTGTCCTCATCTACTGGCTGACCACCAACGTGTGGACCATGGGCCAGCAGATGTACGTGATCAACCAGAACCCGACGCCGGGTTCCAAGGCCCAGGACCAGTACCTGCAGCGCCTGCTCAAGCACATCACCTCCCACGGTGAGGTCAAGGGTCGCCGCCGGCGCACCATCATCTCCGCGATCGTCGCCAAGGGCCCGGACCGCAACGACAACGAGCGCAAGTTCATCACCGCTCTGTCGAAGCAGGGCATGGCCGCCCAGGCCGACGGCACGGTGGTCAAGAGCACCGCGACCACTGCCGACGCGGACGCCGCCAGCAGCGCCGCCGCCCAGAAGCGGCAGCAGCCCAAGCGGCAGAGCAAGTCCCAGCGCCAGACCCCCAAGCCCTCGTCCAAGAAGTAAGAAGGAGTCCATCCCGTGACGGAAGGCACCACCTCCGCCGCCGCCGAGGGTGGCGACACCCTGACCCGCCTCGAGCAGGAGGGTGAGATCGCGGCCGACTACCTCGAGGGCCTGCTCGACATCGCCGACCTCGACGGCGACATCGACATGGACGTCGAGGCGGACCGCGCCGCGGTGTCGATCATCAGCGACTCCGGAAGCCGTGACCTGCAGAAGCTGGTCGGGCGCGACGGTGAGGTCCTGGAGGCCCTCCAGGAGCTGACCCGGCTCGCCGTGCACCGCGAGACCGGTGACCGCAGCCGCCTCATGCTGGACATCGCCGGCTTCCGCGCCAAGAAGCGCGAGGAGCTCACCGCCGTGGGCGTCAAGGCGGCGGAGGAGGCGAGGAGCACCGGTGAGCCGGTCAAGCTCCAGCCGATGACCCCCTTCGAGCGCAAGGTCGTGCACGACGCGATCGCCGCCGCCGGCCTGCGCAGCGAGTCCGAGGGCGAGGAGCCGGAGCGCTTCGTCGTAGTGCTCCCGGCCTGATCGGTCGGAAGAAGTGGTCGGCCCCGTCTGTCTCGCAGACGGGGCCGATGTTTGTCAGCCTGGCATTCAACGAGCATGTGTCGGTCACCGCAGTGGCGGTATGTTGATCACCGCACTGGCGGTACGGAAGGACGGTCCCCGTGACGGAGGCAGCAGCGGAGCTTCCCCCGGCGCCCGAGACGGCGCGGGCGGTCTTCGGCGAGTATTTCCCGGAAGCCGTGCGCTACGCCGAGCTGCTGGCGGACGCGGGGGTCAAGCGCGGTCTGATCGGCCCGCGTGAGGTGCCCCGGCTCTGGGAGCGGCACCTGCTGAACTGCGCGGTGCTCTCCGAAGTGGTGCCCGAGGGCGTCACGGTCTGCGACGTGGGCTCGGGTGCCGGTCTGCCGGGCATTCCGCTCGCGCTGGTGCGCCCGGACCTGAAGATCACCTTGCTGGAGCCGCTGCTGCGGCGCACGAACTTCCTCCAGGAGGTCGTGGAGCTGCTGGGCCTGGACCACGTGACCGTGGTCCGCGGTCGGGCCGAGGAGATGCTCGGCAAGCTCCCCCCGGTGCACGTGGTCACCGCCCGCGCGGTGGCTCCCCTGGACCGCCTCGCCGGCTGGGGTGTGCCGCTGCTGCGCCCGTACGGAGAGATGCTGGCGCTCAAGGGCGACACCGCCGAGGAGGAGCTGGTGGCGGCCAAGGCCGCGCTGACGAAGCTCGGCGTGGTGGAGACCTCCGTGGTCCAGGTGGGTGAGGGTGTGGTGGATCCCATGTCCACCGTGGTCCGGGTCGAGGTCGGCGAGAGCCCGGGCGGCGTGCGCTTCGCGGCGAAGCGGGCCAAGGCGGCGCGGGTCGGACGGGTACGCAAGCGCCGATGACCGGGCGCCTGCCGGCCTGGCGGCGGAGCGGGGTCGGGGCGCCGTTGAGGTGTCCGAACGGTATGGATTTCGGAGTGTCGTAGCGGGATGAAGTGCCCGCGCGTGCATCGTGTTTCACGTGAAACGTCGCTCACTGCTGCACGGAATCATCAGTCGCGGGCGTGCGGCCGCGTCCCCCCGGAACCGCCATGAGCGGGGGGTGACGGAGTTGTCCACAGGTGTGGATTCATCCACAGGAGTGCGGTCCCCGCTGGTTCGCGACCCCGAAGGCATGGCAGGCTCTGTTCATCCCGAGCCTGAAGTCGAGGAGAGTGACTCCGTGCGGTCCGACGCCGACCTCGCGGGGCCGATGGCCGATCCGGTCCCCGGCCCTCGCACAGAATCACCGGGGGGCGATGTTTCACGTGAAACATCGATGCCCCCGGTGGACTCCGACACGCCCATCGGCCGTGCCGCCCAGCTGGCGGTGGAGGCCCTCGGGCGGGCTGGCGAAGGCCTCCCGCGGCCCGCGCAGCGCCGCGTCATCGTGGTCGCGAACCAGAAGGGCGGCGTGGGCAAGACCACGACGACCGTGAACCTGGCCGCGTCCTTGGCGCTGCACGGCGCCCGGGTGCTGGTCATCGACCTCGACCCGCAGGGCAACGCCTCGACGGCACTGGGGATCGACCACCACGCGGAGGTCCCCTCGATCTACGACGTCCTGGTCGAGAGCCGGCCACTGCTGGAGGTCGTCCAGCCGGTTCCGGACGTCGAGGGCCTCTTCTGTGCCCCGGCCACCATCGACCTGGCCGGCGCGGAGATCGAGCTCGTCTCCCTCGTGGCGCGCGAGAGCAGGCTCCAGCGGGCCATCCAGGCGTACGAGCAGCCGCTGGACTACATCCTCATCGACTGCCCGCCCTCGCTGGGCCTCCTGACGGTCAACGCGATGGTGGCGGGCGCCGAGGTGCTGATCCCCATCCAGTGCGAGTACTACGCGCTGGAGGGTCTGGGCCAGCTCCTGCGGAACGTCGACCTGGTGCGGGCCCACCTCAACCCGTCCCTGCACGTCTCCACGATCCTGCTCACCATGTACGACGGCAGGACGCGGCTGGCCTCCCAGGTGGCCGACGAGGTGCGCAGCCACTTCGGCAACGAGGTGCTGCGCACGAGCATCCCGCGCTCGGTCCGTATCTCGGAGGCCCCGAGCTACGGCCAGACGGTGCTCACCTACGACCCGGGCTCCAGCGGCTCCCTCTCGTACCTGGAAGCGGCGCGCGAGATCGCGCTGCGCGGAGTGGGGATTTCGTACGACGCCCAGCACGCCCACGTGGGCGGCGGAATCACCAGCACAGCGGAGGGAATGCAGTGAGCGAGCGACGTAGAGGTCTCGGGCGGGGGCTCGGCGCTCTGATCCCGGCGGCTCCGCAGGAGACGCCCGGCCCCGCGCTGGGGGCGGGGTCCACCTCCCCCTCCGCCGTACCCGTGCTGACCACCGACCGCGGGGTGGCCGCGGCCAAGGTGGCGTCCCTGCCGCAGGCCGGGGTGGCGCCCACCGCCGAGGTGCCGGCCCAGGCCGCGGCCCCGGACGCGGCCGTGGCCGGAGCGACCTTCGCCGAGCTGGAGCTGGACTCCATCACGCCGAACCCGCGCCAGCCCCGTGAGGTGTTCGACGAGGACGCGCTGGCGGAGCTGGTGACCTCGATCCAGGAGGTCGGCCTGCTCCAGCCCGTCGTGGTGCGGCAGCTGGGCGCCGAGCGGTACGAGCTCATCATGGGCGAGCGCCGCTGGCGGGCCTGCCGTGAGGCGGGTCTGGCGCGGATCCCGGCGATCATCCGTGCCACGGACGACGACAAGCTCCTGCTGGACGCCCTCCTGGAGAACCTCCACCGGGCGCAGCTGAACCCCCTGGAGGAGGCGGCCGCGTACGACCAGCTGCTCCAGGACTTCAACTGCACCCACGACCAGCTGGCCGACCGGATCGGCCGGTCCCGTCCGCAGGTCTCCAACACCCTCCGCCTGCTGCGGCTGTCTCCGCCGGTGCAGCGCCGGGTGGCCGCCGGAGTGCTGTCCGCCGGTCACGCACGCGCGCTGCTCTCCGTGGAGGACTCGGAGGAGCAGGACCGGCTGGCGCACCGCATCGTGGCCGAGGGCCTGTCGGTGCGTGCGGTCGAAGAGATCGTGACGCTGATGGCCAGTGAGCCGAAGAGCTCGGTCAAGCCGAAGGGCCCGCGTGCCGGTGGCCGCGTCTCCCCGGCGCTGACGGATCTGGCCTCGCGGCTGTCGGACCGCTTCGAGACCCGGGTGAAGGTCGACCTGGGTCAGAAGAAGGGAAAGATCACCGTCGAGTTCGCGTCGATGGAGGACCTGGAGCGGATCCTGGACACGCTCGCTCCCGGCGAGGGCCCGGTGCTGAACCAGGCCGGCGGCGACCGCTGAGCAGCGCGACGCACGGTGAAGGGCGGGCTTCGGCCCGCCCTTTCGCTTTACCGCTACCGGCACTTTGCATTTCCCCGGTATCGGGGCAAACCTCCGGTGGCTACGATGCAATTCGGGTATGGCGGTTGAGGCACCTCACGAAAGAGGGGGCGTGAGCCATGCGATCGGTGAGCCGCACCGGCCTGTTGACTGCGGGCCTGGGACTGGGAGCCGTAGGAGGTTTTGTCGGATCATGGGTCGTCGGCTTGTACCGCTCACGTTGGACAACCTCTCGGATCTTCCCCAGCGCTGCCGGTCCTGCGTTTTCTGGGAGCTCGACCCGGTCAGCCGCGACGCCGCGATAAAGGCGGGCACGCCGGAACTGGAGAAGGAGGCCTGGATCTCCGCGGTCCTGCTGGAGTGGGGTTCCTGCGGTCGGGTCTGCTACGTCGACGACGTCCCGGTCGGCTTCGTGCTCTACGCCCCGCCCGCGTACGTGCCGCGCTCGACGGCCTTCCCGACGAGTCCCGTCTCCCCGGACGCCGTCCAGCTGATGACGGGCCGGATCACCCCCGGGTACCAGGGGCAGGGTCTGGGGCGGGTGATGGTGCAGACGGTGGCCAAGGACCTGCTGCGTCGGGGGTTCAAGGCGATCGAGGCCTTCGGCGACGCGCGCTGGGAGGCGCCCGCCTGTCTGCTGCCGGCCGACCACCTGCTCGCGGTGGGCTTCAAGACCGTCCGCCCCCATCCGGTGCACCCACGGCTTCGGCTGGAGCTGCGCTCCACGCTGTCGTGGAAGGAAGACGTGGAGATGGCCATCGACCGGCTGCTCGGCGCGGTGCAGAAGGAGCCCGTGCTGCGCCCGACCTGAGGCCGGTCCCCGGAGCAACGCGAAGGGGCCGCCCCGACCGGGCGGCCCCTTCGGTGTTTCACGTGAAACGTCGTTTCACGTGAAACGACGCGTCAGGCCTTGGCCGTGACGAAGCCCTCGAGGTCGCGCAGGATCGCGGCCTTCGGCTTGGCGCCGACGATCGTCTTGACGACCTCGCCGCCCTGGTACACGTTCAGCGTCGGGATGGACATGACGCCGTACTTGGCGGCCGTGGCCGGGTTCTCGTCGATGTTGAGCTTGACGACCTCGATCTCGTCGCCGTGCTCCTTCGCGATGGCCTCCAGCGACGGAGCGATCTGACGGCACGGGCCGCACCAGGCCGCCCAGAAGTCCACGAGGACGGGCTTGCCGCTCTTGAGGACCTCTTCGTCGAAGTTCGCGTCGGTCACGTTCTTCAGGTCGGCCACAGCGGCCTCCTTCTTCTGCAGGTGGGGTGTGGGAAAACGGGTCAGACGGTCGCGGCCGCGTGCTCCGTGTCGGAGAGGGCCGCGAGGAAGCGCTCCGCGTCGAGGGCGGCGGAGCAGCCGGTACCGGCGGCCGTGATGGCCTGGCGGTAGGTGTGGTCCACGACGTCGCCGGCGCCGAAGACACCGGTGACGTTGGTCCGGGTGGAGGGGGCGTCCACCTTCAGGTAGCCCTCCGCGTCCAGGTCCAACTGGCCCTTGAAGAGCTCGGTGCGCGGGTCGTGGCCGACGGCGATGAAGAGGCCCGTGACGGGGAGCTCCGAGGTCTCACCGGTCTTGGTGTTGCGCAGGGTCAGACCGGAGAGCTTCTGCTCACCGTGGATCTCGGCGACCTCGCTGTCCCAGGCGAACTTGATCTTCGGGTCGGCGAAGGCGCGCTCCTGCATCGCCTTGGAGGCCCGCAGGCTGTCGCGGCGGTGGACGATCGTGACCGACTTGGCGAAGCGCGAGAGGAAGGTCGCCTCCTCCATGGCCGTGTCGCCGCCGCCGACGACGGCGATGTCCTGGTCCTTGAAGAAGAAGCCGTCGCAGGTGGCGCACCACGAGACGCCGCGGCCGGACAGGGCGTCCTCGTTGGGCAGGCCGAGCTTGCGGTGCTGGGAGCCGGTGGTCACGATCACGGCCTTGGCGCGGTGCACGGTGCCTGCGGTGTCCGTCACGGTCTTGATCTCACCGGACAGGTCGACGGCGACGACGTCGTCCGGGACGAGCTCGGCGCCGAAGCGCTCCGCCTGGGCCCGCATGTTGTCCATGAGGTCGGGGCCCATGATGCCGTCGCGGAAGCCGGGGAAGTTCTCCACCTCGGTGGTGTTCATGAGCGCGCCACCGGCGGTGACGGCACCCTCGAAGACCAGGGGCTTGAGCGATGCGCGCGCCGTGTACAGGGCGGCGGTGTAGCCGGCCGGCCCAGAGCCGATGATGATCACGTTACGAACGTCGCTCACGGGTACTTTCCTCGTTTCTGCGGACTGCCTGCTGACAACCGGGGGCCGGTGGCCTCACCCCACCCAACGGATCCTATGGCGCCCGCATTCCCGGCCCGTCACCCGCGAGGTCCGGGCCCGTCACCCGCGAGGTCCGGGCCGGTCAGCCGCGCGGGTAGGTCCCGGACAGCAGGACCGTTCCTCGTCCCGTCGGATCGGAGCTCTCGCACGCGGCGTCGACCACGTAGGCGTCGGCCCGGCCGGCGTCGCCCTTGTGCGGGAGCACGACCAGGTAGGCGTCCCGGCCTTCGAAGATCCCTCGTTCGGCGGCCAGTGGGGCCTCCGTGCGGCCGGTGCCGCCCTTCACGCAGGCGGGCACGGTGACGCCGGTGAGGCGCCCGGTCGCCGTCTGCGGGGACGCCTCGCTGCTGTAGGTGTCCGCGCCGGGCATGTCCGCGGGGGGCTTGGCGCTCTTGGCCGAGGCCTCCGGGCCGTCGCCGAGGAGGCGCTGGACGTCGCCCCCCAGGCCGGCGGCCGTGAACGCCGCGGCGCTGGTTGCCGTGTCCGAGGCCCGGTTGCTGCCCGCCTCGTCGTTGCCGTTCACCGTGAGCGTCTGGACGAGGAGGATGGTCACGGCGAAGGCGGCGGCCGCGCCCACGGCGGTGAGGACGCCCAGCCTGCGGCGGCTTCGGGTCCGGCCGGGCCCGGTGCCGCCCTGGGGGCGGCCGGCGGGGCGGGCGGAACGCGGGGTCCTGGGCCGGGAGAGTGATGTTTCACGTGAAACATCGGCCGTGGTCGCGGCGCTCGTCTCCGCGGCGGCCCGCTCCGGTGCGGGAGCCTCGGGCGAGGTCGCGTTCAGCAGGGCCTCCGCCGCGAGGGCGGCGTCGATGCGCCCGGCGATGTCGGAGGGCATGCGCTGCGGGCCGGGCAACGTGCCGAGGAGCCCGCGGATCTCGTCCAACGACGCCCTCACGTCGGCGCACAGGGGGCACTCGGCCAGATGGGTGCGCACCTCGGCGGTACGCGCCGGGGAGAGGAGGCCTTCGGTGAGATCGGAGATCTCCGAGACATCCGGGTGCCGGATCGTGCCGGTCGTGGAAGTCACGCTCGCCCACCTCCGCCCTTCACCGCATCGGGGTCCCTGGATTCTGCTGCTGGTGGGACGGCTGTCCCCTGCGACCGGTTCCTTCCCCGGTCCACCTCGGTGTTATCCCCGGGATCCCCGCGCAGATGAGTGAGCATCGGGAGGAGTTTCGCCCGGCCGCGGGCGCACCGGCTCTTCACGGTACCCGTGGGCACGTCGAGGATCTTGGCGACCTCGGCGACGGGGTAGCCCTGCATGTCGACGAGCACCAGGGCGGCCCGCTGCTCGGTCGGCAGGGTGCGCAGCGCCGCCAGCAGCTCGCGGTGCAGGTCCTGCCGCTCCGCGGGCGCCTCGGCGGACTCGTGGGGCTCCAGCAGCCGCTCGAAGTCCTCCGGGTCGTCGACGGCCGAGGTCCGCCGTGAGGCGGCCTTGCGGGCCCGGTCCAGGCAGGCGTTCACCGTGATGCGGTGCAGCCAGGTCGTGACGGCGGACTGGCCCCGGAAGGTGTGGGCGGCCCGGTAGGCCGACACGAGCGCGTCCTGGACCGCGTCCGCCGCCTCCTCGCGGTCCCCGAGGGTGCGCAGGGCCACGGCCCACAGCCGGTCGCGGTGGCGCCGGACGAGCTCACCGAACGCGTCGGGGTCGCCCGCGACGTGCCGTGCCAGGAGTTCCTGGTCGGTCATCCCCCCGGGTGCGTCAGCGTCCAACGGTGAGCCCCTCCCCTGCTGTCCGGTCAGCCGGTGAATTTCACGTTCGTGATGCCCTGCTTGTATCCGGCGCGGCTGAACTCGTCCCGCCCGGACTTGGGCATCTCGGTGAGCCACAGGACCACGTAGCGGGTCTTCACGGGCTTCTTGGCCGTGAGGACCAGATTGTTGCTCTGCGTGGTTCCCGAGGCGATCCGCTTCATGTCGGTCACCTTGGTGGACGAGCCCATCGAGTCGGCGGCGTAGATCGCGGCCGTGGTGTGGTCGCCCGCGTCGCGGAGGCTTATCGCGGCAGCGCTGACCTCGTGCTCGGAACCGAGGTCGAACACGAGGCCGACGCCGTCCTTGATGAGCAGCTTGGGGCCCTGGTCGAAGCTCTTCGAGCGCCAGTAGGTGGAGGAGTCGCCGTCGTAGGCCTGCGGGACGCCGTCGAGGTTCTGCGGGACGCCGTCCGGGTAGTACTCGGCCGCGTCCTTGATCGACAGCACCACCGGGGTCTTCTTCTTCGGCGGCGGGGCCTCGTTGCCCTCGGAGGTCTGCGACTGGTTGGTGTCGCTGCCCGAGTCGCGCAGCAGGGTGTCGGCCAGCTGCCAGCTGCCCAGCCCCAGGGCGGCGATCAGCAGGGCGGCCACGCCCCACTTGAGAGCCCGGCCGGTACGGCTCTGCAGCGGCGCCGGGAGCGGCGGTGCCACGAGGGTCGGCGGAGCCGCGGCGCCGGGGATCGCGCTGGGGCGCCCGTACGTGCCCTGCTGGTAGGTGGTGTGCTGGTACTCGGCGGGGGCCGGGAAGACGGGCTCCGGCGGGCGGATGCGCGGCATCGCGGAGACGGCCTTGGCGAGTTCCTCGGGCGTCGTGCAGGGCGGCTCCTGGCGCGACGCGGTGGCCCCGTCGTTTGCGAGGGCGCGCATCGCGATCTCGGAGAGGCCGCGGTGGACGCCCGCGCGGACCTGGTCCGGCGGGAGCAGCCCGACGCCCTTGGGCAGGCCGGACAGGCCGTAGGCGTCGTTCTCGTACGGCCAGCGCCGGGTGAGGGCGGCGTACAGGAGCGCGCCGATCGCCTCGGTGTCGGAGCGCTGCGGGGTGTCGCTGGTGATGCCGCGCAGCGCGGCGTTCACGGCCAGGCCGCGGATGCGGTACTGGCCCGTGGAAGTGCGGAGTATGGCGCTCGGCGTCAGCCGCAGGTGGGCCAGTCCCTCGCGGTGCGCGGCGGCCATGGCCTGCGCGACCTGGTGGACGAGCTGGTAGGCCTCGTGCGCCTCCAGCGGGCCGGCCGCCAGCAGCGCGGTCAGCTCGGTCGCGTCCGGGAGCCATTCGTGGACCACGTAGACGAGGTCGTTCTCCTCGACGGCGTCGAGGACCTGGACGAAGCGGGGGTCGCCGAGCAGGGCGGCGGAGCGCGCGGCGGCGAGCACGGACCGCGCCCGCGGGTGATCGGCGGGCAGCAGGTGGACGCCCACGGCGCGCCGGAGCTTCTCGTCCATCGCACGCCACGAACTGAATCCGTCCAGACGGGTGACGCACTCCTCGAGGCGGTAGCGTCTGGCGAGCTTGTGGCCGCTGTGCAGGTCGGGAGCGGAGGACCGGCCGCGGTCGGCCTCCGGGTCGGTCGTGGACGTGTTCGTCGGCCTGGATTCCTGGGTCTGTGCCGCCCCGTCGGCCGTGGCTTTCCCCGCCTTGGCGGTCAGCGGCTCGTCACCGCTGTTGTCGGCCACGTCGACGGCAGCCGTGCTACGTTCCGCCACCGTCGTTCCTGCCTCCCCATCCGTTGCGCGCTGTCGGCCAGTCTGCAAAGCCATGCCAATTGTGCCCACAGTCCGCCGCTGTGCACGACACGCGGAAACTGCGGATGGTTGTGCGGGTCAGCGTCCCAGTCGCCCCCGGACCATCCCGACCATCGCGTTGAGTTCCTCGATCCGCATGCGCTTGGCAGCGGTGAAGAAGACACCCATGAGGACGAGTCCGCCGGCCACCAGCGCGGCGAGGGACGCGAGCGCTCCGCTTCCCAGCAGGGCCATGACGGCGTAGGCGGTGCCCCCGCCGAGGACGGCCGCCGGGACGCAGGCGCCGGCGAGCCTGGCGTACGTGCGCACCACGTGGGCGCCGTCGAGGTCGCCGCCGAGGCGGGTGCGCAGCCGCCGCCACGCGACGCCCACCCCGGCCGCGTAGGCCAGGCCGTAGGCGGCGCCCATGCCGACCACGGCCCAGCGGGCCGGCAGCACGAAGAAGGCGAGCGCCGAGGCCGCCGCGTTGACCGAGGCGACGATGACGGTGTTGTAGAAGGGGGTTCGGGTGTCCTCGTAGGCGTAGAAGCCGCGGAGCACGACGTACTGCACGGAGTACGGGATGAGGCCGAGGCCGAACGCCATCAGGATGAAACCGATGTTGCGGGCGCCGCTGCCGGAGCCGGCGTAGAGCAGCGTCGCCATCGGCACGCCGAGCGCGAGGAACGCGAAGGCGCAGGGCACGATGGCGACGGCCGAGGTGCGCAGGCCGTACGAGATGTCGTCGCGGACCGCGGCCGCGTCGCCGTCGTGCGCGGAGCGGGAGATGCGCGGCAGCACGGCCGTCATGACGGAGACCGTGATGATGGCCTGCGGCATCTGCCACAGGTTCAGGGCGTAGTTGTACGCGGTGATGCCGGTGCCGGAGTAGCCCTGCTTGTCGGCGACGGAACCCGCCCAGGTGGCGAGCTGGGTGACGACGACGAGGCCGATCTGGTTGGCGAGGACGAAGAAGAAGGTCCACTTGGCCAGGCCGACGGCCTTGCCCAGGCCGTGGCCCCGCCAGTCGAAGCGCAGCCGCGGCTTGAAGCCCGCGTCGCGCAGGTACGGGACCATCGCCAGCGCCTGGACCGTCAGGCCCAGCAGGGTGCCGATGCCCAGCAGCCGCACGCCCTCGGGGGTGACCGTGGCGGCGCTGACGTGGGTGCTGGTGAAACCGCCGAAGGCCCAGATGAAGGCGCCGAACGTGGCGATCACGACGATGTTGTTGAGGACCGGGGTCCACATCATCGCGCCGAACCGGCCGCGGGCGTTGAGGATCTGACCCATGACCACGTGCACGCCCATGAAGAACATGGTCGGCAGGCAGTAGCGGGCGAAGGCCACCGCGACGTCCCGCTGCTGCGGGTCCGAGGCGATCTTCGGGGACATCATGGTGATGAAGAGCGGGGCGGCCAGCACGCAGACGGTGGTGACGCCGGCCAGCAGCACCACGACGAGGGTCAGCAGCCGGTTGGCGTACGCCTCGCCGCCGTCGTCGTCGTTCTTCATCGCGCGGACGAGCTGGGGGATGAACACGGCGTTGAGCGCGCCGCCGCCGACCAGGATGTAGATCATCGTCGGCAGCGTGTTGGCGATCTGGTACGTGTCGTTGAACGTGCCGACGCCGATCGCGGTGGCCATCACGAGCGTGCGCATGAAGCCGGTGATGCGGGAGACGATCGTGCCGGCCGCCATCAGCGCACTGGACTTGAGCAGGCCCGCCGCGCGCCCGGCCGGCTTGCTCGGCGCGGGGGCGGCCACCGGGGCCTCCTCGGCCGGGGCCTGCGGCTGCGGTGCGGCCTGCTGGTCGCGGTACAGGTGCGCGAAGGCGTCCGGCTCCGCCCCCTCGTCGGAGGCCCGGGTCACGAGCGCGTCCACGCCCACGAACTCGGTGGTCGTGGCGTGGTCGCCGTACGGGAGGTGGCGGGAGGGGCCGTCGGGCTCGGGCGGGGGCGTCTGGGCCCACACCCGCGGGTCGGGGGAGTACGGGGACGCGGCCGGCCGGTCGTACAGGGGGCCGGGCTCCTGGAAGGTGCCGGGCGGCGGCGGGGGGTGCGCGGCGCGGTCGTACAGGGCCTCGGTCACCGGGTCCTGGGCCGCGAGGTCCTGGGAGCGGTACGGGTCCTGCTCGTAGGCCTCCTGGACGTACGGGTCCTGGGCAGGGGAGGCGGGCGGCGGGACCTGCCCCGGTACCGGGGCGCCCTCGCCGCCTTCTCTGGAAGGCGCGGTACCGCTCGCTCCCTGCGCGCGGTCACCGTCGTACGGCGCGTTCATCGAAACCCCACCTCATCGTCCCCAGGCCCGGCCGGCCACGGTGTCGCTCAACGGTCCACTGTCTCACCCGGGCCGGAGGAGCTGTCGCTTTCTCCTCCGGTGTCCGGCGTCGGGTCACTCGGCTGCGTGCTGTCTTCGGCGGCCCGGGCCGCGACCTTCTTGCGACTCGCGTACATCTTCACCCCGGCCAGGACCAGCAGGAGCACGCCGGCCGCGATGACGAGCAGCACGGTCGAGGTGATCTCGGTGGCCTGGACGGTGAACTTCCGCTCCTTGCCGTAGGGGACGCCGTCCTTGGTGTAGAGCTGTGCGGTGACCTCGACAGGACCGCTCGCGGTGGCGTTGGCGGTGAACTTGACGGACTGGCTGTGGCCGCCCTGGACGTCGATCTGCTGCTCGGCCTCGCCGTCGTCGCCGAACATCAGGCGGGTCGGGTTCGCCGACCTCAGTCGCAGCACCAGGCCGTGGACGTCCTGCACGAGGCCGTTCTGGACGGTCACGGGGATCGTGGCGCTGCGGCCCGAGAGGTGCGCCTTCGACTTGGGGATCAGCTTGACCTGTTCGGTCAGCCCCTCGAGGTACTCCCGTACCCCGTCCCGGTAGGCCTCGGCCTCCTCGGGGCGGCCGCGCCAGGACGTCGACATCATGCGGTTGAAGGTGTTGCCGAAGGGGATCTCGACCCGGTCGGGGTGGGAGAGGATCACCTTGAAGTGGTCGAGCATGGTCTGCGTGGTGCGGATCGTCTCGAAGGCCGGCTGCGGCAGCTCCGTCCGGCGCAGCGAGACCGGGTACTGGCCGGCGCCCGGGACGAGCGTGGTGGCGCCCGGGTCGGGCTTGGCCTTGGCGGCGGCCTCCAGGTCGACCGGCTGGGTCCAGCGGCCGGACTGGAGGGTGCGCAGCGCGTTGGCCATCGTCTGCGCCTGGCTGGTCGTGGGCATCCGCTGCGGGGTGACGACGATGCTGCGCGGGGCGTCGGTGTCCTGGAGGTTCAGCGCGAGGCTCTGCGCCAGGAACCGCTGGACGGCGAGGGTGGCGTTCTCGGCGGACAGCATGTCGCCCTGGAAGGCCTTGGAGAGCCGGGCGTCGGCGACGACCGCGGTGGTGCCGGCGCCGATCGGCCGGGGCGCCGACGGGGTGTGGGCCAGGTTCCCGGTCTCCTGGAAGCTGTCGCTGCGGGCGAGGACGTTGTGGGCGCCGGCCGAGGTGGCGACGTTGACGATCGCCGGGTCGACGGCCCCCTCCACCGGCCAGGAGAAGTCGGTGGACGGCTCGACGTGCAGCACGGTCTCGACGACCTGGCGGGCCTTCTCGGTGGCCGGTCGCAGGTGGGCGAGGGAGCCTGAGACGTTCTTGCCCTGGTGCGCCAGGGAGGCGAGGTCGGGGTCCGCGAAGGGCAGGGCGACGACCTTCTTGCCCTGCACGGCCCGCTCCAGGTCGGCCAGCCAGCGCTTGGCGACGGCCTGGTTGCGGCCCGGCACGATCTGCCCGTCCGGCGTCCTGACCATGTAGGCGTTGGCCATGGCGGCCACGCTGGCCAGCAGGTCGGGGTCCATCAGCCAGGTGACGGGCAGGTCCCGGCCGAGGGAGACCATCTGCTCCAGGCGACCGCCGGGGCGGAGCTCGGCGGCCAGGTCGTCGTTCTCGAAGACGGGGGTCTGCAGCTCGTCGGAGCCGGTCTGGGCCGTCAGGTGCGTGGTGGAGATCAGCGGCCAGACGTAGCTGAGCTGGGTGCGCCTGGCGGCGGCGTCCGGCTGCCACGGCAGGAAGGTCCGCCGGATCCCGAGGACCTGTTCGTACCCCCGGCTGTCGGTCTCCCCGGAGAGCGAGACCCCGAGCTGGTAGACCCCGTCCTCGTCCAGCCCGAGCTTGCTCACGGGGATCTTTATCGTGAAGGGCTGGGGGACCTCGGGGGCGAGCGCGGAGACCTTCACCGAGGTGCCGGCCACCTCGGCGGGCTCGCTGCCGGGGCGGAACCCGGTGCGCCCGGCGGCGTCGTCGACGGCGCCGCGGTCGGTGATCTGCGGTCCGACCCGCAGGCCGACGTGGGCGTCGGTGACGGTGTCCCTGCCACGGTTGGTGACCGTGCCGGTGAGCGTCAGGGTGTCGCCCTTGACCGGTGCGCTGGGCGTCAGGGAGTCCAGGGAGACGTCCACGGTGGACGGCCCGGCCGCGGTGGGCGCCGCCTGCGCGGAGCCCGCGGGAACGTAGACGAGGCCGGCCAGGACCGGTGTGCCGGCGAGCATGACGACGGCCCGCCGCAGCCATCGGCGGGCAGGGGCGGGGGTGTCCCCGTGGATGTCTGCCGCCTCGGCCACGCGCTCGCCCGTCCTCGTCGTGTCAGTGGTCGTCGGTTGTGCGTCCACGCATGGTAACGAGGGCCGCTGTGCCGGAGTGCCGCGGACTGCTCCACACGGTCCGCCGGGGCGGGCGGGTGCGGCGGGGCAGGGCCTGGTCGCCGGGGCGGGCCGGTGCGGCGGGGCGGGCCTGGTCGCCGGTACGGGCCCGGGCCCCGGGAAACCCGGCGGCCGGGGCCGGGCGGGCCACGTACCCTTTTCTGTTGTGCCGAACGCCAACGAAGACAATCCCAGCGCCCTGAACCAGGTGCAGCACCGTGCCGTGAGCGAGCTCCTGCGCGTGGCTCCGGTAGCCGACGACCTCGCGCGCCGCTTCCAGGCGGCGGGCTTCCGCCTCGCCCTGGTCGGCGGCTCCGTGCGCGACGCCCTGCTGGGCCGGCTCGGTAACGACCTGGACTTCACCACGGACGCCCGTCCCGCGGACGTACTGAAGATCGTCCGACCGTGGGCGGACACGACGTGGGACGTCGGCATCGCGTTCGGCACCGTGGGCGCGCAGAAGGACGGCTACCAGATCGAGGTCACGACCTACCGGTCCGAGGCGTACGACCGGACCTCCCGCAAGCCCGAGGTCTCCTACGGCGACTCGATCGAGGCCGACCTCGTCCGGCGCGACTTCACCGTCAACGCCATGGCCGTGGCGCTGCCGGAGAACGAGTTCATCGACCCGCACGGCGGGCTCCAGGACCTCGCGGCCCGCGTCCTGCGCACCCCCGGCACCCCCGAGGACTCCTTCTCCGACGACCCGCTGCGGATGCTCCGGGCCGCCCGCTTCGCGGCCCAGCTCGACTTCGAGGTGGCCCCCGAGGTCCTCGCGGCGATGAAGGCGATGGCCGACCGCATCGAGATCGTCTCGGCCGAGCGCGTCCAGGGCGAGATCAACAAGCTGCTGCTCTCCTCCCACCCGCGCACGGGTCTGGGCCTGCTCGTGGACACCGGCCTGGCCGACCACGTGCTGCCCGAGCTCCCGGCCCTGCGGTTGGAGAGTGACGAGCACCACCGGCACAAGGACGTCTACGAGCACTCCCTCACGGTGCTGGAGCAGGCGATCGACCTGGAGGAGGACGGCCCGGACCTCGTGCTCCGGCTGGCGGCCCTCCTGCACGACATCGGCAAGCCCCGTACCCGCCGCTTCGAGAAGGACGGCCGGGTCTCCTTCCACCACCACGAGGTGGTGGGCGCCAAGATGTCGAAGAAGCGGCTGACCGCGCTGAAGTACTCCAACGAGATCATCAAGGACGTCTCGCGCCTGGTGGAGCTCCACCTCCGCTTCCACGGGTACGGCTCCGGCGAGTGGACCGATTCCGCGGTGCGCCGGTACGTGCGCGACGCCGGCCCGCTGCTGGAGCGGCTCCACAAGCTGACCCGCTCCGACTGCACCACGCGGAACAAGCGCAAGGCCAACGCGCTCTCCCGGACGTATGACGCCCTGGAGGTGCGGATCGCCGAGCTGAAGGAGCAGGAGGAGCTGGACGCGATCCGGCCCGACCTGGACGGCAACGAGATCATGGACGTGCTCGGCGTGGGGCCCGGTCCGGTGATCGGTCAGGCCTACAAGTTCCTGTTGGAGCTGCGCCTGGAGAACGGTCCGATGGAGCGCGACGCGGCCGTCGCCGCACTCAAGGAGTGGTGGGCCGCCCAGAACTGACCCGGGCCGGCCGTCGATGTTTCACGTGAAACATCGGCCGTCGGACCGCGGCGGTCACGCCCGAGAGCCGATGTTTCACGTGAAACATCGGCTCTTGCGCATCAGGAGGAGCGCCACACCCGCATAGATCGCGGACACGGCGACGATCAGCAGCACCGACCGTCCGTCCGGCGGGAGCATCAGCGCCGAGACCGCGGCCGCGCCGACGAAGGCCACGTTGAAGAGCACGTCGTACACGGAGAAGACGCGGCCGCGGTAGGCGTCGTCCACCCGGAACTGCACCTCGGTGTCCGTGGAGATCTTCGCCCCCTGCGTCACCAGGCCCAGCAGGAACGCGGCGACGAGCATGGGCCCCGGGGCGAACGGCAGCCCCAGCGCCGGCACCAGCAGGGCGCCGGACGCCGCCAGTACGGTCATCCAGCCCAGGGTGCCGAGGCGGCCGACGGCCCACGGGGTGACGACTGCCGCCATGAAGAAGCCCCCGCCGGACACCCCCACCGCCAACCCCAGCAGGCCCAGCCCCTCGGACTCCGTGTCCGACCAGGCGTACCGGCACAGCATCAGCAGCATCACCGTGAGGGCCCCGTAGGCGAACCGCATGAGGGTCATCGCGGTCAGGGCCCGGGCCGCCTCGCGGCGCTGCGCCAGGTGCCGGAGGCCCGCCGCCATCCCCCGGGCGGTGAGCACCACGGCCTCGCCCGGCGACGGGTGGCGGTGGTCGGGGTCCCGGTCGGGGCCGAGCAGCCCGACGGGCAGCCGCAGCGAGGCCAGGCCCGCTCCGAGGTAGAGCATCGCGCCCAGCAGGACCACCACGGCGTTGGAGTCTGACGCCAGCAGCCGTACCGCGAAGGCCAGGCCACCGCCCGCGACCGCGGCCAGGGTCCCGGCGGTCGGAGAGAGGGCGTTTGCCGTCACGAGCCGCTCCGCGTCCACGACCCGGGGCAGGGAGGCCGAGAGGCCCGCCAGGACGAACCGGTTCACGGCCGTCACGGACAGCGCGGAGACGTAGAACAGCCAGTCGGGCACCTCGGCCAGCACCAGCACCGCGGTCCCGCAGGCCAGCAGGGCGCGCAGCAGGTTGCCGTAGAGGAAGACCTGGCGCCTCCGCCAGCGGTCGAGCAGGACTCCGGTGAACGGCCCGATCACCGAGTAGGGGAGCAGCAGGACCGCCATGGCGGAGGCGACGGCCCCGGGCGAGGTCTGCTTCTCCGGTGAGAAGACCACGTAGGTGGCGAGCGCCACCTGGTACACGCCGTCGGCGGCTTGGGAGAGCAGCCGTACGGCGAGCAGGCGGCGGAAGTCCCTCAGGCGCAGGAGTACGCGCAGATCACGTACGGCAGGCATGAGGGCAAGGGTCACATACGCGGAGGGTCCCCGGGCATATTGCCCGAGGACCCTCCGCGGAAGAACAGGTGACGAGGGCTCGCGGCCCGCTTCCCGCTCCTGGGTGGTTCCGGCGCGTGCTTAGCGCTCGACCTCGCCCTTGATGAACTTCTCGACGTTGGCCAGGGCCTCGTCGTCGAAGTACTGGACCGGCGGGGACTTCATGAAGTACGAGGACGCGGAGAGGATCGGGCCACCGATGCCCCGGTCCTTGGCGATCTTCGCGGCGCGCAGGGCGTCGATGATGACACCGGCGGAGTTCGGGGAGTCCCAGACCTCGAGCTTGTACTCGAGGTTCAGCGGGACGTCACCGAAGGCGCGGCCCTCGAGGCGGACGTACGCCCACTTGCGGTCGTCGAGCCACGCGACGTAGTCGGACGGGCCGATGTGGACGTTCTTGTCACCCAGCTCGCGGTCGGGGATCTGCGAGGTGACGGCCTGGGTCTTCGAGATCTTCTTCGACTCGAGGCGGTCGCGCTCGAGCATGTTCTTGAAGTCCATGTTGCCGCCGACGTTGAGCTGCATGGTGCGCTCGAGGCGGACGCCGCGGTCCTCGAACAGCTTGGCCATCACGCGGTGCGTGATGGTCGCGCCGACCTGGGACTTGATGTCGTCACCGACGATCGGCACGCCGGCCTCGGTGAACTTGTCCGCCCACTCCTTCGTGCCGGCGATGAAGACCGGGAGGGCGTTGACGAAGGCGACCTTGGCGTCGATGGCGCACTGGGCGTAGAACTTCGCCGCGTCCTCGGAGCCGACGGGCAGGTAGCAGACCAGGACGTCGACCTGGCGGTCCTTGAGGACCTGGACCACGTCGACCGGGGCCTCGGCGGACTCCTCGATGGTCTGGCGGTAGTACTTGCCCAGGCCGTCCAGGGTGTGGCCGCGCTGGACGGTCACGCCCTTGCTCGGGACGTCGCAGATCTTGATGGTGTTGTTCTCGCTGGCGCCGATGGCGTCGGACAGGTCGAGACCGACCTTCTTCGCGTCCACGTCGAACGCGGCGACGAACTCGACGTCACGGACGTGGTAGTCGCCGAACTGCACGTGCATCAGGCCGGGGACCTTGGTCGCCGGGTCGGCGTCCTTGTAGTACTCCACGCCCTGGACCAGCGAGGCGGCGCAGTTGCCCACGCCGACGATGGCTACGCGAACCGAACCCATTCCGGTTGCTCCCTGTTTGTTCTCGGATGAGGCCTGCGCGGAGCAGGGCCTCACTTTGCAGTGTCGTCGGACGGTCCGGGGCGCCTCTGGTCCCGACCCGCCCGCTCGCTCTCGATGAGCTCGTTCAGCCAGCGCACTTCGCGCTCGACGGATTCCATTCCGTGCCGCTGCAGCTCGAGGGTGTAGTCGTCGAGCCGCTCACGCGTCCTGGCCAGAGAGGCGCGCATCTTCTCCAAGCGCTCCTCGAGCCGGCTCCGGCGGCCTTCGAGCACCCGCATGCGAACATCGCGTTCGGTCTGACCGAAGAACGCGAAGCGGGCGGCGAAGGACTCGTCTTCCCAGGTGTCGGGGCCGGTGTGGGAGAGCAGCTCCTCGAAGTGCTCCTTACCTGCCGCCGTCAACCGGTAGACGATCTTGGCGCGGCGCCCTGCGAGTGATGCGGCGAGAGCGTCCTCCGGGGCGTTCCCCGGTTCTTCGATCAACCAGCCGTTGGCGACCAGCGTCTTGAGGCAGGGATAGAGCGTTCCGTAACTGAACGCCCGGAAGACCCCCAGCGAGGTGTTGAGCCGCTTGCGGAGCTCGTACCCGTGCATGGGGGATTCACGAAGCAGACCGAGGACGGCGAACTCAAGGATGCCGGAGCGTCTGCTCACCCGCCGAACCTCCTCCGCCCCTGGTTCCGTATGTCGTGCCGATGTATCGACTCGATACATCCAGACGATAGATCCGAGTGATCCGCTCGGCAAGCGGGGACATGGTGACCGGCGTCACATCACCAATTCGTAGGAGGCAAGTTGCCTGATTTGGGGTGAACTTCGGTGCTGCGAGGGTTTTGACCGTGCGTAGTCTGTGCGGTGACTCCGGTGGAACCGGAATTCACCTGCCGCTTCCAGGCGCACTCGCCTGTCCGAGGAGTAGTCGTTCGATGAGCGAGCACCGTCGCAAACCCCCGCACCCCCAGGGCGGTGGCCCTTCCGGCGGCCGTCGGGGGGTCCCGCAAGGCCCCGGGGGCCAGCCGGGCCAGCAGTACGGACAGCCTCAGTACGGCCAGCAGCGGCCCCCGTACGGTCAGCCGCAGGGCGGGCAGCAGTACGGTCGGCAGGGCGCGCCGGGCCGGCCCGGGGGCCAGTACGGCCAGCAGCCGCCCGGCCCCCCGCCGCGGCAGCAGCCCCCGCAGGGACGCACCCCGTACGGGCAGGAGTCGCGCAGCGAGGAGCAGCCGGTCTACGGCGGCCGCGCCGAGGCCCGACGGGCCGCGCAGCGCGGAAGCGGAAGCCGCCGCCGGGGCGCGGAACCGGCCGGCGGACGCGGCGGGCGCGGCGGCCGGGGCGTACCCGACAAGCGCTTCATCAACTACCCCCGCTCCGACAAGGACGGGTGGAAGCGGTTCGTCCCCTCGTGGAAGCTGGTCGGCGGCACGGCCCTGGGCTGCTTCGCGGTGCTGACGGCGGCCACCGGCATAGCGCTGGCGTTCGTCGACACCCCGAACCCGAACGACATGGCGACGGCCCAGAACAACGTGTACCTCTGGTCCGACGGCACGCAGATGGCAGCGGTCGGCGGTGAGCGCAACCGGCAGATCCTCCAGTACAGCGACATCCCCAAGGCCATGAAGGACGCCGTGATCGCGGCGGAGAACGAGTCCTTCGACACCGACCACGGCGTCGCTCCGATGGGCATCGCGCGCGCCGCGTGGAACATGGCGAAGGGCGGCTCGGTCCAGGGCGGCTCGACCATCACCCAGCAGTACGTCAAGAACACGTTCCTGGACTCCGACCAGACCATGACCCGCAAGCTCAACGAGCTGCTGATCTCGGTCAAGCTGGGGTGGACGGGTGACAAGCAAGACGTCATGGCCGGGTACCTGAACACGGCCTACTTCGGGCGCGGCGCGTACGGCGTCCAGGCCGCCGCTCAGTCCTATTTCAAGAAGAACGCGGACAAGCTCGACCCCTCCGAGTGCGCCTTCCTGGCGCAGATCCTCAAGGGCCCCAACCTCTACAACCCGGACGGCGGCATCGGGGCGGCGGCCACTCCCAAGGCCAACACCGACCGGGCCAAGATGCGCTGGGCCTGGGTGCTGGACCGCGAGGTGACCGTGGGCCGCATGTCGCAGTCAGAGCGGGACAAGTACAAGACCTTCCCGAAGATCCAGCCGCTGTCCGCGGCCCGGTCCCTGACCGGTCAGACCGGCTACCTGGTGGAGATCGCCAAGCAGTACGTCCTCAAGAAGGGCGCGGGCCAGATCGACCAGCGCGCGCTCGACATGGGTGGCTACCGGATCAAGACGACGTTCGACAAGAAAAAGGTCGAGGCGCTCACCAGGGCGGTGGACAACACCCGAAAGGAATTCCTCGACGAGAAGGAGCGCCCGGAGACGGACAGGTTCGTCCAGTTCGGCGCGGCCTCGGTCGACGTCAAGACCGGCAAGATCGTCGCCATATACGGCGGTCCCGGCATGGACAAGAACCACTTCACCAACAACGCCAACACGTCCGGCGTACCGGTCGGCTCGACCTGGAAGCCGTACGTGCTGGCAGCGGCCATGGAGTACGGCACCAAGAACTCCGACGGCCGGGGCATCTCGCCCATGAGCAAGTACAACGGCAACGACCTGCTCGTCATCCGCAACCGCGACGGCGATCCGGTGATGGGCAACAACGGCCGTCCGTTCCGCCAGAAGAACGAGAGCCCGACCGCGTACGGCTACGTCACCCTCGACGTGGCCATGCAGAAGTCCATCAACACGCCGTTCGTGCAGCTCGGCTTCGACGTGGGCCACAGCAAGATCCGCGAGGTTGCCAAGTCCACCGGCATCCTCGAGGAGTCGATGAACCCGAACGACGACGCCTCGTTCATGCTCGGCACCTCGACCCCCAGCGCCATCCGCATGGCTGACTCGTACGCCACCTTCGCGGCCTCGGGCACCCACCGGGAGCCGTACTCCGTCGAGTCCGTCGAGCGGATGAAGGACGGCGTGCCACTCGAGGGCTTCGAGCAGCCGAAGGCTGAGCGCGTCATGGACAACTCCATCGCCGACAACGTCACCAAGGTGCTGGAGCACGTGGTGGAGAAGGGCACCGGTACCAAGGTCCTGAAGCTCGGTCGTCCTGCGGCCGGCAAGACCGGTACCACCGACAAGAACAAGTCGGCGTGGTTCGTCGGCTACACCCCGCAGCTCTCCACGTCCGTCACCCTCTTCCGCACCGACCCGACGAGCGAGGACAAGGAGCTGCTGTCGATGAACGGCACCGGCGGCATCTCCTCGATCCACGGTGGTGACATCCCGGCCGAGATCTGGACCGAGTACATGAAGGCGGCCCTGCCGAAGACGGTGGAGCAGTTCCCGGAGCCCGAGGACATCGGCGTCGAGGCCGACGGCGACGGGGCCCCCACCGCCAGCCCGAGCATCTCCACCAGCCCCTCGGCCTCGCCCAGCGACGAGGTGTCCGAGTCGCCCTCGCCCACGCCGTCGAAGACGCGGAAGCCGCGTCCGTCCTGCGGCCCGCTGGACTGGGACTGCCCCGGCACCTCCGACGGAGGCAAGTCCGACGGCGGCAAGTCCGACGGTGGCAAGTCCGACGGCGGAGTCACCGACGGCGGCTTGGACGGCGGAGCCACGGCCGACCCGAGCCCGTCGCCCAGCCGGTCGGGCAAGCCGGGCCGCTCCGGCGGGACGAGCCTCTTCGGGGGCACCGGCTAGCCCGGCCCGTACACCGAAGCGGGCCCCGAGGGCCGTCGCACGCTCGTGCGGCGGCCCTCGGGCCTTTCCTCCGGCGGTACGTCCGCCTCCCGCGTCTCCCCCGCCCCACCGCACAGCCGTGTACGGCAGGATGACCCCCATGACGAAGGTGCACGGGGACAGCCCCGTACTGCCCACCCAGCAGGACGAGGTCGCCGCGGCCGGCAGCGAGCTGATCGGCGGGCCCCTCGGGCGCCGCGCGCTGCTCGGCGGTCACTGGCTGACCCCGGTCCGGGTGGTCGTCATCGTCGCGCTCGGCATGTTCGCGCTCGGCATGGCCCAGAAGGTGCCCTGCTACGACTGGGCCTGGTTCCGCGGGGCCACCTCGCAGTACACGCACGCCTGCTACTCGGACATCCCGCACCTGTACCGGGTCCGCGGCTTCGCCGACGGGCTCACCCCGTACGTCGACCGGCTGCCCGGCGACATGGAGTACCTGGAGTACCCGGTCCTGACCGGCCTCTTCATGGAGGCCGCGTCCTGGCTGACGCCGACCGGCGGCGCCATGGAGCACCGCCAGCAGGTCTACTGGATGGTCAACGCCGGCATGCTCATGGTCTGCGCCGCCGTGCTCGTGGTCTGCGTGGCCCGCACGCACCGTCGCCGCCCCTGGGACGCGCTGCTGGTGGCCCTGGCACCGGCCCTCGCGCTCACCGCCACCGTCAACTGGGACCTGCTGGCCGTGGCCCTGACCGCGGCCGCGATGCTGATGTGGTCGCGCGGCCGGGCGCTCGCCTTCGGCGTCCTGCTGGGCCTGGCCACCGCCGCCAAGCTCTACCCGGTGCTGCTGCTCGGACCGCTGCTGGTGCTGTGCTGGCGGGCCGGGACGTGGCGCACGTACGGTCTGGCGGTGTCGGGCGCGGTCAGCTCCTGGCTCCTGGTGAACGTGCCGGTCATGCTGTTCGCGCCGGAGGGGTGGAAGAAGTTCTACACCTTCAGCCAGGAGCGGCCCATCGACTTCGGCTCGCTCTGGCTGCTGATCTCCCAGCGCACCGGGAACCCGCTGGACGCCGCCAACACGTACGCGGTCCTGCTCATGCTCGGCCTCTGCGGCGGCCTCGCGGTACTGGCGCTGACCGCCCCGCGCCGGCCCCGCTTCGCCCAGCTGGCCTTCCTCGTCGTGGCGGCCTTCGTCCTCACCAACAAGGTGTACTCACCGCAGTACGTGCTGTGGCTCGTCCCGCTCGCGGCCCTGGCCCGGCCGCGCTGGCGCGACTTCCTGATCTGGCAGGCCGGCGAGGTCCTCTACTTCCTGGGCATCTGGTTCTACCTGGCCTACTCGACCGGCGGGGACAAGCACCAGGGCCTGCCCCTGGAGGGCTACCAGGTCGCGATCGCCGCCCACCTGCTGGCGACGCTGTACCTGTGCGCCGTCGTGGTGCGCGACATCCTGCGGCCCGACCGGGACGTCGTCCGCCGGGACGGCTCGGACGACCCCTCGGGCGGGGTGCTCGACGGGGCGCCGGACGTGTTCGTGCTCGGAGACGCCGCGAGGGCACCGCGGTACGCGGCGCCCTCGGCGGGTCAGCGGGTGGACTGGGGGTCCTGACCCCCGCGCCGAGGGTCCTGACCCCTGCGCCGGGAGTCCTGACCACCGCGTCGGGAGTCCTGACCACCGCGTCGGGAGTCCTGACCACCGCGTCGGAGGATCAGCGCCCCCCGCCGTGCGTCAGCGCTCCACCAGGCGGTCGAACTGCGTCGTGGTGTGCCGCAGGTGGGCCACCAGCTCGTCGCCGACCTTCGGCTCGTCGGCGTCGGACGGCACGAAGAGGATCGAGACCTGCATGTGCGGGGGCTCGGCGAACCAGCGCTGCTTGCCGGCCCAGACGAACGGAGAAAGGTTCCGGTTGACGGTGGCCAGGCCGGCCCGCGCCACGCCCTTGGCCCGCGGCATCACACCGTGCAGCGCCTTCGGCGCCTCCAGGCCCACGCCGTGCGAGGTGCCGCCCGCGACCACGACCAGCCAGCCGTCCGAGGCGGCCTTCTGCTGGCGGTAGCCGAAGCGGTCCCCCTTGTTGACGCGCGTGACGTCCAGGACCGCGCCGCGGTACTCCGTCGCGTCGTGGTCGCCCAGCCACAGCCGCGTACCGATCCGGGCGCGGAAGCGGGTCTGCGGGAACTGCTGCTGGAGCCGGGCCTGCTCCTCGGCCCGCAGGTGGCTGACGAACATCGTGTGCAGCGGCAGCCGGGCCGCGCGCAGCCGGTCCATCCAGGCGATGACCTCCTCGACGGCGTCGGAGCCGTCGGGGCGGTCGAGCGGCAGGTGGATCGCGAAGCCCTCGAGGCGGATGTCGTCGACGGCCCCCGCCAGCAGGCCGAGCTCGTCCTCGGTGATGCCGTGCCGCTTCATCGAGCTCATGACCTCGATGACCACGCGGACGCCGACCAGGGCGCGGACGCCGTCCACGGACGACACGGAGCGGATCACCCGGTCCGGCAGCGGGACCGGCTCCTCGCCCCGCCGGTACGGGGTCAGGACCAGCAGGTCGCCGCTGAACATGTCCTTGATGCGGGCGGCCTCGTACGTCGTGCCGACCGCCAGCACGTCCGCGCCGAGCCGGGTCGCCTCGTCGGCGAGCCGATCGTGGCCGAAGCCGTATCCGTTGCCCTTGCAGACCGGGATCAGACCGGGGAACTGGTCCAGCACCTGCTTGTGGTGCGCACGCCAGCGCGCGGTGTCGACGTAGAGCGTGAGCGCCATCGCCCGTCCGGAGCCTTTCTCGAAAGTGGGGGGTCTCGACTGGAGTCCCGGCAGCCGCGTCAGCGGTCCGCCGGGTCGATCGTCAGCGGCGGGACATGTAGATGTCGAGCGCCTTGTGCAGCAGCTTGTTGAGCGGGAAGTCCCACTCGCCGACGTACTCCACGGCCTCGCCGCCGGTGCCGACCTTGAACTGGATCAGGCCGAACAGGTGGTCCGTCTCGTCGAGGGAGTCGCTGATGCCGCGCAGGTCGTAGACGCTCGCGCCGAGCGCGTACGCGTCCCGCAGCATGCGCCACTGCATGGCGTTCGACGGGCGGACCTCGCGCTTGTGGTTCGCGGAGGCGCCGTAGGAGTACCAGACGTGCTGGCCCACCGTCAGCATCGTGGCAGCGGCCAGGGCTTCGCCCTCGTGCTTGGCCAGGTACAGGCGCATCCGGTTCGGGTCCTCGGAGTTGAGGGCCGTCCACTGGCGCTGGAAGTAACTGAGCGGGCGCGGGCGGAACTTGTCGCGCTCGGCGGTGATCTCGTACAGGCGCTGCCACTCGGCCAGGTCCTCGTAACCGCCCTGGACGACCTCGACGCCGGCCTTCTCGGCCTTCTTGATGTTGCGGCGCCACAGCTGGTTGAAGCCCTTGAGGACGTCGTCCAGCGAGCGGTTGGCGAGCGGCACCTGGAAGACGTAGCGCGGCTGGACGTCGCCGAAGCCGGCACCGCCGTCCTCGCCCTGCTGCCATCCCATGCGGCGCAGCTTGTCCGAGACCTCGAAGGCGCGCGGCTCGATGAAGGTGGCCTCGACGTCCCGCAGGCGCTTGACCTCGGGGTCCTGGATGCCGGCCTTGATCGCGGTCGCGTTCCAGCGGCGGATGACGACCGGCGGGCCCATCTTGACCGTGAACGCGCCCTGCTGCTTGAGGTGGGCCAGCATCGGCTGGAGCCAGTCCTCGAGGTTGGGGGCGAACCAGTTGATGACCGGGCCCTCGGGCAGGTACGCGAGGTACCGCTTCACCTTGGGCAGCTGGCGGTACAGGACCAGGGCCGCGCCGACGAGCTCGCCGGACTTGTCGAACCAGCCGAGGTTCTCGGACCGCCACTCGTTCTTGACGTCGGCCCACGCCGGGACCTGGCAGTGGCTCGCCGAGGGCAGGCTCTGGATGTAGGCCAGATGCTGCTCTCGGCTGATGGTCCTCAGGGACAGGCTCATGCGGGGCGTCTCCTCCGGCGGCTTCGCTGGGTATGCCGCGAAGCCTACTGCGACAAGGGCGCCACCCTTCTGGGGGACGGCCCGGCAGTCGTGCCCGGACCGCCCCTCCACGTGCGCAGGTGTCCGTCGCGGGGGAGGCGTCCCTCAGCTCACCACGCCGCCGAAGAGGCCGCCGTGGGCCATGCCCAGATAGAACCCGATGCCGGACGCGCCAAGGCCGATGATCAGTGCGAAGCGCTCGCGTGTCGTCTCCGAGATGAACTGGCCGTAGGCCCCCGTGAGGATTCCGATGAGGCCGGTCCACGAGGTCAGCAGGTGCAGGTTGTAGAACCACGCGGTGATGAACGACACGGCGCCGAGGATCAGTGTGACCGCCATCAGGGTGTCCTGGAGCGGGTGCGGCTTGCCGTCGGTGGAGAGGAGGGAGATCTGGGACTGGGGTCGGATGGCCTGTGCCATGAGGGGCACCTCCCGGCTCTGGAATGTGGTGCCGCGGGTACACCGCCCTGTTCCCCGGCGGGTTCGCACCCGTCGGCGGGCATAGCACCGCGCACACCCGTTGTGTACAGATTGTGGCCCCCCCTCGCCGGATTTCAACCGGAAGGAGGGGAGCAGGTACTCTGTACGGTCTGCGCGGTCTCTGCTCTCTGGAGACCCGCGCGGCACGCATCACGACCCTCCTGCCACGGAACGACCGTGGCCGCTGAGTCCAAAGGAGGTGGGTTCCACATGCGTCACTACGAGGTGATGGTCATCCTCGACCCCGATCTCGAGGAGCGCGCTGTCTCCCCGCTGATCGAGAACTTCCTCTCCGTCGTCCGTGAGGGCAACGGAAAGGTCGAGAAGGTCGACACCTGGGGCCGTCGTCGTCTCGCTTACGAGATCAAGAAGAAGCCCGAGGGCATCTACTCGGTCATCGACCTGCAGGCCGAGCCTGCGGTCGTCAAGGAGCTCGACCGCCAGATGAACCTGAACGAGTCGGTCCTCCGGACCAAGGTCCTCCGCCCCGAGACCCACTGAGCTTCCGCTCAGAGGTAATCGGGTTCGAGTAGCACAAGCAGCCAGCAGCAATCCCCGCCGAGAGGTTCATCCATGGCAGGCGAGACCGTCATCACGGTAGTCGGCAACCTTGTCGACGACCCCGAGCTGCGCTTCACCCCGTCCGGGGCGGCAGTCGCGAAGTTCCGTGTCGCGTCGACCCCCCGCACCTTCGACCGCCAGACCAATGAGTGGAAGGACGGCGAGAGCCTGTTCCTGACCTGCTCGGTGTGGCGCCAGGCGGCGGAGAACGTCGCCGAGTCGCTCCAGCGAGGCATGCGCGTCGTCGTGCAGGGCCGGCTGAAGCAGCGGTCGTACGACGACCGCGACGGTGTCAAGCGCACGGTCTTCGAGCTCGAGGTCGACGAGGTCGGCCCGAGCCTGCGCAACGCCACGGCCAAGGTCACCAAGACCACCGGTCGCGGCGGCCAGGGTGGCTACGGCGGCGGTGGCGGCGGCCAGCAGGGCGGCGGCGGTGGCGGCTGGGGCGGAGCCCCCAGTGGTGGCCAGCAGGGCGGCGGAGCTCCCTCCGACGACCCGTGGGCTTCCAGCGCACCGTCCGGCGGCCAGCAGGGCGGCGGTAGCGGTTGGGGCGGCAGCTCCGGCGGCAACGGCGGCGGCTACTCGGACGAGCCTCCCTTCTAGGGCAGCTCGTACCCAAACTTCTTGATCACACAGGAGAAACACCATGGCGAAGCCGCCTGTGCGCAAGCCTAAGAAGAAGGTCTGCGCGTTCTGCAAGGACAAGACCGCGTACGTGGACTACAAGGACACGAACATGCTGCGGAAGTTCATTTCCGACCGCGGCAAGATCCGTGCCCGTCGCGTGACCGGCAACTGCACGCAGCACCAGCGTGACGTCGCCACGGCCGTCAAGAACAGCCGTGAGATGGCACTGCTGCCCTACACGTCCACCGCGCGCTAAGGAAAGGGTGACCGAATCATGAAGATCATCCTGACCCACGAGGTGTCCGGCCTCGGTGCCGCTGGCGACGTCGTCGACGTCAAGGACGGCTACGCTCGCAACTACCTGGTTCCGCGTGGTTTCGCGATCCGCTGGACCAAGGGTGGCGAGAAGGACGTGGCGCAGATCCGCCGCGCCCGCAAGATCCACGAGATCGCGACCATCGAGCAGGCCAACGAGGTCAAGGCTGCGCTCGAGGGTCTGAAGGTTCGTCTGGCCGTCCGTTCGGGCGACGCCGGCCGTCTCTTCGGCTCCGTGACCCAGGCCGACGTCGCCACGGCGATCGAGGCTGCGGGTGGCCCGAAGACCGACAAGCGTCGTGTCGAGCTGGGTGCCCCGATCAAGACCCTCGGCTCGCACCAGGTCTCCGTGCGTCTGCACGCTGACGTCGTCGCGAAGCTGGGCGTCGAGGTCGTCGGCGCCTGAGTGCCGCGCTGAAGGGCCGCACCCCCCGGGGTGCGGCCCTTTGCCGTTCCTGGGACCGCTGGCCTGGGACGTCCTGGGCCCGTTCGTGGGCCCGTTTCCGTTTCACGTGAAACATCGCCCCGCGCGCGGCACCGGTGGTGCCTGCGGCGGCGGTCGGTGTTTCACGTGAAACATCGACCGGCCGACGCTCAGCGGGTGGCGCCGGTGACCAGCCAGCGGCCGGAGCGGGCCCGCAGCTGCAAGGTGGCCATCCTGACCAGCATCATCAGCGTCATGGCCCACCAGAGCGTGGTCAGCCCGCCGCCGATCACGGGGACCAGCAGGGCGAAGGGGGCGAAGACCGCCAGCGTCACCAGCATGGCTCCGGCCAGGTACGGGCCGTCGCCGGCACCCATCAGCACGCCGTCCAGCACGAACACGATGCCGGAGACCGGCTGGGAGAGGGCCATCACCAGCAGCGCGGGCAGCAGGGCCGCCTCGACGCTCGGATCGCTCGTGAAGAGCGGGACGAACAGGGGCCGGGTCACGATCACCAGGAGACCGAGGACCAGGCCGGAGACGACGCCCCACCGGACCATCCGGCGGCAGACGGCCTTGGCCCCCACCGCGTCGTCGGCCCCGAGGTAGCGGCCGATGATCGCCTGTCCGGCGATGGCGATGGCGTCCAGGGCGAAGGCGAGCAGGCTCCACAGCGACAGCAGGATCTGGTGCGCCGCGATCTCGGCGTCCCCGAGGCGGGCGGCGACCATGGTGGCGATCATCAGGATCGCGCGCAGCGACAGGGTGCGCACCAGCAGCGGGGCTCCGGCCTGGGCGCAGGCCCGGATGCCGGCCGCGTCGGGGCGCAGCGAGGCGCCGTGCCGCCGGGCGCCGCGGACCACCACGACGAGGTACGCGGCGGCCATCGCGCACTGGGCGATGACCGTGCCCCAGGCGGATCCGGCGATGCCGAGCCCGGCACCGTAGACGAGGCCGAGGTTGAGGGCGGCGTTGGCGGCGAACCCGCCGATGGCGACGTACAGCGGCGTGCGGGTGTCCTGGAGACCGCGCAGTACGCCGGTGGCGGCCAGGACGACGAGCATGGCGGGGATGCCGAGCGCGGAGATGCGCAGGTACGTGACGGCGTACGGGGTCGCGGTGTCCGAGGCGCCGAACAACGAGACCAGCCCCGGGGCGGTGGCCAGGAAGACGGCGATGACGGCGGCGCCGAGGATCAGGGCGAGCCAGATGCCGTCCATGCCCTGACGGATCGCGGCCTGGAGGTCGCCCGCGCCGACGCGGCGGGCGACCGCCGCGGTGGTGGCGTAGGCGAGGAAGACGAAGACGCTCACGGCGGTCGTCAGGAGAGCGGCGGCGACACCGAGCCCGGCGAGCTGCGGGGTGCCGAGGTGGCCCACGATGGCGCTGTCGGCCAGGACGAAGAGCGGCTCGGCGACCAGGGCGCCGAACGCGGGCACGGCCAGGGCGAGGATCTCGCGGTCGTGGCGTCCGGCGGCGACCTTCGGCGGCGCGGGGGCTTGTGTCATGTGTTCAATCTAATCTTCCACAGGTAATGGACGCAAAGGCATTGGGACTCTTACTTTCGAGGGGATCGGGAGCCTGTTCGTGCACGGTTCGCGGCGATCTTGAAACCCTCGTCCAAGTTTTTGTCCCCCACAGGGTCCGGATGGGGAAAGTGCAGGTCAAGTGGTGTGAGCTAGTGCTGTGCGTGAGTTTGTCCACAGTGCCGTCCCCCGGTCCGTACACAGGTTCCGCGGAGTTACCCACAGACTTCGGGCCCTCATCCACACAGCCTGTGGATAACCAGATTGGCTGACGGTGCCGGCAGGCCTACCGTTGACCGTCGTCCCGTCTCTCCCCGGCATCCGCCGGAGCTGCCGCAGTGCGCGATTCGGGCACGTGAAATGTCAGAGCCGTGGCGTACAAAGAGTGGCACGGGAAGGTCCGCACGGCGGACGGGAGGAGACGGCCCGGTGAGCATCCCCGAGCCCATGGAGGACCCCTGGGCCGTCGACGGCAGCCCCAGCGACCGCCTTCCGGTCTCCCGACCGCGTCGCGGCGAGGGCGGACCCGGTCGGCGCGGCGAGGACCAGCCCGAGCGCGGCCGCGAGGGCGGTGCCTGGGACGACGGCGGTGGCGGCTTCGAGCGCGTCCCGCCGCAGGACCTGGACGCCGAGCAGTCGGTGCTGGGCGGCATGCTGCTGTCCAAGGACGCCATCGCGGACGTCGTGGAGATCCTCAAGGGCCCCGACTTCTACCGCCCGTCCCACGAGATGATCTACCAGGCGATCCTCGACCTCTACGCCAAGGGCGAGCCGGCCGACCCGATCACGGTCGGCGCCGAGCTGACCAAGCGCGGCGAGATCACCAAGGTCGGCGGCGCGGCGTACCTGCACACCCTCGTGCAGTCCGTGCCCACCGCCGCCAATGCCGAGTACTACGCGGAGATCGTCCACGAGCGGGCCGTGCTGCGCCGCCTGGTCTCGGCCGGCACCAAGATCACGCAGATGGGGTACGCCGCCGACGGCGACGTCGACGAGATCGTCAACAAGGCCCAGGCCGAGATCTACGCCGTCACCGAGCAGCGGACCTCCGAGGACTACCTGCCGCTGGGCGACATCATGGAGGGCGCGCTCGACGAGATCGAGGCGATCGGCTCCCGCAGCGGTCAGATGTCCGGTGTCCCCACGGGCTTCACCGACCTCGACTCCCTCACCAACGGCCTGCACCCCGGTCAGATGATCGTCATCGCGGCCCGTCCCGCCATGGGTAAGTCGACGCTCGCGCTGGACTTCGCCCGGGCGGCGTCCATCAAGAACAACCTGCCCAGCGTCATCTTCTCCCTCGAGATGGGGCGCAACGAGATCGCGATGCGCCTGCTGTCCGCAGAGGCCCGGGTGGCCCTGCACCACATGCGCTCCGGCACGATGACGGACGACGACTGGACCCGGCTGGCCCGCCGCATGCCGGACGTCTCCGCCGCCCCGCTCTACATCGACGACTCCCCGAACCTGTCGATGATGGAGATCCGCGCGAAGTGCCGCCGCCTCAAACAGCGCCAGGACCTCTCGCTCGTCGTGATCGACTACCTCCAGCTGATGCAGTCCGGCGGCGCGCGGCGCCCCGAGAGCCGTCAGCAGGAGGTCTCGGACATGTCCCGTAACCTCAAGCTCCTGGCCAAGGAACTCGAGGTCCCGGTGATCGCGCTCTCCCAGCTGAACCGAGGCCCCGAGCAGCGTACGGACAAGAAGCCGATGGTCAGCGACCTGCGTGAGTCCGGCTCCATCGAGCAGGACGCCGACATGGTCATCCTGCTGCACCGTGAGGACGCCTACGAGAAGGAGTCCCCCCGCGCGGGCGAGGCCGACCTGATCGTCGCCAAGCACCGTAACGGCCCCACGGCCACGATCACCGTCGCCTTCCAGGGCCACTACTCCCGCTTCGTGGACATGGCCAACACCTGACCCTGCTCAGCGCCTCGTCTCGTACCGGGTCAGGACCACGCCGCCGGGAAACGTCCGCGTCTCCACCAGGTTCAGGTTCACCCAGTTGTCCAGCGCGGTGAAGAACGGCGTGCCGCCGCCCACCAGGACCGGATGGGTGGCGATCACGTACTCGTCGACCAGCCCGGCGCGCATGGCCGCGCCGGCCAGCGTTGCGCCGCCGATGCTCATGGGGCCGCCGTCCTCGGCCTTGAGCCGGGTGATCTCGGCGATCGCGTCGCCGCTGACCAGGCGGGCGTTCCAGTCGACCTCGTCGATCGTCGAGGAGAACACCACCTTCGGCGTGTCCCGCCAGTTCCGCGCGAACTCGATCTCCGCCGGGGTGGCGCCGGGCTTCTGGTCGCCGGTCGGCCAGTAGGAGCTCATCGTCTCCCACAGCTTGCGCCCGTACAGCGACAGCGCACTCGCCCGCTCGTGGTCGAGCCACGACTGGAACAGCTCGGGGCTCGGCGGGCCGCTCCAGCCGATGTCGTCGCCGGCCGCGGCGATGTAGCCGTCCAGCGTCAGGTTCATGCCGTAGATCAGTTTCCGCATGGGCCCGGCCTTCCGTCCGTGGGTGTCCGGCGTATATACCAGCGCCCACGCGCCGCGAGACCCGTGCAGGGCCGACTGGCGGCCCCCGGTCGGGGCGCTCACTCCGAGGGCGACTCCTTCAGGGAGTCCGCGTACAGGGACACGGCGACGCCGACCACGACGTACACGATGCTCGCGTAGAGCTCGTAGCCGTCCGGGGCGAGGTGGCGCAGGAAGCCGAACAGACGGAAGCCGTCGAACCACTCGTGGACCAGGCCGCTGAGGCCGCCGGCGATGAGGACGAAGCCGAGGAAACCGAGGATCTTCTTCATGGCTCCGACGCTAGGGACCGCCCGGTGCGGCCGGTATCGGGCGCCGGGCGCGGCCGTGCCGACCGAAGTCGCGCCTCCGCGCCGCCGCTGTCGTACCAAGGTATCGATCGCGGTTCCGAAGGGCGCGGCCGCTCCGCGGGCCGGCCGCGCCGCGGCGCCGGGACCGTAGATTGCGGACATGAGCCGCCCCACCGCCCGCGACCGCCTGGCCGACCTCGGCTGCTTCCTGTTCGCGGCCACCTTCTCCGTCGCCACCTCGGACGTCGTGGTGGCGGGGCGGGACCTGTCCGAGGCGACGGTGTTCCACGAGCAACTGGTCGGCGGACTCGCCTGCGCGGCGCTGTTCCTGCGGCGCCGGTGGGCCGTGCAGCTGGCGCTGGTACTGCTGGTCGCCGGCAAGCTCTCGCACTTCGTCACCGGACCCACCCTCGTGGCCCTGTTCACCGTCGCCGCCCACCGGTCCCCGCGCACCACGCGGTGGGTCGCGGCGGCCGCCGCCGTCCCGCTGGTGGTGTTCGTCGTCCAGCGCCCCGACCCCGACCTGCCCGCAACCACCTCGGGCATCGTCTACTTCGCACTGGTGGCGGCCGCCTTCGGCTGGGGCCTGTACGTGCGCTCCCGGCGCCGCCTGGTCGAGGAGCTGCGCGACCGCGCCGTCCGGGCCGAGGCGGAGGCCCAGCGCGCCGCGCGCGAGGACATCGCCCGCGAGATGCACGACGTCCTCGCCCACCGGCTGTCGCTGCTCAGCGTCCACGCGGGCGCGTTGGAGTACCACCCCGACGCCCCGCCGGCCGAGGTGCGGCGCGCCGCGGGGGTGATCCGGGACAGCGCGCACCAGGCCCTGGAGGACCTGCGGGAGATCATCGGAGTGCTGCGCTCCCCGGTACCGGCGGACGGCGCCGAGCGCCCCCAGCCCACCCTCGCCGACCTGCCGCGGCTGGCCGCCGAGTCCCGGGGGACGGGGACGCCCGTCACGCTCGACCAGGCCGTCGCCGAACCGGCCGCCCTCCCCGCCCCGACCGGTCGCACCGCCTACCGGATCGTCCAGGAAGGGCTCACCAACGCCCGCAAGCACGCCCCGGAACAGCCGGTGACCGTGACGGTCAGCGGCGGTCCGGGCGAGGGCCTGGCCGTCGAGGTGCGCAACCCGCTGCCCGCCGCCGACCGCGACCGCCCCATCCCCGGGGCCGGGCACGGCCTGGTCGGCCTGGCGGAGCGGGTCCGGCTCGCGGACGGAAGGCTCGAACACGGCTCCACCGGGGCGGAGTTCCGACTCCGCGCCTGGCTACCGTGGAGCGGGCCGCGCCGACCGGCGGAGCCCGACCCGACCCCGTGAGGAGCCCCCGGTGAACGAGCCCGCGGCCGTCCGCGTCCTGCTCGTCGACGACGACGCGCTGGTCCGCTCGGGTCTGCGCCTGATGCTCGGCGGAGCCCCCGGCATCGAGGTCGTCGGCGAGGCCGCCGACGGCGCGGAGGTGGCCGACCGGGTCGCCGAACTCGCCCCCGACGTGGTGCTCATGGACATCCGCATGCCGGGGGTGGACGGGCTGACCGCCACGGAGGCGTTGCGCGCCGGGCCCCACCCGCCCGAGGTCGTCGTGCTGACCACCTTCAACACCGACGAGCACGTACTGCGCGCCCTGCGGGCGGGTGCGGCCGGCTTCCTGCTCAAGCACACCCCGCCGCCGCGGATCGTCGCGGCGGTCCGCGCCGTGGCGGCGGGCGAGCCGGTGCTCTCCCCCGACGTCACGCGTCAGCTGATCGCCCAGGTCGCCGGCGGTGCGCCGGCCGGGCGGGCCGCGCGGGCCCGTGAGCGGCTGACGGCCCTCGGCCCGCGCGAGCGGGAGGTCGCCCTCGCGGTGGGGGAGGGCAAGGCGAACGCGGAGATCGCGGCCGAGCTGTACATGAGCCTCCCCACCGTCAAGACCAACGTCTCGCGCATCATGGCGAAGCTGGGCCTGACCAACCGGGTCCAGCTCGCGCTCCTGGTCAACGACGCGGGCGAGTCCTGACCCGGCGCGGACGCCGGCGCCCGGGGCCACGTGGAGAAGGTCCGCGGGTCCGCCGACGCCGTCCGGAGCGACCGGGCGAAACGCGTGCGGGCCCGCGCCGCCCGGGGTGCGAAGCTGCCGCCATGACTTCCGCACCCGAAGAACTGCTCCCGGGCACCCGCCGGGCCCTGCTGCACCGCATCGCCGTCGCCCAGAGCGAGGGCCGCTCCCCCTCCCTCGTCGCCGCCGTGGTGCGCGGCGGGCACACCGTCTGGGACGGCGCCCGCTCCAGCGTGGACGGCCACGCCCCCGACGGGAACGTGCAGTACCGGATCGGTTCGATCAGCAAGACCTTCACGGCAGTGCTCGTCATGCGGCTGCGCGACGAGGGCCTGCTGGACCTGAACGACCCGCTGGAGAAGCACCTGCCCGGAACCGGTGCCGGCGAGGTGACGATCGCCCAATTGCTGTGCCACGCGGGCGGGCTGGCCGCCGAGACGCCCGGTGAGTGGTGGGAGCGCTCGCCCGGCGGCCTGCGGCCCGCGCTGTCCGACGTCCTCGGCGCGGAGCCCTTCAAGCACGCGCCGGGCCGCCGCCACCACTACTCCAACCCCGGCTACACGCTGCTGGGCGCCCTCGTCGAGGCGTTGCGCGGCCGGCCCTGGGCGGAGGTGCTGGAGGACGAGGTCCTCGAGCCGTTGGGCCTGCACCGCACCAGCGCCCTGCCGCGGGCCCCGCACGCGGGTGGCTGGGCCGTGCACCCGTGGGCCGACGCGATGCTGCCGGAGCCGCTGGAGGACCTGGGGCTGATGGCCCCGGCGGGTGCGCTGTGGTCGACCACGGCGGACCTCGCCCGGTTCGCGGCCTTCCTGCTGGCCGGCGACGACCGGGTGCTGCGCGCGGAGACGGTGCGCGAGATGCGCGCGCCCGCCTCGCCGCCCGAGCCGGGCATGGCCGACGGCGGGTACGCGCTGGGGCTGCAGCTCACGAAGGTGGCGGACCGGACGCTGGCCGGGCACAGCGGTTCGCTGCCCGGGTTCGTGGCGGGGCTGTGGTTCAGCGAGGCGGACGACGTGGCGGCCGTGGTGCTGGCCAACTGCACCTCCGGCGTACCCGCCGCGACGGTCGCGGCGGACCTCGTACGGATCGTCGCCGAGGCCGAGCCGCGCATCCCGGAGCCGTGGCGGCCGATGCCCTCGGTCGACCCGGCGCTGCTGGAGCTGACCGGGCCCTGGTACTGGGGCACGGCCCCCCACCTGCTGCGGCTCACCCGGGACGGCGGTCTGGAACTGGGCCCGGTCGGCGCCATGGGCCGGTCCTCGCGGCTGCGGGCGGAACCGGACGGCACCTGGACCGGGCTGAACGGCTACTACGCGGGCGAGACCCTGCGCCCCGTACGGCGGCCCGACGGCACCCTGAGCCACCTGGACCTGGCGTCGTTCGTGTTCACCAGGACCCCGTACGACCCGGCCGCGCCCATTCCCGGCGGGCTGGACCCCCGCGGCTGGCGCGGCTCCGACCAGGGCCTGTGAGTCCCCGGCAGGTGTGACGCCGATCGCTAGGCGCTCAGTTCGCGTTCGAGCGGGGTCCGGAACCGGGGGGTGATCCGGGCCTCGCCGAGCCATGCGGAGAGCCGGGCCGCCTCGTCCTCGACGAGGCGGGCGGCCTCCGTCCCGTGGTCGGCGAACAGGCGCACGACGACCTCGCCGTCGGCCCGCTGGGCCCAACCCCCGACGATCTCGCCGTTCCACCACACCGTGGGCCCGACGTTGCCCGCGCGGTCGAACAGCGCCGGGCGGTGCTCCGCGTCGAGGTGGAACCCGCGGTCGGCCCAGCCCATCGCGCTGGGGTCGAGGCCGGGCAGCAGCGCCACCCACGGCTCGGGTTCGGGAACCGGCTCGGTGTCACCGGAGGAGACCAGCGCGGCCCTCCCGCCGTCGAGCAGCACCTCGTCCGGTCCCACGGCCGCGAGGGCCCTGCGGGTCTCGGTCAGGGTCCAGCCGGTCCACCACTTCAGGTCGGCCTCGGTGGCCGGCCCGTACGCGCGCAGCCAGCGACGGGCGAGCTCGGCCCGGGCCTCGGGCGGGGGCAGCTGCGGCCAGGGCTCGGTGTGGATCCAGCGGAACTGGCTGGAGGTCCAGCTGCCCCGCGGCCGGTCGCGCCGGATCCGGCCGTCGGCGGCCAGCTGGCGGATGACCCGGGTGGCCACGCCCTGGACGGTCTCCCACTTCTGGCCCGGGAACACGGTGATCTTGTGTCGGAGCTGCGGTACGGCTGCGGCGAGTTCGGTGCCGGTCGAGGGGCCGTGCTCGTCGAGGGCGGCGAGGGTCGCGGCCTCCGCCTCGGCCAGCCAGGCCGCGTCCAGCCCGTGGCCGTCCTCCTCCAAGTGCTTGAGGAGTGTGGTGCGCTCCTTGGCGGCGATCGCCCGGGCCGCCCCCGAGTCCACGTAGGGTGCCATCTCCCGGGAGACGGCGAACAGGGTGCGGCGCATGCTCAGGAACCTGACCACCGCGTGCTCGTCGTAGAACTCGGCCTCCATCGACGCCACGTCGAGGCCTGCGGTCCGGGCGCGGGCGGAGAGGTAGACCGTCGCCGCGTCGGTCGCGTGCAGGGCGACCACGGCGTCCGCGGCTTCGGCGGCGGTGCGCGCGTGCACCGAGGGGGCCAGGCGGTGGCGCAGTGCCAGCCGGTTCCGTCGGTCGGCCGTGGTGAGGGTGGGACGGCTCTTGGTCATGCCCCGGATCGTAGGCTCAGCCGGCGGCCACCGTCAGTGGTGCGAACCGGCGCGTCCAGTCGCCCGGCAGGTCGGGGATGCCGCGGGTCATCACGGCGTTGGAGAAGACGACGTCCAGGCCGCGATCGGCGAGCCAGGCCCGCAACTCCTCGTGGCGGACGTCGATATCGGTGCGCAGCGGCCGGTCGGTACGGGCGGCGAGTGCGGTGACCAGCGCCTTGGCCGTCGCCGTGTCCCGGGCGATGAGCGGGCCGACGACATGGGTGTGCATGTTGGGCCAGGCCGCGGCGTACCCGATGAGCCGGCCGTCCGGGTCGTGGGCGACCAGCAGGTGGTCGGCGAAGGCGGGCAGGCGGGCGACCATGTGCGTGCGGGCGGTGCCGAACACCTCGCGGTCCAGTTCGAGGACGGCCCGGAGGTCCTCGGCGACGGCGGGCCGTACGCCTTCGGTGCTCTCGTCCCCGACCGGCCGGAACGCGCCCACCAGCATCTCCGCTCGCCCCGGCGCCGTGAAACCGAGCTCTTCGTAGAGCGGGCGGCCGTTCGGGGTGGCGTGCAGCGTGAGCGGGACCGGGTGCAGCTCCTCGCAGACGGAGGTCATCAGCCGGCGGCCCAGCCCCTGGCGGGCGTAGCGTCGGGCGACCAGCACCATGCCGATCGCGGCCAGCTCCGGGGTCTCGGCGGAGTCCCCGTACCGGGTGACCACGCAGGCGGCGGCCAGTCCCCGGCCGTCGGGGGCGTCGATGCCGTACCCCGTGCCCGCGGCCAGCAGCAGCCCCCACTTGTGTTCCTCGCGGGGCCAGTCACGGTCTTCGGAGAGGTCGGCGCAGCGCGCGAGGTCCTCCACGGTCAGCGGGCGGATCGTCAGCGTGGAGAGGGGTGAGGTCGGCACGCGCGACAGCTTGGCCGAGGTCCCGACCCCCGTCCAGCGGATTTCGGCGATCCGGGGCCGGGACGCCGGAACGTCGATGTTTCACGTGAAACGTCCGCTCCGAGAGGGACGTGATCCGGTCAAGGGCGGCCATGTTTCACGTGAAACACGGTGTTTCACGTGAAACCGAGCGTCTAGCCTCGACTGTCATGACCGCCCTCCACCTCTTCGATCTCGACGGAACTCTGATGCACGGCTCCGCCGCGCCCGTCGAGATCTCCCGTCAGCTCGGCCTGTCCGCCGAGACCGCGGCACTGGAGCGGGAGTTCAGCGAGCGGCGGATCGGACCGCCCGAGTTCGCGGTGCGGCTGCACGCCCTGTGGTCCGAGCTCACCCCCGCCCATGTCCGGGCGGCCTTCGACGGAGCGCCGTGGCTGGTGGGGATCCAGGAGGTCTGGCAGGAGATCCGCGAGCGGGGCGACTACTGCGCCGTCATCTCCCTCTCCCCGTCGTTCTTCGTGGAGCTGCTCCTGGAATGGGGTGCGCACGCGGCCCACGGTTCGGTGTTCCCCGCCGTTCCCTTCACCCGGCCCGTGGACGTCAGCGGCGTCCTGACCCCCGCCGGAAAGGTGGAGGTCGCCGACCGGCTCTGCGCCCGTTTCGGGGTGAGCCGGAGCGACTGCGTGGCCTACGGGGACTCCGTGACGGACGAGGCGCTTTTCGCCGCGGTGCCGGTCTCGGTCGCGGTCAACGCCCGGCCCCATCTGGCCGCCTCGGCCACGCACGTCTACGAGGGACGGGACCTCCGGGAGGCCTTCGGGCTGACCCGGTCGGGCCCGCGCCAGAACGCCGGATCCTAGCCAGAAATCCCGTGCGAAACGCGGAGTTTCCGCGTTTTGCCCCAGCTGCGGTACAGGGCCTGCCATGCTGCGAAAGCCCGGAACCGCGGATTCGACCCCCAGGCGCGCGCAGACCACCGAGATGCTCTAAGCGAGGCACCGCATGGACGCACCGCCCACCAGACCCGCCAGGGGCACGACCCAGATACGTTTGGTGGGCCGCCCCGCGCCGAGGCCCGCCACCGCCCCACCGGCCGTCCCCGCCCCCCGTGCGGAGCCGGACCCGGCCGGCGGGCTCTTCGCGGCCGACGGCGCCGAGCCCTCGGCCGACGCGGTCGTCATCCGCCGCACGCTGGCGGAGATCGCCCCGATCGCCGACAACGTCACCTCGTACTTCTACGCCCTGGTCTTCACCGGCCACCCCGAACTCCGAGAGCTGTTCCCGGCCGCGATGGACGTCCAGCGCGACCGGCTCCTGAAGGCCCTGCTGACCGCTGCCGAGCACATCGACAACCCGCAGGTGCTCGTCCCGTACCTGCGCCGACTGGGCAGCGGCCACCGCAAGTACGGCACCCTGCCCCAGCACTACCCGGCCGTCGGCGAGGCCCTCATCGGGGCGCTCTCCCGGTACGCGGCCGACTCCTGGGGGCCCGAGGCCGAGGCCGCGTGGGTGCGGGCGTACACCACGATCTCGCAGGTCATGATCGACGCGGCTGCGGAGGACGAGCAGGTCCGGCCCGCCTGGTGGCACGCCGAGGTCGTCTCGCACGACCTGCGCACCCCGGACATCGCCGTCGTCACGGTCCGACCGGACCAGCCGTACCCGTTCCTGGCCGGGCAGTACACCAGCCTGGAGACCCCCTGGTGGCCCCGGGTCTGGCGGCACTACTCCTTCGCCTCCGCCCCCCGCTCCGACGGGCTGCTGTCCTTCCACGTCAAGGCCGTGCCCGCGGGCTGGGTCTCCACCGCCCTCGTCCGGCACGCCCGCCCGGGGGACGTCCTGCGCCTGGGCCCGCCGGCCGGCTCGATGGTCGTCGACCACAGCACGGACAACGGGATGCTGTGCCTGGGCGGCGGTACCGGCATCGCCCCGATCAAGGCCATGATCGAAGACGTCGCCGAGCACGGCGAGCGGCGCCCGGTCGAGGTGTTCTACGGGGCGCGCCGGGACGGCGACCTGTACGACATCGACACCCTTCTCGGCCTCCAGCAGTCGCACCCGTGGCTCTCGGTCCGCCCGGTGGTCTCCGACGGGCTCACGGGGCAGCTGCCTGACGCCGTCGGCGAGCACGGGCCCTGGAGCTCGTACGACGCGTTCATCTCCGGGCCGCCCGCCATGATCCGCAGCGGGGTCGCCGCGCTGAAACGGATCGGCATCCCGGGGGAGCGGATCCGGCACGACGCCGTGGAGGAGCTGGTGGCCGCGGGCTGAGCCGGGCGGACCCGCCCGGCCCGGCCGGTCAGCCCAGGTCGGGCGCGTGCATCGCGCGCACGCCCTCGATGTTCCCGTCCAGGTAGTGCCGCAGGGACAGCGGTACCAGGTGGACCGCCGCGATCCCGACCCGGCTGAAGGGCACCCGGACGATCTCGTACTCCCCCTGCGGCTCGTCGACCTCGGGGCCGTGCCGCTGGCGCGGGTCCATGGACTCCAGGCGGCAGACGAAGAAGTGCTGCACCTTCACCCCGGTCACCCCGCCCTCGGCGATGTGCTCCACGGTGTCGACGAAGCAGGGCACCACGTCGGTGATCTTCGCGCCGAGCTCCTCGTGCACCTCGCGGTGCAGGGCGTCGACGACGGTCGCGTCATCGGGCTCCACTCCCCCGCCGGGGGTGAGCCAGTAGGGATCGACTCCGGGCTTCGTGCGCTTGATGAGGATCAGGTCGTCACCGTCGAGCAGGATGGCGCGGGCGGTGCGTTTGACCACGGGACGTTCGGTCATGGGAAGAGAGTGGCCCGGTACCGGGCGTCTGAAACGCCCCGGTGGGCGATCAGGGCCGGTCCGGCGCCCCCCACGGTCCCGCGGGCTCCACCGCCGGGCGCCCCCACCGGTCCCACGGGCCCCACCCGTCCGGCGCGCCCGTACCGTCGCGGGCCCTCACCACCCGGCCGCGGCGGTCAGCAGCCGTTGGTGGGCGCGGGCCAGGTGCGGCAACCCGAGGGTTCCGGTCCGGACGACGAGGAAGTACGTCCGCAGCGGGGGTACCGGGGGCTCCAGCAGGGCCACCACCCGGCCGCCCGCGAGGGCCTCCTCGCACAGGTAGCGCGGCAGCACCGCGAGCCCCGCCCCCGCGGCGGCGCACTCCAGGACCGCGCGCAGGTCCGGCACCACCATGGTGGCCGGCCCGTCCGGCAGCGTGTCGAACACCGCAGCCCAGTACCGGCTGACCAGCGGCAGCGACTCGTGCACGTCCACCAGCGGCAGGCCGGCCAGCGCGGCCGGGCCCTTGCCGCGCAGAGCGACCGGGTCGACGGCGGAGGCCCGGGCGGGGGCGGCCACCAGGACGTGCTCCTCGTCCCACAGCGCGGTCGCGCTGAACAGGCCGCCGCGCGGCCGGGCCGTGGTCACGGCCAGGTCGTGGTGCCCGGCGGCCAGGCCGTCCAGTGCGTCCTGCGTCCCGGCGGGCAGGGAGACCCGTACGGCCGGGGCCCTGCCCGACCCCTCGCCGGCAGGCGGTACGAGGGCCGGCAGCACGCGCAGCGAGAGGAACTCCGGCGGTCCGGCCAGGTGCAGGGAGCGCAGCCCCGGCCCGGAGTCCGCACCGCTCCCGGTGATCTCCAGCAGGGCGTCCAGGTGCGGGGCGGCCCGGTGCGCGAGCTCGTCCCCCACCGCCGTCGGCGTCACGCCGCGGGCCCGGCGCAGGAACAGCGGTCGGCCCAACTGCCGTTCGAGCGTGCGGATCTGGGAGGTCACGGCGGGTTGGGAGAGGCCCAGCAGGGCGGCGGCCCTGGTGAACGACCCGGCCCGGTGCACCGCGACGAAGGTACGCAGCAGGACCAGATCCATGGCTGCCCCTCTCCGGTGGCCTCGCCCCCAGCGGACTCCCCACTATAAATATGTCGATAGGTCTCTGTCGTTACGGTGATTGGACTCTGACACAGAGTCAACTAGCCTTGTCCGCGTGGTTCTTCGCGCGGAGACCGGGGCGGAGCGCGGGGACCCAGGGACGCTCCGAGCCATGAGGGGGGAGGCTCGGAGCGTCCGCCCCCGTCCGACGGTCCCGCGGGGACGCGCCGGGCGCGTCGGGCCTCAGGCCCCGGAGCCCGCGGCGTCCAGAGCCCGCAGCACGTCCGCCACCAGGTCTTCGGTGTCCTCCACCCCCGCGGAGAAGCGGACGAAGCCCTCGGGCACCGCGTCGCCGCCCCACCGCCCGCGCCGCTCGGCGGTCGACCGTACGCCGCCGAAGCTCGTGGCGTCCTCGACCAGTCGCAGCGCGGTCAGGAACCGCTCGGCGAACGCCCGGTCCGGGAGGGTGAACGACACCACCCCGCCGAACCCGCGCATCTGCCGGGCCGCGACCTCGTGGGAGGGGTCGGAGGGCAGTCCCGGGTAGCGCAGCCCGGCCACCTCGGACCGGTCGGCCAGGGCTTCGGCCACGGCCAGCGCGTTGGTCCACTGGCGCTGGTTGCGCAGCTGGATCGTGGCCAGCGAGCGGTGCGCCAGCCAGGCCTCCATGGGGCCGGGGATGGCGCCGACGACCTTGCGCCACCTGCGCACCCGCTCCGCGAGCCCGGCGTCGCGGCAGGCGACGTAGCCCAGCAGCAGGTCGCCGTGGCCGGTCAGCCCCTTGGTGCCGCTGGCCACCGAGAAGTCGGCACCCAACTCCAGCGGGCGCTGGCCGAGCGGGGTGGCGAGGGTGTTGTCCACCGCGACCAGGGCTCCCGCCGCGTGCGCCACGTCGACGAGCCGGCGTACGTCGCACACGTCGAGCCCCGGGTTCGAGGGGGTCTCCAGCCACAGCAGGCGGGCGCCGTCGACCAGCGCGGCCTGGGCGTCGCCGGCCGTGGGCGCGGTGCGCACCCGCACGCCGTAGTCCTCCAGTTGGGCCCGCACCAGCGGCAGCACCTGGTAGCCGTCGGAGGGCAGGACGACCAGGTCGCCGGCCCGCACCTGGGAGAGGACCACGGCCGAGACCGCCGCCATGCCCGAGGCGAACACGACGGTGTCCGTGCCGTCCGTCCCCGGGGCCTCCAGCTCACCGATGGCCCGCTCCAGCAGCGTCCACGTGGGGTTGGTGTCGCGGCCGTACGCATACGGGCCCTCGACGTCGCCCGGCAGGTGGAAGTGCGCCGCGAACGCCGGACCGGGCAGGACCGGCTCGTTCTTGACCGGCTCGGGCAAACCGGCCCGTACCGCGCGCGTGCCGTCGCCGTACCCCGCCGCGGCCGTGTCCTCGAAGCCGTTCATGGGGGCCGCCGCTCAGTCGTTGTCGGGCAGGGCCAGGTTCACGGCCCAGGACACGACGCTGATGATCAGGCCGCCGACGACGGCCGTCCAGAAGCCCTCCACGTGGAAGCTGAGGTCGAGCTTGTCGCAGATCCACGAGGTGAGCAGCAGCATGAGGGCGTTGACGACCAGGGTGAACAGCCCCAGCGTCAGGACGAACAGCGGGAAGGACAGCAGCTTCACCACCGGCTTGACGATGATGTTCACCAGGCCGAACACCAGGGCGACCAGGACGAGGGTCAGGACCTTGCGGCCGGTGCTGTCACCGGTCAGCGTGATGTCGGCGACCAGCCAGATGGCCACGGCCAGGGCTGCCGCGTTGGCGAGCGTCTTGACTAGGAAATTCGTCATGGGTCTGATCGTGGCAGAGATGATCCGTGGCGGATATAAGCAGTGGAGCGGATCCGGGAAACGGTAGGGGAACAGGGACGATGAAGGCTTTCCGGCTGGACGAGCTCGAAGCGGAACGGGCGGCCAACAAGGGGGCGTACCTGCAGTTCCTGCGCGAGCGGAACATGTCCGTGGGGCTTTACGCGCTCGACGCCGGGCAGACCGACCCGCAGCAGCCGCACGGCCAGGACGAGGTGTACTTCGTGGTCAGCGGCCGCGGCGCGATCACCGTGGGGGAGGAGACGACGGCCGTCGCGCGCGGCAGCGTCGTGTACGTCCCGGCAGGGGTGCCGCACCGGTTCCACCACATCTCGGAGGACCTGCGGGTGATGGTGGTCTTCTCTCCCCCTGAGAGCTGAGGCCGCCCCCGGGGCCCGACCCCTAGGGGGCGGATCAGGGGACTCCAAGGGCTTTCCCCGCCTCCGTTCTTCCTTTCCGCCTCCTAGCATCGAAGGCAGGAAGCGACAAGACAGGAAGAGGTTGAGGAAATGGACGGCATCCGGGAGATATTCGCAGGCATGCCCTGGTGGGTTAAGTGGGTGGCGGTCCCGCTGCTCGCCCTCATGGTCTTCGGCGGGGTCATCACGGCCTTCCTGGGCGCGCTCATCTCCTTCGTCTTCAAGGCCCTGCTGTTCGTCGCACTGGTGGGCGGTCTGATCTTCGTGGTGCGCAAGTTCACCGGCTCGGGCACGAAGTCCACCCACGGCGACTGGTAGGGCGGCACGCGCCCGGTCGAGGCGGGTGGAAGGCGCACGGGCGGCGCACGAGCGTCGCTCACCCCACGCGGCGGTTAGCCCGCATGAGGGAAGAAGGAGCGCTCGACCACCCGTGTCCCAGGAATCGGTGGATACAGTGGCAATCTATGCCGTCCCTGGGACCGCGTGGCCGGGTATCACCGCTCTGACCAGGGTTTTCCAGGACCACGCCACCGCGTGGAGGCCCCCAGGAGTGCGGCCGCTGCGGGGGCGGCCCCCGCAGGCGGGCCCCCAGCGCCCGCCGCCACGCCTGGGGGTGAGTCTTGTCTTCGGTGGACAACACCGTCGTTCCGACGCTGATCGGCTCGGTGCAGAGGGCGCTGAGACTGCTGGAGGCCGCGGGGTCCCACAGTGACGGCGCTCCGGCGAAGCAGCTGGCGCGCGAGGCCGGCCTCCCGCTCCCCACGGCCTACCACCTGCTGCGCACCCTGACCCACGAGGGCTACCTCCGCCGGGAGGGCGGGGTGTTCGTGCTGGGCGCCGCGGCGGGACGCCTGGCCGGTGGGGGATTGCAGCAGAAACGTCGCAGCATGATCCTCGACTCCCTGGCGCACTTCCGGGACGTGGTCGGGGCGCCCATCTACTTCGCGGTGTTCCGCGACGGCGAGATCGAGGTCGTCGGCGTGTCCGACAGCCCGGCGCTCCCCGCGGTCGAGGAATGGGCCGACTTCCGTGCGACCGGCCACGCGCACGCCATCGGCCAGTGCCTGCTCGGCCAGCTCGACGCCGAGACCCGGCGCGCGTACTACGCGAGCCACCCCGTCGAGGCCGTCACGCCGTATACGGTGCGTGACCAACGCGCCCTCGAACAACGGATCGCTTCCATGGGGCGAATGGAACCCGCGATCGAGCGCCAGGAGTACGCCTTGGGCACGGTTTGCGCCGCGATTCCCATCACCGCAGGTGACGCGGCTGCGACCATGGCGATTTCACTCCCCTTGCATCAACAGGACCGATTGCTCTATGTGGTTGATCGGCTACGGAGTGAAGTAGGCGCGCTGTTGAGCTCGCTCTCGTTCTCTATCAGTATCTGAAAACTCACTCCTTGTGATCTGCAAGCGGGTGCACCACCCTTGTCAAGGGGGTCCTGGGGGGTCATTCCTGGCCACTTCCACAACAGCGGGGTAGGCAATGCGCGAGTCGGTACAGGCAGAGGTCATGATGAGCTTCCTCGTTTCCGAGGAGCTCTCGTTCCGGATCCCGGTGGAGCTCCGGTACGACGCACGTGATCCGTACGCAGTCCGTCTGACCTTCCACCTCCCCGGAGACGCGCCCGTGACCTGGGCGTTCGGCCGGGAGCTCCTGCTCGACGGGATCAACAAGCCGTGCGGCGACGGCGATGTGCACATCGCGCCCACCGACCCGGACGAGCTGTCCGACGTCCACATCCGGCTCCAGGTCGGTGGTGACCGCGCCCTTTTCCGGGCGAGCGCCGCCCCCCTGGTGGCGTTCCTCGACCGGACCGACCGGCTGGTGCCGCTCGGCCAGGAGCGCAACCTCGGCGACTTCGAGGAGAACCTCGACGAGGCCCTCGGCCGGATCCTCGCCGAGGCGCAGACCCAGCAGAACCAGCGGAACGCGGGCTGACCCGGCGCTCCGCACCGCGCGGCCCGCGGAGAACTCCGAGCCTCCGTGCCCGCGCCGCTCCTCCCGCGTACCGGCCCGCCGGCCGGTACGCCCGCCGGCCCGTACGCCCGCCGTACACCCGCCGGTCGTACGACCACCGGCCGTACGACCACCGGCCGTACGACCACCGGCCTGCGGCCGGCGTGGTCTAGGGCTTGCGCCGGCGTCCCCGCCCGCCGCGCCCCGGCCCCCCGGCCGGCGCGGCGGCCGGGGATCCCGGCCGGTCGGTGGAGACCACCAGCGCTGCCAGCGCCGTGGTCACCGGCACCGAGGCGACCAGGCCGATCGAACCGACGAGGGTGCGGACGATCTCCTCGGCGACCAGCTCGCTGTTGGCCACCGCGCCCATGCTGCTCTGTGCGATCGAGAACAGCAGGAGCAAAGGCAGGGCCGCACCCGCGTACGCCAGTACGAGGGTGTTGACCACCGAGGCGATGTGGTCCCGGCCGATCCGGATGGCGGCCCGGTACAGCGCCCGCGGCCCCATCCGCGAGTCCGCCTGGTGCAGTTCCCACACGGCCGAGGTCTGGGTGACCGTCACGTCGTCGAGCACGCCCAGGGATCCGATGAGCACACCGGCCAGCAGCAGGCCGCTCATGTCGATGTCCGGGTACAGGCCGTGGATCAGGCCGGTGTTGTCGTCGGTGTTGCCGCTCAGGAACGCCCAGTCGATGAACACCGAGCCCAGCAGCCCGATCAGCAGCAGCGAGACCAGCGTGCCGAGCACCGCCACGGAGGTGCGGGCGGTCAGCCCGTGGCACATGTACAGCGCGATCAGCATGATCGCGCTGGCCCCGACCACCGCGACGACCAGCGGGTTCGAACCGTCCAGGATGGCGGGCAGGATGAACAGCGTCAGCACGCCGAAGCTCACCACCAGCGCGATGAGGGCGGTGACGCCCCGCATCCGCCCGACCAGCACCACGGCCGCCGCGAAGATGCCGGCCAGCAGGGCGAGCGGCAGCTTGCGGTTCAGGTCGACCACCGAGTACTGCAGGTCGCGCGGGGCGTCCGGGGCGTACGCGACGACGACCTCCTGACCGTCCTTCAGTTGGCGCGGGGCGCCGGGCTGGACGACCTCCACGAACTTCCGGCCCGTGTCGGGGCCGGTCTGCACCTCCACCGTCGCCTTCCCGCACTGCCCGGTTCGCGACTGCGCACCACTGCGGTCCGTCTGTCCGGCGGTGTCCCCGCCCACCGGGACCTGGGCGGCGTTGACCTCCTTGCAGTCCACCCGCTGGAACGCGACCACCCGCCCCTGCTGGGTCTGCCGGTCGAAGCCGACGCCGGTGCGCTGGTGCGAGGGCGTGCCGCCGGGCCACAGGACGACCAGACCCACGACCACCGCTACCGCGAACGGAATCAGCACCGCGGCGATCACCCTGCGCAGGTGCCGTGAGCCGGGAGCCGCCGGACCGTGGCTGTGCGCATGCCCGTGGCCGTGGCCGTGGCCGTCGTGTCCGTCGGCACGGCCGGGTCCGGGGCCGTGCCCGTGGCCGTCGTGGCCGTCGTGGCCGGGGCCACGGTCGTGGTCTGCGGGGCGCTGGGGCGAGGTCATCACAGGCAGATCATCGCAACAGATGGAGGGGGCCCACTGTTCAGCGCGCCACGGATGCCGCTAGCGTGGGGGCACCTTTGCACAACGCGGGAGCTCGGAGCACCGGGCTGAGAGGGCGCTGATCACCGTACGCGCGTCGATGTGGACGCACGACACGTACGGGAGGAGGCTGCGCCGACCGCCGAACCTGTTACCGGGTAATGCCGGCGTAGGGAGATAGGTCTCATGACCATTCAGGATGCACGCACGCCTGCCACCAGCCAGGACGGCGGAAGCGAGCGCCAGCCGGGCTGGCACAAGGGCTACGTCGCGGGCTCCCGCCCCGACCTCCGTGTGCCCGTCCGCCAGGTCCACCTCACCAACGGCAAGGACGTCACGCTCTACGACACGTCCGGTCCGTACACCGACCCCACCGTCGAAACCGACGTCCGCCGCGGCCTGGCCCCGCTCCGCGAGAACTGGATCATCGGCCGCGGCGACACCGAGGAGTACGCGGGCCGCCCCGTGCGCCCCGAGGACGACGGCATCAAGCACACCTCTCCGCGCGGTGGCCTCAAGAACCTCGACGCCGTCTTCCCCGGCCGCCCGCGGCTGCCGCGCCGCGGCCGCGCCGGCCAGGCCGTCACGCAGCTCGCGTACGCCCGCCGCGGCGAGATCACCCCGGAGATGGAGTACGTCGCGATCCGCGAGAACGTCTCCCCCGAGGTGGTGCGCGAGGAGATCGCCGCGGGTCGTGCGGTGCTCCCGGCGAACGTCAACCACCCGGAGATCGAGCCGATGATCATCGGCAAGAGGTTCCTGGTGAAGGTGAACGCCAACATCGGCAACTCCGCGGTCACCTCCTCCATCGAGGAGGAGGTGGAGAAGATGACGTGGGCCACCCGCTGGGGCGCCGACACCGTCATGGACCTCTCCACCGGCCGCAACATCCACACCACCCGCGAGTGGGTGCTGCGCAACTCCCCCGTCCCGATCGGCACGGTGCCCCTGTACCAGGCCCTGGAGAAGGTCGACGGCAAGGCCGAGGACCTTACCTGGGAGATCTACAAGGACACCGTGATCGAGCAGGCCGAGCAGGGCGTCGACTACATGACGGTGCACGCCGGCGTGCTGCTCCGGTACGTGCCGCTCACCGCCCGCCGCAAGACCGGCATCGTCTCGCGCGGCGGCTCGATCATGGCGGCCTGGTGCCTGGCGCACCACAAGGAGAACTTCCTCTACACGAACTTCGAGGAGCTCTGCGAGATCCTCGCCGCGTACGACGTCACGTACTCGCTGGGCGACGGCCTGCGGCCCGGCTCCATCGCGGACGCCAACGACGACGCGCAGTTCGCCGAGCTGCGGACCCTGGGCGAGCTGAACACCATCGCCAAGCGGCACCACGTCCAGACCATGATCGAGGGCCCGGGCCACGTCCCGATGCACAAGATCAAGGAGAACATCGACCTCCAGCAGGAGATCTGCGAGGAGGCGCCGTTCTACACGCTCGGCCCGCTGACCACCGACGTCGCCCCGGCGTACGACCACATCACCTCGGGCATCGGCGCGGCCATGATCGCCTGGTGGGGCACGGCGATGCTCTGCTACGTGACGCCCAAGGAGCACCTGGGCCTGCCCAACCGCGACGACGTCAAGACCGGCGTCATCACGTACAAGATCGCGGCACACGCGGCGGACCTGGCCAAGGGCCACCCGGGCGCGCAGGAGTGGGACGACGCGCTCTCGGACGCGCGCTTCGAGTTCCGCTGGGAGGACCAGTTCAACCTGGCCCTGGACCCCGACACGGCGCGCGAGTTCCACGACGAGACGCTGCCCGCCGAGCCGGCCAAGACCGCGCACTTCTGCTCCATGTGCGGTCCGAAGTTCTGCTCGATGAAGATCTCCCAGGACATCCGCCGCGAGCACGGCGGTGACCTGAAGTCCGACGAGATCGAGGCGGGCATGGCGGAGAAGTCCGCCGAGTTCGCGGCTTCGGGCAACCGGGTCTACCTGCCGCTGGCCGACTGACCCGCCCGGGGCCCGCACCCGCGCACGGACCGACCCGCGACCTCATGGGGGGAGTCGCGGGCCGGTCCGTGCGGCGGTGGGGTCAGGCGACCGTGGTGTACGTCCCGCCGAGCCCCTTCCGCGCGAAGTCCAGGTTCGCGGAGACCCGGTCGCGCTGGTCGGCGGGCAGCCGGCCCTCGCCCAGGAGGCGCTCGCAGCACTCCAGCGACTCCCGGTACGCGCCGGTCCAGTAGGCGGCGATGGCGAGTTCGTCGAGGGCGCGCCAGTCGTGCCAGCCGTACTCGACGAACAGGACGTCGTCCGGGTACGGGATGCGGACGGCCTCCTTGGCGAACATGTACGCCAGCGGCCAGCGCTTGGCGGTGCGGCACAGGGCGGCGAGGTCGCCGATCGCCTCGGCCCGGCAGGGCCGGCTCTCGTGCGCGCGCAGGTAGCGGTCGATCAGCTCCGGCATCGGCCGGCCGAGGCCCGCGGCGGCCCGGGCGGCGTACACCTGCGCGAGGTACGTCTCCTCGTAGAAGCCGATCATCTGCGCGCGCCGGTCGTACGCGGCCATGGACTTCTCCGGCTCGCCCGCGTCGCGCCAGCTCTGCCCCAGGTAGAACATGTAGCGCGCGTTGTCGGGCTCCTTGGCCAGGCCTTCCTCCAGGACGGCGGCATCGCGCAGGTACTTGGCGCGCTGGCCGTTCTCCCGGAGCCGGGCGCCGCCGCCGATGCTGAGGATGTTGATGCCCTCCAGGACGGCGCGGCTGTACTGGGGGGTGCCGCAGTCGATGTACTCGTGGAGCACGCCGACGTACCGCCACGGCAGCCGGGTGGCGACCAGGGCCGGCCGGTAGTGGATGAGCGGCCCGTCGTGCAGGGCGATCTGGTACGCGTCCAGGGAGAGGTCCGGCATCCGGAAGTCCGGCCGGATCTCCATGACGTCGTCGGCGTCGATGAACAGGAGGTAGTCCGCGGTGTCGCGGGCGAGTTCGACGGCCTCGGTGCGGCTGCCGTCGAAGCCCTTCCACGGGCGCTCGTACAGGGTGCCGGGCAGGTCGCGGAAGCACTCGCGGACGACGTCCTGGGTGCCGTCCGTCGAGCCCGTGTCGACGATGACCCAGGTGTCGATCAGGGGGCGCACGGACTCGAGGCACTTGGCGATGGTGGGCGCCTCGTCCTTGACGATCATGTTCAGACAGACAGTTGCTTTCACGGTCCCCGTCCCCGTCCGCAGTAGTGGGCGTGCGTTCCGGAGTCGTCCCGGTGGGCGTTCCGGCGGTCGGTGACTCTAGGGAGCGGGGGTGCGTCGCCGGGGGTGGCGCGCCGAGGGGCGCCGAAAATCGCTGCCCCGATCACCGCGGATTCGCGGTCGCCAACGTACCGAGTGGCCGGAAGCGGTCGGCCGGAACGATGGCAGGGTTCGTACATCCTGCATCTATACGGGGCAAATCGGGTGACCCGGATGGCAGGCATCGAGTAGGCCGATGTGCTGATAAGGGGCGGTTCTTCTAGGGGCGTTGCATACGCGATTCATGATCATCAGGGGAAGCTCGACCCCGCGACCGGGGCGCCGATAGCCCCGGTCCGACGTACCTTCCCAAAGGAGCGCTCTATGAGTCGTGAGCACCGGACCAAGGCCCCCCTCGGGCCCCTGCCCCGGAGCAGGGCCTGGATGGCGGGCGGAGCCCTGGCCTCGCTCTCCCTCGTGCTGGCCGGCGTCGTCAGCCCCGTCGTCGCCACGGCGGCGCAGCAGGCCCGGTCGGAGGTGACCGCGGTCCGCCCGGCGGGCGGCGGTGACGGCGACGACTGCAAGGAAGAGGAGCACCCGCGCGAGCACGAGGACGGCCCGCGCCACCACGAGGGCAAGCCGCTCCACGCGCAGCTGCTGGACGAGTACCTGGGCGGCGGCGACGACGACGACCACGGCGGTGGCGGGGGCCACGACGACCACGACAAGTGCCCGGGCGCGACCGGCGCGACCGGCCCGACCGGTCCCACCGGTCCGACGGGCCCGACGGGCCCCGCCGGGGGCGGCGGCACCGGCGCGACCGGCCCGGCCGGTGCCACGGGTGCGACCGGCGCCACGGGTGCCACGGGTGCGACCGGCGTGGGTGCCACGGGTGCCACGGGTCCGACGGGCCCTGCCGGCGGCGGCGGCACCGGTACGACGGGCCCGACCGGCCCGGCGGGTGCCACCGGTGCGACGGGTGCCACGGGCGCCACCGGTGCGACGGGTGCCACGGGCCCCGGCGGCGAGGGCTCGGTGGGCCCGACCGGTGCCACGGGTGTGACCGGCGCGACGGGTGACACGGGTCCGACCGGTGCCACGGGCGCGACCGGCCCCGGCGGCGAGGGCTCGGTGGGCCCGACGGGTCCGACGGGTCCGACCGGTCCGACGGGTGCCACCGGCGTGACGGGCGCGACGGGCGACACCGGCGCGACGGGTGCGACCGGCGCCACCGGTGCGACCGGCGCGACGGGTGCGACGGGTGCGACGGGTGCCACCGGTGCCACCGGTGCGACCGGCGCCCAGGGCGCCACGGGTGCGACGGGCGGGTGCACGGGCGTCTCCGTGTACAAGCCCAGCGCCTCGCAGGAGGTCAAGGGTGTCATCGTCGACGGCAACGCGTGGGCCGGTATCCGCAGTCTGACGCCGGCTCCGCCGTCGAACTTCGAGTGGAACAACCTGTCCGACAACACCGGCTACCCGGCCGGGGCGTGCGGCATCGCGATCAGCGACCACAACAACAACGCCCACGTCGAGGTCGTGGCTCCCGACCCGGACACGGGCCTCACCACGGTCTTCGAGACCGAGTGCACCGTGGTCTCCAGCAACCCGCCCACCCTGACCTGCAACCAGGGCTGGACCAAGGTCAACGACCTGGTCGACAACCCGCCGCTGCAGCGCCGGGCCGCTCCCAAGGTCCCGGCGGCCAAGAAGCCGGCAGCGGTCAAGGCCCGGCCGGCCAAGAAGCAGATGCGGAAGGTGGTGGCCAAGCCGGTCGCCCACCACGCCGCCAAGCCCAACAAGTTCCGCCCCGCGCACCACAAGGGCTGACCCGAGCAGTAGCAGGGCGGTGATCCGGCAGGAAGCCCTGCCGGACCCGCGGTAACGGCACCACCCACGCGGCCCGGGCCGCCCCCGGACATCAGTCCGGGAGGCGGTCCGGGCTGCCGACGTCGGGGCTCGTGAAGTCCGGGCTCGTGTAGCCGGGCCGACGCACCGGATCGTCCGCGGCCGGCCCTGGGCTGGTGAAGTCCGGCCGCGTGTACCCCAGATGGGGGATCCGGCCGCCGCCCGTGGGCCGCCGCGGAGTGCTCGCGGCCGGGTCCGTGCTCGGATCGGCGAGCGCCTCGCGCAGGAAGGGCAGGATGCCCCGCTCCAGCAGCGCGTTGCGCCAGGCCTCGCGGGCGCGCGAGACCTCCTCGGGTATCGCCTCCGGGTCCTCGGCCACCACCTCGTTCGCGCTGTTGCGCACGGCCGTGACGAGCAGTCCCACCGCGGCGAAGAGGATCGCGACCACGGTCAGCCCGCCGAACAGCCAGCCCGCCGTGAGCATGGTGTCGGCGAACGCCGGTGCCGGGTCGAGCAGTTTGAGGACGTAGCCGACCAGCAGGAAGATCAGCATGGCGGTGACGGCCAGGACCGGGGCGAGGACGAGCACCACCGCGCTCGCGCCCGCCCCGCCCGTGTCGTCGTCCGCCGACGCCGGATCCCGTGCCCCGGCCGGCTCGCGCAGTTCCTCGCGGACCTTCACGTAGTGGTCGTACTCCGGTGCCGCGGCCGTCGTCAGGATGACGCTGGCGTTGAGCGCCATCGTGCGCAGTTGCTCCGCGTTGAGCCGCTCGCCGACCGCGGCCAGGTCCGGGCGCTCGTGCGCGGTGCGCAGGACCTCGTCGAGGAGGCGCAGGAACTCCGGGCGGTCCTCGGTCAGCAGGTTGCCAGCGCTGGTCATGTGCGTCCCCCGATGCTCCGTGGGCGCCGGTATGCCCGCGTAGACCGGGCGTCCGGCGGAAACGGAGGAGAGCCTGCTACGGACAGTGCGATGGTAGAGCGCCCGTGCCGTGCGGTGACAGGGGCTTTGGTGAAATACCCCGGACGGTGAACGCTCAGTCGCTCAGCGGAAGTTGTACGACCAGGAGCTTTCCGGCCATGGTCACCCCGCCGTCCATGGCGATGGCGAGCCCGTCGGCGTACACGTGCGGGCCCTCGATGACCGGGCGGCTCTCCTCGTCGCCGTCCTCGGAGCCGACCTCGCCCAGCAGGTACGGGATCGGGCTGTGGCCGTGCACGAGGCGGCCGCCGCCGTAGGTGCCGAGCAGCTCGCGCACCGCACCCGGGCCCGCCTCCTCGTCGCGGAAGCTGAAGCGCTTGGTGAACTTGCGGAAGAGGTCCCAGCACTCGTCGGCGTCGTTGCGGTTGATGACCTCTTTGACGGTGTCGTTGACCTCCTCGACGGAGTCGCCGAAGTCGAGGTAGGCGGTGGTGTCCGAGTGGACCAGGAGGTGGCCGTCGACGACGACGGCCGAGTCCAGCCGGGACATCCACTGGAGGTGGACGTCCTGCAGACGCTCCATGTCGACGCGCTGGCCGCCGTTGAGCAGCCAGGCGGCCTGGAAGGTGGCGGTGCCGGCGCCGGAGCTGACGGGGGTGTCGCCGAAGCGCTTGGCGCCGAGGAGCAGCAGCTCGTGGTTGCCCATCAGCGCCTTGCAGTAGCCGCCGGCCGCGGCGGCCTCGGCGGACAGCCGCATGACGAGGTCGATCACGCCGATGCCGTCGGGGCCGCGGTCGGTGAAGTCGCCGAGGAACCAGAGGCGGGAGTTGCCGGCGGCCCAGCTGCCCTCGGCGTCGATGAGGCCCTGCGCGCGCAGCTCGGCGACGAGCTCGTCCAGGTAGCCGTGGACGTCGCCGACGACCCAGAGCGGGCCCTGGCCGGGCTTGCGCTCCTCCGGGACGTACTGGAGCTGGACGGTGTCGCCGGGGCCGCCGCCGGCGGCCTGCCGGCCGATGACGGGCAGGTCGCGCCGGGTCGGCGTGTAGCCCTCGGCGTCCTCGGTGCCGTGCGGCGGGGCTGCGGGGGTGGCCTCGGCGCCGTACGGTGCGGCGGGCGCGGTGCCGGGCTCGTAGCCGGCGCGTACGGCGCCCTCGTACGGGGGGACGGCGCCGGACTCGTACGCGGCGGCCGGCGTCGCGCCGTACCCGGTGCCGCCTTCGTACCCGGCGGGGGTGCCGGGGGCGGGGGCGGGGGCGGAGCCGTACGGGCCGTACTCGACCGCGGGAACGCGGAAATCCCGGAGCGTCTCCGTCCGCATCGCGGGTCCCTGACCGGCCCCCTGAGTCATCGACCCCTCCACCACCTCGCGCTGCCGTGCACCCGCGGACCCTCCTGACGGAGGGTCCGTGATGTCGTGCGCCCATCATAGGAATGCGGCTCGCGCTGTGTGACGCACCAGGGGTGGTGAATCCTGGACGAACACGGCCGGTCTGGCAGTTTCTCCCGGTTTGGGGGGTCTGAACGGGTGGTCTTCTCGCGACGGGGCCCGTCGTCAGTCCTTGGCCGGCGAGCGCGGCGGGCTGACCGTGGTACGCGGCTTCCGGCGCTGCGACGAGGTCCTGATGATGAGTTCGGTCGGTATCACCTGCTCGACCGGCCGTCCGTCGTCGACGCCTTCGATGGCGTCGATGAGGAGCTGGACGACCGCCGTGCCGATGCGCCGGGGCTTGAGCGAGAGGGTCGTGATCGGCGGCTCGGTGTTCGCGTAGACGGTGGACTCGCTGCAGCAGACCAGCAGCAGGTCGTCCGGGACGCGCAGCCCGTAGCGGCGGGCGGCGGCGAGCAGGTCGGTGCCGTTGGGGTCGAAGAGCCCGTACACCGCGTCCGGCCGGTCGGGCCGGGCGAGCAGCCGGTCGGCGGCGACCGCGCCCGCGCACGGGTCGTGGGCGGGGTAGGACTCGTACACCGGGTCCTGGCCGACGCGGGCGCACCAGTTCAGGTAGGCGGTGGTCGAGAGCCGGGTGTACGTGTCCGTGGTCGTGCCGGTCAGGAGCCCGATGCGGCGCGCGCCGGCGGCGGCGAGGTGGTCGAGCAGGTCGAGTACGGCGGCCTCGTGGTCGTTGTCGACCCAGGCGGTGACCGGGAGCGAGCCCGCCGGCCGGCCGTCGGAGACCACCGGCAGGCCCTGGCGGACCAGCTCGGTGACGACCGGGTCGTGGTCGGAGGGGTCGATCACCACGGTCCCGTCGAGGGCGACGTTCGACCACACGTCGTGGCGCGAGGTCGCCGGGAGGATGACGAGGGCGTACCCCCGGGCGAGCGCGGCGGAGGTGGCGGCCCGCGCCATCTCCGCGAAGTACGCGAATTCGGTGAAGGTGAAAGGTTCATCCCCGTACGTGGTGACGGTCAGGCCGATGAGGCCCGATTTGCCCGTACGGAGCGTTCGGGCCGCGGCGGAGGGGCGATAGCCCAGCCGGTCTGCGACCTCGCGGACGTGGCGGCGGGTGGCGTCCGGCAGCCGGCCCTTGCCATTGAGCGCGTCCGAGACAGTTGTGATCGAGACGCCGGCCGCGGCGGCCACGTCCCTGATGCCTGCCCGTCCTTGCCGGGCGGCCCGCCGGGGGGTCTCCGTCCGGCTCACCTGATGCTTCCCTGCTGCTGTCATGGCGAGCCGATAGTAGGGCTCGGGTGCCTGGCTGGTCCGGATGCATATGCAGTCGTTGACAGGCACGTTTCTGCAAGGTTCGCCACCCTCAATGACCTTGGAAACAAAGGAGGTTATGGGGAAAGGGCGGTGCTGGCACCTGTCGGCCGGTACGGGCATGCCAAAGTGCGGATGTTTCGAAGTGGTCTCAACTCACCTTCACGAGGGATGCGCGCCACGGCGCAAGCCACCGGCGCACGCATATATGCATGCGCTCCCCTCATTCCTTCTGCCAGCCATTCTCCGAACGGCGGAATCCTCATAAGGTGAGCAGTATTGAGTTGTACGGGAAGGTCGAGGAGGACCTGCGGTGAGCGAGAAGAGCCCGAAGCTGCGCGCCGAGCTGGACGGCATCCCCACGTACAAGCCGGGGAAGCCGGCGGCGGCCGGGGGGCCCGTGGCGTACAAGCTGTCCTCCAACGAGAACCCGTATCCGCCGCTCCCGGGCGTGCTGGAGAGCGCGGTCGCGGCGGCGGGGAGCTTCAACCGGTACCCCGACATGGCCTGCACCGGGCTGGTCACGGAGCTGGCGGAGCGCTTCGGCGTGCCCGTCGAGCACGTGGCCACCGGCACCGGCTCGGTGGGGGTCGCGCAGTCGCTGATCCAGTCGACGGCGGGCCCGGGCGACGAGGTCATGTACGCGTGGCGATCTTTTGAGGCTTATCCGATCATCACGCAGATCTCGGGCGCGACCTCCGTCCAGGTCCCGCTCACGCCGGGCGACGTGCACGACCTGGACGCCATGGCCGACGCGATCACCGAGCGCACCCGGCTGATCTTCGTCTGCAACCCGAACAACCCGACCGGCACCGTCGTGCGCCGGGCCGCGCTGGAGCGCTTCCTGGACCGGGTTCCGGCGGACTGCCTGGTGGTGCTCGACGAGGCGTACCGCGAGTTCATCCGCGACGCGGACGTGCCGGACGGCATCGAGCTCTACCGCGACCGGCCGAACGTCGCGGTGCTGCGCACGTTCTCCAAGGCGTACGGGCTGGCCGGCCTGCGGGTCGGCTTCGCGGTCGCGCACGAGCCGGTGGCGGCCGCGCTGCGCAAGACCGCGGTGCCGTTCGGCGTGAGTCAGCTGGCGCAGGACGCGGCCGTGGCCTCGCTGCGGGCCGAGGACGAGCTGCTGGGCCGGGTCGGGTCGCTGGTGGGCGAGCGCAAGCGGGTGTACGAGACGCTGGTCGGCCAGGGCTGGACGGTGCCCGAGACCCAGGCGAACTTCGTGTGGATGCGGCTGGGCGAGGCCACCGCGCGGTTCGCGGCGGCCTGCGAGCAGGCCGGTGTGGTGGTCCGGCCGTTCGCGGGTGAGGGCCTGCGGGTCACGATCGGCGAGCCGGAGGCGAACGACCTCTTCCTGCATGCGGCGGAGGCGTTCCGCAAGGAGCTGTAGGAGTCGCGGTCGCGGGTGGGAGCGGTGTTACGCCGCTTCCACGCGGACGGGGTCGCCGTCGCGGACGGTGGCCAGGAGGCGGGGGTCGCCGTCGAACGAGCCGAGCACGTTGCACGGGCTCGCCAGGCGGCTCTCGCCCCTGCGTGAGATCGGGGTCGGGCCGTAGGGGAGGGCGAGGGCGTTGCCCTCGGTCCAGAAGGCGACGGTGCCCGGGTCGACCACCTGCTCGGCGTCGTCCTCCAGGGCGACCGAGACACCGGTGTCGAAGTAGACCTCCTCGCCCCACGTGTTCGCGGACGCGTGGATCGGGAGCGCGGCGGTGAGCGCCTGGGTGGTCGGGGTGTCGTCGAGCGTGGCCGTGAGCTGGCCGGCGGGCCAGGAGATTCGAATCTGCATGGGCAAATTCAACAAGATGTTGAATTCCTTGGCTAGAGGTGTACCCCCCGGATGAAACCGCCGGAAGCCTGTGCGACATAATGCTTGTGAATGTGAACGCGTTCACAAGCGTGCGTGTTTCCTCCGGGTACGCCCGGGTTCACGTGCGCTCGCTGCCGCCCACGGCGACGTAAGGAGAGACGACGTGGACCTGGCTCTGGCGCCGGAGACTCTGGCGCGATGGCAGTTCGGCATCACCACCGTCTACCACTTCCTCTTCGTCCCCCTGACGATCTCGCTCGCCGCGCTCACCGCCGGCCTGCAGACCGCCTGGGTGCGGACAGAGAAGGAGAAGTACCTCAGGGCCACCAAGTTCTGGGGCAAGCTCTTCCTGATCAACATCGCGATGGGTGTCGTCACCGGCATCGTCCAGGAGTTCCAGTTCGGCATGAACTGGTCCGACTACTCGCGGTTCGTCGGCGACGTCTTCGGCGCCCCGCTCGCCTTCGAGGCCCTGATCGCGTTCTTCTTCGAATCCACCTTCATCGGGCTGTGGATCTTCGGTTGGGACAAGCTCCCCAAGAAGATCCACCTGGCCTGCATATGGATGGTCTCGATCGGCACCGTCCTGTCCGCCTACTTCATCCTGGCGGCCAACTCCTGGATGCAGCACCCGGTCGGCTACCGGCTCAACAAGGCCACGGGCCGCGCCGAGCTGACCGACTTCTGGGCGGTGCTCAGCCAGAACACCACGCTCACCCAGGTCTTCCACACCCTGTCCGCGGCCTTCCTCACCGGCGGCGCGTTCATGGTCGGCATCGCCGCCTACCACCTGGCCCGCAGGAAGCACGTCCCGGCGATGCGCACCTCGCTGCGGCTGGGCCTGGTCACCATCGTGATCGCCGGCCTGCTCACCGCGCTCAGCGGCGACTTCCTCGGCAAGGTCATGTTCAAGCAGCAGCCGATGAAGATGGCCGCCGCCGAGGCGTTGTGGGACGGCGAGGCGCCGGCGCCGTTCTCCGTCTTCGCGTACGGGGACGTGGACAAGGGCCACAACAAGGTCGCCGTCGAGATCCCGGGCCTGCTGTCCTTCCTCGCCAACGACGACTTCGACTCCTTCGTCCCCGGCATCAACGACGTCAACAAGTCCGAGCAGGAGAAGTTCGGGCCCGGTGACTACCGGCCCAACATCCCGGTCGCGTACTGGGGCTTCCGCTGGATGATCGGCTTCGGCATGGCCTCCCTCGCCCTGGGCGCGGCGGGGCTGTGGCTGACGCGCCGGAAGTTCATGCTGCCCGCGGCCCTGCGGACCGGTGAGGACGAGGTGCCGCACCTGGTGCTCTTCAGGCAGCCGCTCGGCGCCCGGCTCACGCGGTGGTACTGGCTGGCCGCCGTCTGGATGCTCGGCTTCCCGCTGATCGCCAACTCCTGGGGCTGGATCTTCACCGAGATGGGCCGGCAGCCGTGGGTGGTCTACGGCGTGCTGCGCACGCGGGACGCGGTCTCCCCCGGCGTCTCCCAGGGCGAGGTGGTCACCTCGATGGCCGTCTTCACCCTGCTGTACGCCGTCCTCGCGGTCATCGAGGTCAGGCTGCTCGTGCAGTACGTCAAGGCCGGCCCGCCGGAGCTGACCGAGTCCGATCTCAACCCGCCCACCAAGATCGGCGGCGACGCCGATGCCGACCGGCCGATGGCCTTCTCCTACTGAGGCCGAGGGGACCGCGCTATGGAACTCCACGACGTCTGGTTCGTACTCATCGCCGTCCTGTGGACCGGCTACTTCTTCCTGGAGGGCTTCGACTTCGGAGTCGGCGTCCTGACGAAGCTGCTGGCCCGGGACCGGGCCGAGAAGCGGGTGCTGATCAACACGATCGGCCCGGTCTGGGACGGCAACGAGGTGTGGCTGCTCACCGCCGGCGGCGCCACCTTCGCTGCCTTCCCCGACTGGTACGCCACCCTCTTCTCCGGCTTCTACCTGCCCCTGCTGGTCATCCTGGTCTGCCTCATCGTCCGGGGCGTCGCCTTCGAGTACCGCGCCAAGCGGCCCGAGGAGAGCTGGCAGACCAACTGGGAGCACGCGATCTTCTGGACCTCGCTGATCCCGGCCTTCCTGTGGGGCGTGGCCTTCGGGAACATCGTGCGCGGCGTGAAGATCGACGCCACGAAGGAGTACGTCGGGACCCTCGGGGACCTGCTGAACGCCTACTCGATCCTCGGGGGCCTGGTCACGCTCACCCTGTTCACCTTCCACGGCGCCGTCTTCACCTCGCTCAAGACGGTGGGCGACATCCGGCAGCGCTCGCGCACGCTGGCGCTGCGGCTGGGCGCCGTCACGGCGGTGCTCGCGCTGGCCTTCCTGGTCTGGACCCAGGTCTCGAAGGGGGACGCCAAGAGCCTGGCCGCCCTGGTCGTGGCGGTGCTCGCCCTGGCCGGCGCCCTCGCCGCCCTCGCGGCGGGCCGGGAGGGCTGGTCGTTCGCGCTGTCCGGGATCACCATCGCCGCCGCGGTGGCGATGCTCTTCCTGACGCTCTTCCCGAACGTCATGCCGTCCTCACTGGACGACGCGTGGAGCCTCACGGTCACCAACGCCTCGTCCAGCCCGTACACGCTGAAGATCATGACCTGGTGCGCGGCGGTGGCCACGCCCGTGGTGCTGCTCTACCAGGGCTGGACCTACTGGGTCTTCCGCAAGCGGATCGGTACGCAGCACATCGCCGAGCCCGCTCACTGAGTCGCCGGGTCCGGGGGATGTTTCACGTGAAACATCGCCGGACAGACCGGCTGCTCCGGTTCGGGTCCGCTGACCCCGGCGGGGTCAGCCGGGGTCCGTCCGGCTCCATCAGGTTCCATCCGGCCCTTCCTGCCGAGAGGGATGTTTCACGTGAAACCGATCGACCCACGCCTGCTCCGCCACGCCCGGTCCACGCGACGGTTCCTCGCGGCGGTGGTGGCCCTCGGTCTCGCCGGGGCGGGACTGGTCGTCGGCCAGGCGATGCTGATCGCCGAGATCGTGACGGGCGCCTTCCGACACGGGCTGGACGTCCCGGCCCTCCGGACGCCGCTGGTCCTGCTCGCCGCGGTGGCCGTGGGGCGGGCGCTGGTGTCGTGGCTGACGGAGCTGGCTGCGCACCGGGCGAGCGCTGCCGTGAAGTCGGAGCTGCGGGCGCGGCTGCTGGACCGGGCCACGGGCCTGGGGCCGGCCTGGCTCAGCGGCCGGCGCACCGGATCGCTGGTGGCACTGGCCACCCGGGGCGTGGACGCCCTCGACGACTATTTCGCGCGCTACCTGCCGCAGCTGGGGCTGGCGGTGGTGGTGCCGGTGGCGGTGCTCGCCCGGATCGTCACCGAGGACTGGGTGTCGGCGGCCGTCATCGTGGTGACCCTGCCGCTGATCCCGGTGTTCATGGTGCTGATCGGCTGGGCCACGCAGGCCAGGATGGACCGTCAGTGGAGGCTGCTGTCCCGGCTGTCGGGCCACTTCCTGGACGTGGTGGCGGGTCTGCCGACCCTGAAGGTGTTCGGCCGGGCGAAGGCGCAGGCCGAGTCGATCCGCAAGATCACCGACGAGTACCGGCGGGCGACCCTGCGGACCCTGCGGATCGCCTTCCTGTCGTCGTTCGCGCTGGAGCTGCTGGCGACGCTGTCGGTGGCGCTGGTGGCCGTCACGATCGGCATGCGGCTGGTCCACGGTGACCTGGACCTCTACACGGGTCTGGTCATCCTGATCCTGGCCCCGGAGGCGTACCTGCCACTGCGTCAGGTCGGCGCCCAGTACCACGCGGCCGCCGAGGGACTGGCGGCCGCGGAGGAGATCTTCGAGGTGCTGGAGGCCGGGACGGGGGCTCCCGCGGTCGGGGCGCCGGTCCCGGACGGGGCGGAGCTGCGGGTCGAGGGCGTGTCGGTCCGGTACCCCGGGCGGGACGGGGACGCGCTGGCGCCGGTGTCGCTGACCGTCCGCCCGGGCGAGACGGTGGCCCTCACGGGGCCGAGCGGCGCGGGCAAGTCCACGCTGCTGAACGTGCTGCTGGGGTTCGTACGGCCGACGGGCGGCCGGGTCCGGATCGGCGGCGCCGATCTGGCGGAGCTCTCGCCCGAGCAATGGCGGTCGCGGATCGCGTGGGTGCCGCAGCGGCCGTACCTGTTCGCGGGGACGGTCGCGTCGAACGTGCGGCTGGCGCGGCCGGACGCGCCGCACTCCGCGGTGGAGGCCGCACTGCGGGACGCCGGGGCATGGGAGTTCGTGTCCGCGCTGCCGGACGGGGCGGAGACGGTGCTCGGCGAGGGCGGCCTGGGGCTGTCCGCCGGGCAGCGGCAGCGGCTCGCGCTCGCCCGGGCGTTCCTGGCCGACCGGCCGGTGCTGCTGCTGGACGAGCCGACGGCCGCGCTGGACGGGGAGACGGAGGAGGGGGTCGTCGAGGCGGTCCGCCGTCTCGCCGCGGGGCGCACGGTGCTGCTGGTGGTGCACCGGCCGGCCCTGCTCGCCGTCGCCGACCGCGTCGTGCACGTGGGTGGTCCGGGGGCGGGTGCGGGTGCCGACTCGGGTGCGGGTTCGAGTTCGGGTGACCGCTCGGGTTCGGGTAGGGGCGCGGGTGCCGACTCGGGTGCGGGTGACGGTGCCGGTACGGGTGACGGTCCCGGTACGGGTTCCGCGGTCCCGGTCGGCGGCTCCGCCGCGCGGGGTCACGTGCTCGCGCGGGTCCGGACGGAGTCGCGGGCACGCTGGGGGCGGTTCGGGGCGGCGCTCGGGCTCGGGAGTCTGGCCACCGGGTCGGCGGTCGGGCTCATGGCCGTGTCCGGGTGGCTGATCTCGAGGGCTTCGGAGCAGCCCCCCGTGCTCTACCTGATGGTCGCGGTCACCGCCACGCGCGCCTTCGGTATCGGCCGGGCCGTCTTCCGCTATGCGGAGCGGCTGGTCTCCCACGACGCCGTCCTGCGCATGCTCGCCGACCTGCGCGTCTCCGTGTACCGCCGGCTGGAGCGCATCGCGCCCGCCGGACTGCGCGCCACCCGCCGCGGCGACCTGCTCTCCCGGTTGGTGGCCGACGTGGACGCCCTCCAGGACTACTGGCTGCGCTGGCTGCTCCCGCTGGGCACCGCGGTGCTCGTCGGCGCCGCGTCCGTCGGCTTCACCGCGTGGCTCCTGCCCGCGGCCGGCGCCGTGCTGGCCGCCGGGCTGCTGCTCGCCGGAGTCGGCGTGCCCCTGGTCGGTGGCGCGCTCGCCCGTCGGGCGGAGCGGCGGCTGGCCCCCGCCCGCGGCGAACTCGCCACCCAGGTGGCCGACCTCCTCGCCGGCACCGCCGAGCTCACCGTGGCCGGCGCCCTGGAGGAGCGGAAGGCGGGCGTGCGCGGTGCCGACACGACGCTGACCGGCATCGCCCGGCGGGGCGCCGCCGCCACCGGCCTGGGGGCGGGCCTGTCCGCCCTCGTGTGCGGGCTGACCGTGGTCTGCGCGGCCCTCGTCGGCGTCGGCGCGGTCCGTGCCGGGAGCCTGTCCGGTGTGGCCCTCGCGGTCGTCGTGCTCACTCCGCTGGCCGCCTTCGAGGCGGTCGCCGGGCTGCCCCTCGCCGTGCAGTACCGGCAGCGGGTGGGGCGCAGTGCGGAGCGGGTGTTCGAGGTGCTCGACTCCCCCGCGCCGGTGCGTACGGAATCCCCCGTCCCGCCGCCGGCCTCGCCCTTCCCGGTCCGCCTCGCCGGGCTCACCGCCCGCCACGCCGGTCAGGAGGCCGACGCCCTGCGCGGTGTCGACCTCGTCCTCGAACGCGGCCGCCGCATCGCCGTCGTCGGTGCCTCGGGAGCCGGCAAGACCACGCTCGCCCAGGTCCTGCTCCGCTTCGTGGACACCTGCACGGGGGCGTACACCCTGGGGGGCACGGACGTGCGGGACCTCGACGACGACGCGGTGCGGCGGTTCGTGGGCCTGTGTGCCCAGGACGCCCACATCTTCGACAGCTCCGTGCGCGAGAACCTCCGGCTGGCCAGGACCGGCGCCACCGACGCCGAGCTGCGCGCGGCCCTCGCCGCCGCCCGGCTCCCCCTCGACCTCGACACCCTCGTCGGCGAGCACGGCGAGCGGATCTCCGGTGGTCAGCGACAGCGCCTCGCGCTGGCCCGGGCGCTGCTCGCCGACTTCCCCGTACTCGTCCTCGACGAGCCGGCCGAGCACCTCGACCTCGCCACGGCGGACGCCCTGACGGCCGACCTGCTGGCCGCGACCGAGGGCCGTACGACGGTGCTGATCACCCACCGGCTGGCCGGCCTCGACGCCGTCGACGAGGTGCTCGTCCTCGACGGCGGCCGGATCGTGCAGCGCGGACCGTACGGGGCACTCGCCGCGGCGGACGGCCCACTGCGCCGGATGCTGGAACGCGAGCGCCGGACGGAGGCCCTGCTGGGGGGCAGCGGAGCGGGCGCGCCCGCTCCGGTCTAGTCGAGGTGCGGGCGCTCCCGCGCGAGCAACTGCGGGAACGCCCACCCCGGTCTGGTCGACTTTCCCCGGCAAAACGGACTAACTACTCTCAAGGTCATGTCAGTGCAGGAGCCACAGGAGTCCCCCGGTCCGCTCGAGGCCGCAGCGCAGGCGACCCGGAGCCTCCAGGGCCTGTCGACCGAGCTCACCGCGCGGGTGCCGCAGCTGCTGGAGGCCATGCGCTCGGTCGGGACCGGACTCGAACTGCACTCCACGCTCGACCGGATCTGCGAGACCGCGGCCGAGCTGGCCGGCGCCCGGTACGCGGCCATCGGGGTCGTGGACGTCGAGGGCCCGGGCCTGTCGGACTTCGTCACGTACGGCATCGACGACGAGCGCGCCCGGCTCATCGGCCACCGGCCCGACGGCCAACGCGGCCTGCTCGGCGCCCTGATCAAGCACCCGGAGCCGGTCCGGCTGGCCGACCTCACCACCGACCCGCGCTCGGCCGGGTTCCCGCCCCACCACCCGCCGATGCGCACGTTCCTCGGCGTCCCCATCCGGGTCCAGGGCGAGATCTTCGGCAACCTCTACCTGGCGGAGAAGCACGACGGCGAGCAGTTCAACGACTACGACCTGCACATGGTCCGGGTACTGGCCACCGAGGCCGGGATCGCCATCGGCAACGCGCGCCTCTACGAGGCCGCGACCCAGCGCGAGCGGTGGATCGACGGGTCGGTGGCGGTCACCACGGCCCTGCTGTCGGGTGGCGACGCCGACGACGCCCTGGCCGTGGTCGCCGAGCAGGCCCGCCACCTGGCCGATTCGGCGGCCGGGATCGTGATGCTGCCGGCCGAGGAGGGCGGGATGGAGATCGTCGCGGTCTCCTCCGAGCGGCCCTCCTCGGCGTTGGGCCTGCTCGTCCCGGAGGAGAGCGCGGTGGTGCGCGCCCTGCTGGCGGGCCGGCCGGTGGTGGTGGAGGACGCGGCCGGCGATCCCCGCATGATCACCAAGCTCGCCAGTGAGTACGGGCCCTGCATGATGCTGCCGCTGCAGAGCGGCGGCCGCGTGCTCGGCGCCCTGGTCACCCCGCGGGCCCGCGGGCGGCGGCCCTTCACGGAGGCGGAGCGCACGCTGGCCACGCAGTTCGCGTCCCAGGCGGCGCTCGCGCTGATGATGGCCGAGGCGCAGCGGGACCGGGAGCGGTTGGCGGTCTTCGAGGACCGCGACCGGATCGCGCGGGACCTGCACGACCTCGTGATCCAGCGGCTGTTCGCCACCGGGATGATGCTGGAGGGCGCCCAGCGCCGGTCGGTCGTCCCGGAGGTGCAGGACGGGGTCGGCAAGGCCGTCGACGAGCTGGACGTGACGATCCAGGAGATCCGCACCGCGATCTTCGCGCTCCAGCAGGGGCCGGCCGAGGCGCCCTCGGGGCTGCGGACCCGCGTGTTGAGGGAGATCAACATGGCGGCCGTACCGCTGGGGTTCAAGCCCTCGCACCGCTTCCTCGGTGCGGTGGACACGGTGGTCGGCGAGCTGGTCGGCAAGAACCTCATCGCGGCGCTGCGGGAGGCCCTGTCGAACGCCTTCCGGCACGCGGAGGCGGGACGCATCGAGGTCGTGGTGGACGCTGCGGCCAGGCTGGCGGACGGGCGGCCGGCGGTCCGCCTGGAGGTGGCCGACGACGGGGTGGGGATCCCGGAGGGAGGGCGCCGCAGCGGGCTGCGCAACCTGCGCCGGCGGGCCGAGTCGCTGGGCGGGAGCAGCTGGTACGGGGCGGGCATCCGGGCGGACGGCGGGGGGACGCGGGTGGTGTGGGAGGTGCCGGTCGAGAGGGGTGCGGGGTGAGGGCTGCTGGTTGCGGGCCGGTGGCGGGGTGAGCTCGCTTCGGGGGGCGGCTCCCGCCGGCACTGCCGAGGACGCGGCCGCCTGGGTCGGAGGGCGGGTCGGGCCGGGCGGAGTGTCGAGGGGCTGCCGCGCCGACGGGGCCGTCAGGCTCCCTCGGCCAGCGCGACGAGCCGCTCGATGACGACCGCCACGCCGTCCTCCTCGTTGGCCAGGGTCTGCCCGGAGGCGGCCTCGACGACGTCGGGGTGCGCGTTGCCCATGGCGTACGAGGTGCCGGCCCAGGTGAGCATCTCGATGTCGTTCGGCATGTCCCCGAAGGCCACGACCTCCTCGGGGCGGATCCCGCGCTCGGCGCAGCACAGGGCGAGGGTGCTCGCCTTGGAGACGCCCAGGCCGCTGACCTCCAGCAGGGCGGTCGGGCTGGACCGCGTGATGGAGGCGTGCCGGCCGGCGGCGGCGCGGGCCACGGCGAGGAACTCGTCGGGGGCCAGCTCGGTGTGGTGGGCGAGCAGCTTGAGCACCGGGGCCTCGCTGTGGTCGGTGCGCAGGAGCTTCTCGGCGGTGGCCACGGTGGCGCCCGGGTCGAGGAAGAAGGGCGGGTAGTGCGGTTCGTAGTGGATGCCGGTGGCCAGTTCCACGGCGAACGAGGTGCCGGGGGCGGCGGCGCGCAGGGCGTGCACCACGTCCAGGGCGGTCGGGCGGGGCAGTTCCCGCACCTCGATGATCCTTCCACCGGCGTGCAGGTCCACGACGGCGGCGCCGTTCGCGCAGATCGCGAGGCCGTGGCCGTGGACGTGGGCGCTGACGACGTCCATCCAGCGGGCCGGCCGGCCGGTGACGAAGAAGACCTCGATGCCCGCCGCCTCGGCGGCGGCGAGGGCGGCGATCGTGCGCTCGGAGACGGACTTGTCGTCGCGGAGCAGGGTGCCGTCGAGGTCGGTGGCGATCAGCCGGGGGGCCGTCGGGTGCTGGGGGGCTGCGGTCACGGCTCCATCTTCGCCCATGGCGGCGAGTGGCCGGGCGGGAGGCCCGGGATCGGCGCCTGCCGACCGCGCGGGCGGGGACCGGGGCCGGCCCCCCCCGCCCGCGCGGGGAGCGGTCAGGCGTCGAGCTGGGCCAGGGCCTCGGTGGCGATCCGCTCGAAGACCGGCTGGTCGGCGGCGAACGGGGTGTCCGCGATCGGCCAGTGGATCACGAGCTCGGTGAAGCCGAGGTCCCGCTGGCGGCCGGCGAAGTCGACGAACGCGTCGACCGACTCCAGCGGGCGGGAGCGGTCCGGGGTGAACCCGGTCAGCAGGATCCGGTCGAGTTCCCGGGGGTCCCGGCCGACGTCGGCGCAGGCCTTCTCCAGCTTCTCGGCCTGGCCGCGCAGCGCCTCGTCCGACTGCTCGGGGGTGCCGTCCTCGAACAGCTTCGGGTCCCCGGTGGTCACCCAGGCCTGGCCGTGGCGGGCGGCGAGCCGCAGTCCGCGCGGGCCGGTCGCGGCCACGGCGAAGGGCAGTCGCGGGCGCTGTACGCAGCCGGGGACGTTGCGGGCCTCGACGGCGGAGTAGTGCGTGCCCTCGTGGCTGACCGCGCCCTCGGTGAGCAGCCGGTCGAGCAGGGGCAGGAACTCGCCGAAGCGGTCGGCGCGCTCGCGCGGGGTCCAGGGTTCCTGGCCCAGGGCGGTGGCGTCGAAGCCGTTGCCGCCGGCGCCGATGCCGAGGGTGACCCGGCCGCCGGAGATGTCGTCGAGGGAGATGAGCTCCTTGGCGAGGGTCACCGGGTGGCGGAAGTTGGGCGAGGTCACCAGGGTGCCCAGGCGGAGCCGGGAGGTGGCGGCCGCGGCGGCCGTCAGCGTCGGGATCGCGCCGAACCACGGTCCGTCCCGGAACGGCACGCGCCAGGAGAGGTGGTCGTAGGTGTAGGCGGCGTGGAAGCCGAGGGCCTCGGCGTGCTGCCACTTTTCGCGGCCACCCGCGTGCCAGCGCTGGACGGGAAGGATCACGGTACTCAAACGCATGCTGTCGAGCGTACGTGGTCGGTGGCTCGATCCTTTCGGTCCCGGGGGGCCCGGGGCCGCAGGAGCTCAGGGGAAGCGCAGGAACTGCGGCGGTACCGCGTCCACCAGCCACACCCCGTTGGCGCTGATCCGGAAGACGTGCCCGGCCGCCCGCATGGCCCCGGCGTCGACGCCCAGCACCACCGGGCGGCCCCGGCGGGCGCCCACGCGCGTCGCGGTCTCGCGGTCCGCCGAGAGGTGCACGTGGTGGCGGGCCATGGGGCGCAGGCCCTCCGTCCGGATCGCGGCCAGCACCGCGGGCACCGTGCCGTGGTAGAGGTACGCCGGCGGCTCGGCCTCCGGGAGGCCGAGGTCCACCGCCACCGTGTGGCCCTGGTTGGCACGGATGCGGGTGCCCTCGACGGCGAAGCGCTGCTTGTCGTTGGCGGCGACCACGTGGTCGAGCTCGGCCCGGGTGAGGGGGAAGCCGTGCGCGGCGGCGGCCGCCAGGAGGTCGTCGATCTCCACCCAGCCCTGTGGGTCGAGCGCCAGTCCGATGCGTTCCGGCTGGTGGCGCAGGTGTTTCGAGACGTATTTCGAGACCTTGACGGTGCGGCGTTCGTCCATGGACCCAGCGTGCCGGGCCGAAGGGCCACGCGGCACGTCCTTTTCGCCGGTTCCTTCGTGGGGGACCCCCCTAGTCGACTTCCAAGATACGAAATATATTTTCCGTTGCCGCCCGGCTCCGTCGACCCTCTCCGGTCCTGACGGCGCGTCCCCGGTTCCGCCGAGGACGCGCCTCGGCATCCCGCGCTCCGATCCACCGTGATCCGCCGCGTCCCGACGCGGTCCCGCCGCCCGAAGGGGGAACACCCATGTCCGCAACCGCTCCGCTGCCACGCCGGATCGCCGCCGAGTTCACGGGGACCGCCGCCCTGGTGGCGGTCGTGATCGGCTCCGGCATCCAGGCCTCCGCGCTCAGCCGCGACACCGCAGTGGCCCTGCTGGCCAACTCGCTCGCCTCGGCGATCGGCCTGGGGCTGCTCGTCACCCTGCTGGGGCCGCTGTCGGGGGCCCACCTCAACCCCGTGGTCACGCTCGTCGCCTGGTGGGACGGGCGCTCCGGCGGCGACGGCATCGGCTGGCGCGGGGGCCTGGCGTACGTGGTCGCGCAGACGGCCGGCGCGATCTCCGGCGCGGTGTTGGCGGAGGCCATGTTCGGCCGGGAGCCCGGCGTCTTCGCCACCCAGGTGCGGGCGGGCGGGCATCTGCTGGTCGGCGAGGTCGTGGCCACGGCCGGGCTCGTGCTGGTGATCCAGGGGCTCGGGCGCATCGGCCGCGCCCGACTGGTGCCGGCGGCGGTGGCCGCGTACATCGCCGCGGCGATCTGGTTCACGTCCTCCGGCTCGTTCGCCAACCCCGCGGGGACGGTGGGCCGGGCCTTCAGCGACTCCTTCGCCGGGATCGCGCCCGTCTCGCTGCCGGGGTTCGTCGCGGCGCAGTTGGCCGGCGGCGTGCTCGGGATCGTGCTGTCGGTGGTGCTGTACGGGCCGACGCGGGCCCGGGAGGCGCAGGTCACCTCCATCAACACCCCGTTCCGCGCCGCGAGTTGACGCCTGCGCCGGTGGAGTCCGGTCGTTCTCCACAGCGAGGGGATGCTTATCCACAGCCTGTTTGGCGGTAATTGTCGTCGAATGCTCAAGCAGTCACGGCATCCCCTGTGGGTAAACCTGTGAGTTTGTCATTCACCCGGAAGGGTGGTCGTTCCGTTCCCTTCAGGGGCGTGCACGACCCGTGAGGCCAGCTCGTTCATCGTCCGGGCCTGGAGCTCCCGCTCCGTCGCGGCCCGGACGAAGGCCGCCACGTGAGCCGGCCCCACCAGTTCCTGCACCGCCCGCACCGTCGCCCCGGGCAGTGCCACCGGCACCGGCCCGGCCGGCACCACCGCCGTCCCGGCGGCCGTCAGGTGCTGCTGCAGGTGCCGGGTGGCCTGCAGTCGCATCGCCCGGGCCAGTTCCGCGTCCACGGTCTGCTGGGCCAGCGGCCGCAGCCGCCGTACCAGCGCCGCCGCCTCGGCCGCGTCCGCGTCGGTGGGCGGGGTCGAGCCGAGGTAGCGGGCGAAGACGTGCTCCGTGGTGAACTCCAGGAACCGGGCGGCGATCGACTCCACCTGCGCCCGCAGCTCGCGCAGGTGCCCGGTGACGGCGTCCAGCGGCACCCCGGCCGCGTACAGCTCGGCCGCCACTGCCAGCTCCTGCGGGCTGGGGACGAGGAACTCGTCCTCGCGCCCCGGCAGCCGCTCGAGCACCCCGAGCTCCACCGCTTCGTCCACCGCACGCTCGTCGGGCCGCCCGCCGAACCGCGCGTTCAGCTCCGCGCGGGAGATCCGGGCGGCCTCCTCGTCCGTCCAGGGACCGTGCACCTCGGCGACCAGGCCGAGGACGCCGCCCAGCCCGCGCCCCGCGTCCCACGCCTCCAGCAGCTCCTTGATGGAGGCCAGGGTGTAGCCGCGGTCGAGCAGGTCGGCGATCTGCCGCAGCCGGGCCAGGTGCGTGTCGCGGTACACGTTGGAGCGCCCGCGCCGCTCCGGCTTCGGCAGCAGACCGCGGTCCTGGTACGCCCGGATCGTGCGCACCGTCGCGCCGCTGTGGTGGGCCAGATCCTCGATCCGGTACTCGGCCACCGCCTGCTCGGACACAACGCACTCCCTACGACATCGCCGCCCGGCCGGCCGCGCCGGCCTCGTCCGCCGCGGTCCGGGCGGCCGGTGGGGCCGCCAGGTACTCGACCGCTCCGCGCGGCGAGCCCTCCTGCGAGGGATGGTACGACCGGCGGATTGAGGCGGGTATGGCCGTGCCGCGCCCGGTGCGCGCGGCCGACCGTCCCGGGCGGGGCCGGCGCCCGGCCGGGAGGGTCGGCCGCCCGGCCCCGGCCCGGCTCACAGCCTCGGCTCCCAGCGGGCGAGGGCGCGCAGGGCCCGGGGCGTGAAGCGGGACATCCACAGCGCGCCGCGGGACTCGGGCGTCACCGGCACCACGGCCCGGTTCTTCACGACGGCCTCCAGGATCGCGTCGGCGACCTTCTCCGGCGGGAAGTTGCGCAGCCCGTACAGGCGCTGGGACTTCTGCTGGCGGCGCTTCTCCTCCGCGGCGTCGACGCCGGCGAACCGGGCGGTGGCGGTGATGTTCGTGTTGACGATGCCGGGGCATATCGCGGACACGCCGATGGACTTCGAGGCGAGCTCGGCGCGCAGGCACTCGCTGAGCATCAGTACCGCCGCCTTCGACGTGCTGTACGCGGGCAGCGTCTTCGAGGGGAGGTAGGCGGCGGCCGAGGCGGTGTTGACGATGTGTCCGCCCTGGCCGCGTTCGGCCATCTGCCGGCCGAAGACCCGGCAGCCGTGGATGACGCCCCACAGGTTGACGTCGAGGACCTTCTTCCAGTCCTCGGACGTGGTGTCGAGGAAGGAGCCCGACAGTCCGACGCCCGCGTTGTTCACGAGCACGTCCACGATCCCGTACTCGGCGGCGACCTTGGCCGCGAGCTTCTCCATCGCCGGCTCGTCGCTGACGTCCACGGCCTCGGCCCAGGCCTGCGGGGCACCGACCAGCCGGGCCAGCTCCGCGGTGCGCGCCGCGCCGTCGGCGTCCCGGTCCACGGCCACCACGCGCGCCCCGGCCTCGGCGAACGCGAAGGCCGTGGCCCGCCCGATGCCGCTGGCCGCGCCGGTCACCAGGACGAGTCGGCCGCCGAACCGGTCGGCGTACCGCCCGGCGCCGGCCGGCGCGGGCGCGGTGGCCGGCCCGCGGTCCTCCTGGGCGGCGGCGAACTCGCCGATCCACGCGGCCAGCTGGTCCGGCCGGGTGCGCGGGATCCAGTGCTTGGCCGGGAGCGTGCGGCGCACCAGGCTCGGTGCCCACAGCTCCAGGTCGTCGTACAGCCGCTCCGACAGGAAGGCGTCCCCGGTCGGGGTGATCAGCTGGACCGGGGCGTGCGCGTACGCGTCCGCGCGGGGGCGGCGCAGCCGCGCCCGTACGTTGTCCCGGTACAGCCACGCTCCGTGCGCCGCGTCGGAGGGGAGCGAGGCGGTCGGGTAGCCGTCGGCCGGCACCTTCTCCATGCGCTGCAGGACCTTCGGCCACCGCTTGCCGAGCGGACCGCGCCAGGCGAGCTCCGGCAGCACGGGGGTGTGGAGCATGTAGACGTACCAGGACTTGGCCCCCTGGCCGAGCAGCTGGGCGGCCCGGCGCGGGGTGGGACGGGACATCCGCTTCTTGATCCAGTGCCCGAAGTGGTCCAGGGAGGGGCCGGACATCGAGGTGAAGGAGGCGATCCGGCCCTCGGTCCGCTTGACGGTGGCGAACTCCCAGGCCTGTACGGAGCCCCAGTCGTGGCCCACCAGGTGCACCGGCCGGTCCGGGCTGACCGCGTCGATGACGGCGAGGAAGTCGTCCGTCAGCTTCTCCAGCGTGAACCCGCCGCGCAGCGGCACCGGTGCGCTGGAGCGGCCGTGCCCGCGCACGTCGTACAGCACCACGTGGTAGCGGTCGGCCAGCCGCCCGGCGACCTCCGACCACACCTCCTTGCTGTCCGGGTACCCGTGGACCAGCACCACCGTGGGCCGCGCGGTGTCGCCGAGCTCCGCCACGCACAGCTCGACCCCGCCGGTGTGCACCCGGCGCTCGCGCGCGCCCTTGAGGACCGTCATGCTCACGCTGCCTTCTCCTCTGCCCAGCGCCGCACGTGCGGCAGGTCGTCGTCCAGCCAGAACGCACTTTCCTCGGGGTCCCTGGAGTCCGTGACGACCAGGAGCTCCTCGAACTTCGCGCCGGTGCCCCGGAATCCCAGGTGCGGCTCGACCGCCCACAGCCCGGGCCGGGGAGGGTGGTCGGAGAACCGGTACGGGCTCCACAGCGGCGACCAGCCCTCGCGGTGCCCGTGCAGCGCGTCCGAGGCGAGCCCCCTGAGGGCCCGGGTGCCGAAGCCGAAGGCGGTCGGCGCCCAGCGGCGCTCCTTGACCCGGTCCACCTTGTGCGCGATCACGCCGAAGGGGTAGGCCCGGTGCCGGTTCGCGTACCCCTGCTTCACCATGAGCCGGTCGACGTCCTCGTAGATCTCGCGCAGCGGCCGGCGCTCGCGGACCTCGGCGAGGATCAGCTCGCGGTGCGCCCGCAGGTCGTCCATGAGGCGGTCCTGCACGGGGTTGAGGCCGAGCGAGCCGGAGTAGCCGATGTCCGCGGTGTGGCCCTTGTAGACGGGGGCCATGTCGAGGATGAAGGGCATACCCGGCTCCAGCCGCCGGTCGGTCGGGAAGAACTGCAGGGGGATCTTGAACCCGGTGAACGCCGTGCGGTCGCCGAACCAGGCGAAGGGCAGGTGGAACCAGTCGGTGACCCCGCGGGCCCGCAGCCACGCGCGCTGCATGCGCGCGGCCTCCCGCTCCGTGACGCCCGGCTTCAGCTGTGCCGCCACCGCCTCGGCGCACTCGTACGCGAGCCGCTGGACTTCCCTGAACCCGCGAAGATCGTCCCCTGCCATGCCAGCCCCGTCCCGGTAGCCGTAACGTGCCCGAAAGTTGCCATTGATGAATGTGACAATGCCTGGAGATCACGTCAAGGCCCGTGAGCAGTCCTGTGGAAAACCTTTCGGTGGCGCCGCTGCCCGTTCGGGGTAGCCCTTACGTCCCGGATGACCGCGTTCGGTGTACGACCCAAGGCTGAGACGGGGACCGCGCTCCAGAGTGACGACGGCGACATCGCCCGCCACTACCTTCGAAACCGTGACTGTCATCGCGACCGAAAGCCTGAGCAAGCGGTACACCGGAGTGACCGCCCTTGACCGGCTCTCCCTGGACATCGGCCCCGGCGTGACCGGCCTCGTCGGTGCGAACGGGGCCGGCAAGTCCACGCTGATCAAGATTCTCCTCGGCCTCTCCCCGGCCACCGAGGGCCGTGCCGCCGTGCTCGGACTGGACGTCGCCACGCAGGGCGGCGCCATCCGCGAACGCGTCGGCTACATGCCCGAGCACGACTGCCTGCCGCCCGACGTCTCGGCCACCGAGTTCGTCGTCCACATGGCGCGCATGTCCGGGCTCCCCCCGACCGCGGCGCGCGAGCGCACCGCGGACACCCTGCGCCACGTGGGGCTGTACGAGGAGCGCTACCGCCCCATCGGTGGCTACTCCACCGGCATGAAGCAGCGCGTCAAGCTCGCCCAGGCGCTGGTCCACGACCCGAAGCTGGTGCTCCTCGACGAGCCCACCAACGGCCTGGACCCGGTCGGCCGCGACGAGATGCTCGGCCTGATCCGCCGGGTCTACACCGACTTCGGCATCTCGGTCCTGGTCACCTCGCACCTCCTCGGCGAGCTGGAACGCACCTGCGACCACGTCGTGGTGGTCGACGGCGGCCGCCTGCTGCGCTCCAGCTCGACCAGCGACTTCACGCAGACCACCACCACCCTCGCGGTCGAGGTCACCGACTCCGACGCGCACCCCGACGGCACCCGCGCCCTGCGCGAGGCCCTGGCCGCCGCCGGCGCCACCCTCCACGAGGGCGGGGAGCAGGGTCTGCCCGGCGCCGGCCACATCCTCCTCGTCGAGGCCACCGGCGACGCGACGTACGACCTGGTCCGCGACGCCGTCGCCGGGCTGGGCCTGGGCCTGGTCCGCATGGAGCAGCGCCGCCACCAGATCGCCGAGGTCTTCCAGCAGCAGCCCCAGCAGTACCCCCAGCAGCAGTCCCCGCAGCACCCGGGCTTCGCCCAGCCGCAGCAGGACTTCGTCCAGAAGGGAGCCGGGAGCCATGGCGCCTGAGACCGCCACCCAGATCCACAACATCGGCTACCGCTCCTACGAGGGAGCCCGCCTCGGCCGCGCGTACGCCCGCCGCTCGCTCTACGCGCAGTCGCTGCGCGGGGCGTACGGCCTGGGCCGCTCGGCCAAGTCCAAGGTGCTGCCGATGCTGCTGTTCGGCATCATGTGCGTCCCCGCGGCCATCATCGTCGCCGTCGCCATCGCGGTTCCGGGATCGACCGACCTGCCGATCGAGTACCCGAACTACGCCATGCTCCTGCAGATGGTCATCGGCCTCTACCTGGCCTCGCAGGCGCCCCAGACGGTCTCCCGGGACCTGCGCTTCCGGACCGTGCCGCTGTACTTCTCGCGGCCCATCGAGCGCGTCGACTACGTCCTGGCCAAGTACGGGGCGATGGCGTCGGCGCTGTTCATCCTCACGGCGGCGCCGCTGCTGATCATGTACATCGGCTCCCTGCTGGCCAAATTCGACTTCGCGACCCAGACCAAGGGGTTCGCACAGGGACTGGTCTCGGTGCTGCTGCTCTCCCTCCTCTTCGCGGGCATCGGCCTGGTGATGGCCGCCCTGACGCCCCGCCGCGGGTTCGGCGTCGCCGCCGTCATCGCGGTGCTGGTCATCCCGTTCGGCGCGGTCTCGACCGTGCAGGTCATCGCCAACGAGACCGGGGCCGACGGCGCGATCGAGTGGCTCGGTCTGTTCTCCCCGATGACCCTGGTCAGCGGCTTCCAGTCGGCCTTCCTCGGCGCCAAGTCGACCTTCCCGGGCGAGGTGGTCCCCTCCACGGGCGTCGGCCTCGTCTACCTGCTCGCCGCCCTCGGCGTGATCGCCGGATCGTACGGCGTCCTGATGGCCCGCTACCGGAAGGCCGGACTGTGACCACCATCGACATCGAGCACGCCTCGCGCTGGTTCGGCAACGTCGTGGCCGTCAACGACGTCACGATGAGCATCGGCCCCGGTGTGACCGGCCTGCTCGGCCCCAACGGCGCCGGCAAGTCCACCCTGATCAACATGATGGGCGGCTTCCTGGCGCCCTCCACCGGCACGGTCACCCTCGACGGCACCCCGATCTGGGGCAACGAGCAGGTCTACCAGCACATCGGCGTCGTGCCCGAGCGCGAGGCGATGTACGACTTCCTGACCGGCCGCGAGTTCGTCGTCGCCAACGCCGAACTGCACGGGCTCGACGAGCGCGCCGCGCAGCGGGCCCTGGCCACCGTCGAGATGGAGTACGCCCAGGACCGCAAGATCGGCACGTACTCCAAGGGCATGCGCCAGCGCGTCAAGATGGCCTCCGCCCTGGTCCACGACCCGTCGGTGCTGCTGCTCGACGAGCCGTTCAACGGCATGGACCCGCGCCAGCGCATGCAGCTGATGGAGCTGCTGCGGCGGATGGGCGCCGAAGGCCGCACCGTCCTGTTCTCCTCCCACATCCTGGAGGAGGTCGAGCAGCTCGCCTCGCACATCGAGGTGATCGTGGCCGGCCGGCACGCGGCCTCCGGCGACTTCCGCCGGATCCGCCGCCTCATGACGGACCGCCCGCACCGCTACCTGGTGCGCTCGTCGGACGACCGCGCGCTCGCCGCCGCCCTGATCGCCGACCCCTCCACGGCCGGCATCGAGGTCGACCACAAGGAGGGCGCGCTGCGCATCCAGGCGGTCGACTTCGGCCGGTTCACCGCGCTGCTGCCGCAGGTGGCCCGTGCGCACGGCATCCGGCTCCTGACGGTCTCGCCCTCCGACGAGTCCCTCGAGTCGGTCTTCTCCTACCTCGTAGCGGCCTGAAGGAGCTGGCACCGATGTACAACCCCACCGTCGCCCGGCTCACCTACCGGGCCCTGCTCGGCCGACGCCGCGCACTGATCCTCTTCGCGCTGCCGGCCCTGCTGATCGTCCTCGCGGTCGCCGTCCGGCTGCTCGACGGGGCCGACGACGCCACCGCCTCCGGCCTGCTCGGCGGCTTCGCCCTGGCCACGATGGTCCCGCTGATCGGCGTCATCGCCGGCACCGGCGCCATCGGCCCCGAGATCGACGACGGCTCGATCGTCTACCTGCTCGCCAAGCCGGTGAAGCGCCCGACGATCATCGTCACCAAGCTGTTCGTCGCCGTCGCCGTCACGATGGTCTTCTCCGCCGTCCCCACCCTGATCGCCGGCTACATCCTGAACGGCAACGGGCAGCAGATCGCGGTCGCCTACACCGTCGCCGCCCTGGTCGCCTCGATCGCGTACAGCGCGCTGTTCCTGCTGTTCGGCACCGTCAGCCGGCACGCGGTGGTGTTCGGCCTGGTCTACGCCCTCGTCTGGGAGTCCCTCTTCGGGTCGCTGGTGGACGGGGCCAAGACCCTGAGCGTCCAGCAGTGGTCCCTGGCCCTGGCCGAGAAGGTCACCGGGCCGGGCGTGGTGGACTCCGCCGTCGGCCTGCCCACGGCCACCGTCCTGCTGGCCGCGGTCACGGTCGTCGCCACCTGGTACGCCGGCCAGAAGCTGCGCCGGCTGACCCTCGCCGGCGAGGAGTGAGACTCCGGAACCGATGAGGAGGGGCCCGCCGGTGCGGCGGGCCCCTCCTCGCGTCGCGGTGGACGACGGCTCGGGAAGGGGGGTGCGTCGGGCGGCGGGCAGGATCCGGAGTGATGATCGGGTCATGACGCTCGCCTCCGGACCCGAACCGTCCCGGCCCGTGCGGTCGTGGATCCGGTCCTCGCCCGGCACGCACGCCTGGCTGGCGATCATCGCGATCACCAGCCTCGTCGTGGTGATCGTCCCCGACCGGACCGAGCACCTGCTGCTGCACCGCAACAGCAGCAACATCCACGAACTGGTGCAGCACCCGGTGAGATCGCTGGTGGCCAGCGCCTTCTGGATCGAGAGCCCGGCGTCCCTGCTGCTCTACGCGGCCCTCTTCGAGGTCTTCCACGCCCCGGTGGAGCGCTGGCTGGGCACCGTGCGCTGGTTCGTCATCGTGGCCACGGCGCACGTCGTGGCGACCCTGGCCAGCCAGAACGCCGTCTTCCTGGCGATCCGGGACCACCGCGCCCCGCGCAGCATGGTGCACGTCGTCGACATCGGCGTGAGCTACGGACTCGCCGCCGCCGTCGGCGTCCTGACGTACCGCCTGCCGGGCCCCTGGCGCTGGCTCTACCTCGCGGGCGCGGTCGCGTTCTTCGGCATCCCGCTCGCCACCGGTGCCACCTTCACCGACCTCGGCCATGCCATCGCCCTGGCCATCGGCCTGCTGTCCTGGCCCCTCACCCGCCACCCCGAGCACCCCCACCCGTACCGCAACTGACCCGCGTCCGTGCGTGTGTTCGAGAAAATTCGATGGTGTCCGGAGGGGACGGGGGGCAGAGTGGAGGCGCGGAGAGTTCCACCGGTCCGGGGCGGCCGCTTCGAGCGCGCCCCGCGGCGCGGGCCGTCCCGGACCGCTCTCCCGGCAGCTGCTCAGGCCGCGCCGAGCAGGCGTTCCAGCACCACCGCGATGCCGTCCGCCTCGTTCGAGGTGGTCACCTCGTCGGCCACGGCCTTCAGTTCCCGATGGGCGTTGGCCATGGCCACCCCGTGCGCGGCCCAGCCGAACATCGGGATGTCGTTCGGCATGTCGCCGAACGCGATGGCCTCGTGCTTCTTCACGCCGAGCCGCCGCGCGGCCAGCGACAGCCCGGTGGCCTTGCTGAGCCCGAGCGGGAGGATCTCCACCACGCCCGGACCCGCCATGACCACGTCGACCAGCGCGCCGACGGCCTGCCGGGCCGTGGTCGCCAGTGCGTCGTCGTCGAGGTCCGGGTGCTGGATGTAGAGCTTGGTGAGCGGGGCCGCCCACACCTCCGCCGTGTCCTTCAGGAACACGTACGGCAGCGGCCCCTCCTGCACCTGGTATCCGGGGCCGACCAGCACCTCGCCGTCCAAGCCGTCGCGGCTGGCGGCCACGAGCAGCGGCCCGAGCTCCGCCTCGATCTTGTTGAGCGCGAGCCCGGCGAGCTGCCGGTCCAGCGTCACCGACGTGAGCAGCCGGTGCGCGCCGGCGTCGTACAGCTGCGCGCCCTGGCCGCACACCGCGAGGCCGTCGTAGTCGAGGTCGTCGAGGATGTGGCGGGTCCAGGGCACCGCACGGCCGGTGACCACGATGTGCGCCGCGCCCGCCGCGGTGGCCGCGGCGAGCGCTTCGCGCGTCCGCTCGGAGATCGATTCGTCGGCCCGCAGCAGCGTGCCGTCGAGGTCGGTCGCGATCAGCCGGTACGGGAAGCTCACTTGGAGACCGGCTCCAGGAACTCACGGCCGCCGAGGTAGGGACGCAGCACCTCGGGCACCCGCACGGAGCCGTCGGCCTGCTGGTGGTTCTCCAGCAGCGCGACGATCGTGCGCGGGACGGCGCACAGGGTGCCGTTGAGGGTGGCCAGCGGCTGCACCTTCTTGCCGTCGCGCATGCGCACCGACAGGCGGCGGGCCTGGAAGCCGTCGCAGTTGGAGGCGGAGGTCAGCTCGCGGTACTTGCCCTGGGTCGGGATCCACGCCTCGCAGTCGAACTTGCGGGAGGCGGAGGCACCGAGGTCGCCGGTGGCGACGTCGATGACCTGGAAGGGCAGCTCGAGGGAGTTCAGCCACTGCTTCTCCCAGGCGAGCAGGCGGGCGTGCTCGGCCTCGGCGTCCTCCGGAGCGACGTACGAGAACATCTCGACCTTGTCGAACTGGTGGACGCGGAAGATGCCGCGGGTGTCCTTGCCGTACGTGCCGGCCTCGCGGCGGAAGCACGGGGAGAAGCCGGCGTAGCGCAGCGGCAGCTTCTCGGCCTCGATGATCTCGTCCATGTGGTACGCGGCGAGCGGGACCTCGGAGGTGCCGACCAGGTAGTAGTCGTCCTTCTCCAGGTGGTACACGTTCTCCGCGGCCTGGCCGAGGAAGCCGGTGCCCTCCATGGCGCGCGGGCGGACCAGCGCCGGGGTCAGCATCGGGACGAAGCCGGCCTCGGTGGCCTGCGCGATCGCGGCGTTGACGAGGGCCAGCTCGAGCAGCGCGCCGACGCCGGTGAGGTAGTAGAAGCGCGAGCCGGAGACCTTGGCGCCGCGCTCGACGTCGATGGCGCCGAGGAGCTCGCCGAGCTCCAGGTGGTCCTTGGGCTCGAAGCCCTCGGCCGCGAAGTCGCGGACGGTGCCGTGGGTCTCGAGGACGGTGAAGTCCTCCTCGCCGCCGACCGGCACGTCGGAGTGGACGATATTGCCGAGCTGGAGCAGCAGCTGCTTCGCGGCCTCGTCGGCCTCGTTCTGCTCCGCCTCGGCGGCCTTGACGTCGGCCTTCAGCTGCTCGGCGCGCTTGAGGAGCTCGGCGCGCTCCTCCGGGGAGGCCTTGGGGATCAGCTTGCCGAGAGACTTCTGCTCGTTGCGCAGGTCGTCGAAGCGGACACCGGACGACCGGCGGCGCTCGTCGGCGGAGAGGAGCCTGTCGACGAGTTCGACGTCCTCTCCACGGGCGCGCTGCGAGGCGCGGACACGGTCAGGGTCTTCACGGAGCAGCCGGAGGTCAATCACCCCTCCAGGCTACCGGCCTGGGGTTCCTCGCCTCACATCGATATCACGCTGCGTGTCGCTATGTCCTGATTGCGGTAAATGCAAAACTGATCGATGGTGGCCGGAACCGGTTCGCCCGCCGGAAGTCGATAAAGAGGTGTCATTCCCCGAAAGGGGCACACATCCGGTGTTCCGCGGACGGTGCGGGGCTGCCGGAGGCCTTGCGGGGGGCGGTCGGCGGCGTACCGGTTGTCCACAGGAATGGTCGGCAGGGGTTCGTTATCCACAGGCTGGATCGATCGGCTGTGGACATGAATGGCGCTCCTTGTGCATCGCTTCGCTCGCCGAAGGAATCCTGGTTCAAACCCCCACCACACACTCATTCGGGTGGGAAATGCTCGCTCCAAAGAGTTGATCAATGGTGTGCGGGTGACGTCGTTCATCTCGTGGGGGGTGGGACGCCACCTCGTCGCCGGGAGCGATTTGTCGACCTTGCCCACCCCGCGTGTCGACTTGTCCCCAGGTAGAGAAGCGCGCCTGTGGATAACTCTGTGGACAACCTTGTGGACAGCCCTGTGGGCAGGACGGCCGGCCCGCGCCCGGTCCGTCCCGTCGCACTACGCGATCTACGCCCGCCCGTCCAGGCAGCGGGTCAGCCAGTCCGACGCCGCCGTGAAGTCACCCTCCGACGTCCCCGGCCGGGGCGCCCGCACCTCGGCCGCGGAGACCCCCGCACGCGGGTACGAGCCGAGGAACCGCACGTTCGGGCAGACCCGCTTCAGACCCATGAGCGCCTCGCCCACGCGCCGGTCGGAGATGTGGCCCTCGGCGTCCACGGCGAAGCAGTAGTTGCCGATGCCCTCGCCCGTCGGCCGGGACTGGATCAGCATGAGGTTCACGCCGCGGACCGCGAACTCCTGCAGGAGCTCGAGCAGCGCGCCCGGGTGGTCGTCACCGAGCCAGATGACGACCGAGGTCTTGTCCGCCCCGGTGGGAGCCGCCGGCCGGGCCGGCCGGCCCACCAGCACGAACCGGGTCTCGGCGTTCTCCGCGTCGTGGATCTCGGTGACCAGCGGCACCAGCCCGTACGTGGCCGCCGCGAACTCGCCGGCGAAGGCGGCGTCGTACCGGCCCTCCTGGACCAGCCGCGCGCCGTCGGCGTTCGAGGCCGCCGACTCCCAGAGGGCGTCGGGCAGGTTCGCCCGCAGCCAGTTGCGCACCTGGGGCTGGGCCACCGGGTGCCCGGTCACCGTCTTGATCTCCGACATCTTCGTGCCCGGGCGCACCAGCAGCGCGAACGCGATCCGCAGCCGGACCTCGCGGTAGATCATCAGCGGCTCGCCCGAGGCCAGCTCGTCGAGCGTGGCGGTCACGCCGCCTTCCACCGAGTTCTCGATCGGCACCAGCGCCGCCGCGGCCTCGCCGTTGCGCACCGCGTCGAGCGCGGCGGGCACCGACACCATGGGCACGAGCTCCCGGGTGGCGGCTTCCGGGAGCGTGCGCAGGGCGGCCTCCGTGAAGGTGCCCTCGGGACCGAGATAGGTGTAGCGGGTGGCCGACATGCGGTCAGCCTAGTGCGCCGGAGGGTCCGGCCGCGGTGCCGTTCACCCAACGAGAAGCGATCACGCTTCCAGCAGGTGCTGGCCGACGTACTCCCCGGCGCGCGGGCCGGGCGGCACCGCGTACAGGCCGCTCGCCTCGTGCCGGACGAACGCCGAGAGCGCGTCCCCGCGGTCGAGCTTGCGCTGGACGGGCACGAAGCCCCGCAGCGGGTCCGCCTGCCAGCAGACGAACAACAGGCCCGCGTCGGGCGTCCCGTCCTGGCTGATCCCGTCGTGGTACGAGAACGGCCGGCGCAGCATCGCCGCCCCGCCGTTCTGCTCCGGGGCCGAGATCCGGGCGTGCGCGTTCGCGGGGATGACCGGCTTGCCGTCCGCCCCGAGCGCGTTCAGGTCCATCTCCGTGGTCTCCGAGCCGCCCGTCAGCGGGGCGCCGTCGGACTTGCGGCGCCCGATCACCTGCTCCTGCTTGCCGGGGGCGAGCGCCTCCCAGTCGTCGAGCAGCATCCGGATGCGACGTACGACGGCGTACGAGCCACCGCCCATCCACGCGTGCTCGGCCGGGCCGGGCCCGGTGCCGGGGACGAACACCCGGCGGTCGAAGTCGGGCTCGGAGGGCTTGGGGTTGCCCGTGCCGTCGATCTGGCCCATCAGGTTGCGGGCCGTCATCGGCTTGCCCGTCGCGCCGGGCGAGCGGTTGAAGCCGTTCATCTGCCAGCGCACCGCGGCCGCGTCCCCGGCGTCCTTCTGGAGCGCGCGCAGCGCGTGGAACGCGACGAGCCCGTCGTTCGCGCCGATCTGCACCCACAGGTCGCCGTTGCTGCGCCGGGGGTCGAGGGCGTCGGCCGAGAAGTCCGGCAGCGGGTCCAGGGCGGTGGGGCGGCGGGCGGCCAGCCCCGTGCGGTCGAAGAAGGTCCGGCCGAAGCCGAAGGTGACCGTCAGGGAGCAGGGCCCGGCATCCAGGGCGATCCCGGTGTCCCCGGTGCCCGCCGGCTCCCCGGCCATCAGCCGCCGCGCCGTCTCCGACCAGCGGCGCAGCAGGGCCGCGGCCTCCTTGCGGCCGGCGCCCGGCCTCAGGTCGAAAGCGACCAGGTGCCCCTTGGCCTGCATCGGGGAGGTGATCCCGGCCTGGTGCTCGCCGTGGAAGGCCACCTCGGTCGCACCCAGCGAGGCCAGTGCTCCGGCCGCGGCGGGTCCGCCCGCGGGGTCCTCGCCCCCGGACAGCGCCTGACCCGCGAGCGCGCCGCCGGCCGCGCCCACCACCAGCCCCGCGGCGCCCGCGGCGCCCACGGTGCCCAGCAGCCGCCGCCGGGAGATCTCGATGTCGGTCATGCTCTCGGTCACGCTGGTCAGCCGATCTTCACGTTCTTCTGCACGGTCACTTGGTCGATGTCGGAGGTGCGCACGGTCAGGTCGATGCGCCACTGGCCGGCGAGCGGGAGCTGGACGCCGGACGCCGTCCAGTGTCCGCTCGCGGCGTGGTCGGGCACGAGCGGGAGCGGCCCGATGTCCTTGGCGGGCAGGGTGAAGGCCACCTTGACCTCGGGGGCGTCCAGCGCGCGGCCGTTGGGCCGCTCCAGCCACAGGTGCAGGGTGTTGACCCCGGTCCGGCCCGGGTCCAGGGACAGGCGGGCGGTGCCCCGGCCGTCCTCGCCGCCGGTGTCGAAGGGCAGCGAGAACTTGATGGGGCGGTTGGGCACGGCCGTGGCGCCGGTGCCGCCGCCGGCGGCGGCCTCCAGCTCGGCCGCCCGGCCCGGCTCGGTGCTGGTCAGGATCGTGGTCACGGCCAGCAGGACGACCGCGACGGTCGTCTCGGCCAGCACCGAGCGGCGCAGTCCGGCGCGGTGCGGGTCCGCGTCCCGGCGCTTCTTCTCGCGGGCGGTCGCCAGGACGGCCCGCTGGCGGGCGAGCTGGGCGGCCCGCTCGGGGTCGGCGGGAACCGTCACCGGCTCGGGCTCCGGCGCGGCCTGCTCCGGCAGGTCCGCGGACGTTTCACGTGAAACATCGTCGGTGTCCGCCGCGTCCGCGGGTACCTCGGCCAGCCGGGCCGTCCACCGCCGGGAGATCGAGGCGATGCCCACCAGCAGCGCCACCAGGCCGACCTTCACGATCAGCAGCTGCCCGTACGACGTCCCGGTCAGGGCCGACCAGCTGCCGAGCTGACGCCAGGACTGGTACAGCCCGGTCGCGGCCAGCACCAGCACGCTGACGAACGCCATCCGGGAGAACCGCCGTACCGCGGCCCGCTCGAGGTCCGGCACCCGGTACAGGGCCACGACCAGCGTCACGAGCCCGCCCAGCCAGGCGGCCACGGCCAGCAGGTGGGCGATGTCGACGGGCATCGCGATCCCGGGCTGGATCCCGGTGGAGGCGTGCTCGGCCAGCGCCCAGGTGGCCGCGATGCCGCCGGCGACCACGGCACCGCCGACCGAGAGGCCGAAGGTGAGGTCGCTCGTCTCCTTGGCGTGCTGCTCCGCCTCCGGTCCGTCGGGCTCCTCCGGTCCGTCGGGCTCCTCCGGCACGGCTGCCTGTCGGCGGGCGAAGGCCCCGAAGAGGACGGCGAGGAACAGTGCGGCCGCGCCGAGCAGCAGCAGCCGCGAGACCAGCGAGGCGCCGGTCTTGGTCTCCAGGACGGCCTTCAGCCCGGCCAGGTCGAAGGCATCGGCGAACTCGCCCGAGCCCGTGTACGGGTTCCGCAGCGCCAGCATCGCCAGCGTGGCCGCCGTGAGCGTCAGCCAGCCGGTCAGCACGACCCGCTGCACCGGACGCAGCCCCGCCCCGCGCCGCCAGCACAGCAGCACGAACACCGATCCGCCGACGAGGAGCACGAAGCCCGCGTAGGCGGCGTACCGGGCGATGCCGTAGGCGACGCCCACGGGCCCGCCGCCGGCCTCCCGCTCGGGCAGTGCCACCGAGGTCGTGGACGGTGCGCCGATGGAGAACGTGAAGGCGCCCGCGACGGGGTGGCTGTCGGCGGAGACCGCCTGCCAGGCCACGGTGTACGTGCCGTTCGGCAGCCCGGAGTGGAGCACGACGCCGTGCTTGATGACGGATCCGTCGCACAGGTTGCGCAGTTCGCCGGTGTCGGCGCGCCTGCCGCTGGGGTCCATGACGCGGATCGAGTCCTCGCCCAGGGCCACCTCCTCCGAGAAGGTGAGGGTGACCTGGGCGGGGGCCGTGGCGACCACCGCCCCGTCCTTCGGGTCGCTGCCGGTCAGCGCGGCGTGCGCCGTCGCCGGCCCGGCGGTGGCGAACAGCGAGCCCAGCAGCGCCACTGCGACGAGCAGCAGCCGGAGCAGGCCGGGCCGCCGGAGCCGGCGGAGCTGCCCGGGCCGGCGGAGCTGCCGGGCGCGAAGGGGGGCGGTGGCCGTCATGGCGTGGGTTCCTCAGTCCGTCAGTGGTGCGAGGAGGCGGCGGAGTTGTAGGTCCGTTCCTTCACGTCCAGCTCGACCTTGACCGGGTCGGCCTTCTCGAAGTGCAGCTCGACGGCGACCTTGTCGCCGACCTTCGGCTTGCTCTTCAGACCCATGAACATGATGTGGCTGCCGCCGCGCTCCAGCCGGAGCACGCCGTTCGCCGGCACGTCCAGGGACGCGACCTGCTGCATCTTCTGGTCCTTGGTCTCGTGGATCGTGATGTCCCCGGAGACGGCGCTGGTGACCGAGGTCAGCTTGTCGGCGGTGCCCGAGCCGTTCTTGACGACCAGGAACCCGCCCGCCATGTCGGCGGTGACCGGCTCCGGCATGAACGCGTCGCTCACCGACAGGGCCGGCTTGCCGTCCTTCGCGGCGTCCGACGCGTCGGAGGAGCAGGCCGATATCGCGAACGAGGCGGTCAGCGCGGTGGCGGCGAGGAGAGCGGTACGGAGGGTGGTGCGGTGGTTCACGGGTTCTCCCCCTTGATGAGCTTCGGCAGGTCCTTGGTGTAGTCGTCGGCGGTGGTGTCCTCGCCGTACAGGACGTAGCCCTCGTCGGTCTTGGGGGAGAAGGCGATGACCTGGGCGCCGTGCATCGAGACGATGCTGCCGTCCTTCTCCTTCTTCGGCGGGTCGATGCCGATGCCCATGGAGCGGGCGCCGGCCTGGATCGCCTTGAAGTCGCCGGTCAGGCCGATGAAGCCCGGGTCCTGCGCCTTGAGCCACTTGCCCAGCGAGTCGGGGGTGTCCCGCTCGGGGTCCGTGGTGACGAAGACGACCTGGACGGTGTCCTGGTCGGCCTTCGGGAGCGCCTTCTTCGCGATGGCGATGTTGCTCATCGTCAGCGGGCAGACGTCGGGGCAGTTGGTGTAGCCGAAGTAGATGAGCGTCGGCTTGCCCTTGGTCCGCGCGCGCAGGTCGAACGACGTGCCGCGGGTGTCCGTCAGGACCAGGTCCGGCTTCTCGAACGGCCGGTCGAGGACGGTGGCGGCCTTCGTCCTGCTCGGCGCGTTCACCTCCGCGACGGGGGTCTTCCCGGTGCTGCCGCCGCAGGCGGACAGCGTGAGTGCGGCCGTCACCGCGAGAGCGGCGGCCGTCACACGTGTGGTGCGCATGGGTGTTTCCCTGGGATCGGGGTGCCCCGGGGCGGGGCGTCTTGGACGTACGGACGGGCGTACGCGGGGCCGGGGCGGCCGGGCGTACGCCAGGCGTACCGGATCAGCTGGTGCGGCGGCGGGCCAGCACGCCGAAGGCCACGCCGACCACGCCGACGAGGATGCCGGCGATGCCGAGGGCGCGGGCGGTGGTGTCCGTCGTGGACGCGGCCCCGGTGTGCTCGTCCTCGCCGGACTCGTCGTGGGCGTCGGTGTGCTTGGCGTCGTCCTTGCCGCCGGTGGTGCCGCCGTGGTGGCCCTCGCCGGTGCCGGTGGCCAGCTTCAGGACGGGGGCGGGGTTCTGCGGCTCGGCCGCGCCTTCCTTGGCCTCCTCGATCCAGCGGACGACCTCGTTGTCGTCGTACGTCTGGACGGCCTTGAAGACGAGCTGGTCGGCGTCCTCGGGCAGCTGGCCCACGGAGAGCGGGAACTGCTGGAAGCGGCCGGTGGTGATCTTCCCGCCGGTCCAGGTGACCTTGGTGACGGCCTCGTCGATCTGCTTGCCGTGGAGGGTCAGCGGCTTGGCGAGCTTGCTCTTGGTGACCTGGACCTGCCAGCCCGGGACGTCCTGCGGCATGACCGAGGCGAGCGGGTGGTCGGCGGGGAAGGTGACCTCGAGCTTGACGGTCGAGGCGTTGTCGCGCTCGTTCGGCACCTTGAAGTTGATGGTGGCGTACGAGCCCTTCTCCGCGGTCCCGGGCTGCACGCTGACGTGCGCGAAGGCGGGGCCGGACAGCAGCAGGACGGAGCCGGCGGCGAGGGCGGCGACGACGGAGACGCGAGAGGTCTTCATGAAGGGAATCTCCACAGGCGGGGAACGGTGGGCCCGCGCGGGCGCGCGGGTACGCCGCGGCACCGCCGCGTCCGTGGGGTTCCCCGGGTGCGGGTGCCGCGTCAGGCTGCGAGGGCGTACGCCGCCGGCGGCCCGCGCCTGATCACCGCGTGCAGGAGTGCCTCCGGTACGCCGGCCGGCGCTCCGGAACGGTCCGTGGCCGGGACCCGCCGCACCGCCGCGGGCGCACCCGGCAGTCCGCGGCGCAGCGCGCGTACGAGGGCCAGCGCGTCCCGCAGGGACCGCACCGGACCGCACTCGCCGGACAGCCGCACCAGCCGGAACAGGGCCTCGTCGCCGCGCCCGAGCAGCCAGCCCGCGGCGAGCGCGGCCAGCAGGTGCCCGAGGAGCATGGGCAGCGTGAACAGTCCGGTGGACGGCACGGCGGCCGCGCCCTCCGTCATCCGACCGGCGTCCCACAGGTGCCCGGCGCCCATGACGTGGCCGGTGTGCACGTGCACCTGCCCGGCGGCCGACGCCGGGTCGATCCCGGCCGTGTACAGCACCTGCCGTGCCTGGGCCGCGCTGAGCGGGACGGTGTTGCCGCCGCAGATCAGCCGGGCCGCGAGGGCGGCGAGGTCGGTGTCGGTGCCGGCCGCCGGCCGTGCCGCGGCGGTGTGCTGGCCGAGGCCGAAGAGGCTGTGCAGGACGAGCTGGCCGCCGGCCAGGGCGCCCGCGATCGCGGGCAGCGACCGGCGCCGCCCGGCGAGCGGCGCCGCGCACGCGAACACCGCCAGGAAGCCCGCGCACAGCGCCCACCAGGGCACCGTCGCGCAGGAGGCCAGCACGTGTCCCACCGCGGACAGCACGACGCAGACCGCGGTGAACACCGCGGCCCGGAGGAGCCGCAGACCGGCTCCGGCGCGCATCGGGCGGGGGGTAGGCATGGCCGGGTCATCATCGCACTGCACCCCGGGCCTGCCTACGGCAGGGGCGTGCCCGGTCCGTCGTACATGCGCACGTTCGTGCCCGTACCTCCGGGCCGTTCGTCCTTTTACCTCGCGACCGGGGGTGTGCGCATCGGCCAAATGAGCGTTCTCGGACCCTCGAGGGGCTTACCGCTGAGTGAGGGGGGCAATACGTAACGGTATGTCGAGCCGCGGCCAGGAGGCAGGAGCATGAGCATCTGGTGGTCCCTCCATCTGCGGCGTGAGGCCGCGAGCGTGCCGCTCGCCCGGCGCCTGCTGCTGGGGACGATGGAGACCGCGGGGGTGGATCCGGATGTCTCGTACGACCTGTCCGTGGCCCTCACCGAAGCCTGCGCCAACGCCGTGGAGCACGGCGGGGGCCTGGGTGCCCACGGGATCTCCGAGGCCTACCGGGTCACCGCGTACCTGGACGGGGACACGTGCCGGATCGAGGTGACCGACTCGGGGCCGGGCTTCCCCGCCCACCTGGGAGGCAGAACCGGCGACCGCGTCGGGGCCGCCGGCGCCGTCGGACCGGCCGGACCCGCGGAGACGGCCGAGCACGGCCGGGGCCTGGGGCTGATCGAGGAGCTCGCCGACCACGTCCGGTTCCGCAACCGGCCGGGCCGCGGCGCGGTGGTCAGCTTCGACAAGATCCTCAAGTGGCGCGAGGGCGCACTGCTGAAGGTCTCCTGAAGGAGCGTCCCCCGGGAGCCGGACGTTTCACGTGAAACGCCGGTGGGCGGGGACCACGAAGTCCCCGCCCACCGGCGTCTGCACGGTCCGTGCCGCGGCTCAGCCCTTCAGGCGGGCCATCCACGCCTCGACCTCGTCGGACCGGCGCGGCAGGCCGGCCGACAGGTTCCGGTTGCCGTCCTCGGTGACGAGGATGTCGTCCTCGATCCGGACGCCGATGCCGCGGTACTCCTCCGGCACGGTCAGGTCGTCGGCCTGGAAGTACAGGCCCGGCTCCACGGTCAGGCACATGCCCGGCTCCAGCGTGCCGTCGACGTAGGCCTCGGTGCGGGCGGCGGCGCAGTCGTGCACGTCCATGCCGAGCATGTGGCCGGTGCCGTGCAGGGTCCAGCGGCGCTGCAGGCCCAGCTCCAGGACGCGCTCGACCGGGCCCTCCAGCAGGCCCCACTCGACGAGCTTCTCGGCCAGCACGTGCTGCGAGGCGTCGTGGAAGTCGCGGAACTTGGCGCCCGGCTTCACGGCCGCGATGCCGGCCTCCTGGGACTCGTACACGGCGTCGTAGATCTTGCGCTGGATGTCGGTGTACGTGCCGTTGATCGGCAGCGTGCGGGTGACGTCCGCGGTGTAGAGCGAGTGCGTCTCGACACCGGCGTCGAGCAGCAGCAGGTCGCCGGAGCGGACCGCGCCGTCGTTGCGGACCCAGTGCAGGGTGCAGGCGTGGGCGCCGGCCGCGCAGATGGAGCCGTAGCCGACGTCGTTGCCCTCGACGCGGGCGCGCAGGAAGAAGGTGCCCTCGATGTAGCGCTCGCTGGTGGCCTCGGCCTTGTCGAGGACCTTCACCACGTCCTCGAAGCCGCGGACGGTGGAGTCGACGGCCTTCTGCAGCTCGCCGATCTCGAACGCGTCCTTCACGGCACGCGCCTCGGACAGGTAGACCCGCAGCTCCTCGTCGCGCTCGGCGGTGACCTTGTCGGTCAGCGCCTCCTCGATCACGGAGTCGTGGCCGCGGACGGTGCGCACCGGGCCGGTGGCTTCCTTCAGGACGTCGGCGACGGTGCGCACGTCCTTCACCGGGATGCCGAGCAGCTGCTCGGCCTCGGTGAGGGAGTGGCGCCGGCCGACCCACAGCTCGCCCTGGCCGGAGAGCCAGAACTCGCCGTTCTCGCGGTCGGAGCGGGGCAGCAGGTACAGCGTGGCGGTGTGGCCCGCCTCGCCGGCGGGCTCCATGACCAGGACGCCGTTCTCGGTCTGGTCGCCGGTGAGGTACGCGTACTCGGTCGCCGCGCGGAAGGGGTACTCGGTGTCGTTCGACCGGGTCTTGAGGCGGCCGGCGGCGATCACCAGGCGGTCGCCCGGGAAGCGCCGGGAGAGGGCCTCGCGGCGCGCGGCGGTGTGCCCGGCCTGCGCGATCGGCTCCAGTCCGTGCAGCTCGGTGTCCGCCCAGCCGGTGCGCATGTTCTCGGCGAGCTCGTCGGAGACGCCCGGGTACAGACCGTTCTTCCGCTGCTTGATCTTCTTCGGCTGCTCTTCTTCCGGGGTCTCCGGGGTGAGCTCGTCAGCCACGTCTTCTCCTCAGCTGCTACGACACGGACCGGGTGCGGACCTCGTCCATCGTATGTGCGAAGGGAAGACGACCGGCAAGGCTGTGACAAATCAGTCAAAACGGACGACTGTCGCCTCCGGGGCGCGAGGACCCCGGAGGCGGGTCCGACCCCGCGCCCCGGGGTGGCGCGGGGGTCGGGTGCGGCACGGGTGCGGACACCGGTGCCGGTTGCGGGGGCGGCGGGCCTCAGTCGAAGCAGGCGGCGAGCAGCACGATGTCCTCGGCCGAGTCCGCCTCGTCCGCACCGTCCGGCAGCACGGTCCGCAGCACGTGGTCGCAGATGCCGGCCGGGTCGTCCCGGACGGCCCGCGGCACGCTCGCGGCCGCCGCGTGCAGCCGGGCGAAGGCACGGTCCATGGAGTCGCTGGTGCGCTGCAGGAGTCCGTCGGTGTAGAGAAGCACCGTTTCTCCGGGTCCCGGCTCCACCTCGATGCTGGGCGCCTCCCAGCACGAGAGCATCCCCAGCGGCGCGGACAGGGAGGTCTCGATGAACTCGGTCCGGCGGTCCCCGATCAGCAGGGGCGGTGTGTGCCCGGCCCCGGCCAGCACGATCTTGCGGCGGGCGGGCTCGCAGTAGGCGAAGAGCGCGGTGGCCGAGCGGGCCGGCTCGGTCAGCCGCAGCAGCAGCTCCAGGTCGGACAGGACGGCGACCGGGTCCTCGCCCTCCATCACCGCGTACGCGCGCAGCGAGGCCCGCAGCCGGCCCATCGCCGCGACCGCGCTCGGCCCGGAGCCGGTGACCGAGCCGACGGCCAGGCCCAGTGCGCCCTCGGGCAGCGGCAGCGCGTCGTACCAGTCGCCGCCGCCGCGCGGTCCGGTGCGGTGCCGGGCGGCCAGTCGCACGCCGGAGACCCTGGGCAGCCGGCTGGGCAGCAGCTCCTCCGCGATGGTGCGCAGGCGGGTCCGGGAGCGCTCCACCTCCAGCAGCCGGGCCGTGTGCTCGGCGGCGTACCGGACGTAGAGGCCGACGAGGTGGCGCTGGCGCTCGACGGGTTCGGCGTGCTCGTCGTAGAGCCAGACGACGGCGCCGAGGCGGCCCGCGGTCTCGGTGGCGAGCGGGAGGGCGTAGCTGGCGGCGTAGCCCAGCCGGGCGGCGACCTCTCGGTGCCGGGGGTCGACGGGCGGGGCGTACCCGCCCTGTCCCGCGCTCGGTTCGGTGTCGGGGAGCTGCTCGGCGCCGCCGTGGGCGTCGGGCAGTCCGTCGAGGATGCGCCCGTACGAGGTGGCGCTGCGCGGCACCGTCTCGATGTGTCCGAGGTCGGCGTGGCCCAGGCCCAGGCCGATGGTGGTGGTGGGGCCCTGCCCGTCGGCGGGTTCGAGGACGACGAGGCCGCGGCGGGCGCCGACCAGGGCGGCGCCGGCGCGCAGCAGCTCCTGGAGGGCGGCGTCGAGGTCACCGGTGCGCGTGAGGCGTTCGGTGAGCTCGTGCAGCGTGGTGAGGTCCGAGACCCAGCCGGCCAGGCGGTCCTGGATCACCGTGCCGGGGGCGGCCGCCAGGGGTGCGGCGGGGGCGGGTCGGGCGGACGCGGGCGCGACAGTGTGCGGGGCGGCCGGAACGGCAGGATCGATTCCAGCCACTTTCGGTGGATGCGGGGCGCTCATGGCAGCCGCCTTTCCACCTGGTGCGATTCGCCATAAAACATCGCGACCCCCAGATCAATCTGCGCCGCCATCAATGGGTCCACATCTACACGCAGATGTGGACGGATGTCCAGCATTGCCCAGGTGGGAATCCTGGTGTCCGAGGGGCGACAACTCGCTGTCGGGTCAAGGCTTGAACTTGGCCGAAAAATACCCGGAGGGGACGTCTTTTGCGGTCGACTGAACTGGGTCAGCAGAGCGTCATATCGTGCGTGACGGGTACGTAAACGGTGATGGCCCAGGGCAGTTGACGAGTCCCTGGAACCAGACGGCGCGAGTCGCGCGTCGGCCACACCGGGCGTTGTACGGACCCCGTAAGCCAGCAGGAAAACTGCACGAACCGCGTAATCCTCATCAAGTGGACAAGTGACGCGAAACGTGTACGTGTGGTGAAACACCGGATACATGGTGTGATGTGGCCCTCGGCGTTCAACGGAAAGGAACGAGCGCTCATGCGCGAGATCCTCGGAAGGCGTCTCCAGCGACTCCGGCTCGTTCGGCGCGGCGGACCGTCCGCCCTCCTCGACGCGGCGCTCACCTGCGCCACCGCGTGGCAGTGGCCCGTGCTGCCGGGCGTGGGCCTGGCCCCCGGCGGCCCGGCCGCCCGCGGCGTGCGGTGCGCCTGCCCCGACCCCGACTGCGTGGTGCCCGGCGCCCACCCCCTCGACCCCGGCCTGCTCGCGGCGAGCACCGACGCGCGGATGGTGCGCTGGTGGTGGACCAATCGCCCGGCCGCTCCGCTGCTCCTCGCGACCGGCGGTCGCGCGCCGTGCGCGGTCAGCCTGCCGCTGGGCGCCGGCGCGGGGGCGCTGACCCGGCTCGACCGCATGGGCATGCGCCTGGGCCCGGTGGTCGCCACCCCCACCCGGATGGCGCTGCTCGTCGCCCCGTACTCGATGGAACGGCTCGGCGAACTGCTCTTCGTCAAGGACCGGGTCCCGAGCTCGCTGCGCTTCCACGGCGAGGGCGGCTACCTGCCGCTGCCGCCGACCGCGGCCGGGAACGGGCCGGTGCGGTGGGAGCGGGCGCCGCTGGCCGGATCGGCGCGGCCCTGGCTGCCGGACGTCGAGGCGGTGGTCGACGCGCTGGTGGAGGCCAGTACCTCGGCTCCCGGCGGCGGCAGCCGGCTGGCGTACTGACACGACCCGGAGCCGCTCACTCGAACGGGTGTGAGCGGGGGCCAGTTCCCGGGGAATCGGGCGCGCGGCCGTCCGGCGGCGCGCCCCGCGTCGCTATGTTCGCCGGATGAACCTCCGCCTGGTCGGCATCAGCGCCGGCGTGCTGGTCGCCCTGGCCCTCCCGCTCGCCGCGGCGACGGCCGGTCCGCTGTCGGACGGCAGCGGCGGCGGACTGCTCACCTCGCTCGGGCTGCGGGGCTCCGCCGGAGGCGGGGGCGGGGACGTGGAGCGGGCCGCGGGCTCCGGGCACCCCGGGGGCCCGGGCGGGTCCGCACGCGACGCGGACGGCCGCGTACCCCGGCACCCGGGCGGTGCCCCCGCCGGTCGCGGCGACGGTGGCGCACGTGGGGCGGCGGAGTCCGGACCGGACGGGGCGCCCGTGGCGCGGACCCGGTGCGGTCCCGAACTGTCCTCCCCCGAGGGGGTGGAGGGCCAGACGTGCGTCCTGACCGACGCCGGAGACACGTGGGGGCGAACGTACTACCGCAACGCCACCGGACGTCCGCTGGACGCGGTGCTCACGCTCATGGCCCCCGGCGGGCGGACCGTGCAGATCCGCTGCGCGGTCGCGGCGGGGGACGAACCTGGGATCTGCGAGACCCCGCGGGAGCCCTCCGCGGGCGGGCCGGACGACTACTCGGCCGTAGCGGAATTCTCAGTACCGGAGGAGGATGGTCCGCTTCTCCTGCGGGCCGGAAGCAACTCCGGAGCAGCGCCGGAGGGTTAAATGAAAGGCCCGGTCGCTGGCGACGGGGGATGCACCAGCGACCGGGCTACAAGAACGGTAACAAGAGATCGCTCGTTCGCAAATTCGATCTCGGATATTCGGACAGTCGATTTGCCTCCGATTAGCGGGAGTTGTGACCCGAGTCACCAGACCGGGCGGTCGGGAACACCACCCCCGCCGACGACCTCCGCGCCGTCCGGGTCAGCTCAGGGTGACCTGCCGGTTCGTCAGGCCGCCGCGCGCCCGGCGCTCTTCGGCCGTGAGCGGCTCGTCCGAGGCCAGGGCCTGCGCGAGCCGCTCCGCGAACTGCGCCGCGGGCTTCTCGACGTCGGCCGCGGTGGTCCCGGTGGGCAGGTCCCAGACCGGCACCATGAGGCCGTGGGCACGGAAGGAGCCGACCAGGCGGGTGCCTTCGCCGAGCGAGGTCTCGCCGGCCGCGTGCAGCCTGGCCAAGGCGTCGAGGAGCTTCTCCTCGGCGTGCGGCATGACCCAGCGCAGGTGGTTCTTCTCGGGGGTCTCGCACCAGTACGCGGCGTCGACGCCGGTGAGCTTCACGGTCGGGATGGCCGCCGCGTTGGCCCGCTCGAGGGAGGCGGCGATCTCCGGGGAGGCGGTCTGGGAGGCGTCGGATTCCGGAATCCAGAATTCGAATCCGGTATGCACAACCGGCTCGAAAACGCCGTCCTGGTCCAGGAGATCCTGAAGTCGGGGACCGTCCTGGGGGACGCGTCGGGGGGCGACCGGAGTTCCCGGTTCCGCCGCGATGGCGCGCTCCAGGGTGTCCGCGAGATCGCGGCCGAGGTCGCCCGAAGACGTGTCGTTCTGCAAACCGAGCAGCACCGAGCCGTCCTCGCGGCGCAGCGCCGGCCACGCCATCGGCAGGACGGTCGCGAGCGTCACGGCGGGTACGCCGTCGGGGAGTCCGCCCTTGAGGGGGAGCTCCACCGTGGCGGCCGGGACCAGTTCGCGCAGCGCGACCCAGTCGCACTCGCTGGGCAGGCCCTCGAACGGGCGACGGACCAGCTCGGTCACGGCGTGCGCGGCGGCACGGCCGTGACAGGCCTTGTAGCGGCGGCCGGAGCCGCAGGGGCACGGCTCGCGGGCGCCCACCACCGGGATCTCCCCATCCGTGAGCTGCGGCTTTCCGCCCTTGGGCTGGGACCCCCCGGTCTGGGGACGCTTCTTGGCCATCGTGGGTGTCTCCCGGTTGTGGCAGTCGTGCTGAGGCTCTGTCGGCGCGAGCCTAGCCGTTCGTACCGGGAACCCGGCGCGGGCGAGGACCGGAACGTGAAATTCGGCGTCCGGGTGTCGCCCGCCTCCGGCGGGGGCGCGTCACGGTCCGTCAGTGCCGGCGCGCGGGCGGCGCCTGCCATCGGTCCGGCGCCAGCGGGCACGACTCCAGTCCGTCGAAGGCGGTGATGGCCGTGACGGCCGTGACGAATCTGAGCGGGGGCGCGGTGACGCGCGTAGCGAGATCCTCGTGAGGATGCCCCGCGTCGATCGTCACCCACACCGTGACCTCGCCGGCCGCCCCGTCGCGCACGCCCCAGTCCTGGGCGAGCGCGCTGATGATGTTCAGTCCGCGGCCGCCGCGCGCGGTGACCGAGGGCGTCGAGGGGACCGGCCGGGTCGGCCCGCCCCCGTCCGTCACCTCGACGGTCAGACCGCCGAACGCGTCGACCCGCCAGGCCGCGCGCACGTCTCCGTCGCCCACGTCGTTCGAGCCCAGCGGCCTGCCGTGTCGGCAGGCGTTGCTGAGCAGCTCGGAAAGGATCAGAACCGCATCGTCGACGACCGGTTCCGACACCCCGCTCAGGCGCAGCTGCTCGCGCATCCGGTGTCTTGCCGTCCCCACGCCAGCCGGGCCATGGGGTACGGCCATGCTCGACGACGTGGGCACTTCCTGTGCCACCACCAACGCCACCCCCGCAACCTCCTTAGCCCCACGCCAAGGTCTGGATGCCCCAATGGCCTGGACCGGAAACCGGGCGCTCGGGACCCCCTGACGCATTCATGACCAGTGAATGCGGAGCGGATGCGCCGGAGCACACCCTGTCACGAAGGGGGAGGGGGCAACTGGTGTGATTAGCGACCGAGTTGGGACAGAACCTGTCGAGGTCGGTTGGTAATGATGGCTTCCACGCCCAGATCCGCGCAGAGCTGAACATCTTCCGGCTCGTTCACGGTCCACACGTGGACCCGGTGTCCCTGGGCCTGGAGCTTCTTGACGAACCCGGGGTGGTTGCGGACGATCCGCATCCCCGGACCGGCGATCCGCACCCCGGCCGGCAGCCGCCCGTCGCGCATCCGCGGCGAGATGAACTGCATCAGGTAGACGGTCGGGATCGTCGGCGCCGCCGCCCGCACCCGGTGCAGCGAGCGGGCCGAGAAGCTCATGATCCGCACCGGGGACGGGCCGTCGGCCGGCGGGGCGTCCAGCCCGAAGCGCTTGAGCAGCAGGAGCAGCCGCTCCTCCACCTGTCCGGCCCAGCGCGTGGGGTGCTTCGTCTCGATGGCCAGGTCGATCGGCCGCCCGGCGTCCGAGACCAGCTCCAGCAGCCGCTCCAGGGTGAGCACCGAGGTGCGCTCCGGGTCGGGCTCCCCCATGCCCTCGGCGTCCCAGTCGGGCGACTCCTCGCGGTCCTTCCACGATCCGAAGTCGAGCGCCGCCAGGTCGGCCAGCTCCAGCGCGGACACCGCGCCGCGCCCGTTCGACGTACGGTTGACCCGCCGGTCGTGCACCAGGACGAGGTGGCCGTCGGCGGTCAGCCGCACATCGCACTCCAGCGCGTCGGCGCCGTGCTCGATGGCCTTGCGGTAGGCGGCCAGGGTGTGCTCGGGGGCCTCCTCGGAAGCGCCGCGGTGGGCGACGACCTGGATGGGCCGGAGTGCGGTCTGCTGCGGTGCGTGGGTCACGGCGTCATGGTGCCACCAGGCAGGGGTGCGATGCCGCCCCGCCCATGGCCGGGAGGTGTCCGGGAGCCGTCGGCGAGGTGCCGGAGGACGGCTCGGGATGCGCCGGAAATGCCGGAGATAAAGGATGGCGGCGGGACGCACAGCTCCGGCTTACAGTGCTCTGACAGTGCCTGGGAAAAGCTGTTCCCCGGGATCGTGCGAGCCCGATCGCCGCCGCGGCAGCCGCCGCGGCGCCCCGACCGTACCTGCCTGACCGTGTGTGACGAGGAGAGACAGTGAGCACCGAGAACGAGGGCACCGCGTCCCCGACGCCCCAGAATGCCCCGTCCGCGCCCCCCGCGCCGGTGGCCCCTCCCGCCTCCGGCCCCACTCCCGAGGCCCCCACCCAGCAGCTGCCGTCGACCCCCGAGCCCCCGACCCAGCAGCTGCCGCCGACCCCGGCCGGCCAGCCCGCGGTCGGTTCCGTGCCGCCCGCGCCGCCGGCCGGCCCGCAGCACGCCGCGCCCGGTTCCCCGTACGCCCACCACGGCGCGCAGGGCGCCGGCGAGTGGCCCCCCGCCCCGCCGGCCGTGCCCGGGTACGCGGGCGGCGGCGGCGACGTCTGGGGCGCGCCGCACGCGGCGCCGGCCCCCAAGGGCAAGGGCCGCGGCGGCCTGGTCGCCGCCGTCCTGGCCGCGGCCCTGATCGCCGGCGGCGTCGGCGGCACGCTCGGCTACCTGCTCGCCGGGGGCAGCGGCTCCGCCACCGGCTCGACCACCGTCAGCGCCGGCGAGGTGCCGCAGGCGCTCCGGCGCGCCCCGAACTCGGTCGCGGGCCTCGCGGCCCACGCCCTGCCGAGCGTCGTCACCATCGAGGCGCAGGGCGGCGACGGCGAGGGCGGCACCGGCACCGGCTTCGTCTACGACCAGCAGGGCCACATCCTGACCAACAACCACGTGGTCGCCTCCGCGGCCGAGGGCGGCAAGCTCTCGGCGACGTTCTCCAACGGCCGGAAGTACGAGGCCGAGGTCATCGGCCGGGCCCAGGGCTACGACGTGGCCGTCCTGAAGCTGAAGAACCCGCCGTCCGGGCTGGTCCCGCTGCCGCTGGGCGACTCGGACAAGGTGGCGGTCGGCGACCCCACCATCGCCATCGGCGCCCCGTTCGGCCTGTCCAACACCGTGACCACCGGCATCGTCAGCGCCAAGAACCGACCGGTGGCCTCCGGCGACGGCAGCGGCGGCAAGAACTCGTACATGAGCGCCCTGCAGACGGACGCCTCGATCAACCCCGGCAACTCCGGCGGCCCGCTGCTCGACGGCCGCGGCGCGGTCATCGGCATCAACTCCGCCATCCAGTCGGCGGGCAACGGCGGCCTCGGCGCGTCGCAGTCCGGCTCGATCGGCCTCGGCTTCGCCATCCCGATCAACCAGGCGAAGAACGTCGCCGAGCAGCTGATCAGGACCGGCAAGCCGGTCTACCCGATCATCGGCGTCTCCGTGGACCTCCAGGCCCGCGGCGAGGGCGCGAAGATCTCGGCCCAGGGCGTGGGCGGCGGCGACCCGGTCACCCCGGGCGGCCCGGCGGCCAAGGCGGGTCTGAAGCCGGGCGACGTGATCACCCAGCTCGGTGGCAAGCCGATCGACAGCGGCCCGACCCTGATCAGCGAGATCTGGACCTACAAGCCCGGCGACACCGTCAAGGTCACCTACCTCCGCGACGGCAAGCCGCACACCGCGGACCTGACCCTCGGCTCGCACGAGGGCGACCGGTAGGTCGCAGCGCCCGACCGGCCTGAACCGGAGGGGCCGTAGGCGGGATTCCGTCTACGGCCCCCTGAAACGTCTGCTTATGCTTCAGGTGTGTTCGATTCGCGGCACATCAGGACGTTTCACGCGGTGGTGACGGCGGGCTCCTACTCCGCGGCCGCACGCGAGCTCGGCTACACCCAGCCCGCGGTCACCCAGCAGATGAAGGCGCTCGAACGGGCCGTCGGCACGCCCCTGTTCACCCGGGTGGGCCGCACGATGCGGCTCACCGAGGCAGGCCGGTCCATGGCCCGCCACAGCGAGGCCATCCTGGGCAGCCTCGACGCCGCCCAGCAGCAGATGAAGGCCTACACCCGGCTGCGCACCGGGCGGGTCCGCCTGTGCGGCTTCCCCAGCGCCAACGCCACCCTCGTGCCCGAGGCCCTCAGCGCCCTGGCCCGTGAGCACCCCGGCATCACCGTGGAGCTGCTGGAGGGCGAACCGCCCGAGTCCCTCCAGCGGTTGCGCCGCGGCGACTGCGACGTCACCCTCGCCTTCACCTACCCCGGCCTGCACGAGGAGGTCCCGGAGGAGGTCGCCGAGGTGCGGCTGTTGGAGGACCAGCTGACCGTGCTCCTGCCGCACGGCCACGCGCTCGCCCGGCGGCGGGCCGTGCACCTGGCCGACCTGGCGGAGGAACGGTGGATAGCCGGCTGCCCGCGGTGCCGGGCCAACCTGCTGCACGAGTGCGCCGAGTTGGGCTTCGTGCCCGACATCGTGTTCGCGACCGACGACAACCTGGTCGTGCAGAGCCTGGTCGGACAGGGCCTGGGGGTGGCGATGACGCCCGCGCTCGTCCTGCCCTCGCTGTCGCTCAGCCGGGTCTGCGGGCGGGTGCTGGCCCCGGCCGCCCGCCGGCACATCTCGGCGTACGTCCACCGCGACCACCTGCGCATCCCGGCGACGGCAGCGGTCCTCGACGAACTGCGCCGGGTGTCCGCCAACCGGGTCGGCTGCTGAGGCCAGGGCGGCCCCGCGCGGCGGTCGCACGGCGCCGGCCATGCGCCCGTACGGCGCCGGCCATGCGCCCGCATGCGCCCGTACGGCGCCCGCCATGCACCCGTACGGCGCCCGCGCGATGCCCGTGCGGCAGGGGAACGCCCCATCCATAAGCGGAGCTTGGGATTTCAGGGCAGAACTGTCGTTGGACGTGATGGACGGGCTGCCGGACGCTGCCGGTATGACCCCCAGCACGGCATCCCCGGCCCCCTCCCGGCCCGCGGCCCGCGTCACCGCGCGGATGGCCGACCTCGTCCGCGAGATCCGCGCCGTCGTCGACCGCGGACTGGCCCCCGACCTCACCGCCTACCTCGTCGGCGAGCGGCTCTCACCGCACCTGGGCGCGCCCGACCTCCTCACGGCGGAGCAGCGGGTGGGCGACCCGGAGCGGTACCGGCAGCACGTCCTGCACGCCGAGCCCGACGGGAGCTTCTCCGTGGTCGCCCTGGTCTGGCTGCCCGGCCAGCAGACGGCCATCCACGACCACGTCTCGTGGTGCGTGGCCGGGGTCCACCAGGGAGAGGAGAGCGAGCGCCGCTACCGGCTCGCCCCCGGGGCCGGCGGGGCGGCACGGCTGGTGCCGACCGAGGACGTGGTCAACGGTCCCGGCGACGTGTGCGGCTTCGCCCCGCCCGGCGACATCCACCGGGTCCGCAACTCCTGTTCCTCGACGGCGATATCCCTGCACGTCTACGGCGCGGACGTGGTGCGCCTGGGCAGCAGCGTCCGCCGCGTCTACACGCTTCCGGCCGACTGATGGCGCTGCTGAACCGGCCGGGCGCGCAGACCGCCCCGGCGGCGGGTCCCCGACGTGCCCTTCCTCGCCGGTTCGTGCCCCGGCCCGCCGCTCCCCGTGGCGCCCCTCCGCGCGGCGCGCGGAGCTGGCCGGGGCTGGTGACGGCCGTCGGCGGGGCCGGCCTCGCGTGGGGCGCGCACGCGGTCGTGCCCGCCGTGCCGATGCTCACCGCCTCCGTGGTGCTGGGCATCGCCGCCGCGCACCTGCCGCGGGTACGGGGCTTCGTGCGCGGCACCGGCCGCGCGGGACTGTCGCTCGCCGGCCGCCGCCTGATGCGGATCGGCATCGTGCTGCTCGGTCTCGGCCTCGGGCTGGACCAGGTGTTCCGGCTGGGCTGGGCCACCGTGGCGATGGTCTTCGCGGTGGTCGCAGCGACCTTCTCCGGCACGCTGTGGCTGGGGCGGCGGCTCGGGCTGCGGGGCGACCAGCCGCTCCTGATCGCCACCGGCTACTCGATCTGCGGGGCCTCGGCCATCGGCGCGGTGAGCGAGGTGTCCGGCAGCGACGAGGAGGACGTGGCCGCCTCCGTGGCGCTCGTGACCCTGTGCGGCACCCTCGCGATCGCGGTGCTGCCGCTGCTCCAGGGGCCGCTCGGCCTGGCCGACCCGGCCTTCGGGCGCTGGGTCGGGGCGAGCGTCCACGACGTGGGCCAGGTCGTCGCCACCGCGCAGACCGCCGGTCCGGCCGCCCTGGGCGACGCCGTGCTGGTCAAGTTGATGAGGGTGGCGCTGCTGGCGCCGCTGGTGGCCGCCGTGGCCTTCGCGGTACGGGCCCGGCGGCACGGGGTGCGGACCGCCTCGGGGCGCCGGCCGGCGCCGGTGCCGCTGTTCGTGGCCGGCTTCCTGGTGGCCGCCGCGCTGCGCACCACGGGCGTGCTGCCGCCGTTCGTACTGGAGGTCGCGCACCGGACCCAGGAGGGGCTGCTCGCGGCCGCGTTGTTCGGCCTGGGCAGCGCGGTGCACCTGCCGACCCTGGCGCGCACGGGCGGCCGCGCGGCCCTGCTCGGCCTGGGGGCCTGGGGGGTGGTCGCGGGGGTCTCGTACGCGGGAGTGCTGCTCACCGCATGACCGCGCCGGGCGGCCGCCGCCCGTACCCGCAACCGGTGGGATCCGGCCGTTTCGCCGGCCGGTTCCCGCAGAACGGGATGACGCGCACCTGACAATCGCGTAGAGGGCGTGGCAGTCTGCCCACGGCAACGCCGATCCGCACCGCTCTTCACCCCCACCCTGCCCGGCCACTCCCGCGCCGGGCACGGCAGAAGGAGTCATGCGTGAGAAGCCATCGCACTGCCGCGTCCGTCCTGCTCGCCGCCGGCGCCCTGCTCGCGGGCGCCCTCTCGGCCGGCCAGGCCGGCGCCGCCCCCACGCCCACGTCCTTCCGGCAGAAGCCCGCCGCGGCGGGCTTCTGGACCCCCGAGCGGATGCGCTCGGCCACCCCGCTCGACCTGGTCCCGGCGCCCGGCACCCGCCTCAGGGCGGCGGGCACCTCCGCGGCCGCGCCCGTCACCGTCGCCCCGACCGCCGCGTCCCGGACCGCCGCCTCGCCGACGGCCTTCCCGCAGGCGGGCGGCCCCTGGACGGGCAGCGGCGCGGTCGTGAAGACCTCCGGGCGGATCTTCTTCACCTTCCAGGGGCGCACGGCCTCCTGTTCGGGCGACTCGGTCACCAGCCAGAACGGCAGCACGGTGATCACCGCCGGGCACTGCGTGAAGTACCAGGGCGCCTGGCACACCAACTGGATCTTCGTCCCGGCCTACGACAACGGCAGTGCGCCCTACGGCCAGTGGTCGGCCACCGCGACCTTCGCCACCGACCAGTGGGCCGCCAGCGAGGACATCAACTACGACGTCGGCCTCGCGGTGGTCGCGCCGCTGAACGGGCAGAAGCTCGGCTCGGTCGTCGGCGCGCAGGGCCTGCAGTTCAACGGCGGCTACAACAAGCCGATGTACGCCTTCGGCTTCCCGGCCGCGTCCCCGTACGACGGCACCAGGCTGATCTACTGCTCGGGCAACAGCAGCAAGGACTTCCTGTTCTCCAAGGACCACGGGCTGGGCTGCAACATGACCGGCGGCTCCAGCGGCGGCCCCTGGTTCACGTCCTTCAACGAGTCCGCCGGCACCGGCCTCCAGGTCTCGGTGAACAGCTTCGGCTACAACTTCCTGCCGAACCGCATGTTCGGCCCCTACTTCGGCCCCGAGGCGCTGGCCGCGTACAACAGGGCGCAGACCTCCTGACCCCCACGACCGTCCCCGAAACCCGTTAGGCTGTAGCCCGCTCCGCCGCACGGCGGCGCAGGGTGGGTTGCCCGAGCGGCCTAAGGGAACGGTCTTGAAAACCGTCGTGGCGCGAGTCACCGTGGGTTCAAATCCCACACCCACCGCCACAGGTCATCGACGTACCTGACCGGAAGGGGTGCCCCACGCGTGGGCGCCCCTTCTGCGTTCCTCGGCGGAAGACCGCGGTGCGACTGCCGACGGTGGTCAGTCGGCGCCCTCCTCCCCGGCCCGGGCTCCGGCTCCGGGGCCGGTGCTCCTGCGCTCCCGGCTCCGGCGGACGGCGCCCACGAAGATCTTCAGGGCCAGGCCGAGGACGATCAGGTCGACGAGCATCTGCACCGTGACCACGAGCCGCGCCGGGTCTGACTTCGCCGTGATGTCGCCGAATCCGACCGTGGAGAACACGGTGACGGTGAAGTACAGGCTGTCGGTGTGGGAGAGGTGCCCGCCGAAGTTGGCCGACGACTGGGCGGCCAGCGTGACGTACGTGGCCGCGAACAGCAGGAGGAAGAACGGGGTGCTGATGGCCAGCGCCTCGACGGCCCGCAGCCCCGGGTGGGAGGAGCGGAGGATCGAGCGGAGCTGGAGGGCGACCAGTGCGACGAACACCCCCAGGCCGACGAAGAGGACGATCACGCAGGAGGACGCGGCGAAGTGGTCCAGCGGCATCAGGTAGTACGCGGCCCCGAGTGCGGTGATCGAGCCGGTCACGCGCAGCGTGCTCCAGATGATCTGGCGGGACGAGGGGGCCCGCCCCGCCGCCTCGCGCCGGTCCCGGGGCGCCTGCCCGGCGCCGTGTCGTGTCCGCATGGTCCGTCCTCCCGGCGGTGATCAACCGCTCAACTGTGGCACTCACCGGCCCGTCGGGAGGCCGAACCGCATCGGCAAGTCGAGCCGCGGAAAAGGCGTCTGACCTAACGTGGGGCGCGCCCGTCAGGGGGCGCCCCGGGACCGGGGTGCCCCTTTCGTACGCCAACCCCCGGGAGTCCGCAGTGGTGTCCGTGTCCGTGTCCGTCTCCGACCTGGTCCGAGAGTTCCACGAGGCCTGCGGCCTCGAAGCGCGGGACCGGCCGGCGGAGGTCTCCGCGAAGCTGGCCCGGCACCGGCAGGACCTGATCGAGGAGGAGGTCGGGGAGCTGGCGGAGGCCGCCGCGGAGGGCGGGCTCGCGGAGTTCGCGCACGAGCTGGCGGACGTCGTGTACGTGGCCTTCGGCACCGCCCTCGTCCACGGCATCGACCTGGAGGCGGTGCTCGCCGAGGTCCACCGGGCCAACATGTCCAAGCTCGGGCCCGACGGGCGGCCGACGCTGCGGGCCGACGGCAAGGTCCTCAAGGGGGACCGCTACCGGGCGCCGGACGTGGCCGCCGTGCTGCGGGCGCAGGGGTGGGAGCCCCGGCCCGCGGCGGAGTAGCGCGGGACGCGGCGGGACCCGGGGCGCGACCACGGCGTGGCCCGGTGCGGGGCCCGGTGGGCGCCCCGGCGGCGGGCCGGTCACCGGCCGCACTGGTCCGGGCGGGTGGTGTTTGTCGGAAGATCGGGGCGGCGGACGTCGGCCCTCGGCTTGCGGACACATCATGACGAATGTATGCAGATCCGCCCGTCCGACTTGAGGACTCGAGGAGCCCGTCATGACCAGCAGCCGCGCCCTTCCGTCATTCTGGACCGCCCTGTTCGCCGCCCTCGCCGCGTTCTTCGGCGCCTTCCGCCGCCGGGGTGCCGCGGCCGGGGCGTCCGGGGTGTCCGGGGCGTCCGGGGCGTCCGGTGTCGTCGCGCGGGTCGCCCGTACGTCCGCGGCGGTCGCCCGTACGGCCGTGCCGAACGGTGCGGTCCGGGTGCCGCGGCAGTGGCGGCGATCCGGCTCCGGCGCGCTGCCCCCCACCCTCAAGCAGCGGATCCGCGCCGAGGCGCACGGTTCGTCGCCGGCCCCGCGCCGGGTCGTGTCGGGACCGTCGTTCCTGACCCCGGGCGCGTCGTGGCCCGCGCACGCGTACGACCTGACCGCCTAGCGGGCCGCCGGGGCGCATCGGGGGCGATCGTCTAAGTCCGACTGCCGCTCACAACCCGCGGCACGTGCGCTTCCGCCCGGAACCGCACGGCCCAGGTGAACGGGTCTGCGTACACCACCGTTCAGCAGCCGAACGGCAACGTGGCGATCGACTTCCACCCTGGTGGATGTGGCGCCACGACCCCCTGAGCACCTGCGGGACCGGACCGGCTGGGGTCCGGCCCCGCAGGCACGTCCCGGTCCGGTGGCCCCGACTCCTTGACAGCCCGACCGTATCTGACGGACAGTCAGAAACTGACTGGTACGCCGTAGGTACGTCCGGGAGGCCGCCCGCCGTGCACCTCGCCCCGACCGAGCAGCAGCTGACCCTGCGCGCCGAACTGCGCGCGTACTTCCGCGCCCTGATGCCGGACGGCCCGCCGCCGCCCGACGACCCGGACGGTCCGGAGCGCCAGCGCGCGCTCCTGCGCCGGATCGGCGCCGACGGCCTGCTCGGCCTCGGCTGGCCCGTGGAGTACGGCGGCCAGGGGCGCGGCCCCGACGAGCAGTTCGTGTTCTTCGACGAGGCCTACCGCGCCGGCGCACCGGTCTCCATGGTCACGCTGAACACGGTCGGCCCGACCCTCATGAAGTACGGCACCGAGGAGCAGAAGGCCTCCTTCCTCCCCCGCATCCTGCGCGGCGAGCTCGTCTTCGCCATCGGCTACAGCGAGCCCGGGGCCGGCACCGACCTCGCCGCCCTGCGCACGCGAGCGGTCCGGGACGGCGACGCGTGGCTGATCGACGGGCAGAAGGTCTTCACCTCGAACGCCCAGAACGCGGACTGGATCTGGCTGGCCTGCCGCACCGACCCCGACGCCCCCAAGCACAAGGGCATATCCATCGTCCTCGTCCCGACCGACGCCCCCGGGTTCTCCTGGACGCCGATCGAGACGGTCGGGGGACTCACCACCACGGCGACGTACTACGACGGCATCCGCGTGCCGGCCGGGAACCTCGTCGGCACCGAGAACCAGGGCTGGGGCCTGATCACCAACCAGCTCAACCACGAGCGGGTCGCCCTCGCCGCCATCGGCATGCAGGCCGAGGACTTCTACGCCGCCGCCCTCGCGCACGCCCGCACCCGCGACGCGGTCACCGGTGAGCGCCCCGCCGACCGTCCGTGGGTACGGGCCCGGCTGGCGGAGGCGCACGCCCGACTGGCCGCGGTCCGGCTCCTCAACTGGCGCCTGGTGCAGGACGTCGGGAACGGCACCCTCGCGCCGGGTGACGCGAGCGGGGTGAAGTTCCTGGGCACGGAGTCCGCCGTCGAGGTCTACCGGATGTGCCAGGAGGTCGTCGGGGAGGCCGCGCTGATCCGGGCCGGATCGCCCGGGGCGGTCGGCGACGGCGGGTTGGAGCGGATGAACCGGGCCGCCCAGATCAACACCTTCGGCGGCGGGGTGAGCGAGGTCCAGCGCGAGATCGTCGCGATGACGCGGCTCGGCATGAAGGGGAGGAAGCGGTGAGCGCCGCCGAGGAGAGGGGCCGGGAGGCGCGCGGGGCCGGGGACCGCAAGGCGCGCGAGGCCGGGGGCGGGGAGGCGCGCGGGGCCGGGGGCCGGGAGAGAGGCGGGGAGCAGGGCGGCGGCATGGACCGGGAGCGGCCCCGGGAGGGCCCGGAGCAGGACCTGTACCCCCTGCTCAGGGAGTTCGAGGGCCGCCCGGCCGCCACCGCGGGCCGGGGCAAGGACCCCGTGAACCCCACCATGATCCGCCACTGGTGCGAGGCGATGGGCGACGCGAACCCCGCCTACACCGGCCCCGCCGCGATCGCCCCGCCCACCATGCTCCAGGCCTGGACGATGGGCGGGCTGTCGGGCCACGCCGACCGCTCCTCCGCCTACGAGGAACTGTTCGACCTGCTGGACGGCGCCGGCTTCCGTTCCGTGGTCGCCACCGACTGCGAGCAGGAGTACCTGCACCCGCTGCGCCCGGGGGACGAGATCACCTTCGACGCCGTCATCGAGTCCGTCTCGCCGCGCAAGACCACCAAGCTCGGCACCGGCCACTTCGTGACCACCCGCATGGACGTCCGCGCGGGCGGGCGGCTCGCCGGCACCCACCGCTTCCGGATCCTCAAGTACGCCCCCGCCGCCCGCCCGGCGCCGCCCGGACCCGCGAAGCCCGCGGCCCGCCGCCCCCGCCCCGTCGTCAACCGTGACAACCAGGGTTTCTGGGACGGGGTGCGGGAGCACCGGCTGCTGATCCAGCACTGCACCGGCTGCGGCACGCTCCGCTTCCCCTGGCTGCCCGGCTGCAACGCCTGCGGCTCGCCCGACTGGGACGCGGTCGAGGCCGAGGGGGCCGGCACGGTGTTCTCGTACGTGGTGATGCACCATCCGCCGTTCCCGGCCTTCGACCCGCCGTACGCCGTCGCCCTCGTCGAACTCGCCGAAGGCGTCCGGATGATCACCAACATCACCGGGGTCCCGTACGACAAGGTGCGCATCGGGATGCCCGTCCGGCTGGCGTTCCTGCGCGTCGACGAAGAGCTCGAACTGCCCGTCTTCCGAGGGAGCGAGGGCTGATGGACTTCACCCCCACCGAGGAGCAGGGGGCGGCCGCCGGGCTGGCCGCGCAGATCTTCGGCGACCTCGCCACCCACGAGCGGCTGGCGGCCGCCGGCACCGGCACCGACGCCGAGCTGTGGAAGGCCCTGTGCGCGGCCGGACTGCCCGGCGCGGTCGAGGAGATCGGGCTGCTCGGTCTGGTCCTGCTGCTGGAGGAGCAGGGCCGCACCACCGCCCAGGTGCCGCTCGCCGCCACCGCCGTGTACGGGATCCTCGCCCTGGCCCGGCACGGCAGCGCCGAGCAGCGCGCGCGGCTGCTGCCTGCCCTGCGTGCCGGTACGGCCGTGGCGACCGGTGCGTTCCCGGCCCGCGGGGGCGCCGTGCGCAGCCCGGGGGGCCGGCTCACCGGCGTACTGCCCGCCGTGCCCTGGCTGCGCGACGCCACCCACGTCCTGGTGCCCGACGCGGACCGCGCGCTGTGGCTCGTACGGACGGCCGACGCGGACGTGGCTCCGGTGGAGACGACCGCGCCCTGGGCGGCGGGGCGCCTGCTGCTGGACGACGCCCCGGCCGAGCGCGTGGGGTCCGCGGCGGCGGACCCGGCGGCGTACGCGGACGTGCTCGCCCTCGCCCGGACCGCGTTCGCGGGACTGCAGGCGGGGGTCTGCGCCGGGTCGCTGGCGCGGGCGGTGGAGTACACCTGCGCCCGCGAGCAGTTCGGCCGCCCGCTCTCCACGAACCAGGGCGTCCAGCTGAAGGCCGCGGACGCCTACATGGACACCGAGGCGATCCGGGTCACCGCGTACGAGGCGGCCTGGCGCACGGACGAGGGACTGCCGGCCGCCGAGCACGCCCTCACCGCCGCCTGGTGGGCCTCCGAGGCGGGCAAGCGGGTGGTGCACACCGGCCAGCACCTGCACGGCGGCATGGGCGCCGACCTCGACCACCCCGTACACCGGCACTTCCTGTGGGGCCGGCAGCTGGACGCACACCTGGGCTGCGGTCCCGAGCTCCTGGCCGAACTGGGCGGGTTGCTGGCGGCCGACGGGGACCACGAGGAGGAACACGCATGAACGTCGGCGACACCCTGCCGCCGCTGGAGATCCCGGTGACCCGCACGCTGATCGTGGCGGGTGCGATCGCCTCCCGCGACTACCAGGACGTGCACCACGACGCGGAGCTGGCCCGGGAGAAGGGCTCCCCGGACGTCTTCATGAACATCCTGACCACCAACGGCCTGGTCGGCCGCTACGTCACCGACCACCTCGGCCCCCGCGCCGTCCTGCGCAAGGTCGCGATCAGGCTCGGCGCCCCCAACTACCCGGGTGACACGATGACCCTGACCGGGACCGTCACCGCCGTCCGGGAGTCGGAGGTCGAGATCCGGGTCGTGGGTGCCAACGGCCTCGGCCACCACGTGACCGGTACCGTCACCGCGGAGCTCCCGGCCGCGGACGGCACGGCGTACGAGACGGCGGACGGCACGGCGGACGGCACGGTGGACGGCACGGCGGACGGCGCCGCCGCGGAGGTGCGGGCATGAGCGTGCGGACCCGCGACTCCCTCGGCGGCCGGGCCGCCATCGCCGGCATCGGCGCCACCGAGTTCTCCAAGGACTCCGGCCGCTCCGAGCTGAGACTCGCCGTCGAGGCCGTCCACGCGGCCCTCGACGACGCCGGGCTGACCGCCGCCGACGTCGACGGCATGGTCACGTTCACCATGGACACCAGCCCCGAGATCACCGTCGCCCAGGCGGCCGGCATGGGCGAGCTGTCCTTCTTCTCCCGCATCCACTACGGCGGCGGCGCGGCCTGCGCCACCGTCCAGCAGGCCGCCCTCGCCGTCGCGACCGGCGTCGCCGAGGTGGTGGTCTGCTACCGCGCCTTCAACGAGCGCTCCGGGCGCCGGTTCGGGTCCGGCGTCCAGCACCGCGAGGCCTCGGCCGAGGGGGCCGCGCTCGGCTGGTCCCTGCCGTGGGGGCTGCTCACCCCCGCCTCGTGGGTGGCCATGGCCGCCCAGCGCTACCTCCACACGTACGGGCTCACCCCCGAGGCCTTCGGCCACGTCGCCGTCACCGGCCGCCGGCACGCGGCCACCAACCCGGCGGCCTGGTTCCACGGCAGGCCCATCACCCTCGCCGACCACGCCGCCTCCCGCTGGATCGTGGAACCGCTCCGGCTGCTGGACTGCTGCCAGGAGACCGACGGGGGCCAGGCGCTGGTGGTCACCTCGGTCGAGCGGGCCCGGGACCTGCGCCGGCCCCCCGCCGTGATCAGCGCGGCGGCGCAGGGCGCGGGCCGCATGCAGGAGGGGATGACCAGCTTCTACCGCGACGACCTCGCCGGCCTGCCCGAGATGGACGTGGTCGCGCGCCAGCTGTGGCGGACCAGCGGGTCGGGCCCGGCCGACATCGACGTGGCGATCCTCTACGACCACTTCACGCCATTCGTGCTCATGCAGCTGGAGGCGTTCGGCTTCTGCCGGCCCGGCGAGGCGGCGGCGTACGTCGCCGCGGACGCCCTCCCCCTCAACACCCACGGCGGCCAGCTCGGGGAGGCCTACCTGCACGGCATGAACGGCATCGCCGAAGCGGTCCGTCAGCTGCGCGGCACCGCCGTGAACCAGGTCTCCGGAGCGGCCCGCGCCCTGGTCACCGCGGGCACCGGCGTGCCCACGTCCGGTCTGGTCCTCGCCGTGGACGACTAGGTCGTCCCTTTCGGTCCGGACGGGACGGCCCAGCCGAGGACAGAGGGGTCTCCCCACCCTCCTCCGACTTCAGGAGGTGGGGGAAACCCCCTTCCTACAACCTGAGACGGACCCCGCTTCGGCACTTCGGGCCGATCCCCCGGGGTGCCCCCCGCTCCTAGCGTGTAGCCATGACCACCCCCGTCTGCCCGACCGCCTCGCACGCCTCGTACCCGTCGTTCTCGTCGTACGTACGGACCAGGGGCTCGGTCCTCATGCGGACCGCACGCTCGCTCACCGCGAACCCCTGTGACGCCGAGGACCTGCTGCAGACCGCGCTCGCCAAGACGTACCAGGCGTGGGACCGCATCGAGGACCACCGCGCCCTCGACGGCTACGTCCGCCGGGCGCTGGTCAACACCCGCACCTCGCAGTGGCGCAAGCGGAAGGTCGACGAGTTCGCCTGCGACGAGCTGCCCGAGCCCGAGGTCCTCCCCGCCGCCGACCCCGCCGAGGCGCAGGCCCTGCGCGACGCGATGTGGCGCGCGGTGACCCGGCTGCCCGACCGGCAGCGGGCGATGGTCGTGCTGCGGTACTACGAAGACCTCAGCGAGGCGCAGACCGCCGAGCTGCTCGGGGTCTCCGTCGGCACGGTCAAGAGCGCGGTCTCGCGGGCGCTGGGCAAGCTCCGCGAGGACCCGGAACTCGTACCCGTCCGCTGATCCGCCCCGGCCGTACGCGCACGTTTCACGTGAAACAACGGCCGCGGGAGCTACCGCGAGTAGCACCGACCTCAGATCTCTGCAGGTCAGAAGCCTTTCCTCGACGTGTGCACCGTTTTCGGCCGCCGTTTGTACTCCCGGGTAGTGACATACCGAGTGGTACGTAGCGAGAATCGCCGGACGACACCAACCCTCGGGAGGTTTCCGGTGTACAGCACCATGCAGGATGTCCCTCTGCTCGTCTCGCGCATCCTGGAGCATGGCCGCAAGGTCCACGCCACGTCGACCGTCACCACCTGGACAGGTGAGGCGGAGCCGCACCGCAGGACCTTCGCCGAGATCGGCGACCGGGCCGCACAGCTCGCCCACGCCCTGCGCGACGAGCTCGGCGTCCGCCCCGACGACCGCGTCGCCACGCTCATGTGGAACAACGCGGAGCACGTGGAGGCGTACTTCGCGATCCCGAGCATGGGCTCGATCCTGCACACGCTCAACCTGCGCCTGCCCGTCGAGCAGCTGGTCTTCATCGTCAACCACGCCGCCGACCGGGTCGTCATCGCCAACGGCTCGCTGCTGCCGCTGCTCGCCCCGCTGCTGCCCCACCTGCCGACGGTCGAGCACGTCGTCGTCTCGGGCCCCGGAGACCGCTCCGCCCTCGACGGACTGGACGTACGGGTCCACGACTACGAGGAGCTGCTGGCCGGCCGTGCCACCGACTACGCCTGGCCCGAGCTGGACGAACGCCAGGCCGCGGCCATGTGCTACACCTCCGGCACCACCGGCGACCCCAAGGGCGTGGTCTACTCCCACCGCTCGGTCTACCTGCACTCGATGCAGGTCAACATGACCGAGTCGATGGGCCTGACCGACGCGGACACCACGCTCGTCGTGGTCCCGCAGTTCCACGTGAACGCCTGGGGCCTGCCGCACGCCACCTTCATGACCGGCATCAACATGCTGATGCCCGACCGCTTCCTGCAGCCCGGCCCGCTCGCCGAGATGATCGTCGCCGAGCGCCCGACGCACGCCGCGGCCGTCCCCACCATCTGGCAGGGCCTGCTCGCCGAGCTCGCCGCCCGCCCGCGCGACATCTCCTGCATGAAGAGCGTGACCATCGGCGGCTCGGCCTGTCCCCCCTCCCTCATGGAGGCGTACGACAAGCTCGGCGTCCGCCTCTGCCACGCCTGGGGCATGACGGAGACCTCCCCGCTCGGCACCATGGCCCACCCGCCGCACGGCCTCAGCGAAGAGGAGGAGTGGCCGTACCGGATCACGCAGGGCCGCTTCCCGGCCGGTGTGGAGGGGCGGCTGATCGGTCCCGGCGGCGACGAACTCCCCTGGGACGGCGAGTCCGCGGGCGAGCTGGAGGTGCGCGGCACCTGGATCGCGGGCGCCTACTACGGCGGCGCCGACGGCGAGCCGCTGCGCCCCGAGGACAAGTTCAGCGCGGACGGCTGGCTGAAGACCGGCGACGTGGGCGTGATCAGTCCCGACGGCTACCTGACGCTGACCGACCGGGCCAAGGACGTCATCAAGTCTGGCGGCGAGTGGATCTCCAGCGTCGAGCTGGAGAACGCCCTGATGGCCCACCCCGATGTCGCGGAGGCGGCCGTGGTCGCCGTCCCGGACGACAAGTGGGGCGAGCGCCCGCTGGCCACCGTCGTCCTGAAGGAGGGCGCCACCGCGGACTACGCGGCGCTGCACGCGTTCCTCGGCCGGTCGGTCGCCAAGTGGCAGCTGCCCGAGCGCTGGGCCCTGGTCCCCGCCGTGCCCAAGACCAGCGTCGGCAAGTTCGACAAGAAGGTGATCCGCAGGCAGTACGCGGACGGCGAGCTGGAGGTCACGAAGCTGGCCTGAGCCGGCGGGCCGCGCCGGGGCCGGCTTCACGGCCCCGGCTTCACGGCCGCGGCGCCATGGCCCCGGTCCCACGGCCGGCTCCACTGCCGCCGCCTCAGGGTCCGGGCGTGAGCCACGTGCGCAGCAGCCGGCTCACCGCCGGCATCGCCACGTAGGTCATGAGGGTGCTGAACACGGCGGCGAACACCGCCGTGCGCAGCACGACGTGCAGGTCCACCAGGACCGGGCCGAGCAGCGCGTTGCCGGCCAGCGAGATGGGGAAGATGGCCAGCCCCGAGCTGATCGCCATCTTCCAGCGCGGCGGCGCGGGCCGGGTGGTACCCGGCTTGGCGAACCAGGTCTCCATGCCGGTCAGTTCGCGCCGGGCTATCTCCGTGTGGTGGTGGCCCTGGCAGTTCGCGAACCACTGCGCCCGCTCGGGCGAGGCCTGCCAGCGCTCGAACGCCGCGTGGTCGGCGAACCGGTGCACGAGGAACCAGGGCGAGCCCTCGTTGGCGGGCCGGAACAGCCCGTAGCCCAAGTGCCCGTCGAAGCGGGCGGCGGTCTCCAGGATCCCGCGCGCCCACTCCTCGAACGGCGCCTCCCAGCCCGGTTCCACCTGCCGCGCGATCAGCAGCGTCACCTCGCCGTCGTCGGCGGGCACGGTGGTGGGCCGCTCCTGCTCCGGGCCCGTACCCGCCGGGCGCCGGTCCGTCGTGTCCCGCTCCTCTGTTCTGCGCATGGCAGCCAGAGTGGCTAATTGGTGCCGATCTTCGCCAGCAGGTCCACGATGCGGCCCTGCACCTCGGCGGTCGTCGAGCGTTCCGCGAGGAACAGCACGGTCTCGCCCGAGGCGAGCCGCGCCAGCTCCTCCTCGGCCTTGTCGATGCCGGTGGAGGTGTAGACGACCAGCGGGGTGCGGTTGAGCTGCCCGTTCGCGCGCAGCCAGTCCACGATGCCGGCGCGTCGGCGGCGTACCTGCATGAGGTCCATGACCACCAGGTTCGGCCGCATCTGCGTGGCCAGCTGCACCGCGTCGGAGTCGGCGCCCGCCCGCGCCACCTGCATCCCGCGCCGCTCCAGCGCGGCGGTCAGGGCGCCGGCGATCGCCTCGTGCTCCTCGATGAGCAGGACCCGCGGCGGGTGCTGCTCGCTGTCGCGGGGCGCGAGCGCCTTGAGCAGCACGGCCGGGTCGGCCCCGTACGCCGCCTCGCGCGTGGCCGTCCCGAGGCCGGCGGTCACCAGGACCGGCACCTCGGCGGCCACCGCGGCCTGGCGCAGCGACTGCAGGGCGGTCCGGGTGATCGGCCCGGTCAGCGGGTCGACGAACAGCGCGGCCGGGAAGGCGGCGATCTGGGCGTCCACCTCCTCGCGGGAGTGCACGATCACGGGCCGGTAGCCGCGCTCGCTCAGCGCCTGCTGGGTCTGCACGTCGGGCGCGGGCCACACGAGCAGCCGGCGCGGGTTGTCCAGGGGCTCGGGCGGCAGCTCGTCGTCGACCGGCTGCGGGACGGGCCGGTTGACGATCTCGACCGCTCCGCCGGGGCCGTCGAGCGGCTCGGGGCCCTCGGCGGCGTCGTCCGCGGGTGCTCCTATGGCGAAGGCGCGGCCGGTTTCGGCCTGTTCGGCCAGCCGACGCCGGCGGCCGGAGCCGCTGTCCGCCGCGCCGGACGAGGGCTCCCCGGCCTGCGGGGTGCCCGGCTGCTGCGCGAGGGCCTCCTGCTGGGCGGAGGTCAGCGCCACGCCCTGGCCCAGGGTCCGGACGCTGATCGGCCCGGCCGGGTTGTCCTGGGGCTGGCGGGCGGCCGGCAGGGGTACGGGGCCCGCCGGGTCCGCGTCCTCGGGAGCGGTGCGGGCGCCCGGCACGGGCCAGGCCGGGGTGGTCTGCAGCGCGCGTCGGCGGCCGCCGGAGGCGGGCAGCGGATGCGGCTGCGGCGGCGTGTGCTCGTCCTCGGCGAGGGCGGTGCCGTGGGTCTCCGGGTCCGGGGTGCCGAGGGCGCGGCGGCCGCGCCGGCCGGTTCCGGCGGCGGCGCCGGCGGGCACGGGCATCGCCATGAGGCCGGCGGGTTCGGCGCCGGGGGCACCCTGCTCGGCGGTCCCGACCGCGGTGCCCGCGGCGGGCGTACCGGCACCGGCTCCGTCCGGACCCTGCGCAGCGGGGGCTTCGTGGTCGGCGGGTACGTGCCCGGTCGCGCCCAGCGGCTGCGCGGGGCCGAGGCCGGCGGGGGCGCCGGGTGCCTGGCCGGGCAGTCCGAAGGGGGCGCCGTTCGGGCCGGCGGGGGCCTGCGGGGCGTCGGCCGCTCCGGTCGGCCCGGGCGGTACGGGGATCCCGGCGCCGCCGGTGTCACCCGGGGCCGGGACGGGGCCGCCCGGCGGCACGGGAGCCCCGGGCAGCGCGAAGGCAGCGGCCCCGGCGGCCGGTACGGGACCTCCCACGACGGGCGGGACCGCGGGCATCGGCGGCACCGGCGCCCCCGGCACCGGCGCACCGGGAACGGGCACCGGCCCGCCGGCCGGCGGAACGGGCGCACCGGACATGGCGATCGGCCCGCCCGACGGCGGCACGGCCCCGCCGGGCATGGCCACGGCCCCGCCGGGCATGGCCACGGCCCCGCCGGGCATGGCCACGGGTCCGCCGGGCATGGCCAGGGGCCCTCCCGGTACCGGAACGGTCCCACCGGGCGTCGCCACGGGTCCGCCGCCGGGCATCGCGACCGGTCCACCCGGCATCGCCTGGGCCCCGCCCGCAGCGGGAACGGGTGCACCGGCCGCCGGAACCGGAACCGGTCCACCGGGCGCGGGCACCGGAGCCCCCGGCATGGGCACGGGTCCACCGGGCGCGGGCACCGGCCCACCGGCCACAGGTGTCGGAGCGCCCGGCAGCGGTACGGGCCCGGTCGCGCCCCCCGGGCCGCCATCGGCGCCCGGCACTGGCAGCGCACGCCGACGCCCGCGCGGAGCGTCCTCGGGCTCGGGCTGCGACTCGGCCGGGGACAGCGCGAGGGCCCGCCGGCGTCCGCCCCCCGCAGGCGGAACCGGAACCGATGCCGGAACCGGCCCCGCGGTCGGCAGCGCCGGCAGCTGCGGGGCCTCGGGCTCGTCGCCCGGCCGTCCGCGCCGGCGCCCGGTCGCGAGCCCGGCCGGGTTCACCGGGGACTGCGCCAACTCCGCGGGCCCGGACTGGGCGGCGGGCACCGCCGGCACCGCGGGCAGCCCCGGCGCGGCCGGTCCGCCCGGCATCCCGGCAGCCACCGGCCCGCCAGGCGCGGCGGGTTCGGCGGCGGGGGCGCGCCGGCGGCCGGACGGCAGCGCGAGGGCGCCGCCCCCGTTCGGCTCGGGGGCCGCGGCCTCGTCCTCCAGGAAGGCGTCCACACCGCGTCGGGCCCGCCGCCCGCGCGGGGCCGCGCCACCCACCGCGACCTGCACTCCGCCCTCAGAAGCGGAAGCAGAAGCGGAAGCAGAAGCGGAAGCGGAACCGGCCGCGGCGTCGCCGGCCGACTCGATACCGGACTCGGGCTCGGGCTCGGGCTCCGGCTCGGGCAGGGTCACCATGCCGGCCCCGGCGCCCAGCGGCACCTCCAGCACGTACGCGCCGCCCGGCGCCCCCGGCACCTCGACGGTCTGCAGCACGCCCCCGTGCGCGGTCACGATGCCCCGCACGATCGGCTCGTGGACCGGGTCGCCGCCCTCGTACGGGCCGCGCACCTCGATCCGTACGACGTCACCTCGCTGGGCCGCGGCCACGACCACGGTGGAGTCCAGGTAGCCGCCGGCGGCCACCGGGGCCTTGCCGGTGGCGTCCACGCCGGCCACGTCGGCGATGAGGTGGGCGAGCGCCGTCGCCAGCCGCGCCGGGTCGACCTCGGCCTCGATCGTCGGGGCGTGCACCGCGAACTGGGCCCGGCCGGGCCCGATCAGCTCGACCGCGCCGTCGACACCGGCCGAGACGACCCCGTCGAGCAGCACCTTCTCCTTGGCGAGCTTGTCGGTGCCGGCGTCGAGCCGCTGGTAGCCCAGCACGTTGTCGACCAGCTTGGTCATCCGCGAGTACCCGGCCGCCAGGTGGTGCAGCAGCTGGTTGGCCTCCGGCCACAGCTGGCCCGCGTCGTCCGCCGCCAGCGTGCCGAGCTCCTGGCGCAGCTCCTCCAGCGGGCCGCGCAGCGAGTCCCCGAGGACGGCCAGCAGTTGGGCGTGCCGCGCGGCCAGGGCGTCGTACGGGCGGCGGTCGGTGAAGGTCATCACGGCGCCGACGAGCTGGTCGCCGTCCCGGACCGGCGAGGTCGTCAGGTCGACGGGCACGGGCAGCCCGGCCTTGTTCCACAGCACCTGTCCGCGCACCCGGTGCTTGCGCCCGGAGCGCAGGGTGTCGGCGAGCGGGGACTCCTCGTACGGGAACGGCGAGCCGTCGGCGCGCGAGTGGACGGCCAGTGAGTGCAGTTCGCGGTTGCCGAGCTCGGTGGCCCGGTAGCCCAGGATCTGGGCGGCCGCCGGGTTGACCAGGACGACGCGGCCGTCGGTGTCCGTGCCGACGACGCCCTCGGCCGCCGCGCGCAGGATCATCTCGGTCTGACGCTGCGAACGGGCCAGCTCCGCCTCGGTGTCCACGGTGCCCGAAAGGTCCCGTACGACCAGCATGAGCAGTTCGTCGCCGGTGTAGCGGTGCTGGTCGGCGTACGCGTCGCGGCCGTCCTCCAGGCTCGCGCTGGTCACGCCGACCGGGAACTCGGTTCCGTCCGTGCGCCGCGCGGTCATCCGCTTGGGCTCGGTACGGCTCGGCTCCGCGTCGCCGGGGCGGCGCATGGAGCCGGGGATGAGCTGGGGGTCGAACTCCGGCAGCAGGGACAGCAGACCGCGGCCGACCAGCCCGGTGCCGGGGGACTCGAAGACGCCGAGCGCGATGGAGTTGGCGTTGACGACGGTGCCGTTCGCGTTGACGAGCAGCAGCGCGTCCGGCAGGGCGTCGAGTATGGCTGCGAGGCGAGCAGCGCCTCGGGATGGCCTGCTGCTCACGTGGACGCTTCCTCCCTGACTACTGGCATGGCTCGGGAGGAGTCTAAGGGCTTCGCCCCGGCCGGCGGCGGTGGATGAGGGGGAGCTCTCACCGGATCGGGGGCCCGCGGGGACACCGTGCCTGGTCAGGCGCGGGAACGGGGCGCCGCGCTCGGAAGCACAGGTTCCAAATCTTCCCACCGGCTGATCTCGCAGCCGTTCTTCCGGTTGAAGTGGGCGTCGACCTGTCGGCCGCGCCAGGTGCCGGAGACGTCGGCGGTGGCCCGGCCGCCGTCGACCATCGTGCACATCTGGCGCCTGGAGACCGGCGCGAACGGGTCCTTGCCGTCGGCCCAGAGCCGGTCGAGGCGGTCGCACGCGCGCGCCGCCTGCGGGTGGGTCCCGCCCGCCGGGTGGCACTCCAGCGTGTACGAGCCCTGGTACGAGCTCCCCGTCTCCGCCACCGTCACGGTGAGCCGGTCGGGCCCGTCCACGGGCGCGGGCTCGGGGTCCAGCAGTCCGAGCGAGGGCAGCGGCGGCAGCGGTCCGGCGGCGAGCCCGGGCGCCGCGGCGAGCGCCGGTGCGGCGAGGGCCGGGGCCGCCAGGGGTGCGGCGACGAGGGCGGAGCTGACGGCGGCGAGGGCGATGCGGCGCAGCATGGCGTCTCCCGGAGGGCAGGCGGTCGTACGTCTCCCCAACGAGCCGGCGCGACCGACGTTGCGCGCGGCGGGCTCCGCACACTCCGGTGGGCGCGCCGGGACCGCCCGCCGGAGGGACGCTCGACCTCCTCCCGCCGGAGGGACGCTCGACCTCCTCCCGCCCACGCCCGCTAAGGCTTTGCCCTGCGCGGCCCGCTCCTTGTACCGTGGGGGTGGATTGGTGACCAGGCAGTGAGCTGTGTCATCATCTGCACGCACCCCCGTACGCGAGGGTGAGCTGGAGGCGTCGCCTAGTCCGGTCTATGGCGCCGCACTGCTAATGCGGTTTGGGTCTTAAAGCCCATCGAGGGTTCAAATCCCTCCGCCTCCGCACTGCACTGAGGCCCCGGTCCCCACAGGACCGGGGCCTCGGTCGTTTGCGCGCCACCTGCGAGAGCGCGCGGGGTCCTGCGACCGGATGCGCGCCCCTTGGGCGACCGGCCCGCCCCGGACCGCCGTACCGGCCCGCCCCGGACCGCCGTACGGGCCGGCCCGGCCGCACGCGTCACCGCGGCGCCCGCCCGCCCGCTCTCCAGGCGCTCACTCTCCGGAGCCGCCCGCCCGGGCGCACTTCTCGCGTCGGCTTCGCGCCTTGAACGCCCCCGTGCGCCCCGCCCCGCCTGGGCGCCAACCGCCCCGTCCGCGACGTTTTCGCAGGTCAGAGGTGGTTTGGTTAACGGATTTCGCGTCCCGGCGAGGTCCATGTATTGTTGTTCTCGCAAGGCCAACGGGGCGAAAAAAACCCGGGAAGCCCAAGCACTCGTAGCTTAACGGATAGAGCATCTGACTACGGATCAGAAGGTTGCAGGTTCGAATCCTGCCGAGTGCACACAGGTGAGAGGCCCCGGACGAGAGTCCGGGGCCTCTTGCGTTGGGCCCGTACAGCAGCGAAGTGCAGCAACCGCACTGATCGCTGCCAGTCGCCGTCAGCCGGTGGCGGTACCGCCTTCGCTTGGTTCGGCGTAGACCCCGCGGACGCCGGCGCGACGGGCCCGCAGGGCGAACATCCGGGTGAGGCTCCCCGGCTCGATCGGGGTGCCGTACTGACTACGAGTGGCGGGCGTCCGGGCTGAGGGTGGCTGGATCTTCGGATCGCAGTCGGAACTTTGCATGGACGCCGAGGCTGTTGCGTGCGGCGATGTAGAACTCGTCACGCTTCTCCTGAAACTCCCGGAACGCCCTCATCCAGTCGTCTGACGTACCTGGGCGCATGTCTCGAACGAACTGTTCCAGTACCCAGGCGTGCCGCTGTAGCGATCTGGCTGCCGAGATGGATTCCGCGTCTCCCATAAGGAGCACGGCTTCGAACGCATAGCCACGCTCAAGTTCGGCTTCGGCCAGCAGCTCCAGGCCGGCCTCAGTGGCGAGTGGCTGAGGCAGGTCGAAGAGTCCCTTGCCTGCCGCCAGACGACCTGCCAGCGAGGTGAACCTCTTGACCGCGTCGGCAAACCGGAGATAGCACTCCAGGCGACGTTCGTCCCACCGTGTGGAAAGTTGGCGCCGCCACCGAGCTCTCTCCGTCAGGGCTCCACCGACGTACGACGCGACCGCGCCGACGAGCACACCGATCAAGGTGAACAATTGTCCTGACATGTCCCCGCCTAGCATGTATCTGTCAGGAGGAACATACGGCCGGGGGCTCTGACGCGTAAGGGCCTCAGGCTGGTGGGCCGGTCCGTCGGGTCAAGGGGTCGGGCGGTGGACGCGGGGGAGCCCCGTGACCGAGAGGACGAGCGAGTAGAGGCTCGTCGTCGCCGTGATGAAGAGCCGGTTGTTCCTGGGGCCGCCGAAGGCGATGTTGGAGACGGGCTCGGGGACGCGGAGGCGGCCGATCAGGGTGCCGTCGGGGTCGTAGCAGTGGACGCCGTCCTCCATCGCGGCCGCCCACAGGCGCCCCTCGTCGTCGAAGCGGATGTTGTCGAAGCGGGCCCGGCCGTCGGTGGGGGCCTCGGCGAAGACCTTGCCGTCGGAGAGCGTGCCGCCGGGGCGGACCTCGAAGACCCGGATCTGGTTCAGCCGGGTGTCCGACACGTAGAGGCGGGACTCGTCCGGGGAGAACACCAGTCCGTTCGGCCCGGCGAACCCGTCGGCCACGAGCCGGACTTCGCCCGTGGCCGGGTCCGCCCGGTAGACGTGGCACCCGCCGATCTCCGCCGGCGCCCGGTGGCCCTCGTAGTCGCTCGTGATGCCGAAGTCGGGGTCCGAGAACCAGACGGACCCGTCCGAGCGCACCACCGCGTCGTTGGGGCTGTTGAGGCGCCGGCCCTCGAAGCGGTCCGCGACGACCGTGCGGGAGCCGTCGGGTTCGGTGCGGGTGACGCGCCGGCCGCCCTGCTCGCAGGTGATCAGCCGGCCCTCGCGGTCGAGGGTGTTGCCGTTGCTGTGGCCGGCCGGGGAGCGGAAGGTGCCGATCGCGCCGGTGGCCTCGTCCCAGCGCAGGATCCGGTCGTTCGGGATGTCGCTCCAGACCAGCTGGCCCCAGGCGGGCAGGTACAGCGGCCCCTCGGCCCAGCGGCAGTCGTCGTACAGCCGCTCCAGCCGCATGTCCCCGTTGGCGCACCGTCCGGTGCGGAAGCGGTCGTCCAGGATCTCGTACAGGGAAGGGTCGGCAATGGAAGACATCATCCTACTCCCGTGAGGAATTCCGAACTTCATTCGGTTCGGTATGGAGATTGCAGGATGGGATACGGTCTTGGCAAGGGATCGCCGGAGGACAGAGGGGACGGAGCGCCGTGGACGAGATCGACCGGGAGCTGATCGCGCTGCTCCAGCGCGACGCGACCCAGCCCTACGCGGCCCTCGGCAAGGCGGTCGGCCTGTCGGCGGGCGCCGCGCACGAGCGGGTCCGCAAGCTGCGCGACCGCGGGGTGATCCGCCGTACGACGGTGGACGTGGACCCCGTGGCGCTCGGCCAGGGGGTGCTCGCCTTCGTGATGGTCGAGTCGTCCGCGTGGATGGGGGATTCGGCGGAGGCCTTCGCCGCCATCCCCGAGATCCAGGAGGCGCACGTCATCGCGGGAGCGGCCTCGGTGCTGGTCAAGGTGCGCACGCGCACCACCGAACAGCTCCAGGACGTGCTGCGGCGGCTGTACGCGATCGAGGGCGTGAGCGGGACGCAGGCCACGGTCTCGCTGGAGACGTTCTTCGAACGGCCGCCCCGGCCCTGAGGGGACCGTCCCCCGCGTCCCGGCCTACGCGTCGACCGGCAGCGGCGGCGCCAGCGCCCTGAGGGCGGACTCCGACGGGGAGGCCGGCTCGGTCGTGTACGTGATCAGCAGCTGGTCCGGGTCGTCCGGCAGGCGCAGGGTCTCGTACGCGAGCGTGACCTCGCCGACCGCCGGGTGGCGCAGGGTCCAGCTGCCGTGCGTGCTGTCGCACACCTCGTGCTCGGCCCACAGGGCCCGGAACCGCGGGCTCTGCGCCGACAGCTCGGCGACCAGCGCGTCGTACCCGGGGTCGTCCGGGTGCCGGCCGCGCTCCAGGCGGAAGAACGAGGTCAGGCAGGCGGCCTTGGCCTCCGGATCGGCGAACCGGTCACGCCACTGCGGGTGCGTGAACAGCAGCCAGAGCTTGTTGCGCCGCTCTGCGGGCAGCGCGTCGAGGTCGGTGAACAGTGCCGCGTAGAGCGGGTTCCACGCGAGGATGTCGGTACGCCGCCCCAGGACGCAGGCCGGGGTGCCGGGCATCGACTCCAGCAGGCGCCGCAGCCCGGGCCGCACCGTCTGCGGGGCGGCCGGTCCGGCGGAGCCGGCGGGGCGGGCGGGTGCGCCGCGCACGAGACGGTGCAGATGGGCGCGCTCGGGCCCGTCGAGCCGGAGCGCGGCCGCCACGGCGGCCACCACCTCGTCCGATACGTTGTCGGCGCGGCCCTGTTCCAGGCGCACGTAGTAGTCGGTGCTCACCCCCGCCAGCCGGGCGAGCTCCTCGCGGCGCAGGCCGGGTACGCGCCGGCGCCCGCCGAACCGGGGCAGCCCGGCCTCCTCGGGGCTGAGCCGGGCCCGCCGGGACCGCAGGAAGGCTCCGAGTTCGGCTTTCCTATCCATCCCTAGATCGTAGGAGACAGCTCGGCCGTGTGGTGCTGCACCGGACTCCGCTGGCGGGCCGCCGGGCCCGCCCTGACCTGGTACGCGGTCGGGTCCGAGCACACGGGCGGGTCGGGGCGGACCCGCGAGAGCCCGCTGGCGTACGGCCGGCCGCTCGCCTTCGCGGCCCGCGGCACCCGCCGCTGCGTGGGCGTCCGCCGGGCCGGGCGGTGGACGCCCTGCCCGGGCGGGCGGGAGGTCCCGGCCCGCGCGGGCCGCGACCAGTGCCCCGAGTGCGCAAGGCTGGACCGCTCCTTCTCAGTGGCCGCCGACACCAACGCGGCCGACCCCCGCCCGTACCGCGTCTACCTGGCCTGGTTCGGGCCCGGCCTGACCAAGGTCGGGATCACCGCCGAGGAGCGCGGCCCGGCCCGGCTGCTGGAACAGGGCGCGGTCGCCCACAGCTGGCTCGGGCGCGGTCCGCTCATGGCGGCCCGGCGCACCGAGGAGGTGCTGCGGGCCGCCCTCGGGGTGCCGGACCGGATCCCGTACGCGCACAAGCGGGCGGTACGGGCCGGACTGCCGCCGGTCGCGGAGCGGCGGGCGGAGCTCGCCGAGCTGCACGCCCGGGCCCTCGGGCTGCCCGGGTGGACCGAGACGCTGGAACCCCTGCCCTGCGTGGTCGCCGACCACACGGAGGTCTTCGGGCTCGCCGGGCTGCCGCGCCCGACGCGGGTGGTGGCGGAGCTGGTGGACGGCGGGACGGTGGCCGGGCGGCTGGTGGCGGCCGCCGGGCCGGACCTGCACCTCGCGGACGGGCTGGTGGTGGACACCCGGCTGCTGTGCGGATGGGTGCTCACCGCTCCGGGGGAGGCGGCGGCGGGCACCTCCGTGCCGGTCGCCCCCGTCGGTCCGGACCCGGCGGCGGGGCAGGAGCAGCCGGGGTTGTTCTGACGTCAGTCGAGTCCGAAGAGCCGGGCCGCGTTGTCGTGGCAGACCGCGCGCAGCCACGGGTCGCCGAGGCCGAGTCGCTCGAGGGCCGTGAGCTGGTGCTCGTACGGGTACGGGATGTTCGGGAAGTCGGTGCCGAGCAGGACGCGGTCGCCGAGGTCCGCCAGCCGGGTCAGGGCCCCGGGCGGGTAGTCGCCGCCCAGTCGGTCGGCGAAGTCGGTGAAGGCCATCGTGGTGTCCAGGCGCACCGCCGGGTGCGCCTCGGCGAGCGCGAGGAAGTCCTCGTACTCGGGCAGGCCCATGTGCGCGACGACCAGGGGCAGCCGGGGATGCCGTGCGAGCAGGCGGGCGACCGGCTCCGGGCCGGTGTGCTTGCCGGGAGCGGGTCCCGAGCCGCAGTGGACCACGATCGGCGTGCTCGCTTCGGCGAGCAGTCCCCACACCGGGTCCAGCAGCGGGTCGTTCGGGTCGTACCCGCCGACCTGGACGTGGGCCTTGAAGACGCGGGCGCCGGCCTCCAGGGCGCGGCGGACGTACCGGTCGGCGCCCTCCTCCGGGAAGAAGGTCGCGGTGTGCAGGCAGTCGGGGGTCCGGGCGGCGAAGTCCGCGGCCCAGGAGTTCAGCCAGGCGGCCATGGCGGGCTTGTGCGGGTAGACCATGGAGGTGAAGGCCCGTACTCCGAACCGCCGCAGCAGCGCGACGCGTTCGGCCTCCTCGTGGCGGTAGGCGATGGGCCACTCGACGCCGGTCAGCGGGCCGACCGCGTCGAAGTAGTCCCAGACCTTGGCGAGCACGCGCTCGGGCATGAAGTGGGTGTGCACGTCGATCGGGCCCGGGACCCCGAGCCGGTCGCACAGGCGCCGCACGGCCGCGGCGGTGGCGGCGGTCGCGACCGGGTCCGTGCCCGCCGCCGCGCCCGCGCCGGGGGACCCTCCGGTCCCCTCAGGCTCCACGCACAAAGCCGTGGCTCCGCTCGACCCGGCCGACGTGGAGCGTGTAGCTCTCGTACCAGTCGGTGCGGCCCTTCTTCTGGGCCTGCTGGTGCTCCAGGTTGGTGCGCCAGACCTGCAGCGACTCCTCGTCGCGGAAGTACGCGACCGTGATGCTGAGGCCGCCGGGGGTGTGCGCGTTCTCGTGGCCGAGGTAGCCGGGGATGTCCTTGACCAGCTCGTTCATGCGGACCGACGTCTCCCCGTAGCCGTCGGGGTTCTCGGTGCGCACGGACGTGAACACGGTCATCAGGTAAGGCGGTTCGAACGCCGGAACAGGCTGGATGCTCATGCCGAACACGATCGGCGGGCGGCGCGCCCGGTGTCCACACCCGAGGGCGAAGGGATCCAAGATTTGACCTTGGAACCGGTCCGTCCGCGCAAGGCCCCGCCCGTTTTCTCAGGAGATTCACAGACAAGGGCAAGAGGGCTCTCAGCGGCCCCGACCAGCCTGGCGGCATGACGGCGACGACCCACTCCACGCACCGCTCCCCGTCCGCCTCCGCGACCCGGGACGGCAAGCTCGTCCGCCCCGACGGCGGCCCCTGCCGGGTGCTCGTCGTGGACGACGAGGCGGCGCTGTCCGAGCTGCTCTCGATGGCCCTGCGCTACGAGGGCTGCGACGTGCGCACCGCCGCGGACGGCGCGGGCGCGCTCCGGGCGGCCCGCACGTTCAAGCCCGACGTGGTGGTCCTCGACATCATGCTGCCCGACATGGACGGGCTCACCGTCCTGGGCCGGCTGCGCCGCGAGCTGCCGCACGTCCCCGTCCTCTTCCTGACCGCCAAGGACGCCGTCGAGGACCGGATCGCCGGGCTCACCGCCGGCGGCGACGACTACGTCACCAAGCCCTTCAGCCTGGAGGAGGTGGTCGCCCGGCTGCGCGGACTGGTCCGCCGGTCCGGCGCCGCCGCGGCCGCCCGCAGCGAGTCGGTGCTGGTGGTCGGCGACCTCACGCTCGACGAGGACAGCCACGAGGTCACCCGGGGCGGCGACGGGATCCACCTCACCGCGACCGAGTTCGAGCTGCTGCGCTACCTGATGCGCAACCCCCGCCGGGTGCTCAGCAAGGCGCAGATCCTGGACCGGGTGTGGTCCTACGACTTCGGCGGCCAGGCCAACGTCGTCGAGCTGTACATCTCCTACCTGCGGCGCAAGCTGGAGACCGGGCGCACGCCCATGATCCACACCCGTCGCGGGGCCGGATACCTGATCAAGCCGGGCGAGTAGTGCCGCGCCGACCCTGGTCGCTGCGCACCCGGCTGGTGGTCTCGGCCGTCGCGCTGATCGCCGTCGTGGGCGCCGTGATCGGCACGGTCACCGCGCTCGCCCTGCGCCAGTACCTCAGCGGCCAGCTCGACGGGCAGCTGCGCACCGCGGTGGGCATGTCGATGCACGACCGCGAGTCCGGCCGCGCCCCGCTGCGGTTCGTCTCCGCGCCGGGCAGTCCGCTGGGCACCGTGGGCGTACGCCTCGACGGGAACGGCCAGGTCACCGACGGGGGCCGGAGCGTCTCCCGAGGCCCCACGCCCGAGGACAAGACCGCGCTGACCGCCGCCCAGACCGAGGTCCTGCGTGCGGCCGCGGACCTGGAAGCGGCCCCGCCGGGCACCGACCGGGCCACCACGGTGAGCCTGCCGGGCCTGGGCGACTACCGCGTGCTGACCGCGCCCGACGGGAGCTTCGTGCTGGGCTTCCCGCTGTCGGAGGTGCAGTCCACCGTCAACACGCTGATCGTGGTGGAGGTCTGCGTCACCGCGGCCGGCCTGATCGCCGCCGGCCTGGCCGGGCAGGCCCTCGTCGGCGTCGCCCTGCGCCCGCTGCGCCGGGTGGCCGCCACCGCGACCCGGGTCTCCGAACTCCCCCTGCACAGCGGTGAGGTGTCCCTGCACGAGCGCGTCCCGCAGGCCGAGGCCGACCCCCGCACCGAGGTGGGCCAGGTCGGCGCCGCCCTCAACCGCATGCTGGGGCACGTCGGGTCGGCCCTCACGGCGCGCCAGGAGAGCGAGACGCGGGTACGGCAGTTCGTCGCCGACGCCTCGCACGAACTGCGCACCCCGCTGGCCTCCATCCGCGGGTACGCCGAGCTGACCCGGCGCGGCCACGAGGACATCGGCCCCGACACCCGGCGCGCCCTGGGCCGGATCGAGTCCGAGGCCACCCGCATGACCGGGCTGGTCGAGGACCTGCTGCTGCTCGCCCGCCTCGATGCGGGCCGCCCGCTGGAGCGCGAGAGCACCGACCTGGTCCCGCTCGTGGTGGACGCGGTCAGCGACGCCCGCGCGGCCGGCCCCGGACACCGGTGGCGGCTGGAACTGCCCGACGAACCCGCGCTCGTCGTCGCCGACGCACCGCGCATCCAGCAGGTGCTGATCAACCTGCTCGGCAACGCGCGCAACCACACCCCGCCCAACACCACGGTCACCGCCCGTGTTTCACGTGAAACGTCCGGCGACGCGCAGGGCGCGAGCGGTGTTTCACGTGAAACGTCCACCGTGCGCATCCGGATCGAGGACGACGGGCCCGGGATCCCGGCCGCCCTGCTCCCCCACGTCTTCGAGCGGTTCGCGCGCGGCGACGCCTCGCGCTCGCGCCAGGCCGGCTCCACCGGCCTGGGCCTGGCCATCGTGCAGGCCGTCGTCTCGGCGCACGGCGGCCGGGTCGGCGTGCACAGCGAGCCCGGGCGCACCTGCTTCGAGGTCACCCTGCCCGCGGCCGGCCCGTACGAGCGGCACGGTGCGGCGTACGCGGCCGGGGCCACGGCGTAGGACGGCGTAGGGGCCGGGGCCACGGCATAGGCACTGCGTACGGGGCCGGGACCGCGGCGTAGGCACTGCGTACGGGGCCGGGACCGCGGCGTAGGCATCGCCTACGGGGCCGGGACCACGGTTGTAGGGGCGGGACAGGACTCACAGCCCCGCCACAGGCTCGGCACACGGCCGTGACAGCCCCGCCCGGGAAGTTCGGGCCATGCGAACCGAATCGGCGGCCGCGACCGACCGCCTCTCCCCCGGCACCCTTCCGGCCCGTCGGCACCTGCCGGCCCGGAGCCAGGCCCCGGCCCCCGTCCTCGACGTGGTCGTCCCGGTCCACAACGAGGAGCAGGACCTGGCGCCCTGCGTCCGCCGGCTCCACGACCACCTCGCCCGCACCTTCCCGTACCCGTTCCGCATCACCGTCGCGGACAACGCCAGTACCGACCGCACCCCGGACGTCGCCCGCGAGCTGGCGGACACCGTCCCCGGCGTCCGCGTCCACCGGCTGGAGCAGAAGGGCCGCGGCCGGGCGCTGCGGACCGCCTGGTCCCGGTCGGAGGCGCCCGTCCTGGCCTACATGGACGTGGACCTGTCCACCGACCTGAACGCCCTGCTGCCCCTGGTGGCCCCGCTCATCTCCGGCCACTCGGACCTCGCCATCGGCACCCGGCTGGCCCGCAGCTCGCGCGTGGTCCGCGGGCCCAAGCGGGAGTTCATCTCCCGGGCCTACAACCTGATCCTGCGCTCGTCCCTCGCGGCCCGCTTCAGCGACGCCCAGTGCGGTTTCAAGGCGATCCGGCGCGAGGTGGCCGAACGGCTGCTGCCGCTGGTCGAGGACACCGGCTGGTTCTTCGACACCGAGATGCTCGTCCTCGCCGAGCGCGCCGGACTGCGCATCCACGAGGTACCGGTGGACTGGGTCGACGACCCCGACTCCACCGTCCACATCGTCCGGACCGCCACCGACGACCTCAAGGGCGTCTGGCGGGTGGGCCGGGCGCTGGCGGTCGGGGCGCTGCCGCTGGACCGGCTCGCCCGCCCGTTCGGCGACGACCCGCGCGACCGCACGCTGGCGGGCGTACCGCGGGGGCTCGCCCGCCAGCTCGTCGGCTTCTGCGCGGTCGGCGCCCTCAGCACCCTGCTCTACCTCCTGCTGTACTCCGCCCTGCGGGCCGGGACCGGTCCGCAGGCCGCCAACGCGGCCGCCCTGCTGCTCTCCGCGGTGGCCAACACGGCGGCCAACCGCCGCCTCACCTTCGGGGTGCGGGGCCGCGAACGGGCCGTGCGCCACCAGGCCCAGGGGCTCGTGGTCCTCGGCATCGGCCTGGCCCTCACCAGCGGCTCGCTGGCCGCCCTGGACGCGGCCACGGCCACCCCGTCCCACGGCACCGAGCTGGCCGTGCTGATCACCGCCAACCTCGCCGCCACCGTCCTGCGCTTCCTGCTCTTCCGCGCCTGGGTCTTCCCGGAACGGCGCACCACCACCGACCTCGAGGACGTCACCCGATGACCGCCACCACCGCGACCCCCGCCGGCCCTCCGGGGGCGGCGCCGGCCCGACCGGCCGCCGTACGGGCCGGCTCCGCCGCCGCCCGCTGGGAGCGCCCCGCGCTGGCCGTGCTGCTGCTGGCCACCGCGGCCCTGTACCTGTGGGACCTCAGCTCCTCCGGGTACGCCAACTCCTTCTACTCCGCCGCCGTCCAGGCCGGCAGCGAGAGCTGGAAGGCCTTCTTCTTCGGCTCCTCCGACGCGGCGAACTCCATCACCGTCGACAAGCCCCCGGCCGCGCTGTGGCCGATGGCCCTGTCCGTGCGGCTCTTCGGCCTGGGCTCCTGGCAGATCCTGGCCCCGGAGGCGCTGATGGGCGTGGGAACCGCGGCCGTGCTCCACGCGAGCGTCCGCCGGCAGTTCGGCGCCGTGGCCGGCCTGATCGCGGGAGCGGTCTTCGCGCTCACCCCGGTGGCCGCGCTGATGTTCCGCTTCAACAACCCGGACGCACTGCTCACCCTGCTGCTGACGGTGGCCGTGTACTGCGTGCTGCGGGCGCTGGAGGGTGCGCACACCCGGTGGCTGGTGGCGGCGGGCGCGGCCGTGGGCCTGGCCTTCCTCACCAAGACGCTGCAGGCCTTCGTGGTCCTGCCGCCGTTGGCCGTCCTGTACGCGGTCTGCGCCCCGACGCGGCTGCGCCGCCGGCTCGGCCAGCTCGCGCTCGCCGGCCTGGCCCTGGTGGTCTCCGGCGGTTGGTGGGTGGCGGTCGTCGAGCTGTGGCCCGCGTCCTCCCGCCCGTACATCGGCGGCTCGCAGGACAACTCGTTCCTGGAGTTGACCTTCGGCTACAACGGCCTGGGCCGGATCAACGGCAACGAGACGGGCAGCGTCGGAGGCCGCGGCGCGGGCGGCGCGGGGGGCGCGGGCGGCGGCGGGATGTGGGGCGAGACCGGCATCGACCGGCTCTTCTCCGACGGCGTCGGCGGCCAGGTCGCCTGGCTGCTGCCGGCGGCGCTGGTGCTGCTGGTGGCCGGGCTGGTGCTCACCTGGCGCGCGGGCCGCGCCACCGACCGGCTCGAGTCCATGGCCCGGGCGGCCTTCCTCGCCTGGGGCGGGTGCCTGCTGATCACCGCGCTGGTGTTCAGCTTCATGCAGGGCATCTTCCACGAGTACTACACGGTGGCCCTCGCCCCGTACATCGCGGCCCTCGTCGGGATGGGCGCGCGCGTGCTGTGGGAGGAGCGCGGGGCGCTGCCGGCACGGGCGGCGCTGGCCGGGACGCTGCTGCTGACCGCCGTGTGGTCGTACGTACTGCTCGGCCGCGCCACGGACTACCTGCCGTGGCTGCGCTGGACGGTCCTCGTGGGCGGCGTGCTCGCGGCGGCCGGCCTGCTGCTGCGCCGCACCGCGCCGGCGGCGGCCGGGCTCGGACTGGCCCTGGCGCTGGCCGGGCCGCTGGCGTACTGCCTGACGACCGTCTCCAGCGGGCACACCGGGTCGATCCCGACGGCGGGTCCCGCGGTGGCCGGCGGCCGGGGCTTCCCCGGCGGCCCGGGCGGCGGCGGCCGGACGGGCGCCGACGCCGGCCGGCACGGGGCGTTCCCGGGCGGGGCATTCCCGGGCGGTCCGGGCCCCGGGCAGGCTCCCGGTGGTACGGGCGGCCTGCCCAACCCGGGGCAGGGCGGCAACCAGGGCTTCCCGCCCGGCATGCCGGGCACGGGCACCGGAACCGGCGAGCGCGCGTGGGGCGGCGGCCCCGGCGGCGGGATGGGCGGGCTCCTCGGCGGCACCCGCGTCAGCGCGGCGGCGGAGGCGGCACTGACCGAGGACGCGGCGAAGTACACGTGGGTCGCCGCTGCCATCGGCTCCCAGAACGCCGCCGGTTACCAGCTGGCCACCGAGAAGCCGGTGATGGCCGTCGGCGGCTTCAACGGCAGCGACCCCTCGCCGACCCTCGCCCGGTTCAAGGAGTACGTCGCCCAGGGGAAGATCCACTACTTCATCGCCTCGGGCGGGCTCGTGGGAGAGTCCCGCGACGGCGGGACCGGTCAGACCGGTCGAGCGGGTCAGGGGGGCCAGGCCAACCAGCCCGGCCAGGCCGGTCAGGGGGGCCAGGCCAACCAGCCCGGCCAGGCCGGTCAGGGCGGCCCCAACCAGGGCGGCGGAGCCGGCGGCCCCGGCGGGGGCACCAGCAGCGCCATCTCCTCCTGGGTGACCGCCAACTTCACGCAGGTCACCATCGAAGGGGCGACCTTCTACGACCTGACGGCCCCGAAGGCCTGACCCGAAAGGCACGCCTACGCAGGGGGCACCCTCTAGCATCAAGACGGGCGGACCGGGCATTCCGGGCCCTGCCTGCCGGAGACGGAGGGTGCCTCATGGGGACCGCGGCCGACCGCACCAGCGTCTGGCTGGCGTCCAAGCCAGCCGCCCCGAGCAGGCGGCGCAGCGAGCTGCCCGCCGGACTGGACCGCGAGCGGATCACGACGGCCGCCGTCCGGCTGCTCGACACGGAAGGCCTGGCGGGGTTCTCGATGCGGCGCCTGGCCGGTCGGCTGGGGGTCACCGCCATGTCCCTCTACTGGTACGTCGACACCAAGGACGACCTGCTGGAACTCGCGCTGGACGCGGCCCTCGGCGAGTTCCCGCTGCCCCCGGAGAACGCCGGCCACTGGTCCGACCGGCTGCGGGCGCTGGCCTGCGGCCACCGCCGGCTGCTGGCCGCCCACCCGTGGCTGCCGGCGCTGTCGGCCGAGTACCCCAACATCGGTCCGCACGCGCGGGCCTTCGACTCCGCCCTCATGCGGGTGCTGGCGGCCACCGGCCTGACCGCACCCGCGCGGACCGGGGCGCACCTGGCGGTCTCCCGGTTCCTGCACGGCTGCGGCACGGCCCGTCAGGCCCCCGAGGGCGACTTCCACTTCGCCCTCGACGTCCTGGTGGCGGGCATCGAGGCGCACGCGGCGCCCGCGGTGCCCTGACACCGGGGACGGGAGGGCAGGGTCACGCGGCTGCGGCCCGGGTCACGCGGCTGCGGCCTCGGACTCGGCCGCCGGGGCGTGGGCCGCCGGCTTGGACTTCAGTGGCACTTCCTTGATGAACACGCAGAGCAGCAGGCCGACCAGGGCGGCGGGGGCGGCGTACAGGAAGACGTCGGCGACGCCGTGCCCGTACGCGCTCTCGATGATCGTCCGGAACGGCGCGGGCAGCTTGTCCAGGTCGGGGATCCCGCCGCCGCCCGTGCCGCCGTGGCCGAGGGCCGCCGCCTTGGGGCCGAGCTCGGCCAGGCCGTCCTTGACGTAGTGCGTGACCCGGTTGGCCATCACGGCGCCCAGTGCGGAGACGCCCACGGCGCCGCCGAGCGAGCGGAAGAACGTGACGACCGAGCTGGCCGCGCCCAGGTCCTCGGGCGCCACCTGGTTCTGGGTGGCGAGCACGAGGTTCTGCATCATCATGCCGAGGCCGAGCCCCATCAGGGCCATGTAGACGGCGATCCGGCCGTACGGGGTGTCGTACCGCATGGTGCTCAGCAGGCCCATGCCGGCCGTCAGCAGCACACCGCCGGAGACCAGCCACGCCTTCCAGCGCCCGGTCTTGGTGATGACCTGGCCGGAGACGGTGGAGGAGACGAACAGGCCGCCGATCATGGGGATGGTCAGGACGCCGGACATGGTCGGGGACTCGCCGCGGGCCAGCTGGAAGAACTGGCTGAAGAACACCGTGCCCGCGAACATCGCGACGCCCACGAAGAGCGAGGCGGCCGAGGCCAGGGAGATGGTCGGGTTGCGGAAGAGCCGCAGCGGGATGATCGGCTCGCTGGCGCGGGACTCCACCAGCAGGAAGAGCGCGCCGAGCGCGACCGCGCCGCCGGTCATGGCGGCGGTCTGCCAGGACAGCCAGTCGAACGAGCTGCCCGCCTGGGTCACCCAGATCAGCAGCACCGAGACGGCGGCGGAGACGAAGAACGCGCCGGCCCAGTCGACCTTCACCTCGCGGCGCACGACGGGCAGCCGGAGGGTCTTCTGCAGCACGATCAGTGCGATGACGGCGAACGGCACGCCCACGTAGAAGCACCAGCGCCAGCCCAGCCAGTCGGTGTCGGTGATGACGCCGCCGAGCAGCGGGCCGCCGACCGTCGCCACGGCGAACACGGCACCCAGGTAGCCGCTGTAGCGGCCGCGCTCGCGCGGGGAGATCATCGCGGCCATCACGATCTGGGCCAGCGCGGACAGACCGCCGACGCCGATGCCCTGCACCACGCGGCAGGCGATGAGCATGCCGGTGTTCTGCGAGAGCCCGGCGACGACCGAGCCCAGGACGTAGATCACCAGGGATATCTGGACCAGCAGCTTCTTGCTGAAGAGGTCGGAGAGCTTGCCCCACAGGGGGGTGGCGGCCGTCATCGACAGGAGGGCGGCGGTGACCACCCAGGTGTAGGAGGACTGGGTGCCGCCGAGGTCGCTGATGATCTCGGGGAGGGCGTTGGAGACGATCGTCGAGGACAGGATCGCCACGAACATGCCGAGCATGAGCCCGGACAGCGCCTTCATGATCTGTGCGTGGGTCATCGCGGGGGCGGTGGTGTCGGACCGGCCTCCCTGCACGTCCGGGGGCGTGGTCGTCGCCATGTGTGGGTCTCCGTTTCGGGGGTTCGGGTGTTCGGGTGTTGGGGGGCTGGGGGCCTGGTAGGCGGGGGGTCCGGGGGGCCGGGCGTCAGAAGCTCGACCGCAGGCGGGCCAGCAGGGTGTTCAGTACGTCGACCTCGGCGTCGGACCAGTCGGCCAGGGCCTTCTCGAGCGCGGCCGAGGCGCGTGCCGAGAGGTCGGTCAGCAGCTCCCGGCCGATCGGGGTCAGGCGGAGGATCCGGCAGCGGCCGTCGCCGGGGTCGGGCAGCCGGTCGAGCCACCCCTGGGACGCCGCGTGGGCAACGTGGCGGCTGGTCACCGACATGTCGACACCGAGGAGGTCGGACAGGCGGCTCATCCGCATCTCGCCGTGCCGGTCGAGCACGGTCAGGACGGCGGCGGAGCCGGGCGGGCAGTCGTGGGGGAGGGTGCGGGCGAGGCCGCGTTTGACCGCGCCGACGGCCGACAGCTGCCGGGCGAGCTCCTCGTAGCGGAGGCTGGTGGCCATGACGAGTCCCCCCATCTTGTTGCTTGCGGCAACCATAGAAGCGATTGGTTGCTACAGGCAAATTAAAGGGGGTGGGGATCCGGTAAAGGGATGGGAAAGGTTGTCCGGGGCGGGGCTTGGGGGCGGGCGGGGCGGTTCGCTAGGGTCCTTGCCCATGTCACACAACGCTCAGGGCCCCGACAGCAACTACGACCCGTCGGGCAGCACGCAGATGTTCCGCGCGTTCGTCGACGAGGAGCCGCAGCGCCCCGCCGCGGCCGCGACCCAGTCCGGCCCGCGGGTGGGCCTGATCCTCGGCGTGATCGCGGTCGTCGCGGTGCTCGCCGGGGTGGCCTGGCTCGCGCTCTCCTGATCTGCGGCTCCCGCTGCGCGGCGGGCTCCGCGCCCGCTCACTTCCAGGTCGCGGTGACCTCCTGGGTCTCGATGTGCATGCCCAGGGGGACCCGCCAGGCTTCCACGCACACCAGGTAGGTGTGCCGTTTCAGCGTTCCCCCGGCGATCGGTGCGGGCAGCGGCTGCGCCGAGGTGAGGGTCGCCCAGTCGATGCCGAGCGCGCCGATGACGTGCGTGGCGAAGGTGACCGTGCCGGAGCGGGCCGGCATGCCGCCGGTGTTGCGGAAGCCGATGGCCACGTGTTCGCACCAGCGGTCGTCGGTGGCGGAGCGGTGGGGGGTGCCGAGGGTGAGGTGGGCGGGGGTGGTTCCGCCGGGGTCGCCGGTGCCGACCGTGCCGCCTGGGCCGCCTGTGCCGGACGTGCTCGATCCGGTCGTGCCGCCGGTGCCGCCGGTGCCGCCGGTGCTGTTGGTGCCGCCGGTTCCTCCGGTGCCGCCCGTTCCTCCGGTGGCGCCGGCTCCGCCGTCGGTGCCGCCCGTTCCGCCGGATCCGCTTGCGCTTCCGGTGGTGCCGCCGGATGCCGTCGAGCCGCCCGTGCCGCTCGTTCCTCCGGACGTTCCGGAGCCGCCCGAGCCGGTCGAGCCGGTCGAGCCGCCCGTGGTGGTCGTGCCGGTGGTGGTGCCGGTGCTGCCCGAGGTGCCGGACGTGCTGCCGCCCGCGCCCGAGGTGCCGGTGCCGCCTGAGGCCGACGTGCCGCCGGCGCTGCCGCCGGTCGTCGTGCCGGGCGTCGAGGTGCCCGTGCTGCCGGCCGGCGTGGGGGTGGGGGAGGTGGTGGCCGCGACCTTCGCCGTGGCGGTGTTCCGGCCCGGGAGGGGTTGGTACTCCACGCCGCCCTCCGGTGCCGCCGGGGTCACCCGCTCCGTGGCGCCGGCCACGGCCACGTAGCCCGGCCGGGTGTCGGATCCGCAGCCCGCGAGGACGGCGCACAGGAGGGCCGTCGGGAGGGTGAGGGCGGCGGTGCGGAGGCCGTGGGGTCCGGGGTTCGGCATCGCGCCAGTGTTGCTGACGTACCGTCAATTGTGAACCCCGCGTGCGGCTTGGCGGGGTTGTGGGGTTCTTCCCCTCCCCGCCCCTTCCCGCAACCGTGGCTTGCGACCACGGACGCCGCTCCCCGGGGCTCCGCCCCGGTCCCGGGCCGGGCGCTGCGCGCCGGCCCTCCTGGGGCTCCGCCCCAGACCCCGCGCCTCAGAGGGTGGGCGTGAGGGGTGTGCCCCGCCTGGTGGGCGGGGCACTGGGTGGGTGGTCAGTCCGAGATGAGGCCCTGGCGGAGTTGGGCCAAGGTGCGGGTCAGGAGACGGGAGACGTGCATCTGCGAGATGCCGACCTCCTCGCCGATCTGAGACTGGGTCATGTTGGCGAAGAAGCGCAGCATGATGATCTGGCGCTCGCGGGGCGGGAGTTTCGCCAGGAGCGGCTTCAGGGACTCGCGGTACTCGACGCCCTCGAGCGCCGTGTCCTCGTACCCGAGACGGTCTGCCAGGGAGCCCTCGCCGCCGTCGTCCTCGGGCGAGGGCGAGTCGAGCGAGGAGGCGGTGTACGCGTTGCCCACGGCGAGGCCGTCGACGACCTCCTCCTCCGACACGCCGAGCGCCGCGGCCAGTTCGGTGACCGTCGGCGAGCGGTCGAGCTTCTGGGCAAGCTCGTCGCTGGCCTTGGTCAGCGCCAGTCGCAGCTCCTGGAGCCGACGCGGGACGCGGACGGACCACGAGGTGTCGCGGAAGAACCGCTTGATCTCGCCGACGACGGTCGGCATCGCGAACGTCGGGAACTCGACGCCCCGTTCGCAGTCGAACCGGTCGATGGCCTTGATCAGCCCGATCGTGCCGACCTGGACGATGTCCTCCATGGGCTCGTTGCGGCTGCGGAAGCGGGCCGCCGCGTACCGCACGAGCGGCAGGTTCAGTTCGATCAGGGTGTCCCGGACGTACGCCCTCTCGGGGCTGTCCGCGTCGAGGGCGGCCAGCCTCGTGAACAGGGAGCGGGAGAGGGTGCGGGTGTCGATGGCTTCCGAGCGGTCGAGCACTGCAGGAGCCTCGCTCTTCACAAGCGTAAGCACCTTGGAGCTGCCCTGTTCTGCGGACATGCCACCCCCTTGAGGTCGCGGACGGTCGCGGTCGGCGCGCCCGTCGAGGAACGCAGCCTCCACCTGAATACCGGAGGCGGGGCCGCGGCAAACGCCGTTTCCGCAGAATGTCACATGTCGGCAACGCGCTGTAGCGCCAAGTCGACATATCTGCCCAGCAACAAGGGGGTATGGCCCGGTTCTGTCGGGAAACGTGCTAGTGGATCTCCACCCGTTCGAGTTACGCCTCGATACGGTTTGCGGATCTCAGTCGAGCGAAGCTCCGGGCGAGCAGCCGGGACACGTGCATCTGTGATACGCCCAGCTCGGCGCTGATCTGGCTCTGTGTCAGGTTGTTGTAGTAGCGCAGCAGCAGGATGCGCTGCTCGCGCTCCGGCAGTTGGACGAGCAGGTGTCGGACGAGGTCGCGGTGCTCCACGCCGACCAGGGCGGGGTCCTCGTACCCGAGGCGGTCGAGCAGCCCGGGCAGCCCGTCACCCTCCTGGGCGGCCTCCAGCGAGGTCGCGTGGTACGAGCGGCCGGCCTCGATGCAGGACAGCACCTCCTCCTCGCTGATCCGCAGCCGCTCGGCGATCTCGGGGGTGGTGGGAGTGCGCCCGTGGGCCGTGGTGAGGTCCTCGGTGGCCGCGTTGACCTGGACCCACAGCTCGTGCAGCCGGCGCGGCACGTGGACGGTGCGGACGTTGTCGCGGAAGTACCGCTTGATCTCGCCCACCACGGTCGGCATCGCGAAGGTCGGGAACTGCACCCCGCGGTCCGGGTCGAACCGGTCGATCGCGTTGATCAGCCCGATCGTGCCGACCTGGACCACGTCCTCCATGGGCTCGTTGCGGCTGCGGAAGCGGGCCGCCGCGTACCGGACGAGGGGGAGGTTCGCCTCGATCAGGGCGCCGCGCACCCGGTTGTGCTCGGAGGTGCCGGGTGTGAGCCTCTTCAGCTCGCCGAAGAGCACCTGGGTGAGGGCCCGGGTGTCCGCCCCCCGGCTCTGGGTGCGCTCCCGCGGCGGGGGCTCGTCCTGCTGGGGTGGCACCTGGGGCTCCTGCTGGGGCGGCACCTGAGGCGCAGTACTGGCCGACACGGTCACGCCACCCCTTCATTGTCCACTCAACGATCAAAAGCGGTCATAGCATCACAAGAGATGCGCACTGTGTGCAAGCACCGTATATCGCCGTGTTGAGGGCAAGTTGGACAGCGCGGGCGTTCGGGTCGGGGGTGCCGGAACGCATCCGGCCCCCCACCCGTCGGATGGGGGGCCGGATGTCCGGCGAACCGCTTCGGCGTACGGGGTCAGCGCACCAGTTCTGTCATGAACTCACCGATTCCGTGGGCGGCGTCCGAGATCCCCTGGAAGCCGATCAGGACGATGTCGGCAGACTTGGTCGGCTGGGTGATGATCGTGTACAGGACAAAAATGAGCAGGGCCCCCGAAATGACCTTCTTCGTGTCCACGGTCGAATCGGCCTCCCCTGCCGCGCCCTGCGAAGTCGCGTGAGTCTATCGGGTCGGGCGGATGCCCTGACCAGACCTTTAGGGACCAACGACCCGGGGATCCGGGTCCTTCGACGCTGCACCCGCGGGAGTGACCGGAGCAGGATGGTTGACGAGCCCACCGGTTCTGGCAGGAAACCGGTGGGTGTGGGACAGGGCCTCACTGCGGGGTCCGGGCCGCGCGCTTCCCCCTGACCGCGGCCCGGACTTGCAGGTTCCGTCCATGTCGGGGGAAGCGGCCCGTCCCCCCGGCGCCGCTTCCCCCGTCCTTCGCGTGCGGACGAGGCCCCGACCCCTGCGGTCGGGGCCTCGTCGTGCGTACGGCGCCCTCGTGCACCGCGGCGGCGTCGCGGGCACGTGCAGGCGCGTGCGGAGGGCGTGGAGGGCGCGTGGAGGGCCGTGGGGGGCTTGTGGAGGGGGCGGGGCGGTGCGGCGCTATCCGACGGCGCCGAGCAGTCCCAGGACCGGCTCGGCGGGCGCCAGTACCTGCTGGGCCCCGTCCATGACCTGCATCGCCTGGTTGAGCTGGTTCAGCTCGTTCAGGTGTCCGCCGATCTCCTGGACCGAGGGCTGGGCGGCCGCCGGCATGTCCGGGGTCGCGGCCGCGGTCGGCAGGTCCGGCAGGAGGGGCAGCGGCGCGGCGGAGGCGGCGGGGGCGGCGAGGCCGGCGGCCGCACCGGCGAGGGCGACGGCGGCGAGCAGGCGCTGGGTCTTGGTCATACCGTGTCAACGCGGGTGCCCCGGCAACGGAAACGCACGAGAGCCCCGATTCTTCCGAACCGGGGCTCTCGTTCCAGAGCGGTGGTGGAGGGATTTGAACCCCCGATGGGTTGCCCCATACTCGCTTTCGAGGCGAGCTCCTTCGGCCACTCGGACACACCACCGAGAGAGATCCTAGCCCACGGTGGGGAGTGGTTTGCAAATCCGCCCCGAGTGGCCCTCCTCACGGTGGTCCCGCGGCCGCCCGGGCGACCGTCCGCGCAGGCCCTCGAAGGGCCGTCAGCGGTCGCGGAAGAAGGCCGTCAGCTGGGCCGAGCACTCGTCCCCGAGCACTCCGGCGATCACCTCGGGCCGGTGGTTGAGCCGCCGGTCGCGGACGAGGTCCCACAGCGAGCCGGCCGCGCCCGCCTTCTCGTCCACCGCCCCGTAGACCACGCGCGCCACCCGGGACTGGACGATCGCCCCGGCGCACATCACGCACGGCTCCAGGGTCACCACGAGGGTGCACCCGGGCAGCCGCCACTCGCCGAGCTCCGCGGCCCCCCGCCGGAGCGCCAGGACCTCGGCGTGCGCGGTCGGGTCGGCCGTCGCCTCGCGCTCGTTGTGCCCCGTCGCCAGGACGGAGCCGTCGGGCGCGAGGAGGACGGCACCGACCGGCACGTCGCCGGCCCGCGCCGCCGCCACGGCCTCGTCCATCGCCCGGCGCATCGCGCCGTGCCAGGGGTCGCGGACCGGATCGGCCTGCGCCGTTCCGGTCCGCGGCGGACCGGGCCGTTCCTCGGTGCTCACTAGCGGACGGTCTCCAGTACCTCGGAGGCGCCCAGCGCGTCCGCGATCTCGGCGAGGGCGTCCTCGGTCAGGGAGAGCAGCTCCTTCTGGGACATGCCGAGGTCGGCGAGGATGTGCAGGTCCCCGATCGGCCCGGCCGGGACGGCCTCCTCGGAGGTCTCCCCGCCCTCGTCCCCGTCCTCGTCGAACCCGGCGGCGGCCGCGGGCTCGCCGTCCTCCGTGCCGTCGAGGTCGGTGAAGTCGTCGAGGTCGTCGTCGGAACCCGGGTCGCGGCCGAGCAGTTCGTCGGTCAGCAGGATCTCCCCGTACGAACTCCGGGCCGCGGCGGCCGCGTCCGACACGTAGATGCGGGGGTCGTCCTCGCCGTCGAGGCGGACGAGGGCGAACCAGGAGTCCTCCTGCTCGATGAAGACGAGGACGGTCTCCTCGTCGTCGGCCGAGGCTTCACGGGCCAGTTCAGTCAGATCGGACAGCGTCTCGACGTCGTCGAGATCCGTGTCGCTCGCTTCCCACCCGTCTTCGGTGCGCGCGAGCAGTGCGGCGAAGTACACCGTGACTCTCCCACTGGTCATAGGCGTGCCGGTTGGGGGTCCCCCCGGCCGGAGGTCGGGCGAGGTGGAACGGCCGTCATGCCGTTCCGTGCCCCGCCCAATCGGCATCGTGGCAGAAACGGCGGCGTTGCGAGAGGTCTTCCGTGCTTGCGCCGCGTGGCGCCGCGCCGGTCTTCGGCCGGGTCAGGGCAGGTGGGGCCCGGTCCGGGGGCCCGGCGAGCGGCTCCGAACACCGTGCGAAATCCTTTCCGCGGCCCGCCACGGCGGGATCGGCGGGGGGACCGGCAAGGAGGTCGACAAGGGGGTCGGCAAGGGGATCGCCGGCGGATCGGCGGGGCGGATCCGGACGGCCCGGCGCACGCCACGGGGCGCGGCGCGCGGTCCCCGGTGCCGGGGGACGTCGCCGTCGTCGGGTCCGGGAGCCCACGGTCGTGTCCTAGAACCAGCGGAACGTACGCATGCGCATCTGCTGGCGCATCCGGGCCGCGCGGGCCCGCCGCGGCTGGACGCGGTCGCGCAGCTCGCGGGCCTCGTGGAGCTCGCGGAGAAACTGGGCGCGCCGCTGTCTGCGCTGAGCCGCCGTCTCCTCGGGACCCGCGTCCGTCCGGTCCGTCGCTTCCCTCTGCTTCTGGTCGGGCATCGGCACCACCCCGGGCTGGTTCCGTCGTCCTCCGTCGCGTCGCGAGGGAGACCCCCCGCTCCCACCTTCCCCCGGACAGGCCCTTTGACGCCAGTGCCGGACAGCACTCGGCAGGGCCCGGCCCGGTTACTGTTGGGTCCATGCGGATCCACGTCGTCGACCACCCGCTGGTGGCGCACAAACTCACCACGCTGCGCGACAAGCGCACCGACTCCCCGACCTTCCGGCGGCTCGCCGACGAACTGGTCACCCTCCTCGCGTACGAGGCCACGCGGGACGTGCGCACCGAGCAGGCCGACATCGAGACCCCGGTCGCCCCGACCACGGGCGTGAAGATGTCGTACCCGCGTCCGCTGGTCGTACCGATCCTGCGGGCGGGCCTGGGCATGCTCGACGGCATGGTGCGGCTGCTGCCGACCGCCGAGGTCGGCTTCATGGGCATGGTCCGCAACGAGGAGACCCTGGAGGCCTCCACGTACGCGACCCGGATGCCCGAGGACCTCTCCGGCCGCCAGGTGTACGTGGTGGACCCGATGCTGGCCACCGGCGGCACGCTCGTCGCGGCGATCCAGGAGCTGATCAAGCGCGGGGCGGACGACGTCACGGCCGTCGTGCTGCTGGCCGCTCCGGAGGGCATCGAGGTCATGGAGCGCGACCTGGCCGGCCAGCCGGTGACGGTCGTGACGGCGTCGATCGACGAGCGCCTCAACGAGCACGGCTACATCGTGCCGGGCCTGGGTGACGCCGGCGACCGCATGTACGGCGCGGCCGAGTAGCGCCTCAGCACTTCGAGGAGGGCGCGGGAGCGGGGTGGGCCAGTGCGGCCAGCACCTTGTCCGCGTCCTCCTTCTTGCTGAGCTCCTTGAAGGCCGTGCCCAGGATCAGGTCGACGTCCGCGGTCGCGCGGGCGTCGTTCTGCTGTGTGGCACCCGTCAGCTGGGCGCCGAGCACGGAGTAGGCCGCCTTGTCGGTCTTGGGCGAGCCGAGCAGTATCCCGGTGCCGGCGACCTTCTTGTCGAAGGTGGCGGGGGCGTTGCCGACCTTGCCGACCTTGAAGCCGCGTTTGCGGAGTTCGTCGCCGACCGACTTGGCCAGACCGCTGCGCGGGGTGGCGTTGTAGACGTTGACCGTGATCTGGGCCGGTTTCGGCAGCGCGACGGCCGGTGCCGCGGAGGCGGCCGCCGTACGGGCCCGGGTCGTGCCGGTGCAGTCCTTGCCGTGGCCCGCGGCGGTCTTCTTGTCGCCGCCCCGGAACACGTCGATGAGCTGCAGGGTCCCGTATCCGAGCAGGCCGAGGGCCACGATCGAACCGAGGATCGCGAGCACGACCCGGCGGCGTCGGGGGCGGCGCATGCGGGGGTAAGCGGTACCCGTGACGCGGTACTTTCCGCCCATGCCAGGGGGAGTGAGCATGCTCATGGGCGCAGCGTAGTGCGACCTGGTGACGATGCCTACTAAATGATCTATGAATAGCCCACGGGAGACCCGAAAGGCGCAACCCGCGCCTTTCGGGCGGCGGGAACTCAGCCCAGTTCGAGCACGCGGGCGTGCAGCACCTGGCGCTGCTGGAGGGCCGCGCGCACCGCTCGGTGCAGCCCGTCCTCCAGATAGAGATCGCCCTGCCACTTCACGACGTGCGCGAAGAGGTCGCCGTAGAACGTCGAGTCCTCGGCGAGGAGCGTCTCGAGGTCCAGCTGGCCCTTGGTGGTGACGAGCTGGTCGAGGCGGACCGGGCGCGGCGCGACGTCCGCCCACTGCCGGGTGCTTTCCCGGCCGTGGTCGGGGTACGGCCGCCCGTTTCCGATGCGCTTGAAGATCACACGGAAAGCCTACCGGGCCGGTGCCCGCGGGCGCAGCCTCGGGACGGCGGTGCGAAAGTGGCAAATGCCGCCAATTAGGGAGTGATCTATGTCGGACAGCACCCCGGAAAGCACCCCCTCGGGCGGTGCGGGCCCGGCTGCGGAGATCGCCGCCGGTTACGCGTTCGACGGGCCCGCGCTCGAGCTCGGCGCCCTGCTCTGGGGCGGTTCCTGCCTCCCGGAGCACCGGATCCGCATCCCCCTCGCGATGCTCAACCGGCACGGTCTGGTCGCGGGCGCGACCGGTACCGGCAAGACCAAGACCCTCCAGCTGATCGCCGAGCAGTTGTCCGCCCAGGGCGTACCGGTCTTCCTCGCCGACATCAAGGGCGACGTCTCGGGCGTCTCGGCGCCCGGTGCCCCGAACGACCGGATCGCGGCGCGGGCCGCCGAGGTGGGCCAGGAATGGCGGCCGGCGGGGTGCCCCGCCGAGTTCTACGCGCTGGGCGGCGTCGGGTCCGGTATCCCCGTCAGGGCGAGCGTGACGAGCTTCGGCCCGGTGCTGCTCTCGAAGGTCCTCCAGTTGAACCAGACGCAGGAGCAGTCCCTCGGGCTGGTCTTCCACTACGCCGACGCCAAGGGCCTGGAGCTGGTCGACCTCAAGGACCTGCGGGCCGTGGTGGCCTTCCTCGTCTCCGACCGGGGGAAGGCGGAGCTCAAGGGCATCGGCGGCCTGTCGACGGTGACCGCCGGCGTCATCCTGCGGGCCCTGACCGCCTTCGAGCAGGAGGGGGCGGCCGAGTTCTTCGGGGAGCCCGAGTTCGACACCGGCGAGCTGCTGCGGACCGCGCCCGACGGGCGGGGCCTGGTCTCCGTACTGGAGCTGCCGGCCGTGCAGGACCGGCCGCAGCTCTTCTCCACCTTCCTGATGTGGCTGCTGGCGGACCTGTTCCACGACCTGCCGGAGGTCGGCGACGTCGACAGGCCGAAGCTGGTCTTCTTCTTCGACGAGGCGCACCTCCTCTTCGACGGCGCGTCCAAGGCGTTCCTGCAGTCGATCGTCCAGACGGTGCGGCTCATCCGCTCCAAGGGCGTCGGGATCTTCTTCGTCACCCAGACCCCCAAGGACGTCCCGGGGGACGTGCTCGCGCAGCTCGGCAACCGGGTGCAGCACGCCCTGCGCGCCTTCACCCCCGACGACGCCAAGGCGCTCAGGGCCACCGTCCGGACCTTCCCCGTCTCCGCGTACGACCTGGAGGAGGTGCTCACCGGGCTCGGCACCGGCGAGGCCGTGGTCACCGTGCTCAGCGAGAAGGGCGCCCCGACGCCGGTGGCGGCCACCCGGCTGGGCGCGCCGCGGTCCCTGATGGGGCCCGTCGACCCCGCGGCCCTGGACCGGGCGGTCAAGGGCTCCCCGTCGTACGCGCGGTACGCCGAGGCCGTGGACCGCGAGTCGGCGTACGAGAAGATCAGCGCCGAACAGGCGGCGGCCGAGGCGGCGGCCCTGGCGGCGGCGCAGGCCGCGGAGGCGGAGAAGCAGGCGGCGCGCGCCGGGAAAGAGGCGGCGCGCGCCGGGAAGCGGGCGGGGCCGGCCGCGCGGAGCACGCCCGAGGAGCCGCCGTCGGTGGTCGAGCAGGTGGTGCGCAGCGGGATCTTCACGTCGCTGGCCCGGTCGGTCGGGACGCAGCTCGGCCGGGAGATCTCCCGCTCGATCTTCGGGACGGCCCGCCGGCGGCGGTGACGGGGTCCGGCGCTACTCGGGCTCGGAGAGGTTCCGGCGCAGCGCGGCCCCGTAGACCTCGTCGGCGTCCAGGTGCCGCAGCTCCTCCGAGATCAGCTCCGCCGTGGAACGGATCTTCAGGGCGACCTTGCGGTCGGGCTGGCCCGGCACCCCGAGGACGGCCAGGGCGCCCTGGGGCCGGTCCACCGAGATGTCGCCGGCCCCGGTCCGCAGCCGAACCCGCGTGATCACCGGCCCTTCGGTGACCACCCGCTCCACCGGCACCTGGAGCCGCCCCGACAGCCAGCGGGCCAGCAGCTCGGCGCTCGGGTTCTCCGCCTCGCTCTCCACCGCGGCCCCGGTCACCGGCTGCCGCTGCTGGTCCAGGGCGGCCGCCAGGAGCGAGCGCCACAGCGTGAGCCGGGTCCAGGCCAGGTCGGTGTCGCCGGGCGCGTAAGAGGAGGCCCGATCCTCCAGCGCGCCGAGCTGGTCGGGGTTGGCGTACGCGTCGGTGATCCGCCGCTGGGCCAGCGCGCCCAGGGGGTCGCGGGCCACGTCGGCGGGGGCGTCCGCGGGCCACCAGGCCACCACGGGGGCGTCCGGCAGCAGCAGCGGCAGGACGACGGAGCCGGTGTGCCGGGTGAGCTCGCCGTGCAGCCGCAGCAGCACGATCTCGCCGCTGCCGGCGTCCGAGCCGACGCGCAGCTCGGCGTCGAGCCGGGTCTGGCGCTGCAGGTGGTGGGCCCGGGCCGTGCGCTTGATGACGGCGATGATCCGGCACGGGTGTTCGTGCGAGGCCTCGGAGGCCGCACGGACCGCGTCGTACGCGTTCTCCTCGTCCGTGACGATGAGGAGGGTGAGGACCATGCCCAGGGTCGGGCTCCCGATGGCACGGCGCGCCTCGAGCAGTGCGGCGTTGACCTTGCTGGAGGTGGTGTCGGTGAGTTCGGTCTTCATGGTCGCGAGTCTCGCAGTCCTTCCGTGGTCAGGAGGTGCGCTTGGTGGTCTCGGCGGAGGCCGGGGCGGGCCTGGCCGGCTGGGCGGCCTTGGCGGCCCCGTACCCGGTGGCGGCCCGGCCGGTGCGGGGCGCGGAGGTCTGCCCGGCCGTGACGGCCGCGCCGGACTTCGCCGCCCGTGCGGCGGCGGCCGTGCCGGCCTTCGCGGCCTTGGCCGCCGCCTTCATCTCCTGCTTGTGGAGCCGTACCTGGGCCAGTGACTCGGGGCCGGTGATGTCGGCCGCCGAGCGGTAGCAGCCGTCCTCGCCGTACGTCCCCGCGGCCTCCCGCCACCCGCTCGGCCGCACCCCGTACTGCTTGCCGAGCAGGGCCAGGAAGATCTTCGCCTTCTGCTCGCCGAAGCCGGGCAGCTCCCTGAGCCGGGCCAGCAGCTCCGTGCCGCTGCCGGCGCTCTCCCAGAGGGCGGCGGCGTCCCCGTCGTAGTGCTCCACCAGGAACTGGCACAACTGCTGGATCCGCTGCGCCATCGACCCGGGGTAGCGGTGCACGGCCGGCTTCTCCGACAGCAGCGCGGCGAACGACTCCGGGTCGTACGCGGCGATCGCGTGCGCGTCGAGGTCGTCCGCGCCCATCCGGGTGGCGATCGTGTACGGACCCGAGAACGCCCACTCCATCGGCACCTGCTGGTCGAGCAGCATGCCGGTCAGGGCGGCCAGCGGGCTGCGGCCGAGCAGGGCGTCGGCCTCGGGCTGCTGGGCCAGGTGGATCTGGATGTCCATGTCTCCATGGTCGGTGCTTCCGCGTTCCACCGCGCGGGCGCGACTCGGGGTGGCTAGCGTGATGGACCGGGACGAATTGCCGCATTCGGTGATCGCGATCGGACGAGACGGAGCCAGAGCAATGACTGATTTCCCGGAAGGCGCGCCGTGCTGGGCGGACGCCATGTTCGCCGACCTGGAGGGTGCCAAGAGCTTCTACGGGGACGTCCTCGGCTGGACGTTCGGCGAGAGCGCGAGCGAGTACGGCAACTACACGCAGGCCTATTCGGACGGCAAGGCCGTCGCGGCGATCGTCCCGCCCATGCCCGGCTCCGAGGGCCACTCGGCGTGGTGCCTCTACCTCTCCTCGCGCGACGTGAACGCGACCGCGGAGAAGGTCAAGGCGGCCGACGGCACGCTCCTGATGGAGCCGATGCAGGTCGGTACGTTCGGCTCGATGATGCTCGCCACGGAGCCGGGCGGGGCGGTCTTCGGCGCCTGGCAGAGCGGTGACCACAAGGGCTTCGAGAAGTCCGGCGAGCCCGGCTCCTTCGCCTGGGCCGAGTTCTTCAGCCGCGAGCCCGGCCGGACCGACGACTTCCTGCGCGCCGTCTTCCCGTACAACGCGAAGAAGATCGACGACCCCGGGATGGACTACAAGGTGTTCGACCTCGGCGGCGAGATGCCGGTGCTGGGGCGGATGCAGATGGGCGACGACTTCCCGCCGCAGGTCCCGTCGTACGTGTGCGTCTACTTCGCGGTGGACGACTGCGACGCGGCGGTCAAGCGGGCCACGGACCGCGGGGCGACGCTCCAGTTCGGCCCGATGGGCAGCCCCTTCGGCCGCTTCGCGGCCCTGACCGACCCGCAGGGCGCGAACTTCTCGGTGATCGACATGACGACCACCGAGGGCGAGATGCCGAACATGTCGGACGCGTAGCGGGCGGGGTCTGGGACGGGGCGCGGCGGGCGGGGCCTGGGACGGTGTGCGGGTCCCCCTCGGCGCTTGACGCGGGGGGACCACCGCGCCGGCCCGCGCTGCCGGGTCAGCCGCCGGTCGGGGTCAGGAGCGCGTCGGCGACCGCCGTGCGGGCGTACAGCACCGAGCGGGCCGCTGCGGTGGGCGGTCACCAGGCCGGCGTCGTGCAGGCGTCAGGTGTGCGACACGCCGGCCGCCGACAGGCCCGAGACGCGGGCGAGTTCGGTGGTCGAGGCCGGGGTGTCCAGCTCGGTCAGGAGCAGGGTCCGGGAACGGCCGAGGACCGCTGCCACCGCTTCGGCGGCACCGGTCGGGCGAGGTGGTCGTGGCGGGCATCGGCGCCGCGGTGACCGCGAACCTGGCGCCGGCCCACGCCCGCGGCCGCTACCAGGGGGCGTTCAGCTGGACGTGGGTCGTGGCCGCGCATCAGGATGCACCGTCCCGGTTTTGCCGAGCCGACGGCATCGTGGACCGACCGCAGGGCGCTGCCGAGCACGTACCTGACGGACGGCTCCGGGCTGGGGTGAATGCCGCCAGAACTGCAACCAGCACTCGGCTACTTACGCCCCTCGGGGCCGTACCACTGGAGGGGCTGGCCGGTTACTGCGGCGATGCACTCGAAGTCGTGGTCGCAGTGCAGGAGAGTGAGTCCCTGCAACTCGGCAGTCGCGGCGACGACGAGATCCACTGCACCGGCGCTGCGGTGCTTGCCCTGTTTGGTGAGGGCCTCCTGGACCTGCCAGGCCCGGTCGTAGGCGCGGTCGTCGACCGGAACCCAGCCGAAGATCAGACGGACGTCCTCGATGCCGCGCGCCCGGTCGGCGGCCGATCGGGCGCTGTAGAAGAACTCCAGCTCCGTGACGGGGCACGTGGCGATGAGGCCGGCGGCTGCCGCCTGGTCCCAGCCGTACTGCTCGGCGTCGCCCCGCATGAACCGGGCGAGGGCGCTGGTGTCGATCAGGTAGAGAGCGGCGTTCACCGTCGGTAGTTCCGCTTGTCCTCGAAGAGTGTCAGGTCAAACGCGTCCTCGGCGGCGGCTGCACGCAGGCGGGTCAAAGCCAGCGCGCGCCGCCTGTTCTCCAGCACCTCGCGCAAGGCCGTGTTGACGGTCTCCTTCTTGGTGCTGGTCCCCAGAGCCTTGGCTACGTCTGCTACCAGCTCGTCATCGAGGTCGATCACCGTCCGACTCATTGTACGCCTCCCGTATATCAACTATGGAGATAAGTATACCTCCCATGGTTCATCGGTCTCATGGGATGTACGGGTTCGGGTCGCGTCCGCGGGGCTATGCCGACATGACGCTGTGGATGCGGGAGAGCGTGAAGACGCGTTCGTCGCTTCGCAGGTGGCACCAGGCTTCGAGGTAGGGCGGATCGAGGTCCAGGCGGCTGAGGGTGCGCACGGTCCGGTTGCCCGAGGTGGCGACGTACTCGATGGTGATGGCCTGATCGGTGTCGATGGCGTGGGCGAGCTGGCGGATGTCGCTGTACGGGAGACGCTTGGCCCATCCCGCGACGACCTCCTCGGTGTCCGTGGCGAAGGGTGCTCCTCCGTCGAACGTCGCTGGTTCGGGAGTCGTGGCCGGGGCGGCCAGCAGCCGGGCCGCCAAAGCGCTCGGGTCGAGGGCGGCGGATTCCTTCGCCGGGTGCGTGGCAGCGATCCGGGCGCTGCCCCTGGCCCTGGGGCCGCGCGGAGCCGGAACGCGAGCGGCGGCCCGCCGAGGCGGGGTCTTCTCGATCCGTACCGTGCCGTCGGCGGTCTCGGCGAGGGGGGCGTATCCCTCGGCCCGGAGCGCGGCGAGAGTCGTGTCGAGCGGGCTGCGGCTGATCAGCACCGTCGGCGCCAGCTGCCGTAGTCCGAGCTTGGCCAGCCTGCGGTGGGCGGCGAGTTCGGCCAGGAGTGCGGGGTCTTCGCCGTGGAGGACGCAGGCGGCGGGGGCGATGCGTACCCGCCCGTGGCCGCGTGCGGTGTCGGCGATCAGGTACGACAGCGGCTGTGGCAGCGGTCCGGCGGCGACAGTGGCCAGGTCGGCGGTAATGTCCTCGGGCGAACGGCCGGCGTCCAGAGCTCGTCGGACACTGCCGGCGCTGAACCGCCACACCGACGCCGTGCCGCTGGTCTCCCGGTCGGCGGCGGAGTCCAGGAGGGAGGCCAGCCGCGCGGTCGGTGTGCCGGTGACGACGGCGGTGAGGTCGGCGCCGATCCGGGCCGTCGCGGTGGCAGAGGGCAGCAGCCGCCGGCACTCGATGCCCAGCCCTTCCGTGTCGCCGGTCCGCAGGTGGATGCCGAGGGCGGACAGAGCACCGCGCGCGAGCACGCCGAGGAGCTCGGCCTCCCGGATCACGGTGGCGAACGGCGGTCCGTCCGGCGACGACTCGGCGAGGGGGCGGTACCAGGCGACCAGCGGCCCCAGATCCGATACGACCCCCACGCCCTGCCCTGCCGGGAGGCGCTCGGCTGCGGCCAGCAACCCGTGGCGGGCCTGCACACAGCCGCTGCAGGGCGGTGCGCCGGCGAGGGCGGGGAGAGCCTTGTCGTCCTCGTCGCGGGCCTGGGTGGGGGTGAGCGGCAGGTCCCGCCATGCCCGGAGAAGTACGGCGAACTGCTCCGGGGGTTCCTGCTCCGCCCAGACGTCGTACGCCCCGGTGGGTGCCACCCGATCGCCGTCCCTGGCCAGCAGGCCGACGGCGTACGCGGTCTCCAGGGTGAGGCGTACGACGGCGTCGTCGGCCTGGGCGGCCTTGCCGATCCGGGCCAGTTCGCGCGCACCGATACCGCCGGACCTCAGTCGGGCCGGCGCGGCCGCCGAGCAGGCCGACAGGACCGAGGCGGCACCGGCAGCGAACGCCGAGGCGGCGGCCGACGCCTCGCGGTCGACCGCGCGCGGGGTGACGGGCGCCAGGCCCACGGAGGGCGGGACGGGCTGGAACGGAGCGTGCCAGCCGGGCCCCCGCAGCGCGAGCGTCACCTCGGCGGGCATGCGGGACGGACCGTAGCGATGACGGTCCTGGATCAGGAGCCCCCGGTCCAGTGCCCATCGAGCGCCCGGTTCGAGGCCGGGGCTCGGATGCCCGAACATGATGAACCGCGAGGGGTCTTCCGGCGCGGCCTCCGCCCGGCCTTCGAGCAGCTTCCGGGTCGCCGCTGGGGCCTTGGCGACCACGGAGAGGATCCGCTCCGGGTCGCCGTGGTGTTCCACCAGTGCGGTCAGGCGCTGCGACTTGGTGCCAGGGGGCTTGACGCCCAGTGCCGTCAGCATGCCGCGCAGCTCGTCGGAGGTCGTGCCCGCGAGCAGTTCCTCCAACGGGGCGTCCAGGCCCAGGGGCGCGTCCCAGGCCTGCCGCAGCGGTCCGGCCATGCGGAGCTTCCCCGCGCCGTCGGGCCAGAGCAGGGCATGGTCGACCAAAGCCTCCAGCACGGCGTCCAGTTCGCGGGCGCTCTCGTCGTCGACGGCGCCCAACAGCTCCGCCAGGGCAGCGGCCGACGAGGGCACCGCCAGCGCCGCCAGCGCTTCGGCCACCTGGAGGTGCGGCAGCGCGAGCCGCGGCAGGACCAGTGCCACCGATCCCGGGCGCTGGAGGCGGTCCGCCAGTTCCCCCACCGTGCGTGGCTCCGGAGCTGATGTCGCGTCGTTCCGCGCCGCGAGTACGCGCGCCAGGCGCGGGGCGTCGAGACGGCCCAGCCAGGCTGCCAGCGTTGATGGGGACTTCATGGGGTGCACCTCGTCGGGCCGGTCCGCAACAGCACCGGAGCCGCCCCGGCACAGGTTCCCAGCCTGACGCATCCGCCTCGGCCGCCGGTGCCGTACGTGATGGATTCCCCCGCGGGTGTCGGCATCTCGCGAGCGGCGCCGCACGCAATGGTGCCGAACGCGCCCTTCACCGTCGCCTCCGGATGAGAGCCCCAGCGGAGGTGGCATGGACAACAGCCCTGATCGGGTCACTCTCACCAGCACCGCGGCGTGTGGGCGTCGTCCCGAACCGCTGTTCACGAGAGTGCCCACGGCTTTCGCGAACGGCAGGAGCAAGGTGGACGTCAGTCGCCGGCGATGTCCGCTGTCAGGACGCGGACCGCTTCGCGGGTATTGTCCGCGGCGAAGCGGACTTCTCGCACCTCTTGCGTCGGCTTCCCGGGCTTGGGCGCCAAGGGGTAGGGCTCACGTAGCTTGAAGCTGAGGGTGGTGGAGTCGCCGATCGGCATCGCCAGTACACCGTCGTCGATCTGGATCGCCCTGCGGTAGCCACTGTGCCGGGTAGTGCGCACCGACTCCACGAGTTCGAGTGGGATGACGATCTGGGTGAAGTGAGCGAAGCGCAGCACCACTTTGCCGTCGCCGACGGTGTGGGGGCGGATGGAGAGCGCGGCGATGAAGCCGAGCACCCACACCGTTCCGTACGCGGAGAGAACCAGCAGGATGATGCGCACCACTGACCAGGGGATCAGGAATTCGACGGCAAGGATCTCCAGCGGCACGAGGAAGACCATCACCCACATGATTGGCTTGATTTCGGAGCCGTAGGTCAGGATCACGTGGCCCTCCGGTGCGTCCGGCTTGCGGCGGATCCAGCGCCAAAGAGCCCGGAAAAGTCCGAATTCCATCCCCATTGCTTTGGCCACGGGCGCGGGGAGGACCGCGGACAGTGCTTGGTTGAGGGCCTCCTGTCCGTCGGCGCCCTGGCTCCGGGAGGTCTTGAAGGCCCGTCTGGCGAGGGTGATTTCGGTGATGACGATCCCGGCGAGGAGGAGTTCGAGGGCCAGTCCCACCGCCACCGCCTCGCCCAGGCTGAACACACCAGTCCAGACGAGGCAGATCTGGGCGAGGACGACGGTCGGTGCGGCCCATCGGGCAGCGGTCGCCAGGAGTTTTCGCAACGTCATTCACCTTTCTGTGCGGGGGCGCTCGGTGCTCTGACAATCATCCCTGCACCTTCTCCGCTGCAAAGGGACAGTTAGTCCTCCGCTGGCCGTATCCGACCGTGCGTAGTGCGCAGCAAAGGGGCGTGCCGCGTCGGGCGATGTCACGGTTTCTGCCAGTCCCGTTCCACGACAACCCAGCTCTCGCCAGTCAGCTGCTGCTCAAAGAAGGCGTAGGGCAGGAGGCCGTATCCCCTGTTGCCCCAGCTGGTCCCCCAGCTGTTGCGTACCTGGAAGGCGCCCGGTCCGGCGCCGCGGTCATATGGAGCGGTGTCGGCCTGGTCGTCGTAGCCGGTCAGCAGGACCACGTGGGGTCCTACGGACTGCTCTGTCGTGAGCTGTACTGGAATGACGCCGCCGTTGACGAGGGACATGGAGATCGACGGGCAGAGCCGGATCTCCACGCTCACGGGGATGCCCAGGGCGATCGCACGGCGCGTCAGTTCGAGCATGCCGGCTCCGTCCGGTGCGGAGAGAGGCCACGCGACGGGTGTGGTGCGCCTGGCATTGGTACGGCAGTGCTCGGGTGGATCCCGGTCGACCCTGGTCAGGCCGTGTTCGTCGTACGGCCAGGCCGCTTCCTCGCACAACCCGGATTCCGCCCAGGCGCGGAAGCTGTGCTCCAGCCGGGAGCCCTTGCGCTCGGCGGAACCCGCAAGCGAGCGAGAGAGGCGGTAGTTGAACAGGACGGAGGCGGTGAACTCCATGTGCTCGGCCCGGCGGGCGTAGTAGCCGGCGATTGCTGTCGTCACCACAGCGGTGCACAGCGGAACCTGACCTTGGTCGATCACAGGGGGCATCCAGCTGGACAGGTCCATCCGCTCAGGTACACGCCCGCTCGTCCACCACGGGGGCGCGACCCGGGACAGCCATGTGGCATCGGCAACGGCGGACTCGGGGGCAGCGCGCTTGTCAGTTGCTCCCGCTTTCGTCATGCCTGGTCCCGTACTCGGTCCGCGTCGCCATCGTCCTCGCTGCTCCGACTCAGGACCACCTGGTCGATTCGCTTCTGGCGGCGAGCGACGGCGGCGTAGAAGTGCTGCAGCGCGGTCCTGGCGAAGTCCTCCGTGGGCCTGGCCTCGGGCAGGAAGGCGCCGACGTCCGTCCCCCGGACCAGCAGTGCGCTGTCCTCACCCGCGGACGGAGAAACCTGGGGGCTGACGTAATCGATCGCGAGATTGAACCGTCCGTCGGCGGTGTGGTTGGGGCCCGAGCAGTGGGCCATGGCCAGGTGATGCACGGAGCACTGGCCGGCCTTGAGGATCACATCGACAGCGGCCGCCTCGTCGATGTCGACGGCGATTTCCTCGCCACGCATGATGTCCTCGAGCTCGGAACCCGCGAACCGGTGCGGCAGCGCCCCACTTCGATGTGAGCCACGGGCGTAGCGCATGGTGCCGTTGGCAACGGTGGTGTCGGTGAGCGCGACCCAGACACGCGCCGCGTGCTGCTGGACTCCGTTCAGCCCCAGGTAGACGGCGTCCTGGTGCCACGCGAGTGAACTTCCGCTGTGCGCGGGCCTGACGAAGAGGTTGGTGGACCAGACCAGAAGGTCCGGTCCGAGCAGTGCTTCGACCGCGTCGAGGATCGCGGGATGGTGCACGATCCGGTCAGCCCAGGTGGACACCAGATGGATCTTCGGGAAGGTGGCGTACCGGGCCAGCGCGCCGCCTGCTGCGCTCACCGTCCGCAAATAGGCGTGACACCCGGCCAGGGCCTGCTCGGCCTCGGTCGGCGTGAGGGCGTTCACCGGGAAGGCAAACCCGTCTGTACGGAACCGCTCTGCCAGATCAGGGGCGATCGTGGTCATCAGACAGCCACCTCCGGAGTGGGCGCGGACTCGTACGTTTCGGCGTCCTGCTGCATCCTGGTGAGCAGGGCGATCGCGTCGTCCCGCTTGGCGTCGGGGGCTTCGGGTGAACGCAGGTAGCCGGCAAGGCGCTGCCGCTCGGGTTCACGCATGACGCCCTTGAGGCGGTGCAGAGCGGCGGCACTGGTGCGCTGCGGGAAGTACAGGGACTTGGCGGTCTTCAGGAACAGCTCCGCGTTCTCCTTGTTCACCACCCTCCGGCGCAGCGCCGCATCCATCGCGACACGGATGTTGACCATGGGTTCGCACACCGGGCGCAGCGACTCGCTGTCGAAGGTGATGGCGACCTCGTCGTCGTCTTCCAGAGTGCCCGAGGCATACATGGTGTAGACGGTGCCGACGCCGGTCATGCCGTAGACGTCGAGTTCGGCGGCCCGGAGAGCTCCCATGCTGGAGGAGCCATAGAGGCGCACGCCGCGGTCCATGGCCCGAAGGATCTCCTTGGGAGAGATCGAGAAGCTCTGGAGGAACTTTCCGTCGATGATGCCGATACGCTGCGGCGGTTGCGCTTGTGCCATCAGGGCGTCTATGTCGCCCCGCTCGATGGGCGGCAGGAACTCGGCGCCGGGCAGATGGGCCGCTGCCTCCTCGGGCGGCAGGCTGGGGCCGACGAAAACGACCGTACGCATGGTCTCTTCTCCCGTCACTGGGCGGAACCGGCTGTCCGCAGTCGCTGCTGAGCGGAGTGGATGGCTGCCAGGGCGCTGTTCCACGCCTGCGTGGCTCGGGGCCCGAGTTTGTTGCGGTCGACGGTCCACGACTCGACGCCGGGCACGATGACGCGTACGACCGTGGCGGGTACGCCGGGCGCGGACAGGTCGACGACGATGGCCTGGTCGAGTCCGCGGGCGCGCAGTCGGTCCAGCAGCAGACGGACGTCGTCCATGACGTCCGTGCTCGGGTGGGACGGGACGTCCTGGAAGCGGACAGGCCGGGCGGAGGGTTTGATGGCCCACGATTCGGGGTTCGCGCGGTTGCTGCGCCGCACGTGGTACAGGGCCTTCTCCACGGGCTGTCCGGCGGCGGTGATGTCCTCGCGCATGGCCTGGATGTCCACCACACGGGACTGGGCGACCTCGCTGATGGCCCGCACGACCGCGACCTCGGCGTCCGGGTGCGTGCCGATGCCGTGGTGGGAGCGGGAGAACGAGTCGGCGAGGTACTCCGACACCACGGCCTGGAAGCTGGGGATGCCGGTCGCGGAGGTGATGTTCTTGACCTCGATGGCGATGTCGGCGTCGAGGAACTTCTGCATGAAGAACTGAGCCCGTGGCGGGAGCGTCGACGGGTCGAGGCTGGGGTGGCGCTCCTGTGCCCAGGCGCGGATGGCGTCCCCGACGGGTCCGGCCTCGTCGTCGGCGGCGAACTTGCCGAGTCGGTTGGAGATGAGGTCGGCCATCGTCCAGTCGTCGCGTTCGACGAGCTCACACAGGGCGTGGCAGATGGCTTCTTCCAGAGAGTTTCCCGAAGCGATGCCGTTGGTCGTGGAGACCGGGTAGCAGGGAACTTCGTGGTAGCTCATGTAGTAGCCGGCCAGGAACTGCGGCACGAGGATGCTGCACTCGTGCATCAGGTCGAAGCCCTCGACCCAGGAGATGGGGGTGTCGATGCTGTAGGCGTGGTGCAGCTCGAAGTTGCACGATTCGGGGTCGAGAACGCGGCGACCGGACTTCTTGAGCTCCGGATACGAGGCGATGGCGGCCGGCCGCATGGGCAGGGAGGCGGCGAAGCGCTCGGCGGCCTCCATGATGGCCGACGTCTTGGCGTCGATCTTCGTGGCGCCCTTGCCGTTGTAGACGGAGATGATGTCGAACGACCTCGGGGAGATGGCGTTGTACACGGGTATGCCGACCCGGTCGAGACCGGTGATGTCGGCGACCCTGGTCACCCCGATCCGCTTGAGGTGGGGGGCCATGCGGGCGTACGTGGTCTCGGCAGTGATCTCGCGGTGTGGGCCGTTTCCGGTGATCTTGGGGACGCTGGAACGCAGCTTCAACGCAGGGACTCCTTTGGTGCGCTGTTCGCCGGGCCGGTCACTGGCCGCTGGCGGGTTCGAGGTGGGAGGTGCCGTCGCCGAAGTACCGGTAGGAGTACGAGAGTCCCTGGCCAGGAGCGACCTTGACGGGTTCGGGGAGCGCCCAGACGGCGGTGTACCAGTGGCTGCGGGCGCAGCCCAGCCAGGGGGCCGTCGACAGTGTGGTGTTCGGTGCGAGTTGTGCTTCGAAGTGGACGACGACGCCGTTGGCTTCGCCGGCGCGGTCGGCGGTGAGAGCGCAGCGGGTTTCCAGCGCGCCCGTCATGTCCTGCTCCAGATCCACCTGGTACAACTCGGAAGGCTTGGAGAGGAAGTCCCAGGTCTGGACGGTCTCAGGTCGCTCGTAGAAGCCGATGGAGCGTCGGCTCTCGGACTCCGCCATGGGGCCGAAGTCGATGCCGAACATCTCCTTCCAGCGCGCGAGGTGGTCCTGGGTGACGCGGTGCTTGTCGAGCACGTCGTCCGGTATCCGGGTCAGCGTCGCGAAGGACGTCAGCCGCCCGGGGACCAGGCGGGATGAATCCTTCATCAGCCGACGCCGGGCGTCTTGAACGGTCTCCCAGATCTGCATGTCCAGCGCCTCGTTGCCGACGATGTCCGTCAGCAGGACATCGGCCCGCTCGGGGAGTTCGAGCTGGGGCGACCAGCCGCGGATGAACTCGATGCGGTCGGCCACACCGTTGCGCTCGGCGATCCGCTGGGCGAGGTGGACCATGCCGGCCGGCTCGACCGCGTAGACCTTGCGGGCCCCCGCCTGGGCCGCGGTGATTGCCAGGATGCCGGACCCGGTTCCCAGATCGAGGACCACATCGCCCGCACGCACCGTTTCTCGGACCGCTTGCTGGAAGGCGGCCTTGCGTACTGGATCTTCCAACATGGCGATGTGGACGAGCGCGGCGTCGTACCCCCCCTTGGGGAAGGGCTGATTACTGAAGCCCTCGGTCGGCTCGCTGCGCAGCAGCCCGGCCTGGTGGAGTGAGACCACGGTTGCCAGCGCCTCCTGCGCGGCCCGGGGCCCCTTCAGCCGGGGCCCGAGCAGGGTCAGTGCCTGTCCGACCGTGCGCGGCTGGTGGAAGAGATCGAGGAGCCCGAGCGCGTCATGGCCCAGCTTGAGAATCCGACTCTCGAAGTGGATCTTCACTTCGTTACTGGTGTCGACCTCGGCTATGAAGGAGGGCGTCCTGTGGAGCACGGTGTCAGGTGAGAGTTTCGGCATGTGCTGATCACTGTCCTTGTGGGTGGGTGCGTCGTGCAGCTGCCTGGACCAGAGCGGCGGAGATTGCCGGCTGGAAGTCGCCGAGTGAACCGGCTTCCCGTCGGCCCTCGGTGAGGGAGATGCCCTCCTTCGGCTCGACGATCTGGTAGCCGTCTTCGCGGAGCTGATCGACGTTGCGGCGTACGGCGGGTTTGGACCACATGGCCGCGTTCATGACGGGGGCGATCACCACGGGGCACTCGGTGGCGAGCAGTGTGGCTGTCAGGACGTCGTCCGCGATGCCGTGTGCTGCCTTGGCCAGGAAATTGGCGGTGGCCGGCAAGACCACCAGCACGTCCGCCCAGGTGCCGAGGGCGACGTGGGCGGCGCCTCCGCCCTTGTGGTCCTCCCAGCCGGTCACCGGCATATGGCCGGTGACAGCCTCGATCATGCGCGGCCCCATGAGGGCGTGTGCCTGCGTGGTCATGATGGTGCGGATCTCCCGGACCCCGACGGTGCCACGCAGCCATGCGTTCACGTGGGGGACCGCAACAGCGGAGAAGGAGCCGCACACGCCCCACAACAACCGAACCCCCGCCAGTGCCTGCTGCGGGCCGGTGGCGTGGTCGGTCATCGGCCGGTCACCTCCCGGGGGGCTCCGAAGGCGCCGAGGATGCCCGGAAGAGACCGTTCGGCCCGTCGCAGGAGCGCATCGGCACCTTCTGGGTCGGACGCCGACCAGGCGCGCAGGGCTACGTGCTGGAGGATGCCGGAGGCGAGGTGACCTGCAAGACGTGTGTGCTCGTCGTCGCTCAGCTGGGTGCCTCGGGCCGCCTCGTAGCCCTCGGCTGTGAGCCGGGCTCGCTGTTCCTGGAGCTGCTGCGCGCCCATGGCCGCTGCCGACTGCACGAGGTCTCGCAGCAGGAACGCGAGATCGGCCATGGGGTCGGCGATGCCGGCCTCCCGCCAGCCGAGCACGCGCGGTGCCGGGCCGGGGACGCAGGAAGCGGTCGACAGCCGACCGTGCACCACGGTCCGTGGGAACACCTCGGGCGCTTCCGCTGCCCCTGCACCGGCGAGACGCTGGATCCCTGGGGCCGCGTCCTTGTCGAGGCGGTCGCGGGCGGCGCGGATACCGTCCGCTGCCTGTGGCGCCGCTTGCAGCCAGGCCGGACGGGTTCGGGTGGGCAGGGCCGCCACCCGCTCGAGAGGGATGGAATGCAGCCGGGCGAGGAAGCCGCCGAGTTCGCTGAAGGTCTGCTCCACCTGCGGGACAACAGCGCTGGCCGGGCTTTCGAACACGGTGTCGCTGAGCAGCCTGGGGGTGGTCACCACCGGGTGGATGGCCGTGCGGTCGTCGATCAGCGCAGGGATACATGCGTACTGGGCGGCCTGCGTCGGAGCGATCGCTTCCGCGAGATTGCGCAAGGCCGCTGCGTCGAGATAGGCGGGTGCGGCTACAGGGACGCTTTCTCCCCAGCGGTAACCACTGTCGACCCGGAGGCAGACGCGGTTGACGAACGGGCCGGGAAGCGAACGGACCGGCTGTCCGGTCCGCACGGCGGATTGGGTCATCGGGCGCTGCTCTCTGGGGCGTTGAGGTAGGGCTTCGCGGGGTCGAGTCGCTCCGCTCGGTATCGGTCCTCAATGGCGCGTAGCCGGTCTGACGCAGTCGTGCGGCCGTTCCGCCAGGCCGTCACCAGCCCCTCGGCGACCAGCAGACAGCGGTGTTGTCCGAAGCTCATGAGCCGGCCTTGGCGCTGTTCGGGCTCGTCCGCCAGCCACCAGCCTCTCCCCAGTTCCAGCGCGAGTGCGGGTCCTGTGTCGCGGAGTGCGTCGATGTGGTCGCGGTGGATGTCCGCCAGCTCCCGCTCTTGGCGGTGCCAGTCGTCCCGGTACAGGTAGAGGACCACCGCATCCCGCCGCTCATACCCCTCCGGATGGTTGGCCGCCTTCAGCTGGTACGGGACTCGCGCGGTGCACAGCCGCCCGGTGATCTCGCGGATCAGGCTTGCCGCGGCCGCGGAGTCCCGGGGCGCGTAGTACAGGCGCACGACGGGTCTGTCGCCGTGGTGGGGCATGCCCTCGTCGCCGATGGCGAGGTACCAGCCGGGATACGTGTATGGGCGGTCCGGGGGGAACCTGACACTCACCCGCTGACCGAGCGCGGCTGCCGAGGGCAAAGATTCCTCCGCGGTGACGGTCAGGGTCAGGCCGTTCTTACGCACCCGGCGGCAGCCCTCGGGCCCAGACGCGACCGCCTCCCAGCCGGCGTCCCAGTAGCCGCTGCCTTGGTTGGCCTCGGCAAGCGCGCGTGCCACGGCTGGGTCCTCACGCCTTCGGGTGCCCAGCACCACTGGCGCGCCGTCGATCAGCCAGCGCGCAGCGCGGGTATCACCGGCGTAGTAGCTCAGGTAAAGGAAGCGGGACAGGTGAGGCAGGACGGGGAGGTCCCCGGGGGCGGACTCGACGCCGGGTGCGGGCCGGAGCTCGCCCCACTCGCGGTGATGGAAGGCCGACTCGCTCAGGACCTCCACGTCTTGGGCGATCAAGGAGAACGCTGCTTTGTACTGGTTCACGCCTGCGCCTCCCGGGGTCGGCCGGGCGCGAGGAGCCTGGCCAGGCCCTGTGGGTCGTTCAACAACTTGCAGCCGACGAGAAGGCACAGGTGCCCGATCCGGCCCAGTGAGCCGATCTGTTCGAGCCGCCCGGCCGCGTACATCAGGGTGGATAACCCGGCGTAGCGGAAGACCGCAGCCCGCTGCTCGGCCGAGAGCGGAGTGCTGTGTTCGTAGGCGGCGAGGAAGAGGCCGACGTTGCGTCGCACGGTGGTCCAGCTGCCTGAGTCGGAGAGACGGCCGGCATCGCCCCGCAGCGTGTGCAGCCACTGGATCAGCAGTTGGCCGACGATCGTGCCCACGTCCAGCATCGGGTCGCCGAACCCGGCCAGCTCCCAGTCGACCAGTGCAACCGTGGGATGCCTACTGTCGGCGTCCTTGAGCAGGATGTTGTCGTCTCGCAGGTCGAAGTGGACTAATCCCTTCGGGCCCCATCCGTCCCGCAGCTGCGCCACGCTTTCGTCGACCGACTGCATGGCAGCCGCATAGTCGGAGTAGTCCATTCCGGGCCCGCTCGCGAGTTCGCCAGGGGTTAGCGCTACGAAGGACGCGAAGGGGAAGACGATGAGCTGCTCGCTGAATCTCGAATCCGCGATGATGTGGTCCACGGGTGTGGAATGAATCCCGGCTGTCACTGATGCCAGTGCGGCCAGCACCTGGACAGGGATTTCCGGGGAGTTCCGAGTGGCTTCCCGCATCGACGTGAAGCCGGTCTTCCCCTCCATGATGAGGGTTTCGGTGTCCGGGTCAGTTGCGATGAAACGAGGAACTGCCGAGCCGGCGAAATATGGAATGCCAGCCTCGGGTATCAGCCTCAGCATGGTCTCCTCGTTACCCGTTGCCGTACCAACGGCCCTGGCGGTTGCCGGATCCACCTGTTTCAGGAAGAGTGCGGTGCCGTCCTCGAAGTGCAGCATTGCTACGCTGTTGCGTGCCGCGAAGGTCTGGATATGCACAATGGCGCCTCGGTCGATACCGAGCGAAGCGAGCCAGGAACGAGTCCGGGCCTTTGAGGGCCCGGACTCGTTCGGCAGCGCTCCGCGCCAAGGCGAAGAGGTACTGCCGCCCTCCGGTGACGCAATGCCGGCCGGGCTGTGCGAAGCGCTGGTCATCATGAGGTGAACGACTCAGATCAACAGTGGAAGGCCACCGTGGCGGCAGCGGCCATCACGCTGCCCTGCGCCTCCTCGTCGGGCGAGATGCCCGCCTTCTCTTCGAGGAAGGCCTGCAGCTCCTCCGGGCTGACGCCGGCGAGCTCCTCCAGGGCCTTCTCGCCAGCCGCGGGGTCGATGACCGCGCGCTGCTCGTCGGTCATCGACGCCTCGGCGGCCTGGATCTTACTGACGAGGTCGGCGAACGCGGCCTCGTCGACCGCGGAAGCCATTGCTTCAGACATTTGATCCTCCTGATTCGTCCCCTGCCGGTTGGCCGGGGAATCGAATGGACGGTCATGATCTAAACAGAATTCCGCCCCGGCCTGTCAACAGGTTTCAAGGGTTCCGTTTATGTCATGGATGCCTTATTCGGGACATGCGAACGGGCCTGCCGACATCGCTTTCGGCGGGCACTTATAGATCTCTGTATTTAAGTGTGGGTAAAGGGTTGCGTGGCCGCACGGCTCACAAGGCCAAGGGTGGCCAGAAATCTAGTTGCACGCATGGCGAGAAAGTCATCAGAAGCCCCCGTTGGATGACCCAGTCATCCCCTGGAGGCTATGCGCAGGCCATTCCCTCCGGTAGGGGGCTTATCGGTCGGGCCGTAAAGATTAAGACGTTCCTTGGCGTGTGCTCCTCGGTTCCTGCTGGCTGTGCAGGCATGACGGGCTGTGCACGTAGCCAATTTGACTGAAAGTGACATACGGCTGCCGACTGGGCATCTGATTGATCCTTCAGCCACCTCATGTGCAGGTGTGGGCGGCGTCACAACGGGTCAGGACGGGCGGCGCGTTCCACCTGGGATCTGGCCCACGTCATCGGTGTCCTGGTGACAGGCCCTGGAATCCCGATCGGCCAAGGCGATGGAGCGTGACCTCGCGCCGTTGCGGGCCGCCAAGATCGCCGCGTGCGCCTTGGGGTGCGCTGTGGCCGGTCCATGCGTCGGGTGCTGCAAGCTGATGTGTCGCTCTGGCGGAACGCGTCGGCGGCCTGGGAACCCTGCCGGGCCTCGGCCATCCCGAGGCAGCGAGGGCGTAGATCGGCAACTGCAACCAAAACTGCAACCACGGAACGACGAAGGTCCCGGCCGCAGTGCGGTCGGGACCTTCGTTTCGGCTGGTCAGCCGTGGCGGAGGATACGAGATTCGAACTCGTGAGGGGTTGCCCCCAACACGCTTTCCAAGCGTGCGCCCTAGGCCTCTAGGCGAATCCTCCGCGGCAAACAATACAAGACGTTGAGGGGTGCTCGCGAACGTGATCGCTCGGGAGGGCGGGAGGCTCGATTGCCGGGCGTTTCATCCGCTACTCTGGGGCCAGCCCCTCACGTGGCGCTATCTCACCCAACTCCCCCAGGGCCGGAAGGCAGCAAGGGTAAGTGGGCTCTGGCGGGTGCGTGGGGGGCGCTTGCGTTCCCGGGCGGCCCGCACCGCGGGGCCGGCGGTCGCGTGCCGGACGTACGGGCGTCGAGGGGTCGAGGGGCGCCGGCGGGAGCCGGTTGTCGGCGGGCCCGGATAACCTCGTAAACGTGTCGTCCCTTGCGCTGTACCGCCGCTATCGCCCCGAGTCGTTCGCCGAGGTCATCGGGCAGGAGCATGTCACTGCACCCCTGATGCAGGCCCTGCGGAACAACCGGGTGAACCACGCGTACCTGTTCAGCGGTCCGCGCGGCTGCGGAAAGACGACCAGTGCGCGCATCCTGGCCCGCTGCCTGAACTGTGAGCAAGGTCCCACCCCCACCCCCTGCGGGGAGTGCCAGTCCTGCCGCGACCTGGCGCGCAACGGACCGGGCTCGATCGACGTGATCGAGATCGACGCGGCCTCACACGGCGGTGTGGACGACGCCCGCGACCTGCGCGAGAAGGCCTTCTTCGGCCCCGCCGCCAGCCGCTACAAGATCTACATCATCGACGAGGCCCACATGGTCACGTCGGCCGGCTTCAACGCGCTGCTGAAGGTCGTCGAGGAGCCGCCGGAGCACCTCAAGTTCATCTTCGCCACGACGGAGCCGGAGAAGGTCATCGGGACCATCCGGTCCCGCACCCACCACTACCCGTTCCGGCTCGTGCCGCCCGGCACCCTGCGCGAGTACCTGGGCGAGGTCTGCGGTCGCGAGGGCATCCCCGTCGAGGACGGCGTGCTGCCGCTCGTGGTGCGCGCCGGTGCCGGATCCGTGCGCGACTCCATGTCCGTCATGGACCAGCTCCTCGCGGGCGCGGCCGAGGACGGTGTGACGTACGCCATGGCCACCTCCCTCCTCGGCTACACGGACGGCTCCCTGCTGGACGCCGTGGTGGACGCGTTCGCCGCCGGCGACGGCGCGGCCGCCTTCGAGGTGGTCGACCGGGTGATCGAGGGCGGGAACGACCCCCGCCGCTTCGTCGCCGACCTGCTGGAGCGGCTGCGCGACCTGGTGATCCTCGCCGCCGTGCCGGACGCGGGCGAGAAGGGGCTCATCGACGCCCCCGCCGACGTCGTGGAGCGCATGCAGGCCCAGGCGTCGGTGTTCGGCGCCGCCGAGCTCAGCCGGGCGGCGGACCTCGTCAACGCCGGGCTGACCGAGATGCGCGGCGCCACCTCGCCCCGCCTGCAGCTGGAGCTGATCTGCGCGCGCGTGCTGCTGCCCGCCACCTACGACGACGAGCGCTCCGTGCAGGCCCGCCTCGACCGCCTCGAGCGCGGCGGCGCCGCCGCCGCGGCCTTCGCGGCACCCGGTGGCGCGCCCGCGATGGCGTACGTCCCCGGGCCCGAGGCCCACGGCATGGCCCCGCTCCCGCCCGGCGGCGGGGCGGCCGCGGCCCGTGCGGCGGTGCGCGGCGCCCCCGCGACCCCCGCGACGCCCGCCCCCCCGACCCCGGTCCCCGAGCCCGTAGCCGCCGCCCCGGCGCCGGAGCCCGCCGCGGCCCAGGCCGCGCCGGGCGCCTGGCCCGGTGCCGCCCAGCCCGGGTCCGCCCCGCTCCCGCAGGCGCAGCCCCCGGCCCCGGAGCCGACCGCGGCCCAGGCCCCCGCCGGCGCCTGGCCGACCGCGCAGAGCGCCCCCGCCCAGCCCGCCGCCCCGGCCCAGCCCGCTCCCGGCGCCTGGCCCGGCGCGGCCCAGCCGGGCTCCGGCGGCCCGGCGCGCGGGGCCTGGCCCAGTGCCGCCCAGCCCGGTACGGGCGCCCCCGCGCAGCCCGCCCCGCCCGCGCAGGCCGCCGCCCCGGCCGCCGCCGCGCAGCCCGCGGCCGCCGCGCCGTCCGCCGCCATGGTCCAGGGCGCCGGCCAGGTGCAGGCGATGTGGCCGGGCGTCCTGGAGGCCGTCAAGAACCGCCGCCGCTTCACGTGGATCCTGCTGAGCCAGAACGCGCAGGTCGTCGGCTTCGACGGCAGCACCCTCCAGCTCGGCTTCCCCAACCCCGGAGCCCGGGACAACTTCTCCAGCAGCGGCAGCGAGGACGTCCTCAAGGCGGTCCTGGCCGAGCAGTTCCAGGTCAACTGGAAGATCGACGCCGTGGTCGGCGGCGCCCCGGCCGCCCCCGCCGGACCGTCGTACGGCGCCCCGGCCCCGCAGCGGGCGTACGCGCCGCCGGCGGCCCCCACCCCCGTCCAGCAGCCTGCCGCCCCGGCCGCGCCCCAGGTCCCGCAGGCCCCGCCCGGCCCGCAGGGCGCCGCACCCCCGCAGCCGGCCGCCCCGGTCCCGGTCGCCCCCGAGGACGACGTGCCGGAGGAGGACGACCCCGACCTGGTGGAGAGCGCGCTCACGGGCCACGAGCTGATCGTGCGGGAGCTCGGCGCCACGGTGGTGGAGGAATACACGAACGAGTAGCGGCCCGGCCTTGGGTGCCCGCACAAAGATCGCGGGGCCGGGCGGGCTAGGCTGCCTCCCGTGAAGGTCCTCGTCATCGGCGGCGGCGCCCGCGAACATGCCCTGTGCCGCTCTCTGTCCCTCGATCCCGACGTCACCGCGCTGCACTGCGCCCCCGGCAACGCCGGAATCGCGGAAGTGGCGGAGCTGCACCCCGTCGACGCGCTCGACGGCGCCGACGTGGCCCGCCTCGCGGCGGAGCTCGGCGTCGACCTGGTCGTGGTCGGCCCCGAGGCGCCGCTGGTCGCCGGGGTGGCCGACGCCGTGCGCGCGGCCGGCATCGCGGTCTTCGGCCCGTCCGCCGAGGCGGCCCGGCTGGAGGGCTCGAAGGCCTTCGCCAAGGACGTCATGGCCGGCGCCGGCGTGCCGACGGCCCGCAGTTACGTCTGCACCACCCCGGAGGAGGTCGACGAGGCCCTCGACGCCTTCGGTGCCCCCTACGTCGTCAAGGACGACGGCCTGGCCGCCGGCAAGGGCGTGGTCGTCACCTCCGACCTGGCCGCAGCCCGCGAGCACGCGCTGGCCTGCGAGCGGGTCGTCATCGAGGAGTACCTCGACGGCCCCGAGGTCTCGCTGTTCGCGATCACCGACGGCACCACCGTCCTGCCGCTCCAGCCCGCCCAGGACTTCAAGCGCGCCCTCGACGGCGACGAGGGCCCGAACACCGGCGGCATGGGCGCGTACTCGCCGCTGCCCTGGGCCGACCCGAAGCTGGTCGACGAGGTCATGGAGACCGTCCTCCAGCCGACCGTCGACGAGCTGCGGCGCCGCGGCACGCCGTTCTCCGGCCTGCTCTACGCCGGTCTGGCGATCACCAGCCGCGGCGTGCGGGTGATCGAGTTCAACGCCCGCTTCGGCGACCCCGAGACCCAGGTCGTGCTGGCCCGGCTGAAGACGCCGCTGGCGGGCGTCCTGATGAACGCGGCCCGGGGCACCCTCGACGCGCAGGCGCCCCTCAACTGGCGCTCCGACGCGGCCGTCACGGTCGTCATCGCCTCCCACAACTACCCGGGCACGCCCCGCACGGGCGACCCGATCGAAGGCCTGGCGGAGGTCGCCGCCGAGGACGCCCCGCACGCGTACGTCCTGCACGCCGGCACCCGCTCCGAGGGCGGCCAGGTCCTCAGCGCGGGCGGCCGCGTGCTGTCCGTGACCGCGACCGGTTCCGACCTGGCGCAGGCCCGGGACCGGGCGTATAAGGCCGTCGGCCGGATCCGCCTCGACGGCTCCCAGCACCGCACGGACATCGCGCTGAAGGCGGCCGAAGGCCGCTGACCCCGCCGCGGGGACACCCGGGGCCCGGAGCGTGCACGGCGCGCCCGGGCCCTCGGTGTTCGACCGCCGGTTCGACTGCATCCGGCCGCCTTCGAACGCATCCAGCTTTACCCAAAGCCATTCCATCGGGTGAGCAATCGCCTATCCGGCTGACGGACACCCGAGCCCCAACTAGGGTGCCGCGCAAGGATTCCGGCACTTGGCCCACCGGCATTGCGATGTCGGTGGCGGGTGCCACGCTGGGGGAGTGAGCAAAGCCGCCGCAGGGCAGAAGCCGCAGGGCAGAGGGGGTGACGTCCGGTCGTGTCCGGAACCGCAATGGGTATCGAGGTGGGCGCGCTGACCGCGCGGTCCCGCGCCGCCGCCGTGCTGCGCCTGCGCAGCCGGGCGCTGGCCGTCGCGCTGCTGCCCGCCGCCGTCGCGGTGGTGCTGGTGGCCGCCCGCCAGACCGGCAGACTGGCCGGGGACACCTGGTCCGCCGTGACCCTCGTCGTGGGCGCCGTGGCGGGGCTGGTGCTGCTGCTCGCCGGAGCGTTCGGGGCCGTGGTGCTGCGCGCCGGCCCCGCGACGACGCCGACCGTCCCGGTCTCCGAGGCGGCCGCGCCCGACCTCTACCGCCTCGTGCGCGACCTGGCCGAGCGGCTGGAGGTCCCGCCCCCTTCGGCGATAGCGCTGACCCCCGACTGCGACAGCTGGCTGGAGGACCGTACGCACGCCACGCAGCGGCGCGGCGCGGCCGGCGACCCCGCCCCGCGCACGCAGGAGGCGGGCTTCGCCGCCGCGCCGGTCCTGGTGATCGGCTCGCCCTTCCTGTGGTGGATGCGGGTGGCGGAGCTGCGTGCCGTCCTCGCGCCCGTGGTGGCGGGCACCGGCCCCTCGGCCGACCCGGACATAGCCGGGGCCCGGCGGTTCGTCCGCGGGCTCGACGCGGCCGTGGACGTGGGCCGGCGGCCCGGCCTCGGGTGGGTGGCCCGGCTCGGCCGGCTGCTGCTCGGGCTGTGCCGCGCGGACGCCACCGAGATGGAGCGCGGGGTGGCCGCGGCCGCCTCCGAGCGCGCGCAGACCGTGGACTACGGGCTGCGCATCGTCGCCCAGGAGCAGGTTGGCCTCGCCTACGCGGGCTGGGACCGGCTGCTGACGCGGGTGGCACTGCCCGCCTGGCGGATGGGCCGCTGGCCCTCCCGGTTGGACGCGGGCGTGGTCTCCGCCCTCACCGAACTGTCCCGGCGCGACCGACTGGCCGAGGGCTTCGCCTCCCGGCTGGGCGAGCGGCCGGCCTGCGACCTGCTGGAGGAGCCCGGCCTCGTGGACGAGGCCGCCTCGCTGCTGGCCGCGCGGCTCTTCCACGGCGGCCCGGCCGAGCCCGGCCCCGACTGGTCGCCGGTGGACTGGGCGGCGTACCCGGAGGAGGTCGTCGACCGCAAGTGGCGCACCGAGGCCGCCCGCCTGCACCGCGCCCTGGACGCCCTCGCCCTGCCGGCCGGGTACGGGCCCGCTCCGACCACCCTCGCACCGCCCGCCCCCGCCCCGGGCGCGTCGGCCGCCCCGCAGGGTCCGAACGGGCCGGACGCCCAGGACGCCCCGGCCCCGGCCCCCGCGGCTGCGGACCCGACCGCCGCCGCGCCCCCCGCACCGGCGCCCGACGCCCTGCACGGCCCCACCCTGGAGCGGGTGTTCCTCTCCCTCGCCGTCGGCCAGGCCGAGGACCTGGCCGCCCGGCTCAGCGCCGACGCCGCCCGCGACGAGCGGCCGGCCGCCACCCCCGGCCGCCGCGGCGGCTCCGACGAGCTGCCCCTCTTCCCGCTCCAGCCGCCCCGCTCCGGCCGGGACCTGCTGGCCGACCACGTCACGGCCATGGTGTGCTGCGCGGCCGTCGACACCGCCGGGGCCGCCCCCGGCCTCGACTGGCTCGACGGACCCGCCCTCCTCGTCGGGGGCGCCCGCCGCACCGACCTCACCCCGCGGGTGCTGTCCCTCGTCGAGGACGGCGATCCGGACCCGCTGCGTTCCTGGCTCGCCGAGCTCGGGGTGCGCCCCGAGAAGCCCGTGCGCCTGGTCTGAAAACGCCCCCTTTCCCCCGGTCCGACCGGACCGGTATGTTCCGCTCACGTCAATCCGCGACAAACGGTGACGGAGTGCGTGCGTAATGTGATGTGCTGGGACCAGTCGCGGACCACCCGCGGCAGACCGGCGGACGGCACACACACGCACACGGCGGGCGGGACCGACCCCGCGCGCGTCCGGGGGGCGAGGGAGGGGAGCAGCGCATGGGCGAGGCGGACCAGACCGAGGGCCGGCTCCGCGACGGCGGCGGGTCCGCGCGGGCCGACGGCCCGGCGGGCCCCGGGACGCCGCCCCCGATCCGGCGGTGGGAGTCGGGCGCCCTCGCGCACGCGGTCACGGACCCCTTCGGGCAGGGCCCGCTCCCCTGGTTCCGCGGCAGCGAGGTCTACTTCGACGACACCGGCCAGGTCGTCCCCTGGTACGTCGACCCCGCGGCGGCCCCCGGCCAGGTCCCGGCCCCCCGCGCGGGCGCCGGCGGCCCCCGCAGCGCCGACGACGTGCACCGCCAGATCAAGGGCTTCGCCTCCACCGGAGCGGTCGCCCCGGGCGAGGCCATCGACTTCCACATCACCGTCGACCCGCCCCAGCAGTTCTCCGTGGACGTCTACCGGATCGGCCACTACGGCGGGGACGGCGCCGCGAAGATCACCACCAGCCCGCGGCTGTCCGGCATCGTCCAGCCCGCCCCGCTCACCGCCGACCGCACCGTCTCCTGCCACCACTGGTGGCTCTCGTGGCGCCTCCAGGTCCCCTCGTACTGGAACCTCGGCGCGTACGTCGCCGTGCTGACCACCGCCGACGGCTACCGCTCCCACATCCCCTTCACGGTCCGCGACGACCACCCCGCCGACCTGCTCCTGCTGCTCCCCGACATCACGTGGCAGGCCTACAACCTGTACCCCGAGGACGGCCGCACCGGCGCCAGCCTCTACCACGCCTGGGACGAGCAGGGCCGGCTCCTCGGCGAGCAGGACGCGGCCATCACCGTCTCCTTCGACCGCCCGTACGCGGGCGCCGGCCTGCCCCTGCACGTCGGCCACGCCTACGACTTCATCCGCTGGGCCGAGCGGTACGGCTACGACCTCGCCTACGCCGACACGCGCGACCTGCACGCCGGCCGCGTGGACCCCACCCGCTACCGGGGCCTGGTCTTCCCCGGCCACGACGAGTACTGGTCCGTCCCGATGCGGCGCACCGTCGAGGCGGCCCGCGCGCACGGCACGTCCCTGGTCTTCCTCTCGGCGAACACCATGTACTGGCAGGTGGAGCTCTCCCCGTCCCCCTCCGGCGTCCCGGACCGGCTGCTGACGTGCCGAAAACGCCGGGGCCCGGGCAGACCCGCGCTCTGGCGCGAGGTGGACCGGCCCGAACAGCAGCTGCTGGGCATCCAGTACGCCGGCCGGGTCCCGGAGCCGGCCCCGCTGGTGGTCCGCAACGCCTCGCACTGGCTGTGGGACGCCACCGGCGCCGACGAGGGCGACGAAATCGCCGGCCTGGTCGCGGGCGAGGCCGACCGGTACTTCCCGCGCACCCAACTCCCCGAGCACGAGGGCCGCATCCTCCTCGCCCACTCCCCCTACCCGGACGGGGACGGGGCGCTGCGGCACCAGGAGACCTCCCTGTACCGGGCTCCGAGCGGCGCGCTGGTCTTCGCCTCCGGCACCTTCGCGTGGTCGCCCGCCCTCGACCGGCCCGGCCACGTCGACGAGCGGATCCAGCGGGCCACGGCCAACCTCCTCGACCGGATCTGCAAGCGCGACTGAGGCGCGCGACGCGGGACGCGGGCCGACCCCGGGAACGGAGCACGCCCCTCCGTACGCGAGAATCGGTGTGCCCTCATACAGAACCACAGGGAGACACCGTGTCCGGATTCGTCGAAAAGCCCGAGCCGGTTCAGGTCCCGGGCCTGGTCCACCTCCACACCGGCAAGGTCCGCGAGCTCTACCGCAACGAGGCGGGCGACCTGGTGATGGTGGCCAGCGACCGCATGTCCGCGTACGACTGGGTGCTCCCGACCGAGATCCCGGACAAGGGCCGGGTCCTCACCCAGCTCTCCCTGTGGTGGTTCGACCAGCTCGCGGACATCGTCCCGAACCACGTCATCTCCACCGAGCTGCCCGAGGGCGCCCCCGCCGACTGGGCCGGCCGCACCCTGGTCTGCCAGTCGCTGAACATGGTCCCGGTCGAGTGCGTGGCCCGCGGCTACCTCACCGGCTCGGGCCTGGCCGAGTACCGGCAGACCCGCACGGTCTGCGGACTCGCCCTGCCCGAGGGCCTCGTGGACGGCTCCGAGCTGCCCGCGCCGATCTTCACCCCGGCCACCAAGGCCGCGGTCGGCGAGCACGACGAGAACGTCTCGTACGAGGAGGTGGCCCGCCAGGTCGGCGCCGAGACCGCCGCCCTGCTGCGCCAGACCACGCTCGCCGTCTACGGCCGGGCCCGGGACATCGCGCGCGAGCGCGGGATCATCCTGGCGGACACCAAGTTCGAGTTCGGCTTCGCCGCCGACGGCGGGACCCTGGTCGCCGCCGACGAGGTCCTCACCCCGGACTCCTCCCGCTTCTGGCCGGCCGACCAGTGGCAGCCGGGCCGCGCGCAGCCCTCGTACGACAAGCAGTTCGTCCGTGACTGGCTGACCGGCGAGTCCGGCTGGGACCGCACGGGCGAGGAGCCGCCGCCGGCCCTGCCGCAGCACGTCGTCGACGCCACCCGCGCCAAGTACGTCGAGGCGTACGAGCTGCTCACCGGCGCCCCCTGGAACTTCTGAGCCCGGACGACCCGCCCGGCCCCGCCCCCCGCACCCCCGCGGGGGGAGGGGGGGCGGCGCACATCGGACGGGGCCCTCGAACACGACGGGGCCCTCGAACACGACGGGGCCCTCGAACACGAAGAAGGCCCCGGTCGTGATGACCGGGGCCTTCCCTCTGAGCGGACGACGAGATTCGAACTCGCGACCCTCACCTTGGCAAGGTGATGCTCTACCAACTGAGCCACGTCCGCATGCGCCGTAGCGCGAGACCTACTATACCCAACCTTTGAGGCGGGCGAGACGCACTGCCGCGTGCCGGTTCTCCGCACCCAGCTTCGCGGCCGCCGACGAGAGGTAGTTGCGCACGGTCCCCGGCGAGAGGGCGGCGCGCTCGGCGATCTCCGTGACCGGCGCACCGTCCGCCGCGAGTTCGAGGAGCTCGGCCTCGCGGGCGGTCAGCGGCGAGTCGCCCGTGCTGATCGCGTCGGCCGCCAACTCCGGGTCCACGTACCGCCCTCCGGCGTGCACGGTCCTGATGATCTCGGCCAGTCGCTGCGCCGAGACGGTCTTCGGGACGAAGCCCCGCACTCCGGCCGCCAGGGCCCGCTTCAGGTAGCCGGGCCGCCCGTGACTGGTCACGATCATGGTCCGGCAGTCCGGGAGTTCGGCCCGCAGGGATGTGGCGACGCTCACACCGTCCGCCCCCGGCATCTGGAGGTCGAGCACGGCCACGTCCGGCTCGTGGGCCCGCGCCATCGCCAGCGCCTCCGGCCCCGAGGCGGCCTCGGCGACCACCAGCAGGTCGTCCTCGAGGCCCAGCAGGGCCGCCAGCGCGCCCCGGATCAGGTGCTCGTCGTCGGCCAGCAGGATCCGTACGACCGCCCCGCTCGCGCCCCCGCCCGCGCCCCCGCTCATGCCCCGCCCCCGTTCACGCCCGCACCGCGCCCCGAATCCGTACCCGTACCGCGCCTCATGCCCCGGCCCCTTCTCCGGCCACCGCCACCGCCACCGCCCCCGCCCCGGTCCCCGCCGTCGCCGGCACCGTCGCCGTCAGCCGGAACCGGCCGCCCGCCACCGGCCCGGCCTCCAGGGTGCCGCCCAGCACCGCCAGCCGCTCCCGCAGCCCCGCGAGCCCCGACCCGGGTGTGCCCGAAGGCGTCTGCGGCGCCCCGTCGTTCTCGATCTCCAGCACCGCGGGGGCCGCCCCGGCCCCGCCCGTGAGGCGGATCAGGCAGTCGCGCGCGTCCCCGTGCCGCAGCACGTTCGTCGTCGCCTCCCGCACCACCCAGCCGAGCGCGGACTGCACCGCGGCCGGCAGCCCGCCGCCCGCCGAGCCGTCCACCCGGCAGTCGATCCCGGCGGCCGCGAGCACCCCGCGGGCGCCCTCCAGTTCCACGGCCAGGTCGACGCCCCGGTAGCCGCGCACCACTTCCCGCACCTCCCGCTGCGACTCGCGCGCGATCCGCTGCACCTCCACCATCTGGTCCACGGCCTCCGGGCGTTCGCGCCGGGCCAGCTGGACGGCGAGCTCGCTCTTGAGCGCGATCACCGCGAGGTTGCGGCCCAGCACGTCGTGCAGGTCGCGCCCGAAGCGCAGCCGCTCCTCGGCGACCGCCAGCCGGGCGCGCAGCTCCCGCGAGTGGTCCAGCTCCCACACGACCCGGATCAGCCAGGCGGAGAACCCGGAGGTGACGGCGAAGAACGCGGCGACGAGCAGCGCCGCGACGCCGTACCCGACGGCCTCCCAGGACCGGCCGGCGGACAGCACCGCGACCGCCGTCCCGGCCGCGGCCCCGAGCACCGCGTACACCGTCTCGCGCACCCGGCGCAGGCACACCACCAGCGCGAGGACTCCGAAGCCCACCGGACCGATCACCAGTGTGGGCAGGATCCGCTCGTCCTCGACCAGGTCGCCGGCCGCCAGCCCGAGGGCGGCGGCCGGGACGGCGGCGGTCAGGGCGACGAGCGCCGCCACGGCGCGCACCGGCAGCCCGCCCCGCCCGGCGACCCATGCCAGGCCGCGGCTCGACACCACACCCACCAGGGCCGCGTGGCAGCAGATCAGTACGTCCAGCAGGAGCTCGGCCGGGCCGAAGCCGGAGCGGACGCCGACCGCCGCGCCCGCGACCGTCAGCACCTCCGTCACGGCGAAGAACACGTACGAACCCCGTGTGTAGAGCTCCACCTTCGACGCGCTGCCGCGCCCCTGCCACCACCCCGTCAGCCTGGACATGCCGGCCCCTTCCCCCGATCCCCTCAGCGCCGCGGCTCCCAGCGGAACCAGCGCCGCACCGCGTCCCCCGTGATGATCGCCCAGACGAGCGTGAGGACCGCCGCCTGCACCAGGTTCCCGGCCCCGGCCGTGCCGAGCCAGCCCGCGCGGACGAACTCCATGGCCCCGCTGAACGGCAGCAGGTCGCAGACGTCGCCGACCGCGTCCGGCAGCGCCTCGCGCGGCACCAGCATCCCGGAGCCCGTCACGGCCGCCAGGAACAGCGGCAGGGTGCTGAGGCCCGCGGTCTCCACGGTCCGCGTGACGGCCGAGGTCAGTGCCGCCAGCCCGGCCGACAGCGCGGCGACGGCCAGGATCCCGAGGAGCAGCAGGTCCGGCCGCCGGGGCGCCGGTACGTCGAGCAGGGCCGGGCCGCCGACCGTGAGGACCGCGCACTGGGCGAGGGCGATGACGGCGGCGGGCAGGGCCGCCCCGACGAGGACCTCGGTGTCCGTGGGCTCGCCGGTGCGCAGCCTCTTGAGGACCAGCTCCTCGCGGCGCGCGGTGTAGGTGGCGGTCAGGCCCGTGTAGAGGACCAGCACCAGGATCAGGCCGGTGCCGCCGACGAGGGTGGCCGCCCCGGCGCCCATCGGCAGGTCCGCGGCGTCCATGCCGGTGACGGCCGAGCGCAGCAGGAACAGCATCGCGGCGGGCATGAGCAGGGCGAGGGCGAGGCTGTTGCGGTTGCGGCCGAGCAGGGTGAGCTCGGCCCGGCCGAGCGCGGCCAGGCGCGCCCCGCTGGGTGCCGTCCCTCGGGGCCGGCGGCTTTCGGCGGTGGCGGGGCGGCTCATCGGACACCTTCCGGGGTGTGGTCGGCGATCTCCAGGAACGCCTCTTCCAGGGACGGGGAGCGGGCGTCGAGCCGGTCCAGCACCGTGCCGGAGTCGGCCGCCCAGCGCAGGAGTTCGCCGAGGGTCTCCTGCAGGGTGGTGGTACGGATCTCCACCCGCGGGCCGTCGGCCGCCGCCCGCAGCGCGAGCGGCAGCCGCGCCGCGGGCACGTCCGGGGGCAGCCGGAACCGGATCCGGGCCGGCCGGGAGGCGGTCACCTCGCCCGGGGTGCCGGCGAGGACGAGCTCGCCGGCGTGCAGGATGGCGAGCCGGTCCGCGAGCTGTTCGGCCTCTTCGAGGTAGTGGGTGGTGAGCAGCACGGTGGTGCCCTCGTCGCGCAGCTCCCGGACGAGGTCCCACGTGTCGCGGCGGCCCTCGGGGTCCATGCCGGACGTCGGTTCGTCGAGGAAGAGCACCTCGGGGCGGCCCAGCAGGGCGAGCGCGAGGTCGAGCCTTCGCCGTTCGCCTCCGGAAAGCTGCTTCACGCGGACGGCGGCCCGGCGGCCGAGTCCGACCCGCTCGACGACCTCCGTGCGCCGCCCGGCGCCGGTCGGCCCGCGGGCGCCGGTGGTGCAGCCGGCCCACATGCGGACGGTCTCGGCGACGGTGAGGTCGGCGGGGAAGCCGCCCTCCTGGAGCATGACGCCGGTGCGCGGGCGGACCTCCGCGCGGCGGGCGTACGGGTCGAGGCCGAGGACGCGGACGGTGCCGGCGCTGGGCCGGGCCAGGCCTTCGAGGAGTTCGACGGTGGAGGTCTTGCCGGCGCCGTTCGTGCCGAGCAGGGCGAAGACCTCGCCGCGGGCGACGGAGAAGGAGACGCCGCGGACGGCGTCGAAGCCGCCCGCGTAGGTGCGGCGCAGGGCGTCGGCGGTGACGACGTGGTCGGTGCCGGGGCGTTCGGGTGCGGTGGAGGTCATGCCTCCAGGTTTCCGGCGCCCCGGTGCGGCGGGCAGTGCGTGATGTCACCGGCCCTCCTGACATTTGTCAGGGTCGGTGGGAACGCGGGCCGCGGGTCGGGGAATCCCGTACGGGGAAACGCAGAAGGCCCGGTCGATGACCGGGCCTTCTTCCTGAGCGGACGACGAGATTCGAACTCGCGACCCTCACCTTGGCAAGGTGATGCTCTACCAACTGAGCCACGTCCGCATGCCTCCGACCGGCTTTCACCGGGCGGTGCGAGCACCACTCTACCCGATCCACCGAAGTGGTTGGTAAAGAGATGCAGAGCGGGTGACAGGAATCGCACACTGCGCCTTCCCCCTGGAAGGGGGATGTTCTGCTACTGAACTACACCCGCACGACCTCGTGGGCTTCTGACCTGCGGTCTCGGCCCCTTCGGCGTGATCCACACACTAGCCGATCGCGAGGGGGGTTTGGCAAATCGCGGGGGTCGGGGCGGTGGCCCGGCGACCGCCGGCGGTCGCCGGCGGTCCTCAGTGGGCCTCGGTGTAGGCCTCGTACACCTTCTTGGGGATCCGGCCCCGCGGCGGTACGTCGAGCTGGTTGGACCGGGCCCAGGCGCGGACCACGGCCGGGTCGGGTGCCAGGGCGGTGTGCTTGAAGGTCTTGCCGGAGCGCGCCTGGCGGCGGCCGGCCGCCACGTACGGGGCGAGGCTCTCGCGCAGTTCCTTTGCGTTGGCAAGATTGAGGTCGATCTCGTACGACTTACCGTCAAGGCCGAAGACAACCGTTTCCGCCGCTTCTCCGCCATCGAGGTCGTCGGAGATCGTGACTACTACGCGCTGCGCCACGGATATCGGTCCCTTCGCGCGGCACCCGCCGTACTCACGCCGCTGTGACGTGCGGTGATGCCGACTGTATGGATGTTTCGGAACAATGCCGGTTTGTCGCTGAATCCCTGAGGATTCCTTTGTACCGCGATTCCCAATGCATTGTGAAGCCCAGTTAATTGTGCTGGCGTGTCCCACCGCAATCCTGTACGGGAGGTTTTCCGGGCGATTTTGTGAAGTGTTGGTGCGGGCGAAACGTGCCACCCGGACGGCCCCGCGGATATCTACCCGCGTAGAAATTTCGGGCGGGTACGCTGAAGGAACCGCCGCACCAACCATCCATCGGGAGTGCCCGTGGCACGCGTCGTAGTCGACGTCATGCTCAAGCCGGAGATCCTCGACCCCCAGGGCCAGGCGGTGCAGCGTGCACTGCCGCGCCTGGGCTTCAAGGGGATCGCCGACGTCCGCCAGGGGAAGCGCTTCGAGCTCGAGGTGGAGGGACCTGTCGACCAGGCCGCCCTCGACCGCATCCACGAGATGGCCGAAACGTTCCTCGCCAACACCGTCATCGAAGACTTCACCGTGAAGGTCGAGGACTGACGGTGACCACTCGCATCGGAGTCGTCACGTTCCCCGGAACGCTCGACGACCGTGACTCGCTCCGTGCCGTCCGCCTCGCGGGCGCCGAGCCGGTCTCGCTCTGGCACCGCGACAAGGACCTGCACCAGGTCGACGCGGTCGTCCTCGCGGGCGGCTTCTCCTACGGCGACTACCTGCGCGCGGGAGCCATCTCCCGCTTCTCGCCGGTCATGGAGACGATCATCGAGCAGGCGAAGGCGGGCATGCCCGTCCTCGGCATCTGCAACGGCTTCCAGGTCCTCACCGAGGCCCACCTGCTGCCGGGCGCGATGCTGCGCAACAACCACCTGCACTTCATCTGCCGCGACCAGAAGCTCCGCGTCGAGAACGCCGGGACCGCCTGGACCGGCGACTACGAGCAGGGCGAGGAGATCTCGATCCCGCTCAAGAACATGGACGGCCGCTACGTCGCCGACCGGCGCACCCTGGACGAACTGGAGGGCGAGGGCCGCGTGGCCTTCCGCTACCTCGACTTCAACCCCAACGGGTCGCTGAACGACATCGCCGGCATCACCAACGCGGCGGGCAACGTCGTCGGCCTGATGCCGCACCCCGAGCACGCGGTCGAGCCGCTGGTCGGGACGGGCCGCACCGACGGCCTGCCGTTCTTCACCTCGGTCCTGAAGAAGCTGGTAAGCGCATGAGCCTCGACACCGTCAAGAACGCGACCGAGACCCCCGACGCCTCCCAGCCGTGGCAGGAGCTCGGCCTCAAGGAGGACGAGTACGCCCGGATCCGCGAGATCCTGGGCCGTCGCCCCACCGGTGCCGAGCTCGCCATGTACTCGGTCATGTGGTCGGAGCACTGCTCGTACAAGAGCAGCAAGGTCCACCTGAAGCAGTTCGGCGAGAAGGCCCCGGAGAACGACGCCATGCTCGTCGGCATCGGCGAGAACGCCGGCGTCGTCGACGTCGGCCAGGGCTACGCGGTCACCTTCAAGGTCGAGTCGCACAACCACCCCTCGTACATCGAGCCGTACCAGGGCGCGGCCACCGGCGTCGGCGGCATCGTCCGCGACATCCTCGCGATGGGCGCCCGCCCGGTCGCCGTCGTCGACCCGCTGCGCTTCGGCGCGGCCGACCACCCCGACACCAAGCGCGTCCTGCCGGGCGTCGTCGCGGGCATCGGCGGCTACGGCAACTGCCTGGGCCTGCCCAACATCGGCGGCGAGGTCGTCTTCGACGCCTGCTACCAGGGCAACCCGCTGGTCAACGCCGGCTGCATCGGCGTCATGAAGCACGAGGACATCCACCTCGCCAAGGCCTCCGGCCCCGGCAACAAGGTCATCCTCTACGGCGCCCGCACCGGCGGCGACGGCATCGGCGGCGTCTCGGTCCTCGCGTCCGAGACCTTCGACGACACCAAGCCCACCAAGCGCCCCGCCGTCCAGGTCGGCGACCCCTTCCAGGAGAAGCTCCTCATCGAGTGCACCCTGGAGATCTTCAAGGAGAAGCTGGTCGCGGGCATCCAGGACCTCGGCGGCGCCGGGCTGTCCTGCGCCACCTCCGAGCTGGCCTCGGCCGGTTCCGGCGGCATGCGCGTCGAGCTCGACACGGTCCCGCTGCGTGACGCGACGCTCTCGCCCGAGGAGATCCTCATGAGCGAGTCGCAGGAACGCATGTGCGCGATCGTCGAGCCGCAGCACGTCGACCGCTTCATGGAGATCTGCGAGAAGTGGGACGTCATCGCCACCGTCATCGGTGAGGTGACCGACGGCGAGCGCCTGGAGATCTTCTGGCACGGCGAGCAGATCGTGGACGTGCCCCCGGGCACCGTCGCCCACGAGGGCCCGGTCTACCACCGCCCGTACGCCCGTCCGGACTGGCAGGACGCCCTCCAGGCCGACGACGCGAACAAGCTGCCCCGCCCGCAGACCTCCGCCGAGCTCCGCGAGCAGGTCCTCGCCCTGGTCTCGTCGCCGAACCAGGCCTCGAAGTCCTGGGTCACCGACCAGTACGACCGCTTCGTGCAGGGCAACACCGTCCTGGCGCAGCCCGAGGACGCCGGCATGGTCCGCATCGACGAGGAGACCAACCTCGGCGTGGCCATGGCGACCGACGGCAACGGCCGCTACGCCAAGCTCGACCCGTACACCGGCGCGCAGCTGGCCCTCGCGGAGGCGTACCGCAACGTCGCCGCCACGGGTGCCAAGCCGCTGGCCGTGTCGGACTGCCTGAACTTCGGTTCCCCCGAGGACCCGGGTGTCATGTGGCAGTTCGCCGAGGCCACCCGCGGTCTCGCGGACGGCTGCCTGGAGCTGGGCACGCCCGTCACCGGCGGCAACGTGTCCCTGTACAACCAGACCGGCGAGACGGCGATCCACCCCACCCCCGTGGTGGCGGTCCTCGGTGTCATCGACGACGTCACCCGGCGCACGCCGATGGCGTTCAAGGAGGAGGGCCAGCTGCTGTACCTCCTCGGTGACACCCGCGAGGAGTTCGGCGGCTCGGCCTGGTCCCAGGTCGTCCACGACCACCTCGGCGGCCTGCCGCCCCAGGTGGACCTGGGCCGCGAGAAGCTGCTCGCCGAGATCCTGATCTCGGCCTCGCGCGACGGCATGGTCGACGCCGCCCACGACCTCTCCGACGGCGGTGTCGTCCAGGCGCTGACCGAGTCCTGCCTGCGCGGCGGCAACGGCGCGCGCGTGGTGGTCCCGGAGGGTCTGGACGCCTTCACCTTCCTCTTCTCCGAGTCCGCGGGCCGCGCGATCGTGGCCGTCCCGCGCAGCGAGGAGCTCCGCTTCACCGACATGTGCGGCGCCCGGGGCCTCCCGGCCACCCGCATCGGCGTCGTGGACGGCGAGGAGATCGAGGTCCAGGGCGAGTTCAGCATCCCGCTGGCCGAGCTCCGCGAGGCCCACGAGGCGACCATCCCGGCCCTCCTGGCCTGACCGGCAGGCACCGGACGCCCCCGGCCGGGCCGGATCCCGTACTCCCGTACGGTGTCCGGCCCGGCCAGTACGCTCGGCCGTATGCCGACTCCTCGCAAGCCCCGGGCCCGCAGCTACGACCCCGCGAAGACCAGGGCGGCGGTGCGCGCCCAGTTCGCGCACGTGGCCGCGGCCGTCGGGGAGTTGACCGAGGACCAGCTCGCCCTGCCCGCCGGGCTGGGCGGCTGGACCGTGCGCGACCTGGCCGCGCACATCGCCTGGGCGGTGGGCTCGCTGTCGGCGGCGGCCGCCCGGCCGCCGGCGGCGACGGCGGAAGTCACCGTGCAGAGCTGGCCGTTCGCCACCGAGCCGATCCGCGACCGGATCGAGGACGCGCACCGCAACAAGGAGGCCGAACCGCTGGCCGCGCTGTACGCGCGCACCGGCGAGCGGTTCTCCGAGCTGCTCGACGTGCTGCCCGGCGACCGGCTGCTCGGGCTGTGGATCGGCGGCATGACGGTCGCCGACTTCGTCGTGACGCGGGCCGTCGAGCTCGTCGTCCACACCGACGACCTCAACCGCGCCCTGGGCGGCGCGGTCCCGCTGGACCGGCAGGCCCTGGCCACCTGCGTACGGGTGCTCGCCGACGCCCTGGCCGTGAAGGCCCCGGGCGGCTCCGTCGAGGTCCGCGTCCCGCCCTTCGCCGTGGTGCAGTGCGTCGAGGGGCCCCGGCACACCCGCGGCACCCCGCCCAACGTCGTCGAGACCGATCCGCTCACGTGGATCCGGCTGGCCACCGGGCGGCTCGGCTGGGCCGAGGCGGTGGCCGGAGCCCGGGTCGGCGCCAGCGGCGAGAGGGCCGATCTGGAGGCGTTCCTGCCGGTGATGAGCTGATCCGACAAGCGGGGGAACCGGTTCGGGGCGAGTCCCGTCAGAGGGGCATGCGTACCCACCACGTGATCCTCGCGACCGCGGCCGCTGCCGCCACCCTCCTGCTGTCCGGCTGCGGGACCGCCACGTCCACGACGGAGGCGGACGCCAAGGGCAAGACGGTGGTCGACACCGCCGCCCGGCCCAAGTCCGCGCCGCTGACGGGCACCCGCTGGAACGTCACCGGCCTGCTCACGGGCAAGGCCGCCGCCTCGCTGCCGGCCGGCAGCGGCGGCAAGGCGTACCTCGTGATCGGCCAGGACGGCACGGCCCACGGCAGCACCGGATGCAACGACTTCCACACCACGGCCAAGACCACCGGCTCGACCATCCAGTTCGGCCCGATCGCCGCCACCGGCGCCTCCTGCACCGGCCCGTACGCCGACCTGGACGCGGCGGTGACGGGCGTGCTGAGCGGTCCCGTCACCTACGGCGTCCAGGCCGGCACGCTGACCCTGACCGGCGCCGAGGGCAAGGGCCTGCGCGCCACCGCGGAGTGATCCCGGGCGGGGCCCGCATCCGTGCGCAGGCCCCGCCGGCGGCGGACCGGTTCCGCGCGCAGGCCCCGCCGCGGACCGGCCAGCAGCCGCGGGCCCGGCCAGTAGCCGCGGACCGGCTAGTAGGGGAGGAGCCCGGCGTCGGTCTCCTCCCAGGCCGCCCGGAGCGCGGCCAGCCGGGCCGGCTCCAGGGCCGCCTTGTCGGCCTGCTCGCGGACGTCCCCGGCCAGGTCGAACAGCTGGTCCCGGCCGCCCTTGCCGCGGTAGTACTTCCAGTCGCCGCGGCGCAGCGCCCGTTCGCCGCGGACGCGCCAGAACAGGTCCCGCTCCGCGAGCTCCTGGCCCCGCAGCAGGTAGCCGGCCAGGCTCGTGCCGTCCAGAGGGTACGCCGGGTGCGGGCGGGCCCCGGCCAGTTCCAGCAGGGTGGCGGTCCAGTCCGGGCTGAACACCGGCTCGTGGCTGACCTGGCCGCCCTCGATCCGCGCGGGCCAGCGCAGGATCGTGGGCACCCGGATGCCGCCCTCCTGGAGGGAGGCCTTGTTGCCGGACAGCGGCCAGTTGTGGGAGAAGCGCTCGCCGCCGTTGTCGCTGGCGAAGAGGACCAGGGTGTCCCGCTCCCGGCCCGAGCGCCGCAGCGCGTCCAGCACCTCGCCGACGGACCGGTCGAGGTCCTCGACCATCTCCTTGTACTTCCCGATCGAGCCGCCGTCCTGGTGCCACAGCGCCCGGGCGTCGCCGGCCCGGATGCGGCGGACGATCTCGGCGCTCTCCGCCTCGTCGCCGTCGGCGATCCAGGGCCAGTGCGGGGTCGTGAAGTTCAGGTTCAGCAGCCAGGGCCGGTCGTGGTCGCGGGCGACGTACTCGCTGGCCCGCTCCGTGAGGATCCGGGTGTAGTAGCGCAGGTCCTTGTACGCCGCGTCGCCCTCGTACAGGTCGTACTCGCCGCCGAGCCCGAGCTTGGAGTAGTACTCCAGCGCGCCGCCGAAGTTGCCGAAGAACTCGTCCCAGCCCGACTTGGTGGGGCTGTAGTCGGGCAGGTAGCCGCAGTGCCACTTGCCGATCAGCGCGGTGGCGTAGCCGGCCCCGCGCAGCAGCGAGGCGAGCGTGGGGTGGGTGGGCTCCAGGCCGACCGAGCGGTCGGCGATGGGCTCGGCCAGGCCGCCCTTCGTCCGGCCCGGGTACCGGCCGGTGTAGAGGCTGAAGCGGGTCGGGGAGCAGGTCGCGGAGCCGGCGTAGGCGTCGGTGAAGCGCACGCCCTGGCGGGCGAGGCGGTCGAGGTTCGGGGTCGCGATGTGCGGGGAGCCGTACGCGGACAGGTCCGCCCAGCCGAGGTCGTCGCCGAGGATCACCAGGACGTTCGGGCGGCCGGAGCGGCGGTGGCGGGCGGCCCGGAAGGGGCGCTCGCCGGACCGCTCGTACGGGCCGTCCGAGGGGCCGGGAGCGGCGGTGGAACCGGGGGCCGCGGGGCCCCCGGCGGCCGTCGCCGGGGTGGTGGTCCCGAGGACGGCGGCGGTCGCGGCGGTGGCCCCGACGGCGCCGCCGAAGGCACGGCGGGACAGGGGCGAGTCAGAGGAAGACACGAAAGCTCCAAGGCGTAGCCGTCGTATCCCGCGCGCGGCGGGGCGCGGGACGGCGCGCGGCACGGCGGAGCGGGGCGGACGGAGGGAAAGCAGGGAAACCCGGGAAAGGGATAAAGAGTTGTGACTACGCGGAGCAGCGACAGATGGCGCTCGCGACACGGACCAGGTCGACGTGCCGGCGCTCGACGAGGGTGACGATCACGTCACCGAGAGGCTGCATGGAGCAGAGCCTCCGGTGGATCACTTGGATAAGTCAACAAGTGATCCGAATAGCGAGACGGAGGCACTCCGTCACCCTCTGTGCTGTGAGATTTCCCGGCCCTCCCGAATTCGGACCAGTGGTCGACGTCGCCTAGACTCGAGGTGTGCCTCGTGGTGATGGACGACTCAACCACGACCTGCTCCCCGGCGAGAAGGGCCCCCAGGACGCTTGCGGCGTCTTCGGTGTCTGGGCTCCGGGTGAAGAGGTCGCCAAGCTCACCTACTTCGGACTGTATGCACTGCAGCACCGCGGACAAGAATCCGCGGGCATCGCTGTGAGCAACGGTTCCCAGATCCTCGTCTTCAAGGACATGGGCCTCGTGTCCCAGGTCTTCGACGAAACCTCCCTCGGCTCCCTCCAGGGCCACATCGCGGTCGGTCACGCCCGCTACTCCACCACCGGAGCCTCGGTGTGGGAGAACGCGCAGCCGACCTTCCGTGCGACCGCCCACGGCTCTATCGCCCTGGGTCACAACGGCAACCTGGTGAACACCGCCGAACTCGCCGAGATGGTCGCGGACCTGCCCAAGCAGGACGGCCGCGCCACCCAGGTGGCGGCCACCAACGACACCGACCTCGTGACGGCCCTCCTGGCCGGCCAGGTCGATGCCGACGGCAAGCCGCTGACCATCGAGGAAGCCGCGGCCGCGGTCCTGCCCAAGGTCCGCGGAGCCTTCTCCCTCGTCTTCATGGACGAGGGCACCCTGTACTGCGCCCGCGACCCGCAGGGCATCCGCCCGCTGGTGCTGGGCCGCCTGGAGCGCGGCTGGGTCGTCGCCTCCGAGACCGCCGCGCTCGACATCTGCGGCGCCAGCTTCGTCCGCGAGGTCGAGCCGGGTGAGATCGTCGCCATCGACGAGAACGGTCTGCGCACCTCGCGATTCGCGGAAGCGAAGCCCAAGGGCTGCGTTTTCGAGTACGTGTACCTGGCCCGCCCGGACACGGACATCGCCGGTCGGAACGTGTACCTCTCGCGCGTCGAGATGGGCCGCCGCCTGGCCAAGGAAGCGCCGGTCGACGCCGACCTCGTGATAGCGACGCCGGAATCGGGTACCCCCGCCGCCGTCGGCTACGCCGAGGCCAGCGGCATCCCGTACGGCTCCGGCCTGGTGAAGAACGCCTACGTCGGCCGGACCTTCATCCAGCCGTCCCAGACGATCCGCCAGCTCGGCATCCGTCTGAAGCTGAACCCCCTCAAGGAAGTCATCAAGGGCAAGCGCCTGGTGGTCGTCGACGACTCGATCGTCCGCGGCAACACCCAGCGCGCCCTGGTCAAGATGCTCCGCGAGGCCGGCGCCGCCGAGGTCCACATCCGGATCTCCTCCCCGCCGGTGAAGTGGCCGTGCTTCTTCGGCATCGACTTCGCCACCCGCGCGGAGCTGATCGCCAACGGCATGTCGGTCGACGAGATCGGCAAGTCCCTCGGCGCGGACTCCCTCGCCTACATCTCGCTCGACGCGATGGTCGAGGCGACCACGATCCAGAAGCCGAACCTCTGCCGTGCCTGCTTCGACGGCGAGTACCCCATGGAGCTGCCCGACCCGGAGCTCCTGGGCAAGCAGCTGCTGGAGACCGAGCTGGCGGGCGGCACCGACGCCGCCGACGCGCTCCGTCGCCCGTAACCCCCCCACGCAGTACGACACGAAAGTTCTCAACCCCATGTCTGCTGAGTCCTTCGAGCCTGCTGCGCAGGCGGGCACCGGTGCCAGCTACGCGTCCGCGGGCGTCGACATCGAGGCGGGTGACCGTGCCGTCGAGCTGATGAAGGAGTGGGTGAAGAAGACCCAGCGCCCCGAGGTCCTCGGCGGCCTCGGCGGCTTCGCCGGCCTCTTCGACGCCTCCGCCCTCAAGCGCTACGAGCGGCCGCTGCTCGCCTCCGCCACCGACGGCGTCGGCACCAAGGTCGACATCGCCCGGCAGATGGGCGTGTACGACACCATCGGCCACGACCTGGTCGCGATGGTCATGGACGACATCGTCGTCTGCGGCGCCGAGCCGCTCTTCATGACCGACTACATCTGCGTGGGCAAGGTCCACCCGGAGCGGGTCGCCGCCATCGTCAAGGGCATCGCCGAGGGCTGCGTCCTGGCCGGCTGCGCCCTGGTCGGCGGCGAGACCGCCGAGCACCCGGGCCTGCTCGGACCGGACGACTTCGACGTCGCCGGTGCCGGCACCGGCGTGGTCGAGTACGACCGCCTGCTCGGTGCGGATCGCATCCGTACGGGGGACGCCGTCATCGCCATGGCGTCGTCCGGTCTTCACTCGAACGGGTACTCGCTGGTCCGGCACGTGCTCTTCGACCGCGCCGGGCTGGCCCTCGACCAGCAGGTCCCGGAGTTCGGCCGCACCCTCGGCGAGGAGCTGCTCGAGCCCACCAAGATCTACTCGCTGGACTGCCTGGCGCTCACCCGGACCACCGAGGTGCACGCGTTCTCGCACATCACCGGCGGCGGCCTCGCGGCGAACCTCGCCCGGGTCATCCCGGACCACCTGCACGCCACGGTCGACCGCACCACCTGGACCCCGGGTGCCGTGTTCGACCTGGTCGGCAAGGCCGGCCGGGTGGAGCAGCTGGAGCTGGAGCGGACCCTGAACATGGGCGTCGGCATGATGGCCGTGGTCCCGCAGGAGTCGGTCGAGGTCGCCCTGACCACGCTGGCCGACCGCGGCGTCGACGCCTGGGTGGCCGGCGAGATCACCGAGCGGGGCGAGCACACCGAGGGTGCCACCCTGACCGGGTCCTACGCGGGCTGAGACACATCGGCTGTGCTGCCCCCGGGCAGCACAGAACCCGGTCCGGGGCGCTGCCCTGGACCGGGTTCTGTGTTTGTGACGTTGTGTCGTGCGGGTGCGGTGAGCTGGGAGATCAGCCGTCAAGCACCGCGACGCTGCGACGACGGACCGGACTCTTCGTCCTCGTCCTCGTCGTCGTTGTACAGCTCCGCGTAGCGGGCGTACGGGTCGTCGTCCTCGTCCTCGTCTTCGAACGGCTCGCCGTTAGGCGGCTGGTTCGAAACCGGTTGCGAAGTCGATGCGCCCAGCTCGTTGGCCAGACGCGACAGGTCAGTCCCGCCGCTGCTGTACTTCAGCTGGCGGGCGACCTTCGTCTGCTTGGCCTTTGCCCGGCCGCGCCCCATGGCTCGACCCCCTCGGTGACGGGGCTCGACGGCCCCAGAGTCTTGACACGCGTTCATGATTCGGAACGGGCTCTCCGTGGAGAGACCGGTCCGTAGGGCTTCAACGGTACCTGCTTCCGCGGCCATACGGTACGTCGCCCGCATGACGCGCGCCGGAGCAGTACCGGCGAGTCGCCCCGTACTCGCTGGTCAGCTGCGATTTTAGCCCCTAATCGCGGCACGACCCGCCGAAGTGCAGTGAGTCATGTCTCGCTGCACTCCGGCGGGCCGCACTTGCGTCCGGGACCCGGGGCGCTACGCGGTGCGCGCGGCGCGGGCGTCGGCCATCCGCTGCTCGGCGATCCGGTCGGCCGCGGCGGCCGGCGGGATGCCGTCCGCCTTCGCGCGAGCAAAGATCTCCAGAGTGGTGTCGAAGATCTTCGTGGCCTTGACCTTGCAGCGGTCGAAGTCGAAGCCGTGCAGCTCGTCGGCCACCTGGATCACGCCGCCGGCGTTGACCACGTAGTCCGGGGCGTAGAGGATCCCGCGGTCGGCGAGGTCCTTCTCGATGCCCGGGTGGGCCAGCTGGTTGTTCGCCGCACCGCAGACGATCTTCGCGGTGAGCACCGGGACGGAGTCGTCGTTCAGGGCGCCGCCGAGCGCGCAGGGGGCGTAGATGTCCAGGCCCTCGGTGCGGATCAGCGCGTCGGTGTCCGCCACGGCCGTGACCTGCGGGTGCTTGTCGAGGATGCGCTGCACCGACTCCTGGCGGACGTCGGTGATGACGACCTCGGCGCCGTCCGAAAGCAGGTGCTCGACCAGGTAGTGGCCGACCTTGCCGACGCCCACGATGCCGACCTTGCGGCCGCGCAGGGTCGGGTCGCCCCAGACGTGCTGGGCGCTGGCCCGCATGCCCTGGAAGACGCCGTAGGCGGTGAGCACGGAGGAGTCGCCGGCGCCGCCGTTCTCGGGGGAGCGGCCGGTGGCCCAGCGGGTGGTGCGGGACACGACGTCCATGTCCGCGACGTACGTGCCGACGTCGCAGGCGGTCACGTAGCGGCCGCCCAGGGAGTCCACGAACCGGCCGTACGCGAGGAGCAGGTCCTCGGTCTTGATCAGCTCGGGGTCACCGATGATGACGGCCTTGCCGCCACCGTGGTCGAGACCGGCGAGCGCGTTCTTGTACGACATGCCGCGCGAGAGGTTCAGCGCGTCGAGCACCGCCTCCTCGTCGGAGGCGTACGCGTGGAAACGCGTGCCGCCGAGGGCCGGGCCCAGGGCGGTGTTGTGGATGGCGATGACGGCTTTGAGGCCCGTGGCTCGGTCCTGGCACAGCACGACTTGCTCGTGGCCGCCCTGCTCCGTGCGGAACAGGGTGTGCAGGACGCCGTCGGTCATTTCGGTCACGGTGGTGACTCCCATAGAGATGCGGCGGGGGGCCCTCCTATGGGTGGGGAGGGCGTGTAGGAGCAGGGTAAGACCAAAGGGGCCACCCGAAGGGCCCAGTGCCCGAGATCACCCTCCGGCGGAGTACCGGGGCCGGTTCCCGGCCGCGCGCGGAGTACGCGGGCGCGCGGCCGGGGAGTACGAAGGCGTGACCGAATCCTCCGAGTCCCGGGCGCCCTCCGCGCGGTCGGCGCTGACCGTCCCGTACGCCTCCTACCTGCGCGTGTACGAGCCCCTGGGGGCCTTCCCGGAGCCCGAGCGCACGCACTGGTCGCAGTACGCGCGGCGCCCGGAGATCCCGTCGTACCAGGACGAACTGCGCCGCGCCCTGGCGGACTTGGTGCCGGTGCCGCCGGTGGGGGTGCCGGTGCACGAGAGCGCGGACGCGTTCGTGGCCGAGGTGGACGGGGTGCTGCTGGTGTGTCCCTGGCGGACCCGGCTGCGGGCCTGGCTGGCGCTGGCGGAGCTGGCCGGGGCCGGTCCGGGCGGTTCCGGGGGGCAGTTCCCGGCGCCGGTGCTGGACGGGGCGCTGCCGCCGGTGGTGCGGGTGCAGGCGGCCGCGGACTACGAGCGCTGGCGGGAGCGGAACCCGGACGCCCGCCCGTGGATCCGGTCCGCGGTGTGGCAGGTGCCACTGCGCTGGTTCGTGCTTTTCACGGACGATGAGCGCGAGTACGTTCCGGGGGAGCGGCTGCGGTACCGGGCGCCGATGGTGCAGGGCCGGCGGCGGCTGGCCCGGGCACTGCGGACGCTGCGCGGGGCCGAGGGCTACGCGGCGCTGGCCGAGGGGCTGGTGGACGTGGGCCGCTGGCTCGAGGAGTTCCACCCGGGCTCGATGATCGAGCTCGACTACGGCGGTCTCGTGCACGGGGTGCCGGAGGACCGGCTGGCCGGGGACCGGTCGGCCGCCGACCTCGCCGGCGGGCTGGCGGCGCTGCGGGAGGGCGACGCGGCGGCCGCCGAGGAGGCGTACGAGCTGCTGGCCACGCGCTGGCGGGCGGTCCGGGAGCGGCTGTTCGCGAACTGACGGGCGGGGTGCGTAAAGGGGTCCTTACGGAACTCGGGAGGTCGGTCCGGGACCTACGTCCCGATCCGGGCCATTGGCCCAAGCGTGACGGACCGCACTAACTACACCCTTGCGCCGTTCCCCTACCCTCGTGCCAAAATAGGACAAGGAGTCCGGGGAGGGTTCCTTCCGCCCAAGAATGGGCGGAATGCTTGGTATTGCACACTATGGGGGGTGAGATGGCCCCCGATTGCGCTGTGACTGATCGTCACTGTCAGGTGACTGTCCGTTATGGGTGGGTCCATCGGCTTCCGTCGCGGATGAACACCTCAGAGGGCAATTCCATCGGTTTGGCCGACGTGGCTGGACAGATGGTGTAGTTGTAGTGCCGAGGACAAGCCGTTCGTCCTATAACCGACTCGGCCCGCGTATGTCCATTTCGGGCAACGCGGGCCAAGGTGCAGAATTTAGAGGAAAGAACCGAGATTGGTTCGGTTCTCCCGAGGAGGCCGCTCATGACCGCTCGCACCCCTGATGCCGAGCCGCTGCTGACCCCGGCTGAGGTCGCCACCATGTTCCGCGTGGACCCGAAGACGGTCACCCGCTGGGCCAAGGCTGGCAAGCTCACGTCCATCCGCACCCTGGGTGGGCACCGCCGCTACCGCGAGGCTGAGGTCCGCGCCCTGCTGGCGGGAATTCCGCAGCAGCGCAGCGAGGCCTGAGTTACCGCCCCAGTAACACAGCACCCCGTTTTACCGGGACTTAATCGGGTCCCCCAACCCGATTGACCCACACAGCTCCATACGACGGGACCTGCCCCAACAGGTCCTCAGCCCCTGCTCGGCAGGTGTGAAGTCGTCCGATCGCGCTGGACTCCGCCGGGTCCAGCGCGATCTTTTTTGTGCCCCGCGCCGGCGGCCGCGGCCAGGTGCCATTGCACATACAAAATCGACGCGACGTAGGGGCGCCATAAGTGCCCTGGTTCCAAAAACTCATGTGGTGACACCTGTCACATCAGTTGCCCCTTGTCATTCCGGCATTGGCCCCGTAAAGGGACTCCTCGGTCGAGACCGGTCATGCGGACGGGGGACTTTTGCGCCGACCTTACGGAATTGTCCATTCCACTTTCGGGTGACGTCGAAACACGCGGGGCGTGAGAGGCGCACGAAATCTTTCCGCGCGCCCCCCGAGGTCCATGCGGCCGTCGCGGCCTCCGGCGCTCCCGACGGGCCCGACACGCCCGACGCGGCGGGCGGGGCGGGCGCACCCCTGGAGCGGCCCCGAGCGGCCTCGGCGGGACCCGGGGGTGGCGTCGGGCGGATCCGGTCGGCGCGGGGCGGCGGGGGACGGCACGGGGATGGAGCGGAGGTGGCGCGGGGACGGCCGCGAGGGTGGCGGGTGGCCGGCGCGGGACGGGGACACCGGGTGGACCGGCGCGGAACGGGGCCGTCGCGGGGCCGGCGGAGGACGGGGCCGGCACCGGTCCGAGGGCCCGGCCCCGAGAAGCACCGAAGCCCGCATCCGGGGGATGCGGGCTTCGACCTGCTGCGATCCTGACGGGACTTGAACCCGCGACCTCCACCTTGACAGGGTGGCGAGCTAACCAACTGCTCCACAGGACCTTGCTCTGCGGCCGCTGGCGCGGCTGCGAATCAGACTGTACAGCAGGTGAGGGGGTGCGGTCGAACCGGATCAGGGAGCGGCCGCGTCCACGGCCTTGATGATGCGTTTGTCGGAGATCGGGTACGCCGTTCCGAGGGCGTGGGCGAAGTAGCTGACCCGCAGTTCCTCGATCATCCAGCGGATCTCCCGCACCTCCGGCGGCACCGGTCGGCCCTTGGGGAGCTGCTCCAGCAGCCAGGCGTACTCGTCCTGCATCTCGTGGACCTTCTCCATGCGGGTGGTGTCCCGCTGGACGCCCGTGGGCATCTGCTGCAGCCGCCGGTCCACCGCGACCAGGTAGCGCATCAGGTCGGGCAGCCGCTTGAGCCCGGTCAGGGTCACGAAGCCGGCCGGCACGAGGGCCGCCAGCTGCGTCCTGACGTCCTGGACGTTGGCGAGCAGGGCGGGACTCCTGGCGGTCTTCAGGCGGCGCTCACAGGCCTGCCAGGCCGCCAGGACCTGCTGCACCTGGCCGACCGTGCGTACGGTCGCGTCCACCAGGTCCGCCCGCACGCGGTCGTAGAGCTTCCGGAACGACTCCTCGTCCCAGGCCGGCCCCCCGTGGTCGGCGATCAGCTTGTCCGCCGCGGCGGTCGCGCAGTCGTCGAAGAGGGCCTGGATCGAGCCGTGCGGATTGGCCGACAGGGCGAGCTTCTGCTGGTTGGTGAGCTTGTCCGAGGCGAACTTCGCCGGGTTGACGGGGATGTTCAGCAGGATCAGCCTGCGCGTGCCGCGCCACATCGCCTCGTACTGCTCGGCCTCGGTGTCGAAGAGCCGTACGGAGACGCTGTCGCCGGCGTCCACCAGCGCCGGGTACGCCTTGACCGGCTGGCCGGCCCGCCGGGTCTCGAAGACCCGCTCCAGCCGGCCGATCGTCCAGTCCTTCAGGCCCGTGCGCTCCACGGAGGGGCCGCCGGCCCGCTCCGCGGTGGCCGCGGCGGCCTGGGACAGGGCCTGCCGGGCCTTCGGCTTCAACCGGAGCCGGAGCGCCTCCAGGTCCTTGTCCTCGGCGATCTTCCGGCGCCGCTCGTCGATGATCCGGAAGGTGATCTTCAGGTGTTCCGGGACGCGGGAGAGGTCGAAGTCCTCGGCCGTCACCGGGACGCCCACCATCCGCTGGAGCTCCCGCGCCAGGGTGGCCGGCAGCGGCTCCTGCAGCGGGACGACGGAGTCGAGGAAGCGGGCCGCGTAGTTCGGCGCCGGGACGTAGTGCCGGCGGATCGGCTTGGGCAGCGACCGGATCAGCTCGGTGACGACCTCCTCGCGCAGGCCGGGGATCTGCCAGTCGAAACCCTCCTCGGTCACCTGGTTCAGCACCTGGAGCGGGATGTGGACGGTCACGCCGTCCGCGTCCGCGCCCGGCTCGAACTGGTAGGTCACCTTGAACTTCAGCCGGCCCTGCCGCCACGAGTCCGGGTAGTCGTCCTTCGTGACCCCGGCGGCCTTCTCGGTGATGAGCATCTCGCGTTCGAAATCGAGCAGTTCGGGCTGCTCGCGCCGCTTGTGCTTCCACCACGAGTCGAAATGGGCGCCGGAGACGACGTGTTCGGGGATGCGCCGGTCGTAGAAATCGAAGAGCGTCTCGTCGTCCACGAGAATGTCGCGGCGCCGGGCCCGGTGCTCCAACTCCTCGACCTCGGTGAGGAGTTTGCGGTTGTCGGCGAAGAATTTGTGGTGCGTGCGCCAGTCGCCCTCGACCAGTGCGTTGCGGATGAACAGCTCCCGCGAGGCCTCCGGGTCGATCCGTCCGTAGTTGATTTTGCGCTGCGCCACGATGGGCACGCCGTACAGCGTGACCCTCTCGTACGCCATGACGGCCGCCTGGTCCTTCTCCCAGTGCGGCTCGCTGTACGTGCGCTTGACCAGGTGCTGGGCGAGCGGCTCGACCCACTCGGGCTCGATCCGCGCGTTGACCCGGGCCCACAGCCGGGAGGTCTCCACCAGCTCCGCGGACATCAGGAGCTTCGGCTGCTTCTTGAAGAGCGCCGATCCCGGGAACACCGCGAACTTGGCGGAGCGGGCGCCCAGGTACTCGTTCTTGTCCGTGTCCTTGAGGCCGATGTGCGAGAGCAGGCCGGCCAGCAGCGAGACGTGCACGCTCTGCTCGGGCGCGTCCTCCTCGTTGAGGTGGATGCCCATGGACCTGGCGACCGTACGCAGCTGCGAGTAGATGTCCTGCCACTCGCGGATCCGCAGGAAGTTCAGGTACTCCTGCTTGCACATGCGGCGGAACGAGGACGAGCCGCGCTCCTTCTGCTGCTCGCGCACGTACCGCCACAGGTTCAGGTACGCCAGGAAGTCGGAGGTCTCGTCCTTGAAGCGGGCGTGCTGCTGGTCGGCCTGGGTCTGCTTGTCCGAGGGCCGCTCGCGCGGGTCCTGGATCGACAGCGCGGCCGCGATGACCATGACCTCGCGCACGCAGCCGTTCCGGTCGGCCTCGATGACCATGCGGGCCAGCCGCGGGTCGACCGGCAGCTGGGACAGCTTGCGGCCGAGCGGGGTCAGCCGCTTCTTCGCGTCCTTCTGCTCGGGGTCGAGCGCGCCCAGCTCCTGCAGCAGCTGCACGCCGTCGCGGATGTTGCGGTGGTCCGGCGGGTCGATGAAGGGGAACTTCTCGATCTCGCCGAGCCCGGCCGCGGTCATCTGGAGGATGACGGAGGCCAGGTTGGTGCGCAGGATCTCGGCGTCGGTGAACTCCGGCCGGGCGTTGAAGTCGTCCTCGGAGTACAGCCGGATGCAGATGCCGTCGCTGGTGCGGCCGCAGCGGCCCTTGCGCTGGTTGGCGCTGGCCTGGCTGACCGGCTCGATCGGCAGCCGCTGCACCTTGGTGCGGTGGCTGTAGCGGGAGATCCGGGCGGTGCCCGGGTCGATCACGTACTTGATGCCCGGGACCGTCAGGGAGGTCTCGGCGACGTTCGTCGCGAGGACGACGCGGCGGCCGGTGTGCGGCTGGAAGACCCGGTGCTGCTCGGCGTGCGAGAGGCGCGCGTAGAGGGGGAGCACCTCCGTGAAGCGGAGCTTCAGCTTGTTGAGCGCGTCCGCGGTGTCGCGGATCTCCCGCTCGCCGGAGAGGAAGACCAGGATGTCGCCCGGGCCCTCCTTCTGGAGCTCGTCGACGGCGTCGCAGATCGCGGTGATCTGGTCGCGGTCGGCGTCCTCGGAGTCCTCCTCCAGGAGGGGGCGGTAGCGCACCTCGACCGGGTACGTACGGCCGCTGACCTCGACGATCGGGGCGTCGCCGAAGTGGCGGGAGAAGCGCTCGGGGTCGATGGTCGCGGAGGTGATCACGACCTTGAGGTCCGGCCGCTTCGGGAGGAGCTGGGCCAGGTAGCCGAGCAGGAAGTCGATGTTGAGGCTGCGCTCGTGGGCCTCGTCGATGATGATCGTGTCGTAGGCGCGCAGCTCGCGGTCCGTCTGGATCTCGGCGAGCAGGATGCCGTCCGTCATCAGCTTGACGAAGGTGGCCTCGGGGTCGACCTGGTCGGTGAACCGGACCTTCCAGCCGACCGTCTCGCCGATCTCGGTCTTCAGCTCCTCCGCGATCCGCTCCGCCACGGTGCGGGCGGCGATCCGGCGGGGCTGGGTGTGGCCGATCATGCCCCGGACGCCGCGGCCCAGCTCCATGCAGATCTTGGGGATCTGGGTGGTCTTGCCGGAACCGGTCTCACCGGCGACGATCACGACCTGGTGGTCGCGTATCGCCTCGGCGATCTCGTCCTTCTTCTGGCTGACCGGCAGGTTCTCCGGGTACGTCACCGACGGCCGGCGCGCGGCCCGGGCGGCCACCCGCTCGGCGGCCTTCCCGGCCTCGGCGGCGAGCTCGTCGAGCACCGCCTGGCGGGCCTCCGGCTTCCGGATGCGGCGGGCTCCGTCGAGGCGGCGGCCGAGTCGGTGCGCGTCGCGGAGCGAGAGCTCTGCGAGCTGGGTCTGCAGGGCGGCGAAGGAAGTAGACATACCTGCTCGAGGATCTCACCGATGGGCTGCGGGTGGCGAACCCATTTCGCGGGGCGGGACGTACCATTTCGGGACGACTCCCCCATTGGATCTTCCGGAAGGGCCCCGCATGCCGCGACCGCCGTGCCGCGGGCGGCGCCTGCCCCGGCCCCTGGGGGTGTCGGTCGGGCTCGTCCTGGCGTGCCTGGGCCTCCTGGTCGGGGCCGGTGTCCCGGCGGGGGCCGCCGCGGCGGTCGCCGCCGGCGTGGTCCCGATCGCGGGTCTTCGGGTCGCCCTGCCGGGCGGCGCTCCGGCCGCGCAGGGCGGGCCCGCAGCCGCGTCGCGCCCTGCAGGGTGGGGGATCGCCCCGAAGGGCGACGTCGTCCCTGACGGCGGGCGCCGGTGCGCGCCGGGCGGGGCCGGGCAGGACGACGGGGCCGTGGGCCGGTCCGCCCCGTGCGAGCGCGGGCTCGCCGGCCCCGGACGGGCCGCCGGCCAGGAACCGTGGCCGGCCCGGGACGGCCGCGCCGTGGCACCCGTACGGACCGCGGAACGCACCGCACCCGGCCCGGTGGAGCTCTCCGTGCTGCGGGTGTAGGAGCCGCGCCCCCTCCGCCGCGGAGGGGCCGCACCGCGCGCACGCGCACCTCCACACCCGTACCGAACCACCGGGAGCACCGCATGTCCGACTCCGCCCTCAAGCCCCTGCTCGTCTCCGCCGGCGTGGCGGCCGCCGCCCTCGCCCTCGGCGTGGCGTCCTGGCAGGCCGACTCCGGCGGCGGTGACGCCGCCGCGCCCGACCGGGGCGCCGCTTCCGCGTCCGCCACGCCCGGCGGCGGCGGCGACGGCCGTACCGACCACCTGCTCGCGCTCGCCCGGCGCGATCCGCAGGACCCGTTCGCGCAGGGCCGCGCCGACGCGCCGGTCGTGCTGGTCGAGTACGCCGACTTCCGCTGCGGCTACTGCGGCAAGTTCGCCCGCGACACCGAGCCGGCCCTCGTCAAGAAGTACGTCGACGACGGCACCCTGCGCATCGAATGGCGCAACTACCCCATCTTCGGCGCCGAGTCCGAGGCGGCCGCCAAGGCGGCCTGGGCGGCCGGCCGGCAGGGCCGCTTCTGGCAGTTCCACGCCGCCGCGTACGCCGAGGGCAGCAAGGAGAAGGGCTTCGGGGACGCCCGGCTGCGCGAGCTCGCGCGGCAGGCGGGGGTTCCCGACGAGGCCCGGTTCGAGCGCGACATGAAGAGCCCGGCCGCCCAGGAGGCCCTGCAGAAGGACCAGGACGAGGCCTACGGCATCGGCGTGTCCTCGACCCCGTCGTTCCTCGTCGGCGCCACGCCCATCGCCGGCGCCCAGCCGGCCGAGACCTTCCGGCGGGCCGTCGAGGCCGCCCGGGACCGGGCGCGGGCCGCGGCCGGAGCGACGCCGGGCGGCACCGCGCGCGGGGCGGCGCAGTAATGGGCATCGGCTACCTGGCCGCGTTCCTCGGCGGGCTGCTGGCGCTGCTCTCCCCGTGCAGTGCCCTGCTGCTGCCCGCGTTCTTCGCGTACTCGATCGACTCGGCCTCCCGGCTGCTCGCCCGGACCGGCATCTTCTACGCCGGGCTGGCGACCACCCTCGTGCCGCTCGGCGCGGCGGGCTCGTTCGCCGGGCGGTTCTTCCACGGCCACCGGGACCAGCTCGTGCTGGCCGGCGGCTGGCTGATCGTCGCGCTCGGACTGGCGCAGGTCCTCGGGCTCGGCTTCGCCTCCCGGCGGATGGCGGAGCTGTCCGGGCGGATCCGGCCGACCACCGCGCTGTCCGTGTACGCCCTCGGCGCGGTCTACGGCCTGGCCGGCTTCTGCGCCGGGCCGATCCTCGGCAGCGTCCTGACCGTCGCGGCGGTGGGCGGCAGCCCGGTCTACGGCGGTCTGCTGCTCGCCGTGTACGCGCTGGGGATGGCGGTGCCGCTGTTCCTGCTCGCGGCGCTGTGGGAGCGCTTCGAGCTGGGGCGCCGCCGGTGGCTGCGGGGGCGGGAGGTGCGCGTGGGGCGGGTGCGGCTGCACACGACGTCGCTGCTGTCAGGCGCGTTCTTCGTCGTCCTGGGCACGCTGTTCCTGGCGTACGACGGGGCGAGCGCCCTGCCGGGCCTGCTGGACGTGGACGACTCGTACGCGGTGGAGGCGCGGGTGCGCACGATCGCCGACGCGGTGCCCGACTGGGCGCTGCTGGGCGCGGTGGCCGTGGCCGCGCCCGCGCTCGGGGCCGTCCGCCGGCGCCGGGCGCGTTCGGAAACCCGTGCGGCCGTCGGCCCGGAGGGGTGAGACACGAGGAAGGCCCCGTCCGATGGACGGGGCCTTCCGGTTGTGGCTGGGGCCGGGGTCGAACCGGCGACCTATCGCTTTTCAGGCGATCGCTCGTACCAACTGAGCTACCCAGCCACGAGACCGTTTCCGGTCCCAGCGATCCTGACGGGACTTGAACCCGCGACCTCCACCTTGACAGGGTGGCGAGCTAACCAACTGCTCCACAGGACCATGCTTGTACGAGATTACTCTCGCACAGGGTAAAGCGTGCCCCCAACGGGATTCGAACCCGTGCTACCGCCTTGAAAGGGCGGCGTCCTGGGCCACTAGACGATGAGGGCTAAGGGCCCACCTGGGCGCTTCTCAGCGCGTCGGGGACGTGAGAAGCATATGGGATGGGGGGAGGGATCGCCAAAACGGTTTGCTCCCCGCCACTCCGGAGGCGCCCGCACGGGGGAGAATGACCGGGTGCTGGAGATGACGCGCGAGGAGTTCGAGGAGCTCGTGGCGGAGGCCCTGGACCGGATCCCGCCGGAGCTGACCCGGCTGATGGACAACGTCGCGGTCTTCGTCGAGGACGAGCCGCCGGCGGCGGACCCGGAGCTGCTCGGGCTGTACGAGGGGACACCGCTGACCGACCGCGGCGAGTGGTACGCGGGGGTGCTGCCCGACCGCATCACGATCTACCGCAACCCGACGCTGCGGATCTGCGAGACGCGGGAGGACGTCGTCGAGGAGACCGAGGTCACGGTGGTGCACGAGATCGCCCACCACTTCGGCATCGACGACGAGCGGCTGCACGCCCTGGGGTACGGGTGACCCGGCCGGTCCCGGGTGCGGAGGCGATCGACCCGGACGTCGACCTGCACGTACCGGCGCAGCGCGTCGAGCGGCAGGGGCCGGTGCTGGCGGCGGTGTCCGCGGGCGGGGTGCTCGGGGCGCTGGCGCGGTACGGGCTCGTGCTGGCGTTCCCGGCGGGGCCCGGGGACTTCCCGTGGGCGACCTTTGCGGTCAATGTCGCCGGGTGCGGGCTGATCGGGGTGCTGATGGTGCTGATCAGCGAGGGCGGGCGCAGTGCGCACCCGCTGGTGCGCCCGTTCCTCGGGGTCGGGGTGCTGGGCGGGTTCACCACGTTCTCGACGTACGCGGTGGACGTCTCGCGGCTGCTGGACCGCGGTGCGGCCGGCACGGCGCTGGCGTACGCCGCGGGGACGCTCGCGGGGGCGCTGGGGGCGGTGTGGCTGGCCGCCTCGACCGCGCGGGCGCTGGTGGCCCGGCGGGCCGGGGCGCCGCGGGGCGAGGACGGGCGGTGAACTGGCTGCTGGTGGCCCTCGGGGCCGCGGTCGGCGCCCCGTTGCGGTACCTGACGGACCGTTCGGTGCAGTCCCGGCACGACTCGGTGTTCCCGTGGGGGACGTTCACGGTCAACGCCGCGGGCTCCGTGGTGCTCGGGGTGCTGACCGGCGCCGTGCTGGCCGGCGATTCCGGGAGCGCCTCGCAGGCGCTGGTGGGGACCGGGCTGTGCGGGGCGCTCACGACGTACTCGACCTTCTCGTACGAGACCCTGCGCCTGGCCGAACGGGGCTGGCGCTTCCTGGCGGTGGCGAACGTGGCGGGGTCGGTGCTGGTCGGGCTGGGCGCCGTGCACCTGGGGTCGGAGCTGGGGCAGCAGCTGCTCTAGGTTCCTGGGTCCGGCCACCGTGGCCGTGTTCGTTCGGGCGGGTATGCGAGACCAGCGCATGTCACCGGACGCGTGTCCCTCGGGGGGTGAAGGGAGTTGGGCACATTGACCCGTCTGACCCCGCTGCCGGAGGTGCCGCCGTGCGCCAGATGCCCGCTCCCGTCCGACTGGCCGTCGCCGCGCTCGCGGTGGCCGCGTCCGCGGGTTGCATGAGTGTGAGCGACGACGCAGGCCGGCCCGCGCCGTCGCCGTCGGCCGGGCAGCGCGGGGCCGCGGCGGAGCCGGACGGCGGTACGGGCCGCGGGCACGCCGGCCGGGGGCACGCCGGCGGCCGCGGCGCGGACGCGGCCGAGCCCGCGAAGGACGCCGGGCCGGGCGCGGCCGGCAAGCCCGGCGCGGGCGCCACCCCCACCCCGGGCGCCCCCGGCGCACGCCCCACCGCCGGTGCCACCCCTTCCGGCCCGGCCGCCCCCGGTCCGGGCACGGGCCCCCAGGAGCCGGAACCGGGCGGTGGCGATCCCGGGGGCGGCGGTGACGGCGGCCCCACGCAGCCCGCGGAGACCACGCCCCCCAGCCCCACCCCGGTGGACCCGCCCACCACGGAGCCCAGCTCGCCGCCGCCCTCGTCCGAGGCGCAGCCGCAGGCGGCCGCGGAGCACCCGGTGCCGCTGGCCGAGCCCTCGGCATCGCCGCAGGCAGGGCCCGTGTAGCGGTGTGACGGTGGTCTCTCGGGGGCTTTCTTCGGCCGATCGAGTTGCCAGGGGAGGGGTGAGGTGCGTATGGTTATAGATCGTTTGATCCCATTGCCCGGCGCCGAACCCGAAGAGCGCCGTGTGGCGCGTACTCTCCCTTGCCGTGGCTGACCGCATGAAGGCGGTCGAATTTGCGATTCACGGAGTTTGGGCGCGTGCCGAGACTCCGGAAGGTTTTCGCATTCGCATGTCCATTTCCAGTTCCGACCGCTCCGTCATGCCCGAGAACGACACCGTCGAGGCTGTCGAGACCGTCGTGATCGACGAGACCATCGAGGCGCTCGAGGCCCAGGTCGCCGATGTGGCGATCGAGGACGTCGAGGCCGACGGTGACTACGAGGCCGACGAGTTCACCGACGCCCTGGACGACGCCGACGTCGACGGCGCGGACGAGGACGGCCGGGACGACGAGCCCGGCATCACCTTCGCGGACCTCGGTCTGCCCGAGGGCGTCGTGCGCAAGCTGGCCCAGAACGGCGTCACCACCCCGTTCCCGATCCAGGCCGCGACCATCCCGGACGCGCTGGCGGGCAAGGACATCCTCGGCCGCGGCCGCACCGGCTCCGGCAAGACCCTCTCCTTCGGTCTGCCGCTGCTGGCCACCCTGGCCGGCGGCCACACCGACAAGAAGAAGCCCCGCGGCGTCATCCTGACCCCGACGCGTGAGCTCGCGATGCAGGTCGCGGACGCGCTCCAGCCCTACGGCGACGTGCTCGGCCTCAAGATGAAGGTCGTCTGCGGCGGTACCTCCATGGGCAACCAGATCTACGCCCTCGAGCGCGGTGTCGACATCCTCGTCGCCACCCCGGGCCGCCTGCGCGACATCATCAACCGCGGTGCCTGCTCCCTGGAGCAGGTGAAGATCGCCGTCCTCGACGAGGCGGACCAGATGGCCGACCTGGGCTTCCTGCCCGAGGTCACCGAGCTCCTCGACCAGGTCCCGGCCGGCGGCCAGCGCCTGCTGTTCTCCGCCACGCTGGAGAACGAGATCGACAGCCTGGTCAAGCGCTACCTGGTGAACCCGGTCACGCACGAGGTCGACCCGTCCGCCGGCGCCGTCACGACCATGACGCACCACGTCCTCGTCGTGAAGCCGAAGGACAAGGCCCCGGTCACCGCCGCCATCGCCGCCCGCAAGGGCCGCACCATCATCTTCGTCCGCACCCAGCTGGGCGCCGACCGCGTGGCCGAGCAGCTGCGCGAGTCCGGCGTGAAGGCGGACGCGCTGCACGGCGGCATGACCCAGGGCGCCCGTACCCGGACCCTGGCCGACTTCAAGGACGGTTACGTCAACGTCCTCGTCGCCACCGACGTCGCCGCCCGCGGCATCCACGTCGACGGCATCGACCTGGTCCTGAACGTGGACCCGGCCGGCGACCACAAGGACTACCTGCACCGCTCCGGCCGCACCGCGCGCGCCGGCCGCTCCGGCGTCGTGGTCTCCCTGGCCCTGCCGCACCAGCGCCGCCAGATCTTCCGTCTGATGGAGGACGCGGGCGTGGACGCCTCGCGCCACATCGTCGGCGGCGCCGGCGCCTTCGACCCCGAGGTCGCCGAGATCACCGGTGCCCGCTCCCTGACCGAGGTCCAGGCCGACTCCGCGAACAACTCCGCGAAGCAGGCCGAGCGCGAGGTCGCCGAGCTGACCCGCAAGCTGGAGCGGCTCACCAAGCGCGCCGGCGAGCTGCGCGAGGAGGCCGAGCGCCTGATCGCCCGCGCCGCCCGCGAGCGCGGCGAGGACCCGGAGGCCGCGGTGGCCGAGGTCGCCGAGGCGGCCGAGGCCGAGCTGGCCGAGGCGGTCGCCGAGGCCGCCGCCGCCGAGGCCCGTGCGGAGCGCGCCCAGCGCGACGAGCGGGGCAACTTCGAGCGCCGCGACCGTCGTGACGACCGCGGCGGCGACCGTGGCGGCTTCCGCCGTGACGACCGTGGTGACCGCGGTGGCTTCGAGCGCCGTGACGACCGCGGTGACCGTGGCGGCTTCCGCCGTGACGACCGCGGTGACCGTCCGTCGGGCGGCTTCCGTCGTGACGACCGGGGTGACCGTCCGTCCGGTGGCTTCCGCCGTGACGACCGCGGTGGCGAGCGCGGTGGGTTCGAGCGCCGTGACGACCGTTTCGAGCGCCGTGACGACCGTCGCCGTGACGACAAGCCCCGCTGGAAGCGGAACGGCTGACGCCTGCTGCGCCTGACGCGCACCAGAGCCTGAAGGGCCAGGGCCCGTACGACACTTCGGTGGCGTGCGGGCCCTGGTCGTGTGCACAGGTGGAATCGGTTGTTGTGGCTGGTGGGGCCACTGTTACGATCCGGCCAGCGGAGCCGCGCCAAGGGCGGGGTCGCGTCGGCGTGGGGGACATCAGCGGCGACGGGCGCCCGGACGTGGTGTCCCGCAACGCAGCCGGCGACCTGCTGCCCACCACCGGCACCAGCACCGCCCACCTCGCCGCGCCCACCCGGACCGCCACCGGTCCGGCGCGTACAAGGCACTTTCCTGATCCGGGGGGATCCAGACCGATGACCCACACGTATTCCGACGCGCACTCCGACGCGAGACCCCACGGCGCGCGGCTGCGGCGCCTGGTCGCCGCCACCTCCGCCACCGCGGCCCTGGTCGCCGGCCTGCTGTCGGGAGCCACCGCCCCGGCGGGCGCCGCGGCGCCCGCCGCCGGCCCGGCGATCCCGTCCTGGCTGGTCCCGATCCGGGCCGAGAGGGAGGGCACCGGCCTGGTCAAGGGCTGCACGGCGGTCCTGCTGGGCCCGCTGCGGGCGGCCACCGCCGCCGACTGCTTCACCGGCCGCGGCGTGCAGGACTTCCTCACGACGTACAACCCGGACGGCGGCGGCGGGGGCACCAACCGCCCCCGCTACCGCCTCCCCGTCCGGTACGACGCCGCCACCGGCCGGGCCGACTTCGCCGTGGCCCACGCCGGCCGCGAGCAGGTCCAACGGCCCGTCCTGGCCTCGGCCTCGGACAACGCCCTGTACACGGCGGGCGCCAGGGCGACCTTCCTCTCCTGGACCGCGGCGACGCCCACGGAGATCCGCACGCCGCACTCCGAGCAGGTCGTGGTGCGCTCGGCGGCCGACTGCGCCGTCCTGCTGGGCCGCCCGCTGCCCGCCGGTTCGCTGTGCACCGCCCCCGCGCCCGGCGCGCCGCTGGTGCCCGGGACCGAGCGCTGCGTCGGTGACGCGGGCGGTGCCCTCGTGGCGGCCGGCAAGGTGATCGGCCTGTCGGCCACCCGCGCCACCGGGTGCGCCGCGTCCACCGTCCGGCTCTACACGTCCGTACGCGCCTACCGCCCCCAGCTCGTGGAGTGGTCGCGCGACATGGAGCCGAACGCGTCCTTCGACCGGACCGGCAGCGTGGTGGCGCGTGAGCGCGAACCCCAGGCGTACCTCGACTTCTGTGCCGCCACGCCGCAGCTGACCCGGGGCTGCACCGCGGGGGACCACACGGCCGACGCGGCCGACTTCGGCCTCACGTACCCGCTGCTCACGGCCATGGGCGACGCGGACGGGGACGGCACCGGGGACCTGCTCGCCCGGCGGACCAACGGCGACCTGTACCGGTTCGACCGTCCGACGATCTCTGACCTGGACTCCGACCCCAAGGTCCTGCTGGGCCGGAACTTCGGCATCTACAACACGCTCCTGGCCGTCCGCGACCTCTCCGGCGACGGCATCGGCGACCTGCTCGGCCGCGACTCCGCGGGCGTGCTGTGGCTCCACCACGGCACGGCGGACGGCAAGCTGTCGGTCCGGACCCGGGTCGGCTCCGGCTACCAGCAGTACAGCGCCCTCGCCGGGCGGGGCGACTACGACGGCGACGGCCGTTCGGACCTGGTGGCGCGGGACCGGAACGGGGTGCTGTGGCTGCACGCCGGCAACGGCGCCGGCGGCCTGCGCGCCCGGGTGAAGGTCGGCACCGGCTGGAACGCGTACAACAGCATCGTCGGCAGCGGTGACATGGACGCGGACGGCCGCCAGGACCTCGTCGTCCGGACGCCGGCCGGCGCGGCGTACGTCTACAACTCCGACGGGAAGGGCCACTTCGCCCCGAAGCGCTGGGCCACCACCCAGTGGAAGCAGTACCTCCGCATCGGCTGACGGCCCTCCGGAGGGCCCTGGGCCACACGCCGCGGCCGGCCACCGTCGATAGTCGATCGGCTCTCCGGCGGTGTCCGGCTATGCTCAGGGGGGAGCACGCCGTGGGCCATTAGCTCAATTGGCAGAGCAGTGGACTTTTAATCCATTGGTTGTCGGTTCGAGTCCGACATGGCCTACTCGGACGGGCCCGCCTCGGCGGCGCCCCGAACCGCGTGCTCGGACGGCCCGACCGGATCACTCCGGTCGGGCCGTCGGCTTTTCCGGCGGTTGGGCCGAACGGGCTACAGGTGCTCCAGCAGCACCGAAACGTGGCTGTGCGCCGGGTCCTTGACGGCGGTCACCAGGGTGACGGGGCCGCCCGCGACGAGCCCGCGGAGTTCCGCGAGGGCCTCGGCGGCCTCGGGGGCGGCCAGCTCGGACGCGTACCGGTCGGCGAACTCCTCGTACGAGCCCCCGCCGGCGTGGAACCAGCGGCGCAGCTCGTTCGACGGCGTGAGCGCCTTGGGCCAGGAGTCCACCTGCGCGTCCGCCTTCGCGATGCCGCGCGGCCAGAGCCGGTCGACGAGGACGCGGGTGCCGTCGTCGGGGCCGGGCGGGTCGTAGATCCGGGCGACCCGGATCCCCTCGGTGCTGCTCATGGGGCCACCCTGGGGGATGCGGAGGCCGCCGGCCAGCCGGTGAGCAGCGCGTCGAGCGCGTCGACCATCCGGTTCCAGGAGGTGTCGAGGTCCCGCTCGGCCCGGAAGGCGGCGGCCGCCTCCAGCGCCGCGAAGCCGTGGAAGGTGCTGCGCAGCAGGCGCACGGCGTCGGTGCGGTCGGGCTCGTCGAGGTCGTACGAGCGCAGCAGCGCGTACGTGTACTCGACCAGCCGCAGGTGGCCGGGCGAGGCGGCGAGGGTCTCCGGCGGCAGCTCGAGCTGGGTGGCCGCGTAGCGGCCCGGGTGCCCGACGGCGTACGCGCGGTAGGCCTCGGCGAAGCCGGCCAGCGCCGCCTTGCCGGAGCGCCCGGCCAGGGCGGTGCCGAGCCGGTCGCTGAACTCCGCTGCGGAGCGCACCGCGAGTCGGCTGCGCAGGTCCCGGAGGCTGCTGACGTGTGAGTAGAGGCTGGCGTCCTTGACGCCGAAGCCGCGGGCGAGGGCGGAGAGGGTGACCGCGTCGAGGCCCACGGAGTCGGCCAGCTCGGCTGCCGCGGCCACCACCCGGTCGGCGGTCAGTCCCGCGCGGGCCATGGGCGGCTCCTTTCCGTGGCGGCGGGGCGTGCCGTCGTGCCGGGGGCGGTGCGTGGGGTCGTGCCGCTGGTCATGCGGCGCCTCCTGGAGGGGTGTCGGGGGACCCGGGCGGTCCCGTCGGGTCGATCTTCCTTGGTGCGGCCGGTTGGTGCCTTGGGTATTTAATCCGTTGCCTAGGATCTCTAGGAATACGTACCGTCGTCGGCATGCGCACCCTGACCGAGAACGACATCCGCGGATCCTTCGTCAACTGCACCAAGGGGGAGGCCCAGCGCCTTCCGATGCCCCGGGACCTCGACGAACGCCCCTGGGAGCACCTGGACTTCCTCGGCTGGCGGGACCTGTCGGCCCCGGACCGCAGCTACCTCGTCGCGGAGCTCGACGACGGCCGGGTCGTGGGCGTCGCCCTGCGCTTCCCCGCCGTCAAGCGCGGGTTCCTGCACCGCAGCATGTGCTCGGTGTGCCTGACGGTCCACCCGGGCTCGGGCGTCTCGCTGATGACCGCGCGCAAGTCCGGCAAGGAGGGGCGCGAGGGCAACTCCGTCGGGCTCTACATCTGCACCGACCTGGCCTGCTCGCTGTACGTGCGGGGCGAGAAGCTGCCCGAGCCGGGCGGGCGGTTCGAGGAGTCGCTGACCGTCGAGCAGCAGATCGAGCGGACCCGGGGCAACCTCGCGGGCTTCCTCGGCAGGCTCTGACCGGATCGGGTCCGGGACGATCCGGGCAGGTCCGGGCAGGTCCGGGCGGGTTCGGGCTGATCCGGGCGGGTCCAGGCAGGTGCGAGCGGATTCCGGACCGGCCTCCGGACCGGCCTCCGGGCCGGTCTCGTGCCGGTTTCCGACCGGTTGCGCACCGCCTGTGCTGCAGCATGCTGCAGGCCAGGCTGCACGAAGCTGCAAGTGGAACGGGCGGTCCCGCCCCTGCGGGGGTGGGACGGTGAACAGGGGCGATCGCCACCCCCCACACCTCCACCGACCGATCCACGGGAGATCCTCATGTCCGCATCCGAGCCCCAGAACCGCGCCCAGGGCTACGGCCCCGCGCTGGTCGCCGCCCTGCTGGCCCTCGGCCTCGGCGTGGGCATGACCGTCTTCGACGGTGCCGCGCGCACCGCGCTCGCCGTCGGCCTGGGCCTCGCCGTCCTCGTCAGCGCCGGCCTGGTCGGGGCCTCCGTGCGCCGCTCCCGCGGCCAGTAGCGCGCGGCATGTCGTGAGGGGGGGCGGGCCGAGCGGCCTGGGCCGAGCGGCCCGCGCCCCCCTCACGGCCGTTCGCGGCCCCGCTCAGAGCCAGCCGCGCTCGCGTGCCAGCAGGGCCGCCTGGAAGCGGTTCGTGGCGTCCAGCCGCTGCATGAGCGTGGCCACGTGCTTGCGGTACGTACGGACCGAGATCCCCAGGTCGCGGGCGCCGCTCTCGTCCTTGTCGGCCACGTACAGCGACTCCAGGATCTTCCGCTCGATGCCGCTGGGGAGCCAGCCCTCCGAGGCGCTGTCGCCGCCGCCGGTCGCCGGCAGTTCCTGCGCGGTGTCCCACATGCGCTCGAAGAGCGAGACCAGTGCGGCCACCAGGCCCGGTTCGCGGGTGAGGATCGCGCCGCGCGCGGTGTGCGTCGGGTCGATCGGGGTGAGGGCCGCGCTCCGGTCGCAGATGATCATGCGCTCCAGGGGCTGGTGGGAGATGCGTATCTCCGCCCCCTTCTCCACCAGTTCCCGCAGGTACGCCAGCGTCGGCGGGTCGTCCAGGGCCCCCGCGCCCATGAGGGTCCGCATCCGGATGCCGCGCCGCAGCACGCGCAGGTCCATGGCGCGGGAGTTGGCGATGCCCTGGGCGGACAGGACCCCGGGCGGGTTGGTCGTCAGCGACTCGGTGCGGGTGAAGAACGTCAACTCGTCGATGGCCGCCCGTACCTCGTCCATCCCCTCCAGGTGCTGGATGGGGGAGCCGCCCCGGTCCGCGAGGACCGCCGCCGAGGCCGCGTCCCGGTCCGCGAGCAGCGAGTCCACGATGCCGCTCGCGGCCACCGCCGCTTCCAACTCGTCGCGCAGCCGCACCACTCGGCGCTCGACCAGCCGTTCCACCGCCTTGGCCGGCGGGACGGGGCGCAGTGCCCCGCCCGACGCCTCGGTGGCCAGGCCCAGTTCGGCGATCCGGCGGCAGGCCGCGGCCGTCTCGGCGGCCCGCGGTTCCGGCCGGCCGGGCCGGCCGGACGCGTCCGGGTCCGTACCGGCAGCCTCCGCGGGTGCCTTCGCCTCCTCCATCCGCGCCTGGTGGAGCGCCAGTTGGGCCGGTCCGGCCTCCCCCGTACGCAGCAGCAGTCGGTAGAGGTCCTCGTCCTCCCGTGGGACTCCGAGGAACTCCAGGTTCGGTTGCGCCATTGCTTCCCCCGCCGGGCCACTCTTCTTTACTCGGTCTTGACCCCAAGAACTACCTCTTGTCACTCGGGGACGACAAGGCCGGACCGCCCGGTTCCGCTCTCGGCCGTGACTCCGCCCCAGGTGGGGAGCTGTTTCAGGCGTCCGCCGGGGGCCCTCGGGAACGGCTCGCGGTTCACCCGGAGCCGCGCAACATCCGGCACGGCGGTACGCAGCATGCTGCACGCGATCGGCCTCGATCCGGCCCTTGCCGGACGGCAGAGTTGTTCTCGCAAGGAGCGGTCGGAACCGCTCCACCGGAGTCCACGGGGGAGAACAGAAATGAACCGCACGTCCCTGCGCCTGACCGCCGCCGCCCTGCTCGCCGGCGCCGTCCTCGCCATCGGCGGCACGGGCACCGCCCAGGCCGCCACCGCGGACGGGCGCCCGGCCGGAGAGCCGGTCGCGGTGACGCAGAGCGTGGCCACGGGCACCGGCGCCGTGGACGGCGTCACCCACGCGATCGAGTCCGCCGCGGACGCCGCCGCCGACGTCCTGCGCCGCGTCAAGGAGACCCACGAGTGGGGCTGAGGGTCCGCCGCTGAGCCGTCCCCGCCGATCACCCCAGGGGCCGGGCCCCTGACCAAGGCCCGCCCCGGGCCGCGCCCCTGACCACGGCGCGCCCCGCCCACCTGGAGACCAGCCACCATGACCCGCTACTCGGTACTCGTCCCGTTCGTACCCCGCCGGCCCGAACAGCTGCTGCCCTACGCCGGGCTCGTGCAGTGGACGGGCGCCCACCGCCTCTGGCAGGGCCAGGGCATGCTCACCGAGCCCCACCAGGGCTTCGCCCACGCGGCGGGGGCCGGCTTCCGGATCCCGACGGGACTGGGCGTGACGCTGATGCCGATGCGCCACCCGTACGAGGCGGCCCTGCAGGCCAAGTCGCTGTCGCTGGTGACCGGCGAGTCGGTGGTCGCGGGCTTCGGCCCCGGGTCCCGCGAGATGCAGTGGGCGATGCGCGGCGAGCCGTACAAGAGCCCGCTGACCGCCGCCCGCGAGTACCTGACCGCGGTGCGGGCGGCCCTGACCGGGACGCCCGAGGTCATGGAGGGCGACTACTGGCACCACGCGGGCCGGCTGGCGCCGCTGCCCGGACCCCGTGTCGAGATCGGCCTGGGCGTGCTGCGCCCCGGCATGGCGAAGGTGGCCGGCGAGCTGGCCGACGTGGCCATCACCTGGCTGACCCCGGCCCGCTACCTGAGCGAGCTGATCGTCCCCGCGCTCGCCGCGGGGGCCGAGAAGGCCGGCCGGACCGCCCCGCGGGTGGCCGCGATCGTGCCGCTCGCCCTGGCCGCCGACGACCGGGACCCGGCCCGGCTGGCGCTCGCCTCCAACGGCGCGCACCTGCGCCTGGCGCACTACCGCGACATGCTGCGCAAGGGCGGAGTGCCGCTGCCGGACGGCGAGTTCGCCGACGGCGACGAGACCGCGCAGGCGCTGGCCCTGGTGAAGGGCGACGCGTTCCTGTACGGGACGGCCGACGAGCTGACGGAGAGGCTCGCCGGGTACGCCGCCGCCGGGGTCGACGAGATCGTCCTCAACGTCACCGGCGTGGCCTCGCTGTACGGACCGCAGGCCGCCTCCCAGGAGCTGAAGGCGCTGCTCGGCGCGCTCGACCTCGCGTAGGCCCCGCTCCTCCCCCGTCCTCCTCCCCGGTCCCCCCTTCCCCCGTCCTCCTCCCTCCCCACGCTTCCGCGCACCCCTGAGGTAGTCATGTCCATGCCAACAATCGCGCTCCGCGCGATCGAGTGGGGGACCGGGCGTCCCCTGCCCGGACCTCACCGCGCCACCACCCCCGAGACCCCCGCGACCGCCACCGTCGTCCTCGCTGACGCCGCCCACCTGCCCGAACTCCTCGACTCGCCCCTGACCGGACCGGGCAGCACCGTGCTCGTCCCCGGCCCCGAGGCGGGCACCGCCACCGACCGCAGCGGCGTCACCGTCGTCACCTACGAGGGCGAACTGTCCGCCGAGGCCGATGCCGAGGCGGGCCTGCACCCCGACTTCTACCTCCAGACCCAGCCCTACGCCCGGGCCCGGGCCCTCGCGCCCCTCGGACCCGTACTGGTCCGCGTCACCGGTCCCGACGACCTGGACGCGTTCCTCGCCGACGCCGACCGGGCCCGCGCGGAGGGCGTCTTCCCCGACCACATCACCCACCCCGCCGTGCAACTCGCGGACCACCGCGAGCTCGGCGCCCCCGTCGAGGGCGACGGTCCGGCCCTGCGGCTGTACGTCGGCTCCGACGGCACGGTCCACCTCAACCCGGGCGGCGCTCCGCTCGGCGGACTCGGCACCCCCCCTGCCGACCTGGACCGTGCCTGGCGGACCGCCGCCCTCGACCCCCGCATCACCGAACGCCCCTGGCTCGGGCGGTACCTGGCGGCGCTCGAAGCCGTCCGGGCGGCCCGTGCCCGCGGCTTCGGCGGGATCCGGGTCTCCGGGTTCGGCGGCCGGCTGCCCGCGGCCGGCACCGACGGCGCCGGGACCGCCCCGGCCGCCGACCCCGGTGGACGCGACGCGGCCGGCGTCGCCGAAGGGCCCGACGTATCCGAGGTGCGCGAGGTACCCGGCGTACCCGAGGTGCGCGAGGTACCCGGCGTACGCACCGCCGCCGATGCCCACGACCCGCACCTGCCCCTCCTGCTGACCGCCGGGACCGCCCCGGCCGACGCCCCCCGGAGCCTGGTCCACGACCCGCGCACCGGCCGGGCCGTCGCCCTCGCCCCCGGTTCCGCCCGGGCGGCCGAGGCCCTGCTGGCCACGGGCGACCGGACCGCCGCCGCCCGCTGCGCCGACCCGGCAGCCGTGGCCGCCGTCGCCGACTACTTCGCCGCCGCCGGCCTGCCGCTCGACCCCGAACCCACGACCGACCGCACCACCTCCGAGAAGGAGCCCGCCCGATGAGTACCCTGCTCAGCCCCGCCCGCGCGGGCACCCCGGTCACCGGCCGGGCCGGCGAGGCCATCGCCGCCCTCGGCGACCGCGCCCGGATCTGCGACCTGTACGACGCCGACGGCAGCCCCGTCTACCACGACATCTGCGGCACCACCGGCCACGAGGTGCGCGAGATCCTCGACGCCGCGGCCCCCTTCGAGGGCCCCGTCCTCGACCTCGCCGCCGGCTCCGGACGGCTCACCTTCCCGCTGCTCGCCGCCGGCCGCACCGTCACCGCGCTCGAGCTCTCCGCCGACATGCTGGGGCTGCTCCGCGACCGGATCGCCCTCGCCCCCGCCGCGGTGCGCGAGCGCTGCGACACCGTCGAGGCCGACATGAGCGACTTCCACCTCGGCCGCCGCTACCCCGTCGTGCTCCTGGGCACCACCACCATCTCCCTGCTCGGCGACGAGGACCGCCCCGGCCTCTACCGCTGCGTCCGCGAACACCTCGCGCCCGGCGGCCGGTTCCTGCTCACCACCGTCCACGTCGACCCCGCCGCCGACGGCACCGGCGAGTCGGAGATCCCCGTGACCGGGCTGAGCGGCCGCGGCTACGTCATGTACGAGCAGTGGTCCCCGGGAGCCGAGACCCGCACCGTCACCGTGCTGCCCGCCGACACCTCCGGCGAGGGCCCCCTGACCGTCTGCACCACCACCATCGGCGTCCTGCCCGCCGACCGGATCACCGCCGAGCTCGAAGCGGCCGGCTTCGCCATCCGCTCCGTCACGCCCGTCGACAGCGGCGGCGGCCGCCACCACGACGTCCTGCTGGAAGCCGAGGCCCTCTGATGGACCGCACCGAGAACGCGGGCTACCAGGCCCTGTGGACCAGCCTGGTCCCGCCCTCCCAGCACGGCCGCGACGAACTGTGCGCCGTCAGCGCCGACGGCATGCGCATCCGCTTCCAGGACGGCCGCGAACTCCTCGACGGCGACAGCGGGTTGTGGAACGCCAACCTCGGCCACGGCAACACCGCCATCGCCGAGGCCGTCTCCAAGGCCCTCCACGAGGCCTCCTACCTCAGCATCTTCCGGTACGAGCACACGTACGCCCGCCGGGCCGCCGAGGCCCTCGTCGACCTGGCCGGCGCCGACCACTACGGCCGGGTGCTCTTCTCCACCTCCGGGGGCTCCGCCAACGACCTGGTCATGAAGACCGCCCGCCACTTCCACGCCCTGCGCGGGGACCACGCCCGCAAGCTGGTCGTCGGACTGCGCGGCAGCTACCACGGCCTGACGTACGGCTCCTTCTCCCTGACCGGCGAGAACCTCGGCCAGACCCTGTACGGGGTCGACGGCCGCCTGGTCCGCCACGTGCACCCCAACGACCCCGCGGAGCTCCGCGCACTGCTCGGGCGCCACGGCGAACTGGTCGCCGCGGTCGTCGTCGAGCCGGTCCTGGGCAGCGGCGCGGTCCCCCTCGACGACGCCTACGTCGACACGCTCCTGGCGCTGCGCGACGAGTACGGCTTCCTCCTCGTGGCCGACGAGGTCGCCACCGGCTTCGGCCGCACCGGCGACATGTTCGCCTCGCAGCGCTGGAGCGGCCGCCCCGACCTCCTGGTCACCTCCAAGGGCCTGACCAACGGCACCTGCGCGGCCTCCGCCGTGATCGTCGCCCGCTCGGTCGCCGACGCCTTCGAGGAGGCCGACGCGATGCTCACGCACGGCGAGACGCAGGCCGGCACCCCCGCCACCTGCGCCGCGATCCTCGCCACCATCGACGAGATGCGCCGCCTGGACGCGGTGGCCCGCGGCCGCCGGCTGGCCGAACGCCTCGAGGACGAGCTCACCCAGCTGGTCTCCGGGCACGCCCTGATCGGCGCCACCACCGGCGTCGGGCTGTTCCGCTCCATCCGGGTGGTCACCGCCACCGGCGAGCCGCTGCCCCAGACCGAGGTCATGGGCCTGGTGGGCCGGATCCGCGAGGCGGGCGCCATCGTCCACCCCGGGGTCCACGGCGTCCAGCTGCTGCCCGCGCTGACCTGCGGCGACGAGGACCTCGCCGAGCTGCTGCGGCGCGTCGTCGCCGGCATCGAGGCGCACGCCGCCGACCTGGCCCCGGCCGCGGACGACACGCCCCGCCCCGCTCCGGACCCGGACGACGCACCCGCGCTGGCCGGAGCCCGCTGATGAACCTGCCCTGGTCCGGTCGGACCCGCCTGCTGCTCGGCCCCGACGGGCTGGCCGACTGGCTCTCGTACGCACCCGTGGGGCGGGCCTCGGTGCTCGTCGACCCCGCCCTCACCGGCGCGCGGATCACCGGGCTCGTCGAGGACGGACTCGCCCGCGCCGGACACCTGGTGCGCCGCCTGGTCCCCGAGGGCCCCGGCGACGCCGCCGAGGTCCTGGACCTGGCCGCCCGTACCGCACGCTCCGAGCTGATCGTCGCGATCGGCGGCGGGACCTGCGTCGACCGCGCCAAGCTGGCCCTGCTCGCCGGGGACAGCCCGGCGGCCGCGCAGGCCCTGACCACCCGCACCCGGTGCGGACTGCTCGCCCTGGACCAGGCGGTCCGGCGGGTACGGCCCCTGCTGGCCGTGCCCACCACCGTCGGCCCCGGGTCCGAGCTCAGCCGGGTGGCCTGCATGCCGCACCGCCAGGGCAAGCGCCTGGTCTCCGCCGAGGCGCTGACCCCGGACGCCGCCCTGCTGGACCCGGCGGCGACCGAGACCCTGCCGGCGGAGCTGATGGCCGAGGGCGTCCTGGAAGCCCTGTTCCGGACGGTCACCCCGTACGCGGGCGACCACAAGGAACTGCCCGTCGAGGACGCCTTCTGCGAGGCGGCCGCGACCCAACTGGCCGGCCTCGGCCACCGGGTGGCGGAGCTCCGCGCCGCGGGGCGGCCCCTCGACGCCGGGCTGCGGCTGGACGTCGCGCGGCTCAGCGGCCTGACCCACGCCCCCTGGATGCGCCTGGGCCGCAGCCCCTTCACCACCGAGGGCTGGATCATCGCCAACGAGCTCTCCACCGCCCTGGGCATCCGCAAGATGACCGCCGTCGCGGCCCTCCTGCCGCACCTGTGGCGGGCCGTCCTCGACGGGGACGAGCGCTACGGCTCGGCCGAGCGGCTGCACCGCATCTGGCAGCGCATCCGCGAGGGCCTGCCGTACGGGCTGCCCGCCGACCCGGCCGACGGCATCGCCGCACTGGTCGACGCCTGGCGGATCGGACGCCACGTCTCCGCCGACCCGGCACGGCTGGCGGCCGTCGCCCGGCAGACCACCCGGGCCTGGGGAGCCGGCCTGCCGATGCTCGGCGGGCTGCTGACCGCCGACGTCGAGGCGCTGCTCGTCCGGACCTGCACCACCACCCGCACCACCCGCACCACCGCGGCCCCGGCTTCCGACGCCCCCGCCGCACCGCGCACCGGGCCGGCGGCGCAGTACGCCACCGCCCGCCCCCTCACAGACTTCCGCGCCGCGTGACGGCGCGGATCGGAGCCTCCGGCAGCCGCCGCGGCCCCCGTTCCACCCCAACCTCCGAGAAGAAGGAGTTCGCGATGAGCGAGCAGTTCGAGAAGAACACCCCCGTCACCGCATCCGCCCCGGAGGAGGGCCTGGAGCTGGGTCTGCAGGAGCTGGAGGCCCTCGAGGCCCCGGGTTTCTGGACCGGCTTCTCCGCCGGCACGGCCATCAGCGGTGCGGCCATCGCCTCCGCCGCGATCGCCACCTGAGCCGCCCCCGGGCCGTCACGGCGCACCACCCCTGCACCACATCCCGTACCACATCCCGCACCCAAGGAGTTCGTGATGAGCGAGCAGAACGTCGCGCAGCAGGCCGAGACCTCGGTCGCCCCCGAGCAGGACCTGGAGCTGGGCCTGCAGGAGCTCGAGACCCAGAACGTCGCGCAGCAGGCCGAGACCTCGGTCGCCCCCGAGCAGGACCTGGAGCTGGGCCTGCAGGAGCTCGAGACCGTCACGGCCTCGGACCCCGCGGACGGCCTCGAACTGGGCCTGCAGGAGCTGGAGGCCATGGAGGCCCCGGGCTTCTGGACCGGCTTCTCCGCCGCCGCCGGCGTCTCGGCCGTCGTCTCGGCCACGGCCGTCATCACCTGAGTCCGGACGACGGGCCCCGCGCCCGTCCGCCGGGCCGGCCCGACGCGCCGCCCCACTCACCCAAGACCCGTCACAGAAGGAAGTACGCCATGAGCGAGCAGTTCGACAAGAAGACCGAGACCGCCGCCTCCAAGCCGGAGGAGGGCTTGGAGCTGGGTCTGCAGGAGCTGGAGGCCCTCGAGGCCCCCGGTTTCTGGACCGGCTTCTCCGCCGGTACGGCCATCAGCGCCGCCGGCATCGCCTCCGCCACGATCGTCACCTGATCCACCCGCGGGGCACCTCCCGCAGCACGACCACGGGACACCCACCTCACGAGAAAGGACGGACGACATGAGCGAGAAGAACGTCGGCCACCGGGCCGAGACCGCCGTCGCCGCCCCCGAGCAGGACCTGGAGCTGGGCCTCCAGGAGCTCGAGGCCCTCGAGGCGCCGGGCTGGATCACCATCGGCGGGATCTCCGCGGGCGGAGCCGTCTCCGCCGCCGTCTCCGCCGCGGTGATCATCACCTGATCGGCGCGTCCGCACCCGCGGCAGGTCCGCCCGGCCCGTCCGTGCAGACCACCGCAGTCGAGTGAGCCGGGGCCCCCGGCCGGGACCTCCCGGCCGGGGCCCGGCCTCGGCACCCACACCCGTCAAGGAGCCGTGATGAGCACCACCCCGGCGATCTCCCTCACCGGACTCACCAAGAAGTTCAAGGACGTCACCGCCGTCGACGACGTCACCGTCGACATCCGGGCGGGCCGCGTCACCGGACTCCTCGGCCGCAACGGCGCCGGGAAGACCACCACCATCCGCATGCTGCTGGGCCTGGCCCGCCCGACCTCGGGCAGCGCCACCGTCCTCGGCAGCCCGTACGGCGCCCTGCCCCGGGCCGCCCACCGCGTCGGCGTCGCCATGGACGCCATCGGCCCCGTCGTCGGTGCCACCGTCCGCGGCGAACTCCTCACCTGGGCCGCGTACCTGGGCCTGCCCCGGCACCGCCCCGACGAGGTCATCGGCCTCACCGGCCTGGCCGGTGCGGAGGACCGACCGGTCTCCGGCTGCTCCACCGGCATGAAGCAGCGCCTGGCCCTGGCCACCGCCCTGCTCGCCGACCCCGAGGTCCTGATCCTCGACGAGCCGGCCAACGGCCTCGACCCGGACGGCATCCGCTGGCTGCGCGACACGCTGCGCGCGCTGGCCGCCGAGGGCCGCACGGTGCTCGTCTCCAGCCACCAGCTGGCCGAGGTCGAGCAGACCGTCGACGACATCGTCGTCATCCAGCGCTCCCTGCGGTACGCCGGCCCGCTCGCGGAGCTCACCGACGGCGGCGCGCACCGCCTGGAGGACCGCTTCTTCGACCTGGTCGACGCCGCCGACCGCGCCCCGCGCCCCCCGGCCGCGACCGCCGCACCCGAGAGGGACCTGATCCGTGCGTAACGTCATCCGCGGGGAGCTCCGCAAGGCCGTCACCGGCCGCCAGTGGTGGATCCTCCCCCTCGCCGGGACCTTCCTGTGCCTGCTGTCCACGTTCGGATTCGCGGCCGAGGGCCACAAGGCCGTCCTCGCCGGCGGGTCCGCACAGGACGTCACGAACGACATCGCCCGCTCCTGGATGATGATGTTCCTCTTCGCCTCCCTCTCCGGGGCGATCCTCGTCTCCCGCGAGTACGGCCACGGCACGATCGGCCGCTCCGTCCTCCTCGCCGGGTCCCGCACCCGGCTCCTGACCGCCAAGGTCGCGGTCGCCACCGCCGCCGGGGCGGTCTTCGGCCTGCTGGCCGCCGGACTCGGCGCCCTCGCGTGCGCCACCGCCGGACTGCCGTACGGCGACTCGCCCGCCTTCACCGGCGAGACCGGCCTGATCCTCGCCGGGGTGTTCGCCTGCTCCCTGCTGGCCGCCCCCTGGGGCGCCCTGGTCGGCTGGATGCTGCGCAACCAGGTCGCCGCGGTGGCCCTGCTGATCACCCTCACCCTCGTCGTCGACCCGGGCGTCCAGGCCCTCGCCCCCGATGTGGCGAAGTACCTGCTCACCATCGCGATGAGCGCCGTCTACCGCGACGCCAAGCCCGACCTGCTCCCCGTGCCCTGGGCCTTCGCCGCCATCGCCGGCTGGCTCACCGCCGCCTGGTTCGCCGCGCACCGCCTGGTGCGGACGCGCGACATCATCTGAAGCCCGAAGGTGCCGACTCCATGCCCGTACTCACCCTCCCCAAGAAGCCCCCGACCGCCACCGGGCCCGACCTCGAGTTCCCCCGCACCTCCGGGTCCGTCGAGGTCCACGAGCCGACCGAGCCGGACGCCCCCTGGGTCGTCCAGCGCGGCGAGGCCCAGCACTTCCGCGTCGGAGCCGACCTCGGCCGCCTGATCCGCGCCCTCGACGGCAGCCGCGACCACGAGCAGCTCGCCCACGTCCTGGGCGACCCCTGGACCTCCGGCGACATCGACACCGCCGTCCGGCAGCTCGCCGACAGCCGCCTGCTCGACGACGGCACCCCGCCCCGCAAGGTCCGCCGGATCAAGCTGGTGCCGCCGGCCACCATCCAGTTCACGGTGCTGCGCCCCGACCGGGTGCTCCAGCGGATGCTCCCGCTGATCCGGCTGCTGGCCCACCGCTCGGTCTCCGCGGCCGCCACGGCCGTGGCACTCGGCGGCCTGCTGGCCCTCGCGGTCTGCGCCCCGCAGCTGGGCGACGCGGTCTCGCGGCCGATGGAGATGTCCGCGTACCTCGCCGTGCTGTTCGGCGTCATCGGCACCACCGCGGTCCACGAGTTCGCGCACGGCGCGGTCCTCACCCACCACGGCGGGCGCCCCACCCGCATGGGCTTCATGCTCTTCTACATGTCCCCGGCGTTCTTCTGCGACGTCTCGGACGGCTGGCGGCTGGGCAAGGCCAAGCACCGCGTGCAGATCGCGCTGGCCGGCGTGTTCGTCCAGGCCGTCGCGGCCGGCGCCGCCGCCGTCGCCGCCCTGTTCACCGGATCCGGGAGCGGACTGCGCGAGCCCCTGCTGGTCTTCGCGCTCACCACGTACATCACCTGCGCGGTGAACCTGCTCCCGCTGGTCAAGCTCGACGGCTACATCGCCCTGATGAGCCACCTGGACATCTCGCACCTGCGCGAGAAGGCCATGACCGACGCGCTGTGCGCCCTGTCGAAGTTCGCCTTCGGCGGCCGCTACCGCCGCGAACTGCCCGACAAGCCCTGGGCGGTCGCCTACGGCTTCGCCTGCATGCTCTTCCCGCTCTACCTCGTCGGTACGGCGCTCACCCTGTGGTCCGGCATGCTCCAGCGGCTCGGGGTCACGGGTGCCGTGTGCTTCGCCCTCGGCCTGGGCTACCTGCTCTTCCGGGTCGGCAAGGGCTGGTACAAGCTCGCCGTCACCGCGAAGCTCTCGGGCGCGAACCCGTACCGGATCCTCGGCGTCTGCATGGCCACCGCCGCCCTCCTGGGGGCCGCCGCCACCGGCATCACCGTGCCCGCCACGGTCTCGGCCGGCTACACCGTCGCCGCCGACGGCTCGGTCAGCCTGGTCGTACCGGAGGGCGCCGGCGGCCGCCTCCTCAAGGAGGGCGCCCACGTCCAGCTGCGCCGCAACGGCCTGCTGTCCCGGCCGCCGCTGACCACCGGCCGCCTGACCTCCTCGACCTCCACCCCGCAGAAGGCCCCGCTGTCCGCGCTGGTCCCGGTGTCCGGCGGATCCGACCTGCTGCCGGTGCGCGGCTACCCGCTGAGCGTGGCCGCCGTGCCCGCCGAGAGGTCGGGGGTCGCGGAGGTGGACGCCGGGTCCCACCCGCTGTGGAAGTGGCTGGCCGTCACCTACCTGACGCCGGTCCTCCCGTAGGGGCGTCCGCCCCGGGCCTGCGCCTTCGGCGTCGCGTCGGCCGGGCTGCCGGCCGGTCATCCGGCCGGCTCCCCAGCCGCCGCGGCGCGCCCCACCCGTCCCATCCGACCGGAGCCTGGAGACCGCCATGAGTCTGCGTCACATCGCCTACTGCCCGCCCGGAACCGTCTACTTCGACAAGCCCACCGCCGGGCCGGCCGGCGGCGAGGAGTACCCGCTCGCCGGCGCCGAGCTCCCGGCGGGCTGGACCCGTACCGCGCTCGGCGAGTGGACCTGCCTCGCCCCGCCCGAGGCCGACCTGCCCCTGCAGGGCTGGAAGGTCCACGTCTCGGCCACGCTGGAGTCCGCCGACGGGGTCCTGGACGTCGTCCGCGACTACTGCTTCGAGAACCCGATGATGTTCAAGTTCCTGACCAGCCCCACCATGCTGATGCTGCGCAACAGCAAGTACGGCGACCGGGGCAGCAGCGGCAAGTTCATCACCCTGTACCCGCGCGACGACGCCCACCTGGAGACCGTCCTGCGGGAGCTCGGCGCCCTGCTGGAGGGCAACGACGGCCCGTACATCCTCAGCGACCTGCGCTGGAAGGCCGGCCCGCTGTACGTCCGCTACGGCGGCTTCGCCGCGCGCCTGTCCCGGCAGCCGAACGGCGAGACCGTGCACTGCATCGAGGACCCCGAGGGCCGCCTGGTGCCCGACGTCCGCGGCCCCTCCTTCAAGCCGCCGGCCTGGGTGGAGCTGCCGCCGGTGGTCCGGGAGGCGCTGGCCGAGCGCAACCAGGGCGGCGGCCTCGGCGCGTTCCCCTTCAAGATCACCCAGGCCCTGCACTTCTCCAACGGCGGCGGCGTCTACCGCGCGGTCGACACCCGCACCGACGCCGAGGTCCTGGTCAAGGAGGGCCGCCCGCACGCGGGCCTGGACCAGCTGGGCGCCGACGCGGTGACCCGCCTGCAGCGCGAGCACGACGCAATGGTCGCCCTGGAGGGCCTGGACGCCTTCCCCAAGGTGCTCGACTACCGCCAGGGCAGCCAGCACTGGTTCCTCACCCGCGAGTACGTCGACGGCAAGCAGCTCGGCGGCGAGATGGTCCGCCTCAACCCGGTCGTGCACTCCGCGACCGACCAGAGCGAGACCCTCGACCCGGCCGCGTACACCGCCTGGGCGCTGGACGTCCTGGACCGCGTCGAGGCCGCCGTGACCACGATGCACGAGCGCGGCCTGGTCTTCGGCGACCTGCACCCCAACAACGTCCTCATCCGCCCCGACGGCAGCGTGGCCTTCATCGACCTGGAGACCACCCGTCCGGCGGAGGGCCACAGCGGCCAGGCCATGGGCGCCCCCGGCTACTGCGCGCCGGCCGGCACCACCGGCACCGCCGTCGACCGGTTCGCCCTCGGCTGCCTGCGGCTGAGCGTGTTCCTGCCGCTGACCACCCTCATGCCCTGGGACCCGGAGAAGTCCGAGCAGCTGATCGAGCTGGTCCAGGAGCGCTTCCCGGTGCCGGCGGACTTCGGCGACCGGGTGCGCGCGGAGCTCGCCCTCGGGGCCGAGCTGGAGCTGCCCGGGGCGGCGGACGCCGTCCGGCCGCTGTGGAGCCTGCCCGCGGCCGCGCCCGACGCGCTGGTCGAGGCGGAGGGGCTGGCCGCCCTGGTCGAGCGGGTGGGCGAGGGCATCCTGGCCACCGCCACGCCCGAGCGCACCGACCGGCTCTTCCCCGGCGACATCGAGCAGTTCGCGCACCCCGGGGGCGGCGTCGCGGTGGCGCACGGCGCCGCGGGCGTGCTGTGGGCCCTGCACAACGCGGGCCTGCCGGTGCCCGAGGAGCACGTGGACTGGCTGGTCACCGCCGCCCGCGAGCTGGAGGACCCGCGCCCGGGCCTGTACGACGGGCTCTCGGGCATCGCCTGCGTGCTGGCCGGGCTCGGCCGCCACGACGAGGCCGCGGAGTTCATGGACCGGGCGGCCGCGCTGCCCTGCGACGAGGCCGGTGACGGCCTCAACTCCGGTACGGCCGGACTGGGTCTGGCGCTGCTCGCCCTGGGACGCGCCGAGGACGCCCGGATCCTGGCGGTCACCCTGGCCGAGCGGATCCTGATGGGCGCCGCGGACCTGCCCGTGGCCGACCCGGGGGCCGCCGCCGACCGCAAGGCCAAGCGGCACCTGCCGGGCCTGCTCTACGGAGGGGCCGGCCAGGCCCTGTTCCTGCTGCGGGTGCACGACCAGCTGACCCGGGAGGCCGGCGGACCGGTCGCGGACGAGCGGTTGGTCGAGGCGGCCGCCCGCATCCTGCGCCACGACCTCACCGAGTCGGGCCGGCTGCCCGGCGGTCCCGAGGTGCTGGAGCAGGCGCCCTGGCGCGGGCCGCACATCGCCTGCGGCAGCGCCGGCCAGGTCATCGCCCTGCACGAGCTGCTGGGGCACCGGCGGGACCCGGAGCTCACCGCGGTCTACGAGTCGATGTGCACCGACCTGACCACGGACTACCACCCCGGCATCGGCCTGTACACCGGCCGGGCGGGCGCCATGGCGGCGCTGCTGCACACCTTCGACGGCAGCGCCGCCGCCCGGGACACCCTGCGGGCGCAGTTCGCGGGCCTGGGCTGGCACGCCGTACCGCACGACGGCCGGCTGGCGTTCCTCGGCGAGCACTCGCTGCGGCTGTCGGCGGACCTGGCCACCGGTGCCGCCGGCGTGCTGGCCGTGCTGGGTGCGCTGGCGGGCGCGGACCGGCCCGCGCTGCCCTTCCTGGACGCGCTCCGCCTGCCCGTGGCCGCCGGACGATGACGGCCCAGGCGCCCGGCGCGTACGGGACGGGCACCCTGGTGCGCATCGAGGTCACCGACCTGGCCCCGGCGGGGGCGGCCGCCGAGACGGCCGCCGTACGACTGATCGCGCTGCTGCCCGTGGGGTGGCACGCCACCCTGCGGGAGTGCGCGGCCGGCTGGGCGACCCTGAGCCTCACGCCCCCGGCGGCCCCGGCGCCCCCGGCGGCCCCGCCGGGGCCGGGCGGGGCCGCCGCGGCCCGGGCGGTGGTGGACCAGGTGCTGCGGCACCCGGCCCTGCGGGGCTGGTCGCGGGTCTGACGGCCCGTGCGGCGGCCGCGGGGCCCGGGCCCGGGTCGGACCGGCCCGGGCCCCGCGGCCGCCGCGGACGGGCCGCCCCGCGGAGGTGGTGCGGAGCACCCGCTCGGATGGCGTAAGCTGGTGTCACCGACGCGGGGTGGAGCAGCTCGGTAGCTCGCTGGGCTCATAACCCAGAGGTCGCAGGTTCAAATCCTGTCCCCGCTACTGAAGACGAAGGCCCGG
>NZ_JOGB01000004.1 GCF_000719335.1 Streptomyces sp. NRRL S-87
GGAGGTCGACCCCGCCCAGATCCACCTCTACGGCTGCGCGGCCGTGAAGCCCACCGAGGACGAGGACGTCGTCCGCATCACCGACCTGGTGGAGAAGCCGGGCCCCGGCGAGGCCCCCAGCAACTACGCGATCATCGGACGGTATGTCCTGAACCCCGCCGTGTTCGCCATACTGCGGGAGACCGAGCCGGGCCGCGGCGGCGAGATCCAGCTGACCGACGCCCTGCAGAAGCTGGCCGCCGACGAGACCGTCGGGGGACCGGTGCACGGGGTGGTCTTCAAGGGCCGCCGCTATGACACCGGGGACCGGGGAGACTATCTCCGGGCCATCGTCAGACTCGCGTGCGAACGTGAGGACCTGGGCCCCGAGTTCCGGACCTGGCTTCGCAGTTACGTCACCGAGGAGATGTAGCACCTTGAGCAGCACCGCACCGCAGGACACCGGCGCCGGCCCGCAGCGGCTCTGGTCGGTGGACGAGCACCTGGCGGACATCCTCGCGGCCGTCCGCCCCCTGGAACCGATCGAGCTCCAACTGCTCGACGCCCAGGGCTGCGTCCTCGTCGAGGACGTCACCGTGCCCGTCGCCCTGCCGCCCTTCGACAACAGCTCCATGGACGGGTACGCCGTCCGGGTGGCGGACGTCGCCGGGGCGAGCGAGGAGTTCCCCGCGGTGCTGACCGTCGTCGGCGACGTCGCGGCGGGCAGCGGCGAACTGCCCACCGTCCGCCCCGGCGAGGCCGCCCGGATCATGACCGGCGCGCCGCTGCCGCCCGGCGCCGAGGCGGTCGTCCCCGTCGAGTGGACCGACGGCGGCACCGGCGGCGGCGCCGCCACCGGCATGACGGCCGCCAGCCAGGCCCCCGAGGGCGCCGAGGGCGAGGTCCGCGTGCACCGCGCCGCCGAGGCGCGGGCGCACGTGCGCGCACGCGGCAGCGACGTGAAGGCCGGCGCCCTCGCCCTCGAGGCCGGCACCGTCCTCGGACCGCCGCAGATCGCCCTGCTCGCCGCCATCGGACGCGGCACGGTCCGGGTCCGGCCCCGCCCGCGCGTCGTCGTCCTGTCCACCGGCAGCGAGCTCGTCCAGCCCGGCGAACCGCTGACCGAGGGCCGGATCTACGACTCCAACAGCTTCGCCCTGGCGGCCGCCGCCCGGGACGCCGGCGCCATCGCCTACCGCGTCGGGGCCGTCGCCGACGACGCCGACGGCCTGCGCGCCACCATCGAGGACCAACTGGTCCGCGCCGACCTGCTCGTCACCACGGGCGGCGTCAGCGTCGGGGCGTACGACGTGGTCAAGGAGGCCCTGTCCGCCGTCGGCGACGAGGACGAGCCCGGCGGCGGCGTCGACTTCCGCAAGCTCGCCATGCAGCCCGGCAAGCCGCAGGGCTTCGGCTCCGTCGGCCCCGACCACACCCCGCTGATGGCCCTGCCCGGCAACCCCGTCTCCTCGTACGTCTCCTTCGAGCTGTTCGTCCGGCCGGCCATCCGCACCCTGATGGGCCTGCCCGACGTCAGCCGGCCCAGCGTCCGCGCCGTCCTGAAGGCCGACAAGGCGCTCACCTCGCCGGCCGCCCGCCGCCAGTTCCTGCGGGGGGCGTACGACCCGGTCGCGGGCACCGTCAGCCCCGTGGGCGGCTCCGGCTCGCACCTGATCGCCGCGCTGGCCCACGCCGACTGCCTCCTCGTCGTACCCGAGGACGCCACCTCCGTGGAGCCCGGGGCCGAGCTCGAGGTGGTCCTGCTCGGCTGAACCCCCTCCGGTGCGGGTACCGTGTCGCCCACACAGGCCCTTGCGGGGCCCGGACGGGAGCGGCACAGCACATGAGTACCGAGAGCAAGCTGACCCACATCGACGAGGCCGGTGCGGCCCGCATGGTCGACGTGTCCGAGAAGGCCGTCACCACCCGCACGGCACGCGCCAGCGGGCGCGTGCTCGTCTCGCCCCGGGTGATCGAGCTGCTGCGCGGCGAGGGCGTCCCCAAGGGCGACGCCCTCGCCACCGCGCGCATCGCCGGGATCATGGGGGCCAAGAGGACCCCCGACCTGATCCCGCTGTGCCACCCGCTCGCGGTCTCCGGCGTCAAGGTCGACCTCACGGTCGCCGACGACGCCGTGGAGATCCTGGCCACCGTCAAGACCTCCGACCGCACGGGCGTGGAGATGGAGGCCCTCACGGCCGTCGCGGTCGCCGGGCTCACCGTCGTCGACATGGTCAAGGCGGTCGACAAGGGCGCGGTCATCACCGACGTCCGGGTCGAGGAGAAGACCGGCGGCAAGTCCGGCGACTGGAGCCGGTCGTGACCCCCCGCGGCGCCGAGGTGCACAGCCACAGCCACGGCCCGGTCCCGGCGGTCGGGAGCGAACCCCCCGTGGCCGGCGAGGCCTGGGCCGAGCAGCCCCCCGCCGAGCCCGCCCGGGGCATGCGCGCCCTGGTCGTCACCGCCTCCAACCGCGCCGCGGCCGGCGTGTACGAGGACAAGGGCGGCCCGCTGCTCGCCGAGAGCCTCGCACGGCTCGGCTTCGAGGTCTCCGGCCCCCGCGTGGTGCCGGACGGCGACCCGGTCGAGCGGGCGCTGCGCGACGGCGTCGCGGCCGGTATGGACGTCATCCTCACCACCGGGGGCACCGGCATCTCGCCCACCGACCGCACCCCGGACGCCACCGCCCGCGTCCTGGACTACGAGGTGCCCGGCATCCCGCAGGCCATCCGCGCCGAGGGCCTGGCCAAGGTGCCCACCGCGGCCCTGTCCCGCGGCCTGGCCGGCGTCAGCGGCCACACCCTGATCGTCAACCTGCCCGGCTCGACCGGCGGCGTGCGCGACGGACTGGCCGTGCTGGAGCGGATCCTCCCGCACGCCGTCGACCAGATCCGCGGCGGCGACCACCCCAGACCGGGGAGCCCGAGCTGAACCGCCCCTCCTGGCCCGTGGTGCTGGCGGACGGCGACGTCGTCCTCCGGCCCATAAGGCTGCGCGACCAACGCGCCTGGCGCGAGGTCAACCGCCGCAACCGCGAGTGGCTGCGCCCGTGGGAGGCGACCATCCCGCCGCCCGCGCCCTGGGGGCCGGTCATCCAGCGGCCCACCTACCGGCAGATGGTCCGACACCTGCGGGCCGAGGCCAACGCGGGCCGCATGCTGCCCTTCGTCATCGAGTACGAGGGCCGGCTGGTCGGTCAGCTCACGGTCGCCGGGATCACCTGGGGCTCCATGTGCGCCGCCCACGTCGGCTACTGGGTCGACCAGGACGTGGCCGGCCGCGGTGTCATGCCCACGGCCGTGGCCCTGGCCGTCGACCACTGCTTCCGTACGGTCGGCCTGCACCGCATCGAGGTGTGCATCCGCCCCGAGAACGGCCCCAGCCGGCGGGTGGTGGAGAAGCTCGGATTCCGGGAGGAGGGGCTGCGGCCCCGGTACCTGCACATCGACGGGGCCTGGCGGGACCACCTCGTCTTCGCGCTCACCGCGGACGAGGTCCCCGAGGGGATGCTGCACCGGTGGCACGTGGCCCGTCCCGGCACCCCGCAGAAATAAAAAATCTGTTCGAATTATGGTCGGCCCGATTCCGAGTCACCCATAACCTGATCCGAAGAATCACAAAAAAAGTCGGTGATATCAGCCGGATCGTGCGACACACCGGCCCAATTGGCGGATGCGGTCGCCCGGACCCCTCTACCGTGTGGGGTGTGAGCAGCAGCGGCCTCATCTACGCAGTCATTGTCGGGGCCTGGGCCGCCTACTTGGTGCCGATGTGGCTCCGGAGGCAGGACGAGCTGAACGAGGCCCGTCCGACGGAACGCTTCTCCACCGCCATCCGGCTGTTGTCCGGCCGGGCGGGGATGGAGCGCCGTTACGCCAAGGGCCTGCGTGAGCGCGGCGAGGTGGCGGAGCCCCGCGTGGAGCCGGACGCCGTCACGGAAGCGATCAGTTCCGTGGACGTCGACGTCCGGGACTCCGTCGTGCCTCCGACCCGTCCCGAGCCGGCGGTCGTGACGGCCGAGCGGGCCCGCCGCATCCAGCGCACCAAGGTGCTGGCCCGGCGCCGCCGCACGACGGCGCTCCTCTTCCTCGGCTTCACCTTCGGCGCGGTCGTCGCCGCGGTGGGCGGACTGCGGTTCCTGTGGGCCCCGGCCGTCCCGGCCGTCATGCTGAGCTCGTACATCGTCTACCTGCGGGTGCAGGAGCGGCGGCGGTTCGCGTTCACGATGGACCGGCGCCGGGCGGAGGCGGCCGCGCAGCGGCTCCGCGAGAGCCGTCGGCACCCCGCCCCGGACGTCGAGCCGGGTGACGCGCCCGTGCGGCCCGCCGAGCCCGAGCCGGCGCCCGCCGTCTCGCCGCAGGAGGCCGGGCGGCGCGCGCTGGTCGAACAGACCGACCACGCCGAGTGGGTGGACCAGCAGCGCGAGCGCGGCCGGGGTCCGGCGCGCGGCGACAGCTGGGAGCCGGTGCCGGTTCCGCTGCCGACGTACGTGACGGCCCCGGTGGCCCCGCGCGCGACCGGCCCGTCCGTCGCGGACGGCTGGAGCCCGGCGCGCTCCTCGACGGCCGAGCCCACCGACCCGCGCCTGAAGGTGCGGCCGGGCAACCCGTCCGGCACCGCTCCCGCGAAGGGCGGCCCGCCGCCGACCGGTGCCGCGCAGCCCGGAGAGCCGGGGGCCGCGCCGGGCCAGCAGCGGCCCGCGCCCCCGCGCCGTCCGCGCGACCGCGGCCGCACCCCGCTCTTCGACCAGTTCGACCCCGACAACCGCCCCCGCGCCGCCAACGAGTGACACGGCGCCCCCGCTCCACCCGGCCCCCGCCGGCGGCTCCCCGCCGCCGCGGGGGCCCTTCGTCTCCTGCTCGATGACCTGCGGGGGAGCGGATTTTGGAGCCGCGCGGATCACCTGCTAATGTTTCACACGTCGCAAGGGCCTGTGGCGCAGTCTGGTAGCGCACCTCGTTCGCATCGAGGGGGTCTGGGGTTCAAATCCCCACAGGTCCACAAACGACAGTTCTCGGATAGCTACCGGGAAACGTCACGAGATCCCGCCGGTCGAAAGACCGAGCGGGATCTCGGCGTTTCAGGCGCCGGTGCCCGGCCCGTGACGCCCGGGGGCGCGGTCAGGAGCCGGGCTGCGCCAGGGGCTTCGCCATGCAGCGGCTGGAGTCGTAGAAGCGGTAGTAGCCGAACTTGTCGCAGAAGTCGTAGCCGCTGGAGCGGTAGAGGGCGATGGCCTCGGGCTGCTGGTCGCCGGTCTCCAGGACCATGCGGACGCGGCCGGCGGCGCGGGCGGAGTCCTCGAGTGCGGAGAGGATGCGGCGGGCCAGGCCGAGGCCGCGGGCGCCGGGCACGACGTACATGCGCTTCAGTTCGGCGTCGCCGTCGGAGTAGCCCTCCTCGTTGCGCTCCTGGGCGCGCCAGCCGCCGCTCGCGACGGGCTCGCCGTCCTCCTCGTCGTACGCCAGCAGGTACAGCCCGTTCGGCGCCGTGAACATCGCCGGGTCGAGCGGCGTCTCGTCGCCCTCGCCGTCGTAGCGCTCGGCGTACTCCAGCTGCACCTGGTCGTTGAGGCGCACTGCGTCGGGGTGGTCGTACGTGCTGGGGCGGATGGTGATGTTCCGGCGGCGGGTCTGCTGAGGCATTCGAACATCGTACTGAGGGGCGACCGGGTAGGCCCGAGGGCTGAGACGGACCCCCTTCCCCGGAGGCGCACGGGTAGGCTGCACCCGTTTTGTGCGATCTGGGGAGCTTGTGTTGCTGACTGTGACGACCGTCAACGTGAACGGCATCCGCGCGGCCGCCAAGAAGGGCCTGGTCCCGTGGCTGGCCGGGACGGACGCCGACGTGATCTGCCTGCAGGAGGTCCGGGCGGAGGCGGGCCAGATCCCCGACGAGGTGCGCGACCCCGAGGGCTGGCACACCGTGTTCGCCCCGGCCGCCGCCAAGGGCCGGGCCGGGGTCGCCCTCTACACCCGCCGGGCGCCCGAGCGCGTGCAGGTCGGTTTCGGCAGCGACGAGTTCGACGGCAGCGGCCGGTACGTGGAGTGCGACCTGCCGGGCGTCACGGTCGCGAGCCTCTACCTGCCCTCGGGCGAGGCGGGCACGGAGAAGCAGGACGAGAAGTACCGGTTCATGGGTGAGTTCCTGCCCTACCTGAAGGCCCTCAAGGAGCGCGCGGCCGCCGGCGGCCGCGAGGTCGTGGTCTGCGGCGACTGGAACATCTGCCACCAGGAGGCCGACCTCAAGAACTGGAAGACCAACCGCAAGAGCGCCGGCTTCCTGCCCGAGGAGCGGGAGTGGCTCGGCCGGGTGTACGAGGAGGCCGGGTACGTCGACGTGGTCCGGGCCCTGCACCCCGAGCAGGCGGGGCCGTACTCGTGGTGGTCCTACCGCGGCCGGGCGTTCGACAACGACGCCGGCTGGCGCATCGACCTCCAGGTCGCGACCCCCGGTCTGGCGGCCAGGGCGGTCAAGGGCTTCGTCGAGCGCGCCGAGACGCACCCCGAGCGGTGGTCCGACCACGCACCCGTGACGGTCGTCTACGAGCGGTAGGGAAGTCCTTCAGGAGCCGGCCGCGGGCGGCCTGAGGCGACGGTCCATCGCCATGGACAGCTCCGCCTCCACCACGCTCTTCGCCAGCGGCCGCAGCCGGTCCACCGCCTTCACCAGGGACTCCGGGTCCACCGCGTCGGCGGCCGCCGCGCCGGCGGGGGCGGCGTGGGTCGCGATCAGGTCCGTGAACAGGGCCGCCAGCGCTTCGGCGTGCTCGCGCACCCGGCGGCCGGTCTCCAGGACGACCGCGAGCGGGACCCCCTCGCGCACCAGCGCCGAGGACACGTCCAGCAGGCGGCGGCTGACGTGCACGATCTCGTCGCCGTCCACGGCCAGGTAGCCGAGGTCCAGCGAGGCGGCCAGGTTCTCCGGCGTGACCTCGCCCGCGAAGTAGTCCGCGAGCTCCTCGGGCGTCAGTCGCACCGGGGTCTCCTCGGACCAGCCGAGGCCGTCGCCGTCCAGACCGAGCAGTTCGCCGAGCTGGTTCACGTCCCGGCCGTTCTCGAAGGCCGCGGTCAGCTCCGCGATGCCGCCCAGGGTGTGGCCGCGGTCCAGGAGCGCGGCGATGGTGCGCAGCCGGGCCAGGTGGTGGTCGTCGTACCAGGCGATCCGGCCCTCGCGGCGGGGCGGCGGCAGCAGCTTGCGCTCCCGGTAGAAGCGCAGCGTGCGCACCGTGATCCCGGCCGCATCGGCCAGCTCCTCCGTCCGGTACTCGCGTACCGTGCCCCTGGGCTCCGCGCCGCCGGGTTCCGCCTCATGTTCCGACACACCCGCAGCCTAAGCGGTCGCAGGCCGGACCAGGGCAGTCCCGTACCGCCGGTAACTTTCCGGTGCGGACCCCCTACCCATGAGTACGGAGCTGCTCTACGCTCCATCGTGCCAGTGATTGCTGGCAGAGTCGCGGACTGCGGGAGGGCGGCGGCATGGCCGAGCGCGAGCACGTACGGGTGGCGGTGGTCGGATCCGGATTCGGAGGCCTCGGGGCCGCGGTGCGGCTGCGCCGCGAGGGCATCACCGACTTCGTCGTCCTGGAGCGGGCGGGCTCGGTCGGCGGCACCTGGCGCGACAACAGCTACCCGGGGTGCGCCTGCGACGTGCCCTCGCACCTCTACTCGTTCTCCTTCGCGCCGAACCCCGACTGGCCGCGCACCTTCTCCGGCCAGCCGCACATCCGCGCCTACCTGGAGCACGTCGCCGACACCTTCGGACTGCGCCCGCACATCCGGCTGAACCACGACGTGCGGATGATGCGCTGGGACGCCGCGGAGCTGCGGTGGGAGATCGAGACCGCCGGCGGGGACTTCACCGCCGACGTGGTCGTCTCGGCGACCGGCCCGCTGTCGGACCCCAAGACGCCCGACGTCCCGGGTCTGGACACCTTCCCCGGCAAGGTCTTCCACTCCGCCCGCTGGGACCACGACTACGACCTGCGCGGCAAGCGCGTGGCCGTGATCGGCACCGGTGCCTCCGCCATCCAAATCGTCCCGGCCATCGCCGGGGAGGTGGCCCGGCTGACGCTCTTCCAGCGGACCCCGCCGTGGGTGCTGCCGCGCACCGACCGGGCGATCAGCGGGCTGGAGCGCTGGCTGCACCGGCAGCTGCCGGTCACCCGGGCCGCCCGCCGCGGGCTGCTGTGGGGCATCCGGGAGCTCCAGGTCAGCGCCTTCACCAAGCGCCCCAACCAGCTCGGCTTCATCGAGGCCCTGGCGAAGAGGAACATGGCACGGGCGGTCAAGGACCCGCAGCTGCGGGCCAAGCTCACGCCCGACTACCGGATCGGCTGCAAGCGGATCCTCCTGTCGAGCGAGTACTACCCGGCGGTGGCCCGCCCCGACGTCGACCTGGTGGCCTCCGGGCTGAAGGAGGTCCGCGGCTCGGTGCTGGTGGCCGCCGACGGTACCGAGACCGAGGTCGACGCCGTCGTCTTCTCGACCGGCTTCCACGTGACCGACATGCCGATCGCCGACCGGGTCGTGGGCGCCGACGGCCACACCCTCGCGGAGGCCTGGAAGGACGGGATGCAGTCGCTGCGCGGCGCGACGGCCGCCGGCTTCCCGAACTGGATGACGATCATCGGCCCGAACACCGGTCTCGGCAACAGCTCGATGATCCTCATGATCGAGTCCCAGCTGAACTACATGGCCGACTACGTGCGCCAGCTGAACGTCCTCGGCGGTCGCGTGGCCCTGGCGGCCCGGCCCTCGGCCGTGCACACCTGGAACCGCAAGGTGCAGGCCCGGATGGAGCGCACCGTGTGGAACACGGGCGGCTGCACGAGCTGGTACCTCGACGCGAACGGCCGCAACACGACGGTGTGGCCCGGTACGACGGGCGAGTTCCGGCGCGAGACGCGGGCCGTGGACCTGGGCGAGTACGAGATCCAGCGCGTCGGGACGCGGGTCCCGGCCCAGGCCTCCGCGGCGAAGCCGGCAACCGCCGAGGGGAGCGCCGCGTGAGCCGCCGTCCCGCCCACGTCACCGAGGGCCCCTACGCCCCGCCCGCCCCGGTCCGCGAGCTGACCGCCGTCTCCGCCGACGGAGCCCGTCTGCACGTCGAGGTGCACGGCCCCGGGACGGCCCCGGCCGTCGTCCTCGCCCACGGCTGGACCTGCTCCACCGCGTTCTGGGCCGCCCAGATCCGCGCCCTGTCCGCCGCCCACCGCGTCATCGCGTACGACCAGCGCGGTCACGGCCGCAGCCCGGCCACCCCCGGCCGCTACAGCACCGACGCCCTCGCCGACGACCTGGTCGCCGTCCTCGGGACGGCCCTCGCGCCGGGCGAGCGCGCGGTGGTGGCCGGCCACTCCATGGGCGGAATGACGGTCATGGCCGCGGCCCGCCGGCCCGAGTTCGCCGAGCACGCCGCCGCCGTCCTGCTCTGCAGCACCGGCAGCGCCCGCCTCGTCGACGAGGCCCTGGTCGTACCGGGCCCGGCCGGCCGGGTGCGCTCCCGGCTGACCCGCGCCGTGCTCGGCTCGCGGGCCCCGCTCGGCCCGGTCACGCCGGTCGGGAAGAAGGTCCTGCGGTACGCCACCATGGGACCGGGCTCAGCACCCGGGCGGGTCGAGGCCTGCGCCCGGATCGTGCACGCCTGCCCGACCCCGGTCCGGCACGGCTGGTCCCAGGTGCTGGCCGAGCTCGACCTAAACGCCGGGGTCAAGGCCCTCGGCGTCCCCGCCGCCGTCCTGGTGGGCACCGCCGACCGGCTCACCCCGGTCGTGCACGCCCGCGGCCTGGCCGCCGCGCTGCCGCGCTGCGTGGGCCTGACCGAACTCGCGGGCATGGGCCACATGACGCCCGTGGAGGCCCCCGAGGCCGTCACCCGCACCCTCGCCGAACTCGCCGCCGAGTACGTACCCGCCAAGGAGGAGACGCCGTGAGCGCACGCAGGAGTCTGGAAGGCCAGGTCGCCGTCGTCACCGGCGCCGCGCGGGGCGTCGGCGAGCTGCTGGCCCGCAAGCTCTCCGCCCGCGGCGCCCGGATCGCGCTGGTCGGCCTGGAGCCGGAGGCCCTCAAGGAGGTCTCGGAGCGGCTGCACACCGACAGCGACCACTGGCACGCCGACGTCACCGACCACGCCGCCATGGCCCGGGTCGCGGAGGAGGTCAAGCAGCGTTTCGGCAAGGTGGACATCGTGGTCGCCAACGCCGGGGTCGCGGCGGGCGGCCCGTTCGTCGACTCCGACCCGGACGCCTGGCGCCGCGTCATCGAGGTCAACCTGATCGGCGGGGCGGTGACCGCCCGCGCCTTCCTGCCCGTCCTGATGGAGAGCCGGGGCTACTTCCTCCAGATCGCCTCGCTGGCCGCCATCACCCCGGCACCGATGATGACCGCGTACTGCGCCTCCAAGTCGGGGGTCGAGGCCTTCGCGCACAGCCTGCGCGCCGAAGTGGCCCACAAGGGCGTCCGCGTGGGCGTGGGCTACCTGTCGTGGACCGACACCGACATGGTGCGCGGGGCCGACCAGGACGACGTCATGCGCGAGCTGCGGCAGCGCCTGCCGTGGCCGGCGAACCGCACGTACCCGCTGGGCCCGGCCGTGGACCGCATCGTGGCCGGTGTCGAGCGGCGCTCGGCGCACGTGTACGCGCAGTGGTGGCTGCGCGGGATGCAGCCGGTGCGCGGCTACCTGCCGGGGCTCATCGGGACCGTGGGCCAGCGCGAGGTACGGCGCTTCGACGGGCGGATGGGCTCGGTGCGCACCGGGCTGGTCGGGGCCGGCGGGGCCGCGGACGAGCAGGAGCGGTCCCCCCGCCCCTGACGGGCGGCCCGGACGCGTGGAAGGGGCGCGCGGAAGGGGCGCGGTCGTTCGGGAACGGCCCGCCCTTCCGCGCGGGCGCGTGCGGGACCGGCGCCGGCAGCCCCCCGGCTCCGAGGGGCCGGGGGTGTGGGGTGTCCCTTCCTCACGACCGCGGCGGCAGCTTCGGACGCCGCCGGTCGGGTACGTCGTCGTAGCCCGGCGGCACCGAGGCGGGGTGCTGCTCGAGCAGCTCCAGCGCCAGGTGGACGGCGTCGTCGAGCTGCGCGTGCCGCCCCTCGGCCCAGTCGAGCGGGGTGCGCTCTATCTCCAGGTCCGGCTCGACGCCCCGGTTCTCCACGGACCAGCCGTACGCGTCGAACCAGGCCGCGTTCATCGGGACGGTGATCACGCTGCCGTCGCCGAGGGTGTGCCGCCCCGTCATGCCGACCACGCCGCCCCAGGTCCGCTGGCCCACCACGGGGCCCAGACCCAGCAGCCGGAAGGCCGCGGTGATCATGTCGCCGTCGGAGGAGGTGGCCTCGTCGGCCAGGGCCACCACCGGTCCCCGGGGGGAGTTGGAGGCGTACGACACCGCCTGCGCGTCGCGGGTCAGGTCCCAGCCCAGGATGCGCCGGGTGAGCTTCTCGACGACCAGCTCGCTGATGTGGCCGCCGGCGTTGCCCCGGACGTCCACGATCAGGGCCGGCCGGGAGACCTCCATGCGCAGGTCCCGGTTGAACTGGGCCCAGCCCGACCCGCCCATGTCCGGGATGTGCAGGTACCCGCACTTGCCGCCGCTCACCTCGCGGACCACGGCCCGCCGCTTGGCCACCCAGTCCTGGTAGCGCAGCGGCCGCTCGTCGACGAGCGGCACGATCGCCACCCGGCGGGATCGGCCCGTGCCCTCGGCCGGCTGGAAGGTGAGCTCGACGGTGGTCCCGCCGGCCGCCGCGAGCAGCGGGAACGGGCCGGCGACCGGGTCGACCGGGCGGCCGTCGACGTGGGTGAGGACCGCGCCCTCCCGGATGCCCATCCCGGCCAGCGGCGAACGGGCCTTGGAGTCGGAGGAGTCACCGGGCAGGATCCGGCGCACCACCCAGGTGCCGTCGTGCGGCACGAGGTTGGCGCCGAGCAGGCCCATGGCCCGCTGGTAGTGCGGCGGGCCCTCGTTGCGGCGGGCGGGGGAGACGTACGCGTGCGAGGTGCCGAGCTCGCCGAGCACCTCGCGCAGCAGGTCGGCGAACTCGTCGGGGGAGGCGACGCGTTCGACCAGGGGCCGGTACTGGGTCAGCACCCCGGCCCAGTCGATCCCGCACATGTCCGGCTCCCAGAAGTACGCCCGGATGAGCCGTCCGGCCTCCTCGTAGGCCTGCCGCCACTCGGCCGCCGGGTCCACCTCGTGCAGGATCCGCCGCAGGTCGAGGTAGACGGTGGAGTCGCCGTCGCCGGACTCGGTGGCGGGCACGGCCCTGAGGTCGCCGTCGTCGGCCACCACCAGCCGGGTGCCGTCGCCGCTGACCGAGAACCAGTCCAGGTCGCCGACCAGTTCGGTCTTGCGGGCCTTGGTGATGTCGAAGTGCTCCAGGCTCGGCTTGCCGGAGACGTCGGCGGGGTTGGCGAAGGTCTCGCCGAGCGCGCCCGAGATGGGCCAGCGCATCCACACCAGGCCGCCGCCGCTGACCGGGTGCAGCGCGGAGTACTTGGAGGCGGTCACGGGGAAGGGGAAGACCCGGTTCTCCAGGCCCTCGATCTCGACCGTCACCGCGCCGTCGCCCCCCTCGTTCTCGGTCGGGTCCAGGCCGCCGGCCGCCGGGCGGCCGTCGGGCAGCAGCGCGAAGGGCGAGGGCGTGGCGGAGGAGAGCGGGACGAGGTACGGGCGGCAGCCGAGCGGGAAGGACAGGTCGCCGGTGTGGACGTCGTACACCGGGTCGAAGCCGCGCCAGGAGAGGAAGGCGAGGTAGCGGCCGTCCCGGGTGAAGACCGGGTTCTCGTCCTCGAAGCGGCCGTTGGTGACGTCCACGATGACGCGCGCGCCGGGGCCGGCGATGCGGGCCATCTTGATCTGGCGCAGCGAGCGGCCGATGCCCGGGTGCGACCAGGTCAGCCAGCCGCCGTCGGGGGAGAACGACAGGTCGCGGGCCGGCCCGTTGGTGGACCGGATCAGTTCGCTGACCTCCCCGTTGGAGTCCTCGGTGGCGTCGAGGAGCAGCACCCGCCCGTCGTGCGAGGCGATCGCCAGGCGCTCCCCCTCCGGGTCGGAGACCAGCTCCAGTACGCGCCCCAGGTCGCCCGAGGCGAGCCGGCGCGGCTCGCGGTCGCCGCTGGCGCGGGGCAGGTAGGCGATCTCGATGGCGTCCTCGCCCTCGGCGTCGGTGACGTACGCGACCTGGCCCGCCGAGCCCAGCATCTCCGGGAGCCGGACCCGCACCCCGGGGGTGTCCGCGATGGTGCGGGCCGGGCCGTCGCGGTGGGTGAGCCAGTACAGCGAGCCGCGGACGACCACCGCGCTGGCCCGTCCGGTGGTGTCCACCGAGACGGAGTCCACGTGGCTGGCGGCCGGCACCGAGTAGGTGCGCCGGCCCGTGCGCGCCCCGCCGAGCCGGACCGCGAGCCGGCGCGGTCCGGCCCCGGGCGCGAGGGAGTCGACCAGCCACAGGTCTCCGGCGCACTGGTAGACCACGCGGCGGCCGTCGCTGGAGGCGTGCCGGGCGTAGAACTCGTCGTGGTCGGTGTGGCGGCGCAGGTCGGTGCCGTCGGGCAGGCAGGAGTAGAGGTTGCCGATCCCCTCGTGGTCGGAGAGGAAGGCGATCCGGCCGTCGACGAACATCGCGCAGTCGAGGTGCCCGCCGATGTCGGGCAGCAGCCGCTCGCCGTGCAGCCACAGCCGGCCCGTCGCGCCGCCGCGGTAGCGCTTCCACGCCGCGGGTTCGTGCGGCGGCTTCCCGGTCAGCAGCAGGGTCCTGCGCTCCCCGTCGAGCTCGCCGACGGCGATGTCGGAGACCGGGCCCCAGGGCAGGCGCTTGCCGGGGCTGCCGTCGGTGGCCTGGGTGTAGGCCCACGAGTAGTACGAGAAGGGCTGGCCGTGCGAGGAGACGGCCAGGATGTCGCTGCGGCCGCCCTCGTCGGGCGGGGTCCACCCGCACACCCGGGTGTCGGTGGAGCCCCAGTAGGACAGCCGCCGGGCCGTGCCGCCGGCCGTGGGGACCAGGTGGATCTCGGGGTCGAGGCTGCGCCAGGTGGTGAAGGCGATCCGGCTGCCGTCCGGCGAGAAGCGGGGGTGGCCGATGCGGGTCCGGTCGACGGTGAGCCGCCAGGCCCGGCCGGGTGGCTCCCCCTCGGGGACCAGCGGGGCGACCCACAGGTCGTCCTCGGCGGCGAAGCACAGGAGGTCGTCGTGCAGGTGCGGGAACCGGAGGTAGGCGAGGTCGTGGCTCACCCCTAAATGCTTTCCGCGCCCGGGGGGCGCGGCAACTCGTACAGGCGAACGCAAGGGGGCGCGGGCGGGGGCGCGCGGGGGCGCGGACGGGAGGCGGACGGGCGCCGGACGGCTGCAGGCCGGATGCTGACGCGCCGGAGACGTGACGGAGCCCACCTCGAGAACGAAACGAAACCGTTTCGTTTCGTGGGCCGCCGGGAGTATCGTCGTACGCGTACGGAACGGTTTCGTTCGGCTCGCCGGACGGACCGCTGGACGGTCGGAAGGTCGAGGAGGCCGGAAGATGGCGGACACGGGCGTCGCACGGCGCAGCCGGATCACCCCCGAGCGGGAGGCCGAGCTGCACGAGGCCGTGCTCGAGCTCCTGCGCGAGGTCGGCTACGACGCCCTGACGATGGACGCCGTCGCCGCCCGTACGAAGTCCAGCAAGGCGACCCTCTACCGCCAGTGGGGGAGCAAGCCGGAGCTGGTCGCGAAGGCCCTGCGCTGCACCCAGCCGGTCTCCCTGCGGGAGATCGACACGGGCACGCTGCGCGGCGACTTCGCGGTCATGGTCGAGAACTCCGACGACGCGCAGATGGCCAAGGACACCGCGCTCATGCGGGGTCTGGCCCATGCCGTCCACACGAGCCCCGAGCTGCACAGGGCGCTCCGCGAACTGCTCATGGAGCCCGAGATCACCGGCCTGAACGCGATGCTGCGGCGGGCCGTGGACCGGGGCGAGGTGGCCGCCGACTGTCCCGCCCTGACCTACGTGCCCCACATGCTCATCGGCGCCTTCATCGCGCTGCCGCTGATGGAGGACCGGTGTCCGGACCGGGCGTTCCTGGCCGACTTCATCGACTCCGTGGTCTTCCCCGCCCTCGGCGTCTGACACCGCGGCGTCCGGCACTCCGCCGGCCGCACCGCACCGACCGCACGTCCCGCACAAGCCCCATCAGGACCACCTGACACGCCGCTCTCGTCGTCGGGCCGGATTCCGCATGCCCTGATCCACACCACGACCGGAACGGGAGACCCATCTCGTGGCCACCTTCCTCTACCGACTCGGCAGGGGCGCCTTCAGGCGCCGCCGCCTCGTCGCCCTCGTCTGGGTGGCGCTGCTCGTGCTCGCCGGCTTCGGCGCGTCCTCGGCGGCGACCCCGACCTCCAGCTCCTTCTCGATGCCCGGCACGGAGGCCCAGAAGGCCTTCGACCTGCTGGAGAAGCGTTTCCCCGGCTCGCGCGCCGACGGCGCCACCGCCCGGGTGGTCTTCAAGGCCCCGGCCGGCCGGAAGATCACCGACCCGGCCGAGAAGGCGCAGGTCGAGAAGGCGGTCGCCGACCTCAGGTCCGGCTCGGACCAGGTCGAGCGCGTCGTCGACCCGTACCAGGGCCAGGCGGTCAGCCAGGACGGCACCACCGCCTACGCCCAGGTCACCTACAAGGTCAGCGGCATGGAGCTGACCGACGAGACCCGTGAGGCCCTCAAGGGCTCCGGCAAGGCCGCCCAGGCGGCCGGCCTGAAGGTCGAGATCGGTGGCGACGCCCTCATGGCCGTCCCCGAGAGCGGCCCCGGCGAGGTCGTCGGCGTGGTCATCGCCGGCATCGTGCTGGTCATCACCTTCGGCTCGCTGGTCGCGGCCGGGCTGCCGCTGCTGACCGCCCTGCTCGGCGTGGGCATCGGCGTCTCCTCCATCACCGCCCTGGCCAACGTCCTGGACCTCGGCACCACCACCTCCACCCTCGCGATGATGATCGGCCTGGCGGTCGGCATCGACTACGCGCTCTTCATCGTCTCCCGCTACCGCGCGGAGCTCGCCGAGGGCCGCGAGCGCGACGAGGCGGCCGGCCGGGCCGTCGGCACGGCCGGCTCCGCGGTGGTCTTCGCGGGCCTCACCGTGGTCATCGCCCTCGTGGGCCTGGCCGTCGTGAACATCCCGATGCTCAGCAAGATGGGCTTCGCGGCCGCCGGCACCGTGGTCATCGCCGTCCTCGTCGCCCTCACCCTGATCCCGGCGATGCTCGGGTTCGCCGGCCGCCGCGTGCTGCCCATGGGCACCAAGAGCAAGCTGTTCGGCGGGAGCGCGGCCAAGGCCGCCGCGGCCGCCGGGAAGCCCAACATGGGCACCCGCTGGGCCCGCTTCGTCCTGCGCCGCCCGGTGACGGTCCTGCTCGCCGGCGTCATCGGCCTGGGCGCCGTCGCCATCCCGGCGGCCAAGCTGGAGATGGGCCTGCCGGACGACGGCTCGCAGCCGGTCTCCACGACCCAGCGCAAGGCCTACGACATGCTCTCCGACGGCTTCGGCCCGGGCTTCAACGGCCCGCTGCTGGTCGTGGTCGACGGCGGCAAGGCGGTCGCGGACAAGACCGTGGACGACATCAAGGGCATGCAGGGCGTCGTGGCCGTCACCCCGCCGACCATGAACAAGGCCGGCGACACCGCGATGATCACCGTGGTGCCGAAGGACCGCCCGTCCTCCGCCGCCACCGAGGACCTGGTCCACACGATCCGCGACAAGAGCGGCGACGACGTCCTGGTCACCGGCCAGACCGCGATGAACATCGACTTCTCGCAGAAGATGAACGACGCGCTGCTGCCCTACCTGGGGCTCGTCGTCGGCCTCGCCTTCCTGCTCCTGATGGTGGTCTTCCGCTCGGTGCTGGTCCCGCTCAAGGCCGCCCTCGGCTTCCTCCTCTCGGTGGTCGCCGCCCTCGGCGCGGTGGTCGCGGTCTTCCAGTGGGGCTGGCTGGGCTCGCTCTTCGGGGTCGAGCAGACCGGTCCGATCATGAGCATGATGCCGATCTTCATGGTGGGCGTGGTGTTCGGCCTGGCGATGGACTACGAGGTCTTCCTCGTCACCCGCATGCGCGAGGCGTACGTCCACGGCGAGCGGCCGGGTCAGGCCATCGTCACCGGCTTCCGGCACGGCGCCCGGGTGGTCGTGGCCGCGGCGGTCATCATGATCGCGGTGTTCGCGGGCTTCATCGGCTCCAGCGAGCAGATGGTCAAGATGATCGGCTTCGGCCTGGCGGTGGCGGTGTTCTTCGACGCCTTCGTCGTCCGCATGGCCGTCGTCCCCGCCGTCCTGGCCCTGCTGGGCCACAGGGCCTGGTGGCTGCCGCGCTGGCTGGACCGCCTGCTGCCGAACGTGGACGTCGAGGGCGAGGGGCTGCGCAAGCACCTCGGCGACGACGCCTCCCACGCCGCCGGCCAGGGGCAGGCCGACCCCGACGCCGACCCCGAGCGGGAGCTGGTCCGCGCCTGACCCCCGCTCAGCGCTGAACCGAGGGCCCGGCCGCACTCTCCTGGTGCGGCCGGGCCTTGTACGTGGGGCCGGGCGCGTACGTGCGGCGCAGGAACCGGCGCAGCGCCGGGGTGTCGAACTGCACCACCGCCACGCCCTCGGGGGAGTGGAACTCCACGATCGTCTGGACCCGCCCGCACGGCCACACCCGGACGTCCCCGCTGCCGGTCGGGGACTGCAGCCCCGTCTCCAGCAGGGTGCGCGAGAAGACCCACTCGTTCTCCGACCCCTCGGGCGAGAGGCCCGCGGGGAAGACCACCCGTACGGCCAGCGGCTCCGAGGGCAGGAAGCGGAGCGCCACCGGGATCGTGCGGTACAGGGGGTCGTCGGTGACGACACGGCCGCGGACGCGCTCTTCGATGGGAGAACTCACGGACCGGACTCCTCACACTCGCGACCTTTATCCCAAATGTCGCATATTTTCCGGCGGGTGCTCGTAGGGTTTTTGGTATCCGGACGCTCTTGCTACCTCTTTGCAACTGGGCTCTATTATCAAACGTTGCCCGGCCGGGCCCCGAAGAGCACAGGAAGCGGAGCATCCATGCACGTCCCCGACGGATTCATCGACGCCCCGGTCTCCGCGGCCGCCGCAGTGGTGGCCGCCGGAGCCGTCGCCGTCAGCCTGCGCGGCGCCCGCCGCGAACTGGGGGACGCCTCCGGAGCCGCGGGCTTCGGAGGAGAGCGGACCGCGCCGCTCGCGGGCCTGGTTGCCGCGTTCATCTTCGCCGTGCAGATGCTCAACTTCCCCGTCGCCGCAGGCACCAGCGGGCACCTGCTGGGCGGCGCCCTGGCCGCCGTCCTCGTCGGCCCGTACACCGGCGTGCTCTGCGTCGCCGTGGTCCTGCTGATGCAGGGCATCCTGTTCGCCGACGGCGGCCTGACCGCCCTCGGCGTCAACATCACCACCATGGGCGTGGTGACCGTGCTGGTCTCCTACGGCGTCTTCAAGGGGCTGGTGAAGGTCCTGCCCAGGACCCGCCGCTCGGTCACCGCGGCGGCCTTCCTCGGCGCACTGCTGTCCGTACCGGCCGCCGCCGCGTTCTTCACCCTCCTGTACGCCGTCGGGGGCACCACCGACGTCCCCGTCGGCAAGGTGCTGACCGCGATGGTCGGCGTGCACGTCCTCATCGGCATCGGCGAGGCCTTCATCACCGCCCTGACCGTGGGCGCCGTCCTGGCCGTCCGGCCCGACCTCGTGCACGGCGCCCGCGGCCTGACCACCCGGCTCAAGCTCCGCATCGGCGGCGAGCTCGTGGACGCTCCCGCGGCGGTCCCCCTCGCCGCGGCGAGGGGCCGCTCCACCAAGAAGGTGTGGGCCACCGGCCTGGTCACCGCCCTCGCCCTGGCGGGCTTCGTCTCCTTCTACGCCTCCGCCAGCCCCGACGGCCTGGAGAAGGTCGCCGCCGACAAGGGCATCGACAGCAAGGTCGAACCGCACGCCGCCGCCGACTCCCCGCTCGCCGACTACGGCGTCAAGGACGTCGCGAACGCCCGCCTCTCCGGCGGCCTCGCCGGCGTGATCGGCGTCGGCGCGACGGTCGTCGTCGGCTCGGGCGTCTTCTGGGCTGTACGGCGCCGCCGCGCCGAGCCCGCCCCCACCACCCCCTCTCCGGTGGCCTGACGTGGGCGCGGGCCACGCCCACAAGCTTTTCCGGCACGGACACTCCCCGGTCCACCGGCTGCCGCCGCACTGCAAGCTCGCCGCCGCGTTCGGCTTCGTCGTGGTGGTCGTCGCGACCCCGCGCGAGGCGGTCTGGGCCTTCGGCCTGTACGCCGCCCTGCTCGCCGGGGTCGCGGCGGTCGCCCGCGTCCCCGCCGGCTTCGTACTGCGACGGATGCTGATCGAGGTGCCGTTCGTCCTCTTCGCCGTCCTCATGCCCTTCGTCGCGCAGGGCGAGCGGGTGGAGGTGCTCGGCACGTCCCTCAGCGTCTCCGGCCTGTGGGGCGCCTGGAACGTCCTGGCCAAGGGCACGCTCGGGGTCGCCGCCTCGGTCCTGCTGGCCGCCACCACCGAACTGCGCGAGCTGCTGCTCGGCCTGCAGCGGCTGAAGCTGCCGCCGCTGCTCGTCCAGATCGCCGCCTTCATGATCCGCTACGGCGACGTGATCACCGACGAGCTCCGCCGGATGTCCGTCGCCCGCCGCTCCCGGGGCTTCGAGGCCCGCGGCGTACGCCACTGGGGAGTGCTGGCCAAGACGGCCGGTGCCCTGTTCATCCGCTCCTACGAGCGCGGCGAGCGGGTGCACCTGGCCATGGTCAGCCGGGGCTACACCGGGACCATGCCGGTGATCGACGACGTGACCGCTTCGCGCACGCAGTGGGCGTACGCGGCCGCACTGCCCGCCGCGGCCAGCGCCGTGTGCCTGATGGGATGGACCCTGTGACTGCCTCCGACACCCCGACCCGCCCCGCCCCCTCGCTGGAGGTCGCCGGCCTCGCCTTCGCCTACCCCGACGGCCACCAGGCCCTCTTCGGCGTCGACCTCAGCATCGGCCGCGGCGAGCGGGTCGCCCTGCTCGGCCCCAACGGCGCCGGCAAGACCACCCTGGTCCTGCACCTCAACGGCATCCTGGGCGGCGGGGTCGGCACCGTGAAGGTGGCCGGCCTGCCCGTCGAGAAGCGCCACCTCGCCGAGATCCGCCGCCGCGTCGGCATCGTCTTCCAGGACCCCGACGACCAGCTCTTCATGCCCACCGTGCGCGAGGACGTCGCCTTCGGCCCGGCCGCCGCCGGACTGCGCGGTGCCGAGCTGGAGGCCCGCGTGCGCGCCGCGTTGGAGCGGGTCGGCATGGCGGAGTACGCCGACCGGCCCCCGCACCACCTGTCCTTCGGGCAGCGCCGCCGCGTCGCCGTGGCGACCGTGCTGGCCATGGAGCCCGAGATCCTCGTGCTCGACGAGCCCTCCTCCAACCTCGACCCGGCCTCGCGGCGCGAGCTGGCGGACGTCCTGCGCTCCCTCGACGTGACCGTGCTGATGGTCACCCACGACCTGCCCTACGCCCTGGAGCTGTGCCCGCGCTCGGTGGTGCTCAGCGAGGGCGTGATCACCGCCGACGGCCGCACCCAGGACCTGCTGTGCGACGACGCGATGATGCGCGCGCACCGGCTGGAGCTCCCGTTCGGCTTCGACCCGCGGTCCGTCACCGTCTCCTAAGGTCCGTCACCGTCTCCCAGGGTCCGTCACCGTCTCCTAGGGTCCGTCACCGTCTCCCAGGGTCCGTCACCGTCTCCTGGCGTCCGGTGCCGACTCCCGGTCCGGAGTCCGGGATTCCGACTCCCGGACCCGGAAGCAACGCGGATCGTTTCACGTTGCACCATGTTGGTCGGCGCCGGTCGGGTCCGGTCGACGCCGGACGCATCGGACGGCACCCTCCCCGGGTGCCGGTGGCAGCACAGCGAGGAGCAGGAACGTGGAGGGCGAGGTCCAGGGCTTCGTGGCGGACGGGTACGAGCCCGTCAGGGACGCCTTCGTACGCAACTTCACCGACCGGGGCGACCGCGGCGCCGCCGTCACCGTCTACCGGGACGGCCGCCCGGTCGTGGACCTGTGGGGCGGCGTACGGGACGCGGACGCGCCGGCCGGGCCGTCCGCGCCGTGGGCCGAGGACACCGCGCAGGTCGTCCGCTCCGCCGGCAAGGGCGTGGCCGCCGCCGTCCCCCTGCTCCTGCACGAGCGCGGGCTGCTCGACCTCGACGCGCCCGTGGCCGAGTACTGGCCCGAGTTCAAGGCGGGCGGCAAGGAGCGGGCCCTGGTCCGGCACCTGCTGTCCCACCGGGTCGGCGTCCCCGCGCTGGACCCCGGGCTCACCCCGGAGCAGGCCGTGGACGGCACGTCCGGGCCGCGCGCGGTCGCCGAGCAGACCCCGTTCTGGGAGCCGGGCACCGACCACGGCTACCACGCACAGACCTTCAGCTGGTTGCTCGGCGAGCTGGTGGAGCGGGTCGCCGGCCGCTCGCTGGGCCGCTGGCTGGCCGAGGAGGTGTCCGGCCCGCTCGGCATGGACCTGTGGATCGGCCTGCCGACCGACCGCGTCCACCGGGTCGGCCGGGTCGCGGCCGTCGAGCCGCCGCCGGTGGCGGCGGGCGGCCTGAGGACCCGGCCCCGGCGCAACGTCACCGCGGCCTACGACGACCCGGCCTCGCTCACCCGCCGGGCCTTCGCCGCGATCGACCCCCTCCCCGACGAGAACGACCCCGGCTACCGGGCCGCCGAGCTGCCTGCCTCCAACGGCATCGCCACCGCCCGCGCCCTGGCCCGCTTCTACGCGGCCACCTTCGGCGAGGTGGAGGGCGGCCACCGGCTCTTCGCCCCGGCCACCACCGCCCTGGCCGGGCAGGAGTTCGCCGCGGGCCCCGACCGGGTGCTGGTCGTGAACACCCGCTTCGGGCCGGGCTTCATGCTGCACGGCCCCGCCTCGCCGCTGCTCTCCCCGGCCTCGTACGGGCACCCCGGCCGCGGCGGCTCGCTCGGCTTCGCCGACCCGGACGCGGGCATCGGTTTCGGCTACGTCACCAACGCGCTCGCCAGGTCCGTCACCGCCGACCCGCGCGCCCAGGCGCTGATCCGGGCGGTGAAGGCGGCCACGGCCTGAGCAAGCCGTCCCCCCGGGCGCGGCCGTCCCGGCCGGGCGCGGCCGTCCCGCCCCGGGGCCGTCACCCCGGGGCCGTCACCCCGGGGCGTCACCCCGCCCTGAGCACCGTCGCCACCAGCGGTCCCGCGGCCTCGCCGCCGTGGCCGCCGCCCGCGACGTAGGCCGCCGCGGCCAGGTCGCCGCTGTACCCGGTGAACCAGCTGTCCGGGTTCACCCGCCCGTCGACCTCCGCCGAACCGGTCTTCGCACCCTTCGGCCCGGGCACCCCGGCCATCGCACCGGCGGCCGTGCCGCTGACCGCGGTCTGCCGGAGCAGCTGCCGCAGCTGGGCGGCGACCTCCGGCTTCATGGCCCGCTCGGCGGTGGCGACCGGCCGGTGGTCCCAGTCCGCGGGCACCAGCACCGGCTGGCGGAACACCCCGGTCTTGGCGGTGGCGATGACGGAGGCGACGGTCAGCGGGTTCATCCGGACCCGACCCTGCCCGATGTACTCCGCGGCCGCCTCCGCGCCCGCCGCCTCCGGCACGTCGCCGTCGAAGCTGGCCACGCCGGTGCGCCACTCCAGACCCAGTCCGAAGACCTCGCGGGCCTCCCTCGCCAGCGCCGCGTCGTCGTCCACCGCCTTGATCTTCTTGATGAAGGCCGTGTTGCAGGAGCGGGCGAAGGCGGTGCCGAAGCTGCTGCCGGACAGCGAGAAGCCGCCCTGGTTGCGGAAGGACTTCCCGTACCAGGACACCGTCGCCGGGCACTCGGCCGGCCCGTCGGCCGTCACCAGGCCCCGGTCCAGCAGCATCGCGGCCGTCACGATCTTCAGGGTGGAGCCCGACGGGGTGGTGCCCAGCATGGCCGCGTCGAAGCCGTCCGCACGGTGGTTGGCCACCGCCAGCACGTCGCCCGTACTCGGCCGGAGCGCCACCACCGAGGCGTCCTGGTACCGGAGCGCCGCCCGCTCGGCCGCCGCCTGGAGCCCGGCGTCCAGCACCGTCCGGACGGACCCCGGCCGGCCGGGGTCCACGGTCAGCAGCGTCCGCTTCGGCGCGTCCGCGCGGGCGGGCTCGATCCACAGCTCGGTGCCGCCCGTACCGCCCGCCCGGGGGGCGTACCTGGCCCGCAGCTCGTCGAGGATCCGGCGCAGCGACGGGTACGCGCCGGCGGTGAGCTCCTTGCCGTTGCGGTCCGTGATCCGCACCGGCGGGGCGTCCGGGGTGCCCGTCCGCAGCTTCTCGTCCTTCCGCAGCTGCGGGTGCAGGACCGCGGGCTGCCAGTCCACCAGGGGCTTCTTCGAGGTGAGCCCGCGCACGACCGTCAGCGAGGAGGCGTACGCCAGCGGCTTGCCGTGCCCGCCGTACGAGACCTCCGCGCGGACCGTGAACGGGACCAGGGCGCCCCGGGGCGTACCCGGGGTGATCACCGCCCGGGTGATGTGCGCCTTGGTGCGGTAGTCGGCTACCGCGTACTGCGTGGCCTCGGGGTCGTTCGACAGGTCCGCCGCGGCGCGGGCGTCGCCCGCAGCCCATGCGGCGAGGAACGCCCTGGCCGTGGTGAGCACCTCCGCCGCGGTCGGCGGGCCCGATCCGACCTCCGCGGCCGTCGCCGCCGCCGGGCCGCCCTCCCCGGCGTCCCCCACCATCGCGTACATCCCGTACCCGGCCCCGCCCGCCATCGCCAGGAACACCCCGACGGCGATCGCGCCCTTCGTCGCACCCCGCATCCCACGCCCCTCCCCAGAGCACTTTTGAACGCGCTCAAAATAAGCGGGAGGCCCGTCCCGTGTCCTGAGTACCTGTACTCAGACCCCCGGACTCGGCCGAAAACCATCGGGCGGGTCGGGGCGGGACGGGCCGCCGGGCGGTGCCGTCAGACCCAGGTGTCCAGCCACATGCGGGCCCGCCACTGGTCCATCGGCAGGGTCTGGCCGGTGTAGACGGGCCAGAAGTAGATGAAGTTCCAGACGATGAGCAGGACCAGCACGCCCGCCCCCACCGCGCCGAGCGTGCGCCGGCGCTCGGAGGAGCCGGGCGGGCCGAGGAGCGCGCCGACCGTCATCGCCACCGCCAGGCACAGGTACGGGACGAACACCACCGCGTAGAAGAAGAAGATGGTGCGCTCCTGGTAGTTGAACCAGGGCAGGTACCCGGCCGCCACGCCGCAGGCGATCGCGCCCGCCCGCCAGTCGCGCCGGAAGAACCACCGCCACAGCACGTACAGCAGCGCGAAACAGGCCGCCCACCAGAGCAGCGGCGTGCCCAGGGCCAGCACCTCGCGGGCGCACTTGCCGGTCTCGCTGGCCGGGCAGCCGTCCGTACCGGGCGCCGGGGACTCGTAGAAGTACGAGACCGGGCGGCCCAGGACCAGCCAGCTCCAGGGGTTCGACTCGTAGGTGTGGCCCGTGGTCAGGCCCACGTGGAACTTGTAGACCTCGGTCTCGTAGTGCCACAGGCTCGTCAGCCAGTCGGGCAGCCACGCCACGCCGCCCTGCTTGGCCGACCAGTCGCGGAAGTAGCCGCCCTTGCCGTCGTCCGGGCTGAGGATCCAGCCGGTCCAGGAGGCGAGGTACACGCCGATCGCCACCGGCACGGTGGAGGCGAAGGCCGGCAGCGCGTCCCGCTTGAGCATCGCCGCGTACGGCGCCCCGGCACCCGCCACGCGGCGCGCGGCCGCGTCCCACAGGACCGTCAGCACCCCGAAGAACGCCAGCACGACCAGGCCGTTCCACTTCGTGCCGAACGCCAGGCCCAGGCACACACCGGCCAGCAGCCGCCACGGCCGCCACCCCAGGCGCAGCGTCTCCGCGACCTGCGCGTCCGGCCGCACCCGGCCGTCCGCGTCCACCGGCAGCGCCGCCGCGAGCCGCCGGCGGGCCCAGTCCCGGTCGATCAGGAGCGACCCGAACGCCGCCAGCACGAAGAACATCAGGACCAGGTCCAGCAGTGCGGTCCGGCTCATCACCAGGTGCAGGCCGTCCACCGCCAGCAGCAGGCCCGCCAGGCAGCCCAGGAAGGTCGACCGGAACAGCCGTCGGCCGATCCGGCACAGCATCAGCACGGACAGCGTGCCGAGCAGCGCGGTCATGAACCGCCAGCCGAAGGGATCGAAGCCGAACAGCCACTCGCCGGCGCCGATCACCCACTTGCCGACCGGCGGGTGCACGACGTACCCGGGGTCCAGCGGCAGGGCCACCCCCGACGGGTCGCCGATGATCGCCTTGTCGACGTCCTTGGGCCAGTTCAGCTCGTAGCCCTTGTGGATGACCGCCCAGGAGTCCTTGGCGTAGTACGTCTCGTCGAATATCACCGCCTTCGGGCTGCCCAGGCGCCAGAACCGCAGGGCCCCGGCGACCAGCGCCACCAGCAGCGGGCCCGCCCACGCCAGCAGGCGCGCGGTCCGCTCCCCGGCGGCCGCGGACATCCCGAACACCGCCCACAGCCGCGGCGAGGGCTGCGCGTACGGGGGGACCAGGCGCGTCCGGACGTCGGCGGCCGGGGCGGCCGGCACGTACCCGAACCGGCGCAGCCGGCGCGGCCAGGCAGGCGTCTCGTCGCCGGCGGGGGCGGACAGGGCCCCCGCGGGGCTGGGCTGAGGCGTCGCGGTACTGGTCACCGGGTCATCGTAGGGAACACATCTGTGTCAGACCCCTGTTCCGGGCTGCGAGGATGGACGGGTGACAGATCAGCAGCCGCACACCAGCAGCCACCAGCCGAGCTCCGCCGGAGTGCTCGTCCTCGCCGGAACCCCCATCGGGGACATCGCGGACGCCCCGCCGCGGCTGGCCGCCGAGCTGCAGGGCGCCGACGTGGTGGCCGCGGAGGACACCCGGCGGCTGCGCGGTCTGACCCGGGCCCTGGGCATCCACACCTCCGGGCGGGTCGTGTCGTACTTCGAGGGCAACGAGTCCGCCCGCACCCCCGAGCTGGTCGAGGCGTTGGAGGGCGGCGCGCGCGTGCTGCTGGTCACCGACGCCGGCATGCCCTCGGTCTCCGACCCCGGCTACCGGCTCGTCGCGGCGGCCGTCGAGAAGGACATCAAGGTCACGGCCGTGCCCGGCCCGTCCGCCGTGCTGACCGCGCTCGCGCTGTCCGGACTGCCCGTGGACCGGTTCTGCTTCGAGGGCTTCCTGCCCCGCAAGGCCGGCGAGCGGCTCGGCCGGCTGCGCGAGGTGGGCGAAGAGCGCCGCACGCTCGTCTACTTCGAGGCCCCGCACCGGCTCGACGACACCCTCGCCGCGATGGCCGAGGTGTTCGGCGCCGACCGGCGCGCCGCGGTCTGCCGCGAGCTGACCAAGACCTACGAGGAGGTCAGGCGCGGCCCGCTCGGCGAGCTCGCGCAGTGGGCCGCCGAGGGCGTACGGGGCGAGATCACCGTGGTCGTCGAGGGAGCGCCGGAGACCGGGCCCGAGGAACTGGACGCCGCGGAGCTGGTGCGGCGGGTCCGGATCCGCGAGGAGGCCGGGGAGCGCCGCAAGGAGGCCATCGCGGCCGTGGCTGCGGAGGCAGGGCTACCCAAGCGCGAGGTCTTCGACGCGGTGGTGGCGGCAAAGAATGCGGCTGAAAAGAGCCCCCAGGACGGTAAAGGGCTAACCTGAAAAGCAAAGATCAGACCGCGCACCGGGCGCTTTGGGCATGAACGGCCCAAAGTCCGTCCATGAGTCGACAGGGCCTGATGCGCTCCAGCCGGAACAGGCGTCCACTGGCCAGTGACACCAGCGGACCAGAGGAGCTGGCATGAGTGAGATCGCAGACACCCCCGTCCCCGCTTCGGCCCCCACCCGCCCGGTCACCGGCGCCGGCATACAGACCGTCCGCGAGGCGTACTCCTTCGCCTGCATGCGCTGCGGATACGGCTGGGAGCAGTCGTTCGACATCGAGCACCACGTGGACGGGAAGGGCCAGCCGTTCCTCATCTACACGATCGACGGCGAGCGGGTGCCCTCGCCGCTGTCCAACCCCACCTGCCTGAACTGCGGCGGGCACGTGGTGCGCATCATGCGCGAGGGCCAGGTCTCCTCGGTCCTGGGCACCCTGGACCGGATCTACCACGACCGCAGGATCGCCCCCGGGATCGCCGGCCCGGTGCCCGCGACGCACGAGCGGCGCGCGGAGCACCACCACGAGAAGCGCCGGTCGAACCGGCCCGCGGAGCTGCACGAGGCCCCGGGCCCGGTACCGGTGACGAGCGAGGACCGCGGGGAGCGGCGCGGTCTGCTGGCCCGGCTGAAGGGGCTCTTCCGCTCCTCCTGAGCGGCCGGGTGCACCCGCCGCACGTCGACGCGGCCTCCCGGGGGCCGCGTCCGCCGTTCCGCACACCCCGCGCCGCCTCAGCCGTCCGCACACGCGCCGCCTCAGCCGTCCGCACACGCGCCGCCTCAGCCGTTCCTCATAAGATCGGCCGTATGAGCGCAGACCCGAAGGACGCCCCGCCGCCGCTGCCCGAACCGCTGCGCGTGCCGGTGGCCGACTCGCACACCCACCTGGACATGCAGTCCGGCACCGTGGAGGAGGGCCTGCGCAAGGCCGCCGCCGTCGGGGTGGCCACGGTCGTCCAGGTGGGCTGCGACGTGAAGGGCTCGCGCTGGGCCGCCGAGACGGCCGCCGCCCACGCGAACGTCCACGCGGCGGTCGCCCTGCACCCGAACGAGGCGCCCCGCATCGTCCACGGCGATCCGGACGGCTGGTCCCGCCAGGGCGCCCGCCCGGGCGGCGGGGACACGGCCCTCGACGAGGCGCTGGCCGAGATCGAGCGGCTGGCGGCCCTCCCGCACGTCAAGGCCGTCGGCGAGACCGGTCTCGACTACTTCCGCACCGGGCCCGAGGGCATGGCCGCCCAGGAGCGGTCCTTCCGCGCCCACATCGAGATCGCCAAGCGGCAGGGCAAGGCACTCGTCATCCACGACCGGGAGGCGCACGCCGACGTGCTGCGCGTCCTGCGCGAGGAGGGCGCCCCCGAGCGGACCGTGTTCCACTGCTACTCCGGCGACGCCGACATGGCCAAGAAGTGCGCGGAGGCCGGGTACTTCATGTCCTTCGCCGGCAACGTCACCTTCAAGAACGCCCAGCACCTGCGCGACGCGCTGGCGGTGGCGCCGCTGGAGCTCGTGCTGGTCGAGACGGACGCCCCGTTCCTGACCCCGGCGCCGTACCGCGGACGGCCCAACGCGCCCTATCTCATTCCGGTCACGGTGCGCGCGATGGCCGCCGTGCGCGGGATCGGCGAGGACGCGATGGCCGAGGCACTGGGCGCCAACACCGCGCGGGCGTTCGACTACTGAGCGGAGGTTCGACACTCTCCGTGGTCGTGCCGCTTTGGTGAGTGACCGCCGCTCCGCTAGTGTCCCGTGCCCGTCCCCGCCGCCGGGCGGGGGGCCAGGACCGGTGGGAGCGCGTCGTGACCGATGGGCAGGGCAGTCATCGAGCCCCTTCGGGGCCCCCGCGGCACTCCGCGCCGTTCGAGGGCCCGAGCGGGCTGAGCCCCGAGTGGTTCGCCGCGGCCGAGACCCTCGCGGCCGTCCCGTACGACGGCCGCGGCGGCCCCGGCGTGCCGTACGAGGACCCGTACGCCCCCGCGTACGAGACGCTGGCGCCGGGCACGGGGCGCCGCCGCCGCGCCGCACCGGGCGCATTGGGCGAACCGTCCGGGCCGGGCGCACCGGTCGTGCCGGGGCCGGCCGCCGCGCCGCCGGACGCGGGCCGGTACGCCGACGCGCCGGGCGACCCGGGGAGCGGGTACGCGCCGCCGCCGTACGCGGCCGCGCACGCCCCCGCCTTCCAGGACGCGTACGCCCCCGCCGTGGAGGACACGTACGACGCCCGCGGCACCGCGCCCGCCGACGAGGACGCGTACGGCCATGCGCTCGCCCCCGGAACCGGACGGCGGCGCGCGGCACCGGCCCCGCCGGCCCCGGACGACGGACCGGAGCCCGGCTCCGGTCCCGCCGCCGGGCCCCCGCCGGGGCCCGCCACCCCGCGCGGCCGGCGGCGCGCGGCGGCGGCCGGCGGGGGCCTGGCGGCCGTGCCGGCGCCCCGCTCCGGAGCCGACCGGCGGGCCGCGCGACGCCGCCGCGCCGCCGCGGGCGGCCCCGGCACCGGCGGCCCCGCGGGTGACCCGGCCCCCGGCGCCGGCGGCCCGGGCGACGGGGCGGGCGCCCGCCAGGCGACCCGGGCCGCCGCCTCCCGCGGCGAGACGTGGCGGCGGCTGGTCCCGCAGGCCCTCGTCGTCGCGTTCCTCGCCGGCGGCACCTCCGCCTTCGTCGCCAGCGACAAGGCGATCCGCCTCACCGTCGACGGCACCCCCCGCACCCTGCACACCTTCGCCGACGACGTCGGCGAGCTCCTCGCCCAGCAGGGCGTCGCCGTCGGCGACCACGACCTCGTGGCCCCCGCCCCCGGGGACGACCTCGCCGACGGCGACGAGGTCGTCGTCCGCTACGGCCGGCCCGTGCTCCTCACCCTCGACGGCACCCGCCGCCGGGTGTGGACCACCGCCCGCACCGTCGAGGCCGCCCTGCGCCAGCTCGGCATCCGCGCCGAGGGCGCGTACCTGTCCGCCGCCCGGACCACCCCCATCGCCCGCGACGGCATGACCCTGAGCGTGCGCACCGAGCGGACCGTCACCTTCCTCGCCGACGGCCGCGAGCGGACCGTCCGCACCAACGCCGCCACCGTCCGCGAGGCCCTCGAACAGGCCGGCATCACCCTCCAGGGCCAGGACACCACCTCCGTACCGCCCGCCTCCTTCCCCCGCGACGGCCAGACCGTCACCGTGCTGCGCATCACCGGCACCCGGGAGGTCCGCGAGGAGCTCGTCCCGTACGCCACGGAGCGGGTGGCGGACGACGGCCTCTTCGCCGGCACCGAGGTCGTCGACCGGGCCGGCCGGCCCGGCGCCCGCCGGGTCACGTACACCCTGCGCACCGTCAACGGCGTCCGCCAGAAGCCGCGCCGGGTCGCCGAGGAGGTGATCCGCGAGCCGGTCACCCAGAAGATCCGCGTCGGCACCCGCCCGCTGCCCACCTCCGTCGCCGGGGCCGACGGACTCGACTGGGGCGCCCTCGCCCACTGCGAGTCCGGGGGCCGGCCCGGCGCGGTCGACGGCTCCGGCACGTACGGCGGGCTCTACCAGTTCGACGTGCAGACCTGGCAGGCCCTCGGCGGCAGCGGGCGCCCGCAGGACGCGCCCGCCGGCGAGCAGACCTTCCGGGCCAAGAAGCTCTACGTGCAGCGGGGGGCGAGTCCGTGGCCGCACTGCGGCCGTAGGCTTACCCGGTGAGCACCGCAGAGCACCAGCCCGACACGCACGACGCCACGAGCGGCGAGGTCGCGACCGAGGACGTCACCACGGACGACGCCACCACGGACGACGCCACGACCGGCGAGGCCGCGGCCGACCAGGCCGCGAGCAGCGCCCCCGTGAGCGACGCCGCCGGCGACGCCCTCCTCGGCCCCGCCGACATCCGCGAACTGGCCGCGGCGCTCGGCGTGCGTCCGACGAAGCAGAAGGGCCAGAACTTCGTCATCGACGCCAACACCGTGCGCCGCATCGTGCGCACCGCCGACGTGCGCCCCGAGGACACGGTCGTCGAGGTCGGCCCCGGCCTGGGCTCGCTGACGCTCGCGCTGCTGGAGGCGGCCGACCGGGTCACCGCCGTCGAGATCGACGACCTGCTGGCCGCCGCGCTGCCCGCCACCATCGCGGCCCGCATGCCCGCCCGGGCCGAGCGGTTCGCCCTCGTCCACTCCGACGCCATGCACGTCCAGGAGCTGCCCGGCCCGCCGCCCACCGCGCTGGTCGCGAACCTCCCGTACAACGTCGCCGTACCCGTGCTGCTGCACATGCTCGACCGCTTCCCGAGCATCGAGCGCACCCTCGTCATGGTGCAGTCCGAGGTCGCCGACCGGCTCGCCGCCCGCCCCGGCAACAAGGTCTACGGCGTGCCCTCGGTCAAGGCCAACTGGTACTGCGAGGTCAAGCGGGCCGGGGCCATCGGCCGCAACGTCTTCTGGCCCGCGCCCAACGTCGACTCCGGCCTGGTCTCGCTGGTGCGCCGCGCCGAGCCCGTCAAGACCACCGCCACCAAGGGCGAGGTGTTCGCGGTCGTCGACGCGGCCTTCGCGCAGCGCCGCAAGACCCTGCGCGCCGCACTGGCCGGCTGGGCCGGCTCGGCCGCCGGCGCCGAGGCCGCCCTCGTGGCCGCCGGGATCTCCCCGCAGGCCCGCGGCGAGGCCCTGACCGTCGAGGAGTTCGCCCGCATCGCCGAGCACCGCCCCGTGCCGGAGGGGGCCCTGTGAGCGCCACCGGTCCCGCCGGCGTGACCGTACGGGTCCCCGCCAAGGTCAACGTCCAGCTGGCGGTCGGCGCCGCGCGCGCCGACGGCTTCCACGACCTGGCCAACGTCTTCCTCGCCGTCTCCCTCTACGACCGGGTCACCGCCACCCCCGCCGAGGAGCTGCGCGTCACCTGCGCCGGCCCCGACGCCGACCAGGTGCCGCTGGACCGGACGAACCTGGCCGCCCGCGCCGCCGAACTCCTCGGCGCCCGGCACGGCATCGAGCCCCGCGTCCACCTGCACATCGACAAGGCCATCCCGGTCGCCGGCGGCATGGCCGGCGGCAGCGCCGACGGCGCCGCCGCCCTGCTGGCCTGCGACGCCCTGTGGGGCACCGGCGCGTCCCGCGAGGAGCTCCTCGACATCTGCGCCGAGCTCGGCAGCGACGTGCCCTTCAGCCTGGTCGGCGGCGCCGCGCTCGGCACCGGCCGCGGGGAGCTGCTGACCCCGCTGGAGACCGGCGGCACCTTCCACTGGGTCTTCGCGACGGCCCACGGCGGACTGTCCACGCCGGCCGTCTTCCGCGAGTTCGACCGGCTCGCCGAGGGCCGCGACCTCCCCGTGCCCGCCGCCTCCCAGGACCTGCTGGACGCCCTGGCCAAGGGCGACACCCAGGGCCTGGCCGCCGCGCTCGTCAACGACCTCCAGCCCGCGGCCCTCTCGCTGCGGCCCGAGCTCGCCGACACCCTCGCCGCCGGCCGGGCGGCCGGTGCACCGGCCGCCCTGGTCTCCGGCTCCGGCCCGACCACCGCCTTCCTGGTCCCCGACGCCGAGTCCGCGGCCCGGGTAGCCGCCGCCCTCGCCGCCGCCCCCACCGTCCGCACCACCCGCACCGCCACCTCCCCGGCCCGCGGCGCCACCGTCGTCACCTGACCCGGCCCGCCCCGTCCCGGCGCTGCCCCCCGGCGGCGCCGGGAGCACGGGTGCGGGTACTCAGGGCGAACTGAGTACCCGGGCCCTGCCGGGGGAGCGGCGGTGCCCGCGACGGTGGGGGCATGCGACACACCGCCGCCGAACTCGCCGCCGCCACACCGGGGAACCGCGACCGCTACGTCGACCTGCTCCGGGTCGCCTCGCTCGGCACGGTCGTGCTCGGGCACTGGCTCATGGCCGCCGTCACCCCCGACGGGGTCGGCAACCTGCTCGCCCTCGTGCCCGGCCTGCAGCTGCTCACCTGGGCGCTCCAGGTCATGCCCGTGTTCTTCTTCGTCGGCGGGTTCTCCCACGCCCTGTCCTACCGCTCGCTGGCCCGGCGACAGCCGCACGCGCCGGTCTACGCCGCCTTCCTGCGCGCCCGGCTCCGCCGGCTGCTGCGCCCCACGCTGGCGTTCGTCGTGGTGTGGGCCGCGGCAGCCGTCGTCGTCCAGCTGGCCGGGGGCGGCGGCGGACTCACCGGCGCCGCGCTGCGCCTGGTGACCCAGCCGCTGTGGTTCATCGGGATCTACCTCGTGATGGTCGCCCTCACCCCGCCGCTGCTCCGGATGCACGAACGGCACGGCTGGGCGGCCTTCTGGGCCCTCGTGGCCGCGGCCGGAGCGGTGGACGTGCTGCGGTTCGCCGTCGGCGTGCCGTACGTCGAGTTCCTGAACTTCGCGCTCGTCTGGCTCGCGGTCCACCAGCTGGGCTTCCTGCGGGCCGACCGCCAGGGCCCCGGCGGCTGGGGCCGGGTGCCCGCGACCCTGGCCCTGGGCGGGCTGGCGGCGGCCGCCGTGCTGGTCGCCGCGGGCCCGTACCCGCTCTCCATGGTCGGCATGCCCGGCGAGAAGATCTCGAACATGGCCCCGCCGACGTTCGCCCTCCTGTGCCACGGCCTCTGGCTGGTCGGGGCGGTCGAGCTGCTGCGCGGCCCCGTCACCCGCCGGCTGGCCGCCCCGCGGCTGTGGCGCACCGTCGTCGCCGCCAACGGCGTCGCCATGACGGCCTTCCTGTGGCACCTCACCGCCATGCTCGGCGTCTACGGGGCCCAGCTGGCGCTCGGCCTGCGGCTGCCCCGCCCCGCGACGGCCGCCTGGTGGGCCCAGGCGCCGGCCCGCCTGGTCGCCGCCGCCCTCCTCACGGCGCTCCTCGTCGCGGCGTTCCGCGTCTTCGAGCGGCCCGCCCCCGCGGCCCCCACCCCCTCGTCCGGCCCGGTCGCCGCCGCCGGCATCACCCTGTGCCTCCTGGGAGTCCTCGGGCTCTCGCTCACCGGACTGGGCGGTCTGCTGCAGGGACACAGCGCCGTCCTCGTCGCCGTACCGGTCACCGCCCCGGTCGCCATCGGGATGGTGCTCCTCGGCTGGCTGACGGTGGAGCGGACCGGGGGTGTGCGGAGCGTTAGGCTGAGGGGCTGATCGATCCCCCTTACCTGGAGCGCGTGGATGGCCGTCAATCTGGTCAATGTCGAGGCAGTCAGCAAGGTGTACGGCACCCGTACCCTGCTCGACGGCATCTCCCTCGGCGTGTCCGAGGGGGACCGGATCGGAGTCGTGGGCCGCAACGGCGACGGCAAGACCACCCTCATCCGCATGCTGGCGCGCCTCGAGGAACCCGACACCGGGCGCGTCACCCACAACGGCGGACTGCGGCTGGGCGTGCTGACCCAGCACGACTCGCTCGACTCCAAGGCGACCATCCGCCACGAGATCATCGGCGACATGGCCGACCACGAGTGGGCCGGCAACGCCAAGGTCCGCGACGTCCTCACCGGCCTGTTCGGCGGCCTCGACCTGCCCGGCTTCGGCCAGGGCCTCGACACCGTCATCGGCCCGCTCTCCGGCGGCGAGCGCCGCCGCATCGCGCTGGCCAAGCTCCTCATCGCCGAGCAGGACCTGCTCGTCCTCGACGAGCCCACCAACCACCTCGACGTCGAGGGCATCGCCTGGCTCGCCGGCCACCTGCAGGTCCGCCGCAGCGCCCTCGTCTGCGTCACCCACGACCGCTGGTTCCTCGACCAGGTCTGCACCCGCATGTGGGACGTCCAGCGCGGCGCGGTCTACGAGTACGAGGGCGGCTACAGCGACTACGTGTTCGCCCGCGCCGAGCGCGAGCGCATCGCCGCCACCGAGGAGACCAAGCGGCAGAACCTCGTCCGCAAGGAGCTCGCCTGGCTGCGCCGCGGTGCCCCGGCACGCACCAGCAAGCCCCGCTTCCGCATCGAGGCCGCCAACGCCCTCATCGCGGACGTGCCCGAGCCCCGCGACCGCAGCGAGCTGATGCGCTTCGCCGGCGCCCGGCTCGGCAAGACCGTCTTCGAGTTGGAGGACGTCACCGTCGAAGCGGGCCCCAAGACCCTCCTCAAGCACCTCACCTGGCAGCTCGGCCCCGGCGACCGCATCGGTCTGGTCGGCGTCAACGGCGCCGGCAAGACCTCGCTCCTGCGCGCCCTGGCCACCGCCGCCCGCACCGAGGGCGAGACGCAGCCCGCCGCCGGCAAGGTCACCGTCGGCAAGACCGTGCGCCTGGCGTACCTCTCCCAGGAGGTCGGCGAACTCGACCCGTCCCTGCGGGTCCTGGAGGCCGTCCAGCGCGTCCGCGACCGGGTCGACCTCGGCAAGGGCCGCGAGATGACCGCCGGTCAGCTGTGCGAGCAGTTCGGCTTCACCAAGGAGAAGCAGTGGACGCCGGTCGGCGACCTCTCCGGCGGCGAGCGCCGCCGCCTGCAGCTGCTGCGCCTGCTCATGGACGAGCCCAACGTCCTCTTCCTCGACGAGCCCACCAACGACCTCGACATCGAGACCCTCACCCAGCTGGAGGACCTCCTCGACGGCTGGCCCGGCTCGATGATCGTCATCAGCCACGACCGGTACTTCATCGAGCGCACCACCGACACCGTGATGGCGCTGCTCGGCGACGCCAGCCTGCGGATGCTGCCGCGCGGCCTCGACGAGTACCTGGAGCGCCGGGCCCGCATGATCGAGGCCGCCGCCCCCGCGCCGGCCCCCGCCGCGCCCGCGAAGGAGAAGACGGCCGGCGACCAGCGCGCCCAGAAGAAGGAACTCCAGAAGATCGAGCGGCAGCTCAACAAGATCTCGGACCGCGAGACCAACCTGCACGCCCAGATCGCCGACAACGCCACCGACTTCGAGAAGGTCGCCAAGCTCGACGCCGAGCTGCGCGAACTGATCGCCGAGCGCGACGAGTTGGAGATGCGCTGGCTGGAACTGGCCGAGGACGTCTAGTCCCGGTACGGACGTCGGCGCCGGTCCGGCCGCCCGCCCGCGCCGATAACGGCCGAGTCACGGCCCGGTCCGCCCTTGGGAACAGGGGTGCGAACGGGCCGTTCGTCGTCGGTGCCGGGTGGTAGAAAGGGTGGCCTCCCCCCACCCGCCCGCCCGACGCCAGAGGTACGCGCTGATGACGACGCCGCCCCATCCGACCCCCGGCGGCTTCGGCGCCGCGCAGCAGCCGAACCAGCCGCCCCAGCAGCCGAACCAGGCGCCTCCCCAGCCGAACCAGCCGCCGCAGCAGCCCGGTTACGGCTACCCGCAGCCGGGCCAGCCGGGCCAGCCGGGCCAGCCGGGCCAGCCGGGCCCGTACGGCCGGCCCGGTCCGTACGCCCAGCCGCAGCCCGGCGCGTACGGCACCCCGCAGGGCCCCAACCCGTACGCCCAGCCGCAGCCCCAGCCCGGCCCGTACGGCGCCCAGCCCCAGCCGAACCCGTACGCCCAGCAGCCCGCCGGCCCCTACGGCCAGCCCCCGCAGCCCGGCCCCTACGGGGCCCCGCCGGTACCCCCGGCCAGCGGCGGCACGCCCCGCAAGAAGCTGACGGCCATCATCGCCGCCTCCGTCGTCGGCGTGCTCGTCATCAGCGCGGGCGCGTACTTCGCCTTCGGCCGCGACGGCGACGACCCCAAGAAGCCCGTCGCGCACAACAGCTCCGACGCCAAGCCCTCCGCCTCCCCGTCCGTCGACGAGGGCGACGGCACCGGCGACGGCGGCGCGAACAGCAAGGACCTCAACGCGGGCCGCAAGCCCGGCGAGGACAAGGTCCTCTGGCTGAAGATGAACGAGCAGGACGTGCCCGGCGACGGCGCCGACGCGAGCGGCATGTGGGTGGCCGGTGACACCGTCGCCAAGGTCGCCTACAAGACCGTCAGCGGCTACTCCGTCAAGGACGGCCGCCGCAGGTGGTCCGTGGTCCTCGACGGCGAGATCTGCGCCGTCCCCCGCCAGACCACCGCCGACCACAAGGTGGTCGTGGCCTTCAAGAAGGCCAAGACCTGCAACCAGCTGCGCCTGATCGACCTGGCGGCGGGCACCGCGGGCTGGACCAAGGAGGTCCCGCGGGAGGGCCTGTTCGACATCATGACGAGCCCCGGCCTGGCCATCCACGGGGACATCGTCACCGTCGCCCGCAGCGGCCCCTCCAGCGCCTTCAAGATCAGTGACGGCAGCAAGGTGTGGGCCCGCGCCGAGGGCAACTGCCTGCCCGACGCCTACGCCGGCGGCAGCAAGCTCATCGGCTCCGCCACCTGCACGCCCGCGAACGGCACCTACGAGGACCGCCAGGAGCAGCTGGAGGGCACCGACCCCGCCACCGGCAAGCCCACCTGGACGTACAAGCTCCCCAAGGGCTGGCGGATCAACAAGATCTACTCGGTCGACCCGGTCGTCGCCGACCTGGACAACTCCAAGGCCAAGAAGCGCGCCGTCGTCGCCCTGCGGTCCAACGGCACGCTGCGCTCCCAGCTGTCCTCCAAGGACAACTTCCAGGCCTCCTGCGTCTGGTCGGTCCTCAACCGCGACCCGCAGAGCTGCATCGGCGCCGTGGTCGACGGCGACACCTTCTACTTCCCGACCAGCGGGAGCGGAAGCAGCGGCAACGACAACGCCGTCGTCGCGTTCAACCTCGACACCGGCAAGGAGAAGTGGCGCGTCAAGGCCTCCGAGGGCCGCCAGCTCGTGCCGCTGAAGGCCGAGGGCGGCAAGGTCTACGCCTACAACAAGCCCACGTTCGACAAGGGCGGCGAGGTCGTCGCCATCACCCCGGGCGGCGGCAGGCCCCGCGCGGTGCTGCGCAACCCGACCCCCGCCAAGGACATCGAGCAGTCCTTCTTCGACCCCGAGATCCAGTACGCGGACGGCCGCCTGTTCATCTCCGTGACGCGTCTGCTCGGCAAGGACGACGCGCAGGAGAAGCTGATGATGGTCTTCGGCAAGTGACCCGCTCAGAGCCGTACGTGAGCCACGCCGACGCCGCCCACCGAGAGGTAACCACGCCATGAGTACGCCGCCCCAGCAGCCCGCCGACGGCTTCGGCGCGCCCCAGGAGCCACCGGCCGGCGGCTTCGGCGCCCCCGTCCCGCCGCCGCCGGGCCACCAGCCGGGCGCGCAGCCCGAGGCGCAGCCCGGCTACGGCTACCCGCAGCAGCAGCCCGGCCAGCCCGCCCAGCCGAACCCGTACGGCCAGCCGACGGCCCCGTACGGCCAGCCGCAGCAGAACCCGTACGGCCAGCCGCAGCCGAACCCGTACGGCCAGCCCACGCCCCCCTACGGGCAGCCGCAGCCGAACCCGTACGGCCAGCAGCCCGTCACCCAGCCGATGCACACCGCCGGCGCCCCGACCCCCGGGCGGCCCCCCAAGGCCCCCGGCGACGGCGCCAAGGCCCGCGTCGCGATCGTCGTCGCGGCCGTCGTGGCGGTCGCCGCCATCGTCGGCGGCGGCCTCTGGCTCGTGCAGGACAAGGACGGCGGCCCCGAGGGCAGCGGCTCCGACGCCAAGAACTCCGCCTCCCCCAAGCCGGGGGGCCTGGAGGACGTACCCGTCGGTCCCGCCCTCGAGAGGGCGCCGGCCGATCCCGCGGCCAAGGGCGTCATGGAGGTCGTCGTTCCCAAGGTCACGAACCTCGTGAACGTCGAGGGATCGTGGCTGACCGACACCGTCTACGCCAAGAGCGACGTCCTCAAGATCGTCGGCTACGACGCCGCAACCGGTAGCCCAAAGTGGACCCTGCCGCTGCCCGGCCAGGTCTGCGGCGCCAGCCGCGAGACCTCCAAGGACGGCAAGGCCGCCTTCCTGTACGCGGCGACCAGGCCCACCGGCACACTGCGCATCTCCCCGTGCACCGAGGTCGGCGTCTTCGACATGAACACGGGCAAGATGGACTGGACGACCTCGCTCAAGACCGAGGCCGGCGGCGACGCGAAGCTCGACTTCAAGAAGATCACCATCAGCGGCGGGACCGTGGCCGCCGGTGGTCTGAACGGAGGTGCCGCCTGGAGCCTCGCCGACGGCAAGAACCTGTGGGCGCCCAAGGTCACCGCCGACGGATGCAACGACCGCGGCTACGCGGGCGGCCCGGGCCTGGCGACCGTCCGCAAGTGCGGCCCGCACGGTGCGCAGTACCTGGAGGTCCAGGAGCTCGATCCGAAGACCGGCGCGCCCCTCTCGACGTACCGGATGTCCCCGGGCATCGAGTGGGCCTCCATCGTCTCCAGCCGGCCCTTGGTGGTGGCGGCCGACGTCGGCGACACGGCGAGCGACGGCAGCGGCATCTCCGACCTCTTCTCCATCGACGAGAAGACCGGAAAGCTGCTCCAGCGCATCCCGTTGCCGTCCGACCACTACGCGGCCAAGTGCGAAGCCACCCAGGTCGAGTCCTGCCAGCACATCGTGGTCGCCAACGGCAAGGTGTACGTGCCCACCGAGGAGCACGAGGTCAAGTCCGGCAGCTTCGACGAGACCAACGAGATCGTCTCGTTCGACATCAAGACCGGCAAGCAGACCGCGGACCGCTTCGACGCGGGCGAGGACTACACGATGTTCCCGCTCCGCACGGACGGGCCGAACGTCATCGCCTACAAGCGGCCCCCCTACCAGAAGGGCGGCCAGGTCGTCAGCATCGACACCCAAACCCTGAAGCAGACCGTGCTGATGGAGATGCCCGGCGACGCCGACATCACCGACCCGGAGACGAGCTTCTCGGCCCAGTTCGCCGAGTACCGCTACGCCAAGGGGAGGCTGTTCATCTCCGAGACGATGATCGACAAGCCGTACACCACCTCGAAGGAGAAGGACTACCTCATCGTGAGCTACACGACCGGCTGACGAGGTAGGTCCGAGCCGCCTTGGGGGGCGTCATCCGGCAACGGATGGCGCCCTCTTCGGCCTTCCGGGGGCTTCTGGGCGGTAACCGGCGCGCGGCGTCGAACAAGCGTGTAGCTTGCCGGGGCAAAAGGGTAGGGGGCACCTGATGGGTGTAAGGGTCATGGTGGTCGACGAGCACCGGCTGCTGGCCGAGGCGCTCGCCTCCGCGCTGAAACTGCGCGGGCACCGCGTGCTGGCCGCCGCCGCGCCGGCGGCCGGGGCCGCCGAGCTCGTCATCAGCCGCGCCCCCGAGGTGTGCCTGCTGGGCACCGCCACGCCCGCGGAACCGGGCGTCTTCGACCCGGTGGTGCGCATCAAGCGCGAGCGCCCGCAGATCGCCGTGGTGGTGCTCGGCCCGGTGCCGAGCCCGCGCGGGATCGCGGCCGCCTTCGCCGCCGGCGCCTCGGGGTACGTGCGCCAGGACGAGCGCATCGAGGGCGTCGAGCGCGCCCTGGCCAAGGCGCGGGCCGGCGAGGCCGCGGTGTCCCCGCAGCTCCTCCAGGGCGCGTTCGCGGAGCTCCTCAACCCCGCGGCGGCCCCCGACGACGAGGGCAGCCGGCTGCTGCAGCTGCTGACCCCGCGCGAGGTCGAGGTGCTCGTGCGGGTGGCCGAGGGCGAGGACACCCGGGTCATCGCCGCCGGCATGAGCATCGCGCCGAGCACCGCCCGCACGCACGTTCAGCGGGTGCTGATGAAGCTCGGGGTCGGCTCGCGGCTGGAGGCGGCCGCGCTGGCCGCCCGTACCGGGCTGCTGGACCGCGCGGGGACCGCGCCCCTGCCTCCGGTCCCCTCGATCCCGCTGCAGCCCGGCCCGCGCGAGTGACCGCTCCGGGCGCCTGACCGGCCCTGGCGCCCCACCGGCCCTGGCGCGGGACCGGTCCCGCCCGCGTGCCGTCCCCGTGGGGGAGCGCGCCCGCGCGCACGCCGTCCCCCGCGGGTGACCTCCCCGTACCGGCGTTGACGGACGCGGACCCCGCACAGCCCGGTCTGGCATCGTGGCGCCGCGAGTTCCACCCCATCCCCTGCGAGAGGGAGCGAGCAAAGTGAGCAAGTACCTGGTCACGGGCGGCGCCGGCTACGTCGGCAGCGTGGTCGCCGCGCACCTGCTGGAAGCCGGCCACGAAGTGGTCGTCCTGGACGACCTGTCCACCGGCCACCGCCGCGGAGTGCCCGCGGGCGCGACGTACGTCAAGGGCCGGATCCAGGACGCCGGCCGCCACCTGGACGGCTCCTTCGACGCGGTCCTGCACTTCGCCGCCTCCTCGCAGGTCGGCGAGTCGGTGGCGAACCCCGGCAAGTACTGGGACAACAACGTCGGCGGCACCCTGGAACTCCTGGGCGCCATGCGGGCGGCTGGTGTGCGGACGCTGGTGTTCTCCTCCACCGCCGCCACCTACGGGGAGCCCGCCGAAGGTCTGCTGACCGAGGCGTCGGTCACCGCGCCGACCAACCCCTACGGGGCCTCCAAGCTCGCCGTGGACCACATGATCGCCGGGGAGTGCGCGGCGCACGGCCTGGCCGCCGTCTCGCTGCGCTACTTCAACGTGGCCGGCGCCTACGGGGAGTACGGCGAGCGCCACGACCCAGAGACCCACCTCATCCCGCTGGTCCTCCAAGTGGCCCTCGGACAGCGCGCGTCGATCTCGGTCTTCGGCGACGACTACCCCACCCCGGACGGCACCTGCGTCCGCGACTACATCCACGTGGCCGACCTCGCCGAGGCCCACCTCTCCGCCCTTGAGGCGGCGACGGCGGGCGAGCACCTGGTGTGCAACCTCGGCAACGGCAGCGGCTTCTCGGTCCGCGAGGTCATCGAGACCGTCCGCAAGGTCACCGGCCGGGACGTCCCCGAGGTCATCGCTCCGCGCCGGCCCGGCGACCCCGCGGTGCTGGTCGCCTCGGCCGCCACGGCCCGCGAGCGGCTCGGGTGGACCCCGCGCCGCTCCGACCTCGCCGGCATCGTCACCGACGCCTGGGAGTTCGCCCTCCGCCGCGAGGCCGAACGCGCCGACGGCGCATAGGCGTCGCACCGGCCGGTGCGCGGCCGGCGCACGGCCGGTGCGCCCGGCGCACGGTGCCGCGCCCCCGTGCGACCCCCGGTCCCGGAGGAACCGCGGGGGCGCTCGCCGTCGCAGGGTCGAGGCGCACGCGCCCGGGGGTGCGCCGGGGTCGCGCACCCTGCGCGGGCGCTCGTTGCGTACACGCCGCGTGATGCGACCCGAGTGCACCCATACACCGAACAGGGGGCGGTTTTCGGCCATGCCGGAGGTTTGTCGAACGTCCGGTTCCGCCCCCACTGGGCGAACTCCCCGTGCCGTCCTTCGGAGTTCCGTATGGCCACCGCCCAAAGAGGCGGAGAAAACTTCCGGGATTCGGCCAACTCCGGGGCCCCGTCCCCGTACGCTGATGAGCGGCACCGGTGGGGGCCGGTGCTGATTCAGGGGTCGAGACAGTCGGGTACGACGTCCGGGCCGGGGTAGCAGTCCAGTTGCGGCGGCGGCCGTGACACCGGACCGCGGAACACCCAGCTCCGTTCCGGGCGTCGTACCCGCGCCGGTCCGTTCCCCGACCCTTGGGGGTGTCTGTGGTTCGTATCCGGGTCCTCGTGGTGGACGATCACCGCATCTTCGCCGAATCGCTGGCCGCGGCGCTCGCGGCCGAGCCCGACGTGGACGTGTCCGCGGCCGGCAGCGGTCCGGCCGCCTTGCGCTGTCTGGACCGCGCGGCGGCCGAAGGGCGCAGGTTCGACGTGCTGCTGGTGGACGCCGACCTCGGCGCCGCGGCCGGGTCCCCGCCCGGCGGTGGGGCGGCGGTCCGCGTCCCCGAGCCGGGCGGCGGGCCCTCACCCGGCCCGCGCTGGGAGGGGCCGCCGGACGGCATCGCGCTGGTCGCGAGCGTGCGCGGCGCCCAACCCGCGGTCCGTACGGTCGTCCTCGCCGAGCGCGACGACCCCCGCCGGGCGGCGCTGGCCCTGCAGGCCGGGGCCTCCGGCTGGGTGGCCAAGGACTGCTCGCTCTCCCGCCTGCTCGCCGTCATCCGCGGCGTGCTGCGGGAGGAGACGCACCTGCCGCCGGCGCTGCTCACCGGGGTCCTGCGGGAGCTGACGGCGGCCCGCAAGCACCGCACCGACAGCGAGCGCCTGGTGGAGTCCCTGACCCCGCGCGAGCACGAGGTGCTGCGGTGCATGGTGGCCGGACTCAACCGCAAGGACGTGGCCGCGCGCCTCTTCCTCTCCCCGCACACCGTGCGCACGCACATGCAGAACGTGCTGGGGAAGCTGGGTGTGCACTCGACCCTCGCCGCCGTGGCGCTCGCCCGGCGGGCCGGCGTACGGCCGGTGGAGCTACCCGGGGATGTTGTCGAACGGAGCGGTCAACTGGCGTAGCAGTCCCGCCAGTTCCGTGCGCCGCTCGCGCGGGAGCCGGGCCAGGATGGCCCGCTCCTGGGCGAGCAGGCCGGCCAGGGCCTGGTCGGCGCTTTCGCGACCCTCGGGGGTGAGGCGGACCAGGACGCCGCGCCGGTCGCTGGGGTCCGGGAGGCGCTCGACCAGGCCCTTCTTGGCGAGCCGGTCGATGCGGTTGGTCATCGTCCCCGAGGTGACCAGCGTCTGCGTCAGTAGCTGGCCGGGGGAGAGCTGGTAGGGGGCGCCGGCGCGGCGCAGCGACGTGAGGACGTCGAACTCCCAGGGCTCCAGGTTGTGCTCGGCGAACGCAAGGCGGCGGGCCCGGTCGAGGTGGCGGGCGAGCCTGCTGACCCGACTGAGCACTTCGAGCGGTTCCACGTCGAGGTCAGGGCGCTCCCGACGCCATGCCGCGACCAATCGGTCGACCTCGTCCTCCATGCCGATCAGTGTAAGGGGTCTGTCGATGTGAAGTCTCTTGACGTCAAGATATATTTTCGACGACCATGGGGCATGGAGGGCCCGGAACAGCTTCCGCTTTAGCTCGCCCAGCCAGTAGGGAGGCTCGAACATGCATTCCGATACCGCGCCGTCCACGAGCTCCGCGGCGACCACCACGGTCGCGGCCCCCGCGCCGCCCGTGTGGGACCCCCAGCAGTACCTGCGGCACGCGGACCACCGCACCCGGCCGTTCACCGACCTCCTCGCCCGGATACCGGAGCTCCCGGCCCCCGCCGACCGCCCGCTGCGCATCGCCGACCTAGGCTGCGGCCCCGGCAACGTCACCGTCCTCCTCGCCGACCGGTGGCCCGGGGCCCGCATCACCGGCTTCGACCTCTCGCCCGAGATGCTCGCCCGCGCCGACCAGGAGTACGCCGGCCCCACCAAGGGCGGCGGCACCCTCGACTTCCGCCGGGCCGACCTCGCGCGCTGGGTCCCCGAGGAGCCGTACGACCTGATCGTCTCCAACGCGGCCCTCCAATGGGTGCCCAGCCACCCCGGCTCGTTCCCGGCCTGGGTCAACGCCCTCCCTCCCGGAGGCACGTTCGCCTTCCAGATCCCCGGCAACTTCACCTCCCCCAGCCACGCCCTGCTCGCCGCCCTGTGCGACACCCCGCGCTGGCGCGACCGGCTCGCCGGCCACGGCGCCCGCTACATCCACCTCCTCGAACCGGCCGAGTACCTCGCCCGCCTCACGGAACTCGGCTGCACCGCCGACGTCTGGGAGACCACCTACTACCAGCTGCTCCAAGGACCCGACCCGGTCCTCGACTGGGTGAAGGGCACCGCCCTGCGTCCCGTCCTGACCGCCCTCCGGGACGACCCCGCCGCCACCGAGCACTTCCTCGGGCAGTACCGCGACCTGCTGCGCAGCGCCTATCCGCCCGGCCCGCGCGGCACCGTCTTCCCGTTCCGGCGGATCTTCGCCATCGCCCGCAAGGAGGCCTGATGCTCGTCGCCGTCGACCACGTCCAGCTCGCGGCACCGCCCGGGTCCGAGGACCTGCTGCGCACCTACTACACCGAGGTGCTGGGCATGACCGAGGTCCCCAAACCCCCGGTACTCGCGGCGCGCGGGGGGTGCTGGTTCGCGGCCGGCCCGGTGCAGCTGCACCTGGGCACCGAGGCGGACTTCCGTCCGGCACGCAAAGCCCACCCCGGTCTGAGAGTCCGTGAGATCGAGGCGTACGCCCGACGCCTGGAGGAGCGCGGGGCCAAGGTGGTCTGGGACGACAACCTCCCCGGCCACCGGCGCTTCTACTCCGAGGACCCGGTCGGCAACCGGCTGGAGTTCCTCGAACCGCTCGACTGACGGGCGGGCCCCTCGGGGAGGCCCGCCCACCACGGCCCGCAGGGCCGGGCACACGACGGCGCCCCGGCACCGGAAACCCCCGGTGCCGTGGCGCCGCCCCGCGCACGGGCCGCGCGGCCCGTACGCCACCGCTCAGATCAGGAAGCGGTACGCGCCCCAGCCGCCGCCCACCCTCGTGCGCGGCCCGAACGCGGCCGTGCCGCGGTGGCCCGTGGCCGCGTACGCCCACAGGACGCCGGCCCGGTCGCGCGCCACCAGGTCGGCCCGGCCGTCCCCGGTGAGGTCCCCGGGTCCGGCCAGCGCGTCGTACCCGCCCCAGCCGGACCCCACCAGCACCCGCCCCCCGAACGGCGCGGCCGCCGAGCCGGTGCCCGCGTACAGGTACAGCCGGCCGGAGCGGTCCCGGGCCAGCAGGTCCGCCCGCCCGTCACCGGTGCAGTCGCCCGCCCCGGCCAGCGCGTCGTACCCGCCCCAGCCGCCGCCGACCCGGACCGGAGCGCCCAGCTTCGACGCGACGGCCCCGTCGCCCGGGTACAGGACCAGCCGGCCGGCCGCGTCGACGCCGACCAGATCGCCCCTGCCGTCACCGGTGAGGTCGCCCGGACCCGCGGTCAACCGGTACGTCCAACCACGCGCGGCGAGGCCGTCGTCGACGTACAGCCGCGCGTCCTGCAGCACGACCAGGCTGGCGCGGCGGCGGTCGTTCATCGCGGCGGCGTAGTACAGCCGCGTCCCGGAGGGCAGCGGCTGCGACCCCGCGTCGATCTCCCGGCGGGGGGTGAACCGCCCGTCCGCCAGGGACCGGTACGTGAACCAGCGGCCGTCGCGGGTGACGCCGAGCACCTGGTGCTTGCCGTAGTCGCGCACGCCCCCGCCGCCGGGCATCAGGTCCACGTACTGCCAGCCCGCGCCGTAGCTCCCGCGCGGCCCGAACCGGCCGCCGCCGGTGGAGAGGTACCACCAGGTCCGGCCCGAGCCGTCGCGCGCCAGCAGGTCGGCGCGGCCGTCGCCGTCGAGGTCGTCCGCGCCGGCGATCTCGTTGTACGCGTTCCAGCCCGGCCCGACCTTCACCCGGGTCCTGAACGGCACGGTCGCCGAGCCGGTCCCCTTGTAGAAGTACAGGTCGCCGGCCAGGTTGCGGGCCAGCAGGTCGCCGGTGCCGTCCCGGTCGAGGTCGCCGGCGCCGACCAGCTGGTCGTACGCGCCCCACCCGCCCCCGACGCGGATCCGGCGGCCGAACGGGTCGGAGTCGACGCGCCCGGTGCTCCGGTACAGGAAGAGGTCCCCGGCCGGGGTGCGGGCCAGCAGGTCGGGGCGGCCGTCCCGGGTCAGGTCACCGGGGGAGAGCACCTTGTTGTAGGCCTGCCAGCCGGTGCCGGACCAGCGGCGGGCGCCGGTCGACCGGCCGCCCGCGCGGACGCTCACCAGGGACAGCCGGCCGGTGACCGACAGGGTCAGCAGCTCGGGCCGCCCGTCGCCGCCCAGGTCGCCGACGGGCAGCAGGTCCTTGAAGACCTCGGCGGCCGGGTCGCCGGGACCGCTCCCGGCTACCTCCAGCTCCACCCGCCCGCCGCCGCGGGACGGGAACCACAGCACGCGTTCGTCGAGGCCGCGGTACAGGACGTCGCCGAGCCCGTCGCCGTCGTAGTCGTGCAGGGGGCGGGCGGCGGGGGTGGCGTACGGGGCCCGGGCCGGGGCCGTGCGGGGGGCCGCCGCGGTCGGCCGCGGCGCGCTCCCGGTGGTGCCGGCCGCGGACGCGGCGGCGGGTGCCGGGGCCGGTACCGGCGGCCCGGCCGCACCGGCGGGCGCACTGCCGAGCAGGGCGCCCGCGGAGAGCGCGAGGGCGGTGCAGGCGGCGAGGCGGGCCAGCCGCGTGGAGCGCGTGAACGACAAGGGTCCCCCCTGGGACGGAACGGCCCGGCCCGGGACGCGGCCCGACCGGGAGGCGGTCGTCGGGCCGGGCCCGCGGGCCCGGCCGTCCGGACGGTGCGTCCGGCCGGCCGGCCCCGCGCGGCGCACGGCCTAGTACACGCCGGTGTACACGTTCCAGCCGCCGCCGACCAGGCCGCGCGGCGCGAAGGTGGCCGAGCCGGAGCGGCCGGTGGCCGTGTAGCGCCACAGGCGGCCGGAGCCGTCGCGGGCCACCAGGTCGGCGCGGCCGTCGCCGTTCAGGTCGCCGGGCGAGGCGAGCCGGTCGTAGGTGCTCCAGCCCGTGCCGATCGTGCTGCGCCTGGCGAACGGCACGGCGGCCGAGCCGGTGCCCGGGAACAGGTACAGCGTGCCGCCCTTGCGCGCGACCAGGTCGGCCCGGCCGTCGCCGGTGACGTCACCGCCGCCGACCAGCGCGTCGTAGGCGTCCCAGCCGTTGCCGACCTTCACCGCGGCCTTGAAGACCTCGCGGGAGCCGGTGCCCGGGTGCAGCCAGAGCCGGCCCGCGGAGTCGCGGCTGAGCAGGTCGCCGCGGCCGTCGCCGGTCAGGTCGCCGGGACCGGCCACGAGCGCCGTGCCGGCCGGCAGGCCGGTCCGGCGGGCGCCGTCGGAGTACGGGATGGAGACGGTGCCGTCGGCCTTGGTCTCCAGCGGGGTGCCCCAGTTGAACTTGTCCAGCCCGGCCGCGTAGGTCAGCTTCGAGGAGGCCGGCAGGGGCGTCCAGTTCGTGAGCCGCTTCGGGAAGAAGGCGCCGTTGGTCTTGCCGACGTACTCGTACAGCTTCCCGTCGGTGCCCCGGGCCTCGATGCTGTGCTTGCCGAGGTTCGGGGTGATGCCGGAGCCGAAGAAGAACTCCGCGCCCTCCCAGCCGCTGGCGGCCTCCCGGCGCGGGGCGAACCGGCCGCCGCCGGTGGACAGGTACCAGTAGACCTTGCCGTTGAAGGCGCGGGCCAGGACGTCGGCCCGGCCGTCGCCGTCGGCGTCGTCGACCGCGGTGATCTGGTTGTACGCGTTCCAGCCGGGGCCCACCTTGACCCGGGCCCTGAACGGCTTCGCCGCCGAGCCGGTGCCCTTGTAGACGAAGAGGTTGCCGGCGAGGGTGCGGGCGAGCAGGTCCGCGACGCCGTCGCCGTCGAGGTCGCCGGTGCCGACCAGCTGGTCGTACGCGCCCCAGCCCGGGCCCACCTTGGTCCGGGGGGCGAAGGGCTGGCCGGTCAGCTTTCCGGTGCCCTTGTACAGGTACATGTCGCCCGAAGGGGTGCGGGCGAGCAGGTCGGGGTGGCCGTCGCGGTTGAGGTCGCCCGCGCCGATGACACGGTTGTAGACCTGCCAGCCGTACCCCGACCAGGTGGGTGCGCCCGCGCCCTTCGTGGTGGTCGGGTGCAGCGAGAGGCGGCCGTCGAAGGACAGCGTCAGCAGCTCCGGCCGCGAGGAGCCGCCCACGTTGCCGACCGCGATGATGTCCCGCACGGTCTCCAGCGTGTCGTGGTGGATCGTGAAGTCCGTCGCCTCGGTGGCGCCGGAACCGGTGAGGTAGGTGCCGCAGAAGCCGAAGACGCCGCGCCAGACCCAGTCCGACCAGCCGTCTCCGTCCAGGTCGAGGCGCGGCCTGGCCCGCGTGCCGGCGTAGGTGGTGGCCGACCGGCCCGCGGCGCGGGGCAGTTCGAAGGCCGGCCGGTGGCCCGCGGAGGCGGACGGCGCGGGCCGGCCGTCGGCGGCCGTGGCCGGGACGGCCGACAGCAGCGTGCCGGCGGCGAGCGCGAGCGCCGTGCACGCCGCGATTCCGGCCGGGCGGGTGGAGCGGATGAGCGACACGGGTCCCCCCAGGGACGAGAAGTGGTCGAGGAGTGAGGAGCGGATTGCGAGGCGGGAGGCGGGAGCGGGAGGCGCGAGGCGCGAGGAGCGCCGGCGCGCGGTGCGGCCGCCGGACGCGGGGCCGCCCGCCCGGCACGTAAGGCCGGACGGGCGGACCCGACGGGGTGGCTGCGGTCTAGGACAGGCCGGTGTAGGCGTTCCAGCCGCCGCCGATCAGGACGCGGGCCGCGAACGTGGCCGTACCGCCCCTGCCGGTGGCCGAGTAGCGGTAGAGGGACCCCGCGGTGTCGCGGGCCACGAGGTCGGCCCGGCCGTCGCCGTCGAGGTCGCCGGGCGAGGCGAGCCGCGTGTAGCCGCTCCAGCCCGTGCCGATCGTCGTACGGGCTCCGAACGGGGCCGTGGCCGAGCCGGTACCCGGGAACAGGTACAGCGTGCCGCCGGAGCGCGCGACCAGGTCGGGACGGCCGTCACCGGTGACGTCACCCGCGCCCGTCAGCACGTCGTACGCGTCCCAGCCCGCGCCCACCCGCACCCGCGGCGTGAACCCGGTGCCCGTGCCGTCCCCCGGGTGCAGGAACAGCAGGCCGAACGCGTCGCGGCTGAGCAGGTCGCCGCGGCCGTCGCCGGTCAGGTCGCCGGGGCCGGCCACGACCTTGGTGCCGTCCGGGATGCCGCCGGCCAGCCCCGCGACGTTGGCGCGGTGGATCCACACGCTCGCGCCCCGGGTCTCCACCGGCGTGGCCCAGTTGATCTTGTCCAGGCCGGTCGCGGACAGCAGCCCGCTGCCCGGCACGAGGAGGGTGTAGGGGGCCTTCGCCCGGCCCGCGAACGTACCGTCGGCGCGGGTCAGGTACACGTACGCGGTGCCGTCCGCGGTCCGGGCGAGCAGCGTGTGCTTGCCGTACGAGGGCGTGATGCCGGCGCCGACGACGAACTCGATGTCCTTCCAGCTCGTCGCCCCGTCCACGCGCGCACCGAACCGGCCGCTGCCGGTGGACAGGTAGAGGTAGACGCGGCCCGCGTAGGTGCGGGCGAGCAGGTCGGTGCGGCCGTCGCCGTTCAGGTCGTCGGCGGCGATGATCTGGTTGTACGCGTTCCAGCCCGGGCCGACCTTCACGGGCTTCGAGAACGGCACGGTCGCCGAGCCGGTGCCCCGGTAGAAGTACAGGTCGCCGGCCGTCGTGCGGCCCAGCAGGTCGGCGACGCCGTCGCGGTCGAGGTCGCCGGAGCCCACGAGCTGGTCGTACTGGCCCCAGCCGGTGCCGACCCTGATGCGCGGGGCGAACGGCTGGCCGGTCAGCGTGCCGGTGCCCTTGTAGAGGAACAGCTCGCCGCCCGGGGTGCGGGCCAGCAGGTCCGGGCGCCCGTCCTTGGTGAGGTCGCCCGCGCCGATGACGCGGTTGTAGACCTGCCAGCCGTAGCCCGACCAGGTCGGGGCGCCCGCGCCCTTGGCCGTGGTGGGGTGCAGCGAGAGCCGGCCGTCGTAGGACAGGGTCAGCAGCTCGGGGGCGGCGGTGCCGCCCGCGTTGCCGACCTGGATGACGTCCTTGACCGTCTCCTGGGTGTCGCCGTGGATCGCGAAGGGCTCCGAGCTGTCGCTCTGCGAGCCGGACAGCAGCACCTGGCTGGAGCCGTCCACGAAGCGCAGCAACTGGTCGGCCTGGCCGTCCCGGTCGAGGTCCAGCCGCGGCCTGGCCGCCACCGTCGCGTACGGCACGGGCGTGCGGGCCGCGTCCGCGCCGAGGTGCGGCCGCGCCACGGAGAGGGCGGCGGGCCGGACGGGGGTCCGGTCGACGGCCGCGGCCGGGCCGGCCGACAGCAGCGTGCCGGCCGACAGGGCGAGGGCGGTGCAGGCCGCCAGGCGTGCCAGCCGCCGGGGGCGGGCGGCCCGCGGGGGACGGGGGTCGTACATGGGTCCCTCCAGGGACGGGGTTGGTGCGGGGTGGTGCAGGGGGGTTGCAGGGGGTGGAGCGGAGGTGGCAACGGGGGTGGAAACAGCGGGAAAGCGGAGAGCGGCGGCGGAAGCGCGAGCAGGGGTGCCGACAGGGTGTCAGGCCGCGCGCCCGGCCGGGGCGTCCGGCCGGGCGCGTGTCGACGGGGTGTCAGGCCAGGTTCGCGTAGTCGCCCCAGCCGGTGGCGATGCGGACGCGCGGCGCGAAGACCGCGGTCCCGCCCTGCCCGGTGGCCGCGTAGCGGTAGACGGCGCCGGCGGCGTCCCGGGCGATCAGGTCGGCGCGGCCGTCGCCGTCGAGGTCGCCGGGCGCGGCGAGGTCGGCGTACCCCGACCAGCCCGGGCCGACCGGCACCCGCGCCCCGAACGGGGCGGCCGCCGAGCCGGTGCCCGGGAACAGGTACAGCCGTCCGGCGGTGTCGCGGGCGACCAGGTCGGGGCGGCCGTCACCGCTGACGTCCCCGGCGCCGACGAGCCGGTCGTACGCCCCCCAGCCGGTGCCGACCCGCACGGGCGCGCCGACCGCCAGGCCCCGCCCGTCGCCGGCGTGCAGCCACAGCGTCCCGGCCGCGTCGCGGGTCAGCAGGTCGCCCTTGCCGTCGCCGGTCAGGTCGCCGACGCCCAGCAGCAGCTTCGCGTCGGTCCAGGTGCCGGCGACCGCGGTGTCCGTCTCGTAGTTGTGCACGCCCGTGGAGCTCAGCTTCAGCAGGCGCGCGTCGTCGCCGACGTCCAGGCCGGCGGCGAAGACCGGGCGGCCCGACCAGGTGCCGTCGAACCCGGCCGGGCTGCGCGGGCGGAACGTTCCGTCGGCCAGTTCCAGGTACTCGTACAGCTTCTTGTCGGAGCCGAGCGCGAGCACGCTGTGCTTGCCGTAGTCCGGCACGCCGCCGTGCCCGACGACGAAGCGCAGTGCGTGGCCGCCGGTGCCGTACCTCGTCCGCGCCGCGAACACCCCGCTGCCGGTGGAGCGGTAGAACCACAGCGTCCCGTCGAAGGCACGCGCGACGAGGTCGGTGCGGCCGTCGCGGTCGACGTCGTCGGCGGCGACGAGCTGGTTGTACGCGTTCCAGCCCGGCCCCACCCGCACGCGCGCCCTGAACGGCGTGGTGGCCGAGCCGGTGCCCTTGTAGAAGAACAGGTCACCGGCGAGGCTCTTGGCGACCAGGTCGCCGATGCCGTCGCGGTCGAGGTCGCCCGCGCCGACCAGCTGGTCGTACGCGCCCCAGCCGGGGCCGACCCGCACGCGCGCCCCGAACGGCTCACCGGTCAGTGCCCCCGTGGACCGGTACAGGTACAGGTCACCGCCCGGGGTGCGGGCCAGCAGGTCGGGCCGGCCGTCGCGGGTCAGGTCGCCGGCGGCCAGGACCTTGTTGTACGCCTGCCAGCCCGTGCCGTACCACAGGCGGCGGGTGGTGCCGTACGGGCCGTCGGCGCTGTACAGCGCCAGGGTGCCCCAGGCCGACAGGGTCAGCAGCTCGGGCGCCGCGTCGCCGCCCAGGTCGCCCGGGGCCAGGACGTCCTTGGACACCTCGGCCATGTCCGGCGCCTGGATGTTGAAGTCCACCGTCTCGTGCGTGCGCGACAGCGTCGCGGCCACCCGGCCCTCCACGTCGCGCACCAGGTCGTCCGGCAGCCCGTCGCCGTCGAGGTCGAGCCGCGGCCGGGCGCCCGCGGCGGCAGCGGCGCCCGCGGCGGAGCCGGCGGGTGCGCCCGACGGGCCGGCCGCCCCCGCGGCCGGCCGCTTCGGCAGGCCGAGCCGCACCTCGGGCAGCCCGGAGCCCGCGCCGCCCGACGGGCCGGTGGCGGTGACGGCGGCCGGAGCACCGGCGGCGGAAGCGTCGGTGGCGGGCAGCAGGGCGCCCGCCGACAGGGCCAGCGCGGTGCAGGCCGCCAGGCGGCCCACCCGCGCGGCAGCACGCACGGAGTGCCGCGAAAAGATCAAGGGTCCCCCCCGGGACGTGGATCAGGTGCCCCGACGCTAACCCCGCCGCCCCGCGAAAAAGAAGCGGTTTCTCGTACAACCTTTTCGCCCCGTACGGTCCAGTCCGAGCAACGACATCGCAGGTGGGGGCCTGTCCGCCTCGGCCGGCCCGCGCCGGGGAAGGGGCCGGAACCGCCCCTGCCCCGAACGCGCGACGGGGCCCGGCACGGCGCCGGACCCCGTCGTCGGTCCCGTCGGCGGTCAGACCCCGTCGCCAGTCCCGTCGTCGGTCAGACCCCGTCGTCGGTCAGCTCTTGCGGTGCCCCACCAGCCGCGGCTTCGCCTCCAGGCCGTCCAGCCCGTGCCAGGCCAGGTTCACCAGGTGCGCCGCCACCTCGGCCTTCTCCGGCCGCCGCGTCTCCAGCCACCACTGCCCGGTCAGCGCCACCATGCCCACCAGCGCCTGCGCGTACAGCGGTGCCAGCTTCGGGTCGAAGCCCCGCGCCTTGAACTCCAGACCCAGGATGTCCTCGACCTGCGTGGCGATGTCGCTGATCAGCGACGCGAACGTACCCGTCGACTGCGCCACCGGCGAGTCCCGCACCAGGATGCGGAAACCGTCCGTGTAGGCCTCGATGTAGTCGAGCAGCGCGAACGCGGCCTGCTCGAGCAGCTCCCGCGGGTGCCCGGCCGTCAGCGCCCCGGTCACCATGTCCAGCAGCTGGCGCATCTCCCGGTCCACCACGACCGCGTAGAGCCCCTCCTTGCCGCCGAAGTGCTCGTACACCACCGGCTTGGAGACCCCGGCCTTCGCCGCGATCTCCTCCACCGACGTGCCCTCGAAGCCCTTCTCCGCGAACAGGGCGCGACCGATGTCCAACAGCTGCTGCCGGCGCTCCGCGCCGGTCATCCGGACCCGTCGGCCACTGCGCCGCGGTTTGTCGCTGCTGGAGGAAGGGGAGGATGTACCGCCGTCGATCGCCACGTCCCCCATCATGCCGCGTTCGCGGCCTTGTCCCTGCGCCGGGAGTCGATCCGCGCCTCGGACGGCCACCGCACGTCGGAGGCCCACCCCGCCAGCTCGAACCAGCGGATCAGCCGCGCACTGGAGTCGACCTGGCCGCGCAGCACCCCGTGCCGGGCCGACGTCGGGTCCGCGTGGTGCAGGTTGTGCCACGACTCACCGCACGACAGCACCGCCAGCCACCACACGTTGCCGCTCATGTCCCGGGACCGGAACGGCCGCTTGCCCACCGCGTGGCAGATCGAGTTGATCGACCACGTCACGTGGTGCAGCAGCGCCACCCGCACCAGCGAACCCCAGAAGAACGCCGTGAACGCCCCCCACCACGACATCGTCACCAGGCCGCCCACCAGCGGCGGGATCAGCAGCGACAGCAGCGTCCAGAACGCGAAGTCCCGCGAGATCCGACGGATCACCGGGTCCTTGACCAGGTCCGGCGCGTACTTCTCCTGCGGCGTCTGCTCCTCGTCGAACATCCAGCCGATGTGCGCCCACCACAGGCCCTTCATCAGCGCCGGCACCGTGTCCCCGAACCGCCACGGCGAATGCGGGTCGCCCTCCGCGTCGGAGAACTTGTGGTGCTTGCGGTGGTCCGCCACCCACCGCACCAGCGGCCCCTCCACCGCCAGCGAGCCGGCGACCGCCAGGGCGATCCGCAGCGGCCGCTTCGCCTTGAACGAACCGTGCGTGAAGTACCGGTGAAAGCCGATCGTGATCCCGTGGCAGCCCAGGAAATACATGAAGACGAGCAGGCCCAGATCCAGCCAGCTCACCCCCCAGCCCCAGACCAGCGGCACCGCCGCCAGCAGCGCCACGAACGGCACCACGATGAACAGCGCCAACGCCAGCTGCTCGACCGACCCCTTCTTCTCACCGCCGCGCGTGGCGGAACCCGGCGGCCCGCCGGCCGCCCCGAGCGACTCTTCGATCACGTCCGGGCTGGTGGTCATGAGGCATCCCCTGAAGGGTGAGAAGTCGGTGGGTACCGGGTACGGACCTACGGCCCCGTAACCTACGGCAACGTAAGTATCCCAGCGCCGCAGCGCCCGGCAAGGGGGACACCCGGGTGCCGAACCGGCGCACGGGCGCACGGGCGCACACCCCGCCGATGCTCGCCGCAGCACCGCCCCAAACCCCGCCCGCCCGCGCCCCGCCTGCCCGCGCCACGCCCACCCCGCCACCCCGCCCGAACCCCGCCCGCGCCACCCTGCGGACCCGCCCCGCGCCACCCCGCGGACCCGCCCCGCGCCACCCCGCGACCCCGCCCCGCGCCACTCCCGACCGGCCGCCCCTGGCCGGAACCCACCCGGACACCATGGCCACCACGTGGACACCTTGACCGGGCCACCAGCGAAGACCCATATCCTGGGTCCCGTCGGACAGCGCGGTCCGCACGAGCAGCCCGGGAGCTGCGCACGCACCGGCGGTCACCGCCGCGCGCTCGCGCCCCGGAAACCTCACCTCCCAGTAGTAGCGCTCGAACACTGCAAGGAGCCGCACCTGTGAGCAGTGCTGACCAGACCACCACCGGCAACGCAGAGCTGCGCGCCGACATCCGCCGCCTCGGCGACCTCCTCGGCGAGACCCTCGTACGCCAAGAAGGCCAGGAGCTCCTCGACCTCGTCGAACAGGTGCGCGCCCTCACCCGCACCGACGGCGAGGCCGCCGCCGCCCTCCTCGGCGAAACCGACCTCGACACCGCCGCCAAGCTCGTGCGCGCCTTCTCCACCTACTTCCACCTCGCCAACGTCACCGAGCAGGTGCACCGCGGCCGCGAGCTGCGCACCCTGCGCGCCGCCGAGGGCGGCCTCCTCGCCCGCACCGCGGACATGCTCAAGGACGCCGACCCCGAACACCTGCGCGAGACGGTCAAGAACCTCAACGTCCGCCCCGTCTTCACCGCACACCCCACCGAAGCCGCCCGGCGCAGCGTCCTCAACAAGCTCCGCCGCATCGCCGCCCTCCTCGAGGAGCCCGTCAGCGGCGCCGGCGACCGCCGCCGCCACGACCTGCGCCTCGCCGAGAACATCGACCTCGTCTGGCAGACCGACGAACTGCGCGTCGCCCGCCCCGAGCCCGCCGACGAGGCCCGCAACGCCATCTACTACCTCGACGAGCTCCACGCCGGAGCCGTCGGCGACGTCCTCGAGGACCTCGCCGCCGAGCTCCAGCGCGTCGGCGTCGACCTCCCCGCCGGCACCCGCCCCCTCACCTTCGGCACCTGGATCGGCGGCGACCGCGACGGCAACCCCAACGTCACCCCCGACGTCACCCGCGAAGTGCTGATCCTCCAGCACGAGCACGGCATCACCGACGCCCTCGAGCTCGTCGACTTCCTGCGCGGATTGCTCTCCAACTCCGTCCGCATCGCCGGCGCCAACGAGGAGCTCCTCTCCTCCCTCCAGGCCGACCTCGAACGCCTCCCCGAGATCAGCCCCCGCTACAAGCGCCTCAACGCCGAAGAGCCCTACCGCCTCAAGGCCACCTGCATCCGCCAGAAGCTCCTCAACACCCGCGAGCGACTGGCCAAGGGCACCCCCCACGAGGACGGCCGCGACTACCTCGGCACCGCCGAGCTCCTCGCCGACCTCACCCTCATCCAGACCTCCCTGCGCGAACACCGCGGCGCCCTCTTCGCCGACGGCCGCATGGACCGCACCATCCGCACCCTCGCCGCCTTCGGCCTCCAGCTCGCCACCATGGACGTCCGCGAACACGCCGACGCCCACCACCACGCCCTCGGCCAGCTCTTCGACCGCCTCGGCGAGGAGTCCTGGCGCTACGCCGACATGCCGCGCGACTACCGCCAGCGCCTCCTCGCCAAGGAGCTCCGCTCCCGCCGGCCGCTCGCACCCACCCCCGCCCCCCTCGACGAGGCCGGCCAGAAGACCCTCGGCGTGTTCTTCACCATCAAGGACGCCTTCGAGAAGTTCGGCCCCGAGGTCATCGAGTCCTACATCATCTCGATGTGCCAGGGCGCCGACGACGTCTTCGCCGCCGCCGTCCTCGCCCGCGAGGCCGGCCTCGTCGACCTCCACGCCGGCTGGGCCAAGATCGGCATCGTGCCCCTCCTGGAGACCACCGACGAGCTCCGCGCCGCCGACGTCATCCTCGGCGACATGCTCTCCGACCCCTCCTACCGCCGCCTCGTCGCCCTCCGCGGCGACGTCCAGGAGGTCATGCTCGGCTACTCCGACTCCTCCAAGTTCGGCGGCATCACCACCAGCCAGTGGGAGATCCACCGCGCCCAGCGCCGCCTGCGCGACGTCGCCCACCGGCACGGCGTCCGGCTGCGCCTCTTCCACGGCCGCGGCGGCACCGTCGGCCGCGGCGGCGGCCCCTCCCACGACGCGATCCTCGCCCAGCCCTGGGGCACCCTCGAAGGCGAGATCAAGGTCACCGAGCAGGGCGAGGTCATCTCCGACAAGTACCTCGTGCCGTCCCTGGCCCGCGAGAACCTCGAACTCACCGTCGCGGCCACCCTGCAGGCCTCCGCCCTGCACACCTCACCGCGCCAGTCCAGCGAGGACCTGGCCCGCTGGGACGCCGCCATGGACACCGTCTCCGACGCCGCCCACGCCGCCTACCGGCGCCTCGTCGAGGACCCCGACCTGCCGGCGTACTTCTTCGCCGCCACCCCCGTCGACCAGCTCGCCGACCTCCACCTCGGCTCCCGGCCCTCCCGCCGCCCCGACTCCGGAGCCGGCCTCGACGGACTGCGCGCCATCCCGTGGGTCTTCGGCTGGACCCAGTCCCGCCAGATCGTCCCCGGCTGGTACGGCGTCGGCTCCGGCCTCAAGGCCCTGCGCGCGGCCGGCCTCGACAGCGAGCTGGAGGAGATGGCCACCCGCTGGCACTTCTTCCGCAACTTCCTCTCCAACGTCGAGATGACGCTCGCCAAGACCGACCTGCGGATCGCCCAGCACTACGTCGACACCCTCGTCCCCGAGCACCTGCGCCACGTCTTCGACCTCATCAAGGCCGAGCACGACCTCACCGTCGCCGAAGTCCTGAAGATCACCGGCGGCGAGAAGCTCCTCGACGCCCAGCCCGTCCTCCAGCAGACCTTCGCCGTCCGCGACGCCTACCTGGACCCCATCTCCTACCTCCAGGTCTCCCTCCTGGCCCGCCAGCGCGCCGCCGCGGCCGCCGGCGAACCCGCCGACCCGCTCCTGAGCCGCGCCCTGCTGCTCACCGTCAACGGCGTCGCCGCCGGCCTGCGCAACACCGGCTGACCCGGACGGTCGAACGAACGGCCGGTGTCCGCACCCGTCACACGACGTGACGACGGGTGCGGACACCGGTCGTGTACGTCTACGAACTGGACCCACACACGCGCGCGTACGTCTGCCAGGGGATCCACACCAAGCCGTTCAGCATCGACCGGCCCTTCACCGCCGACATCGACTTCGAAGGGCTCGACGAGATGTAACGGCCCTCAGGAGTTGTACGCCGACTGCGCCCGCTCCAGGCCCTCCAGGACCAGGCACTCCACCGCGTCCGCCGCCCGGTCCACGAACCAGTCCAGGTCCTTGCGCTCCGTCGACGAGAAGTCCTTCAGCACGAAGTCCGCCACCTGCATCCGGCCCGGCGGACGCCCGATGCCGCACCGCACCCGGTGGTACTCCGCCCCGAACGCCTTCGTCATCGACTTCAGACCGTTGTGCCCGTTGTCCCCGCCGCCGATCTTCACCCGCAGCGTGGCGTAGTCGATGTCCAGCTCGTCGTGCACCGCGACGATCCGCTCCACCGGCACCTTGTAGAAGTCCTTCAGCGCGTTCACCGGCCCGCCCGACAGGTTCATGAACGACTGCGGCTTGGCCAGCACGATCCGCCGGTTCGCCGGACCGGGCGGACCGATCCGACCCTCCAGCACCTGCGCCCGCGCCTTGTGCGCCTTGAACTTGCCGCCCATCCGCTCGGCCAGCAGGTCCACCACCATGAAACCGATGTTGTGGCGGTTGCCGGCATATTCGCCGCCCGGGTTCCCCAGCCCGACCACCAGCCAGGGGCTCGACTCGTCCGACATTCCTGCTCGCTCCTCACATGGGACGACCGCCGTCCCGCTCCAGTGGAGCGGGACGGCGGTCGGTCGGCAACGTGACGGGAGGCCGGGGCCTCCCGGTCAGCGGGGCGACGCGGAGGCTCAGGCCTCCGCGCCCTCCTCCTCGGCACCCTCGGCCGCCGGCTCCTCGGCCTGGGCGGCCAGGACCTGCAGGACGACGGCGTCGGCCTCGGTCACCAGGGAGGTGCCCTTCGGCAGGGCGAGGTCCTTGGCGAGGACGGAGGCGCCGGCCTCCAGGCCCTCGACGGAGACCGTCAGGGCCTCGGGCAGGTGGGTGGCCTCGGCCTCGACCGAAACGGTGGCCAGCACGTGCTCCAGCAGGTTGCCGCCGGCGGCCAGCTCGCCCTCGGTGTGGACCGGGACCTCGACCGTGACCTTCTCGCCCTTCTTGACGGCGAGGAAGTCGACGTGGTCGACGGTGCGCTTCAGCGGGTCCTTCTGGACGGCCTTCGGGATGACCAGCTCGGTGCCGTCGCCCGCGATGTCCAGGGAGATCAGGACGTTCGGGGTCTTCAGCGCCATGGTGAGCGCGTGGCCCTCGACGGACACGTGCTTCGGGGCCTCGCCGTGGCCGTAGATGACCGCGGGGATCTGCTTGTTGCGGCGGGTGGCGCGGGCGGCACCCTTGCCGAAGACGGTGCGGAGCTCGGCGGAGAGCTTGACCTCGGACATGTTCACTCCTCGTGGGGTGACGGAAACGGACGACGGTCACCCGGCCAGTACTACGGCCTGCTACGAAGAGCGCGTCGATAACGGAGCGCCGACACCCTCGAAAACAAAAGGTGCGGCCTCCCTCGCCGAGCAACTCGCAGAGTCTACCCGGCGGGGAGGCCGCACCTCAAAAGGATCTACCGGGACCTACCCGGAGACGATCCGAGGAACCCTTACTGCTGCTCCTCGAACAGGCTCGTCACCGAGCCGTCCTCGAAGACCTCGCGCACGGCGCGGGCGATCGTCGGCGCGATCGACAGCACCGTGATCTTGTCGAGCTCCAGGTCCGAGGGGTCCGGCAGCGTGTTCGTGAACACGAACTCGCTCACCTTCGAGTTCTTCAGGCGGTCCGCGGCCGGGCCCGACAGGATGCCGTGCGTCGCCGTCACGATGACGTCCTCGGCACCGTGCGCGAACAGCGCCTCGGCCGCCGCGCAGATCGTGCCACCCGTGTCGATCATGTCGTCCACCAGGACGCAGATCCGGCCCTTCACGTCACCCACGACCTCGTGGACGGTCACCTGGTTGGCGACGTCCTTGTCGCGACGCTTGTGGACGATCGCCAGCGGCGCGTCCAGCCGGTCGCACCAGCGGTCCGCCACCCGCACGCGGCCGGCGTCCGGGGACACCACCGTCAGCTTCGTGCGGTCCACCTTCGCGCCCACGTAGTCCGCCAGCACCGGCAGCGCCGACAGGTGGTCCACCGGACCGTCGAAGAAGCCCTGGATCTGGTCCGTGTGCAGGTCCACCGTCAGGATCCGGTCCGCACCCGCCGTCTTCAGCAGGTCGGCCACCAGACGCGCCGAGATCGGCTCGCGGCCCTTGTGCTTCTTGTCCTGGCGGGCGTACCCGTAGGACGGGATGATCACGGTGATCGAACGGGCCGACGCGCGCTTCAGCGCGTCGATCATGATCAGCTGCTCCATGATCCACTTGTTGATCGGAGCCGTGTGGCTCTGGATCAGGAAGCAGTCCGCGCCGCGCGCCGACTCCTGGAAGCGGACGTAGATCTCACCGTTCGCGAAGTCGAAAGCCTTGGTCGGCACCAGGTTGACACCCAACTGGTGCGCGACCTCCTCGGCCAGCTCGGGGTGGGCGCGGCCGGAGAAGAGCATCAGCTTCTTCTCGCCGGTCGTCTTGATCCCGGTCACAGCACTGTCTCCTCAGACGTGTTGAAGCTGCTCGCCCCCGCGCGCGTCCGTCCCGCGCACGGCAAGCCAGCCGAATTGCGTGCACCTATCACGGTACGCCGACTCCGACGTACCTGTTTCCGGACAGCCTGTCCTCAGGCCCCGTCCACGCCCTCCTCGGACGCCGACTGAGCCGCCTGCGCGGCCGCACTGCCCGGACGCTTACGGGCCACCCAGCCCTCGATATTCCGCTGCTGGCCACGTGCCACGGCCAGAGCGCCGGGCGGCACATCCTTGGTGATGACCGATCCGGCCGCCGTGTAGGCGCCGTCCCCGATCGTGACCGGAGCCACAAACATGTTGTCCGAACCCGTCCGGCAGTGAGAGCCCACCGTCGTGTGGTGCTTGCTCTCGCCGTCGTAGTTCACGAACACGCTCGCCGCGCCGATGTTGCTGTACTCGCCGATCGTCGCGTCACCCACGTACGACAGGTGCGGGACCTTCGTCCCCTCGCCGATCTGCGCGTTCTTCATCTCCACGTACGCGCCGGCCTTCGACTTCACACCCAGGTCCGTACCCGGACGCAGATACGCGAACGGACCCACCGTCGCCTTCGCGCCGATCACCGCACCGTCCGCCACCGAGTTGTCCACCCGCGCGCCCGCACCGACCGACGTGTCCTTCAGCCGCGTGTTCGGGCCCACCTCGGCGCCCTCCGCGACGTGCGTCGCACCCAGCAGCTGCGTACCCGGGTGCACCAGCGCGTCCTGGCCGAAAGTCACCGTCACGTCGACCAGCGTGCTCACCGGGTCCACGATCGTCACGCCCGCGAGCATCGCCCGCTCCAGCAGGCGCGCGTTCAGCAGCGCACGGGCCTCCGCGAGCTGCACGCGGTTGTTGATCCCCAGGATCTCGCGGTGGTCCCCACCGACCGAGGCGCCCACCCGGTGGCCGGCCGCGCGCAGGATGCCCAGCACGTCGGTCAGGTACTCCTCGCCCTGGCTGTTGTCCGTACGCACCTGGCCCAGGGCCGAGGTGAGCAGCTTGCCGTCGAAGGCGAACACGCCGGAGTTGATCTCCCGGATCGCACGCTGCTCGTCGGTGGCGTCCTTGTGCTCCACGATCGCCGTCACGGCGCCGGTCGTGTCGCGCACGATGCGGCCGTAGCCGGTCGAGTCCGGCACCTCGGCCGTCAGCACGGTCACCGCGTTGCCGTCGGAGGTGTGGGTCTCGGTGAGCGCCCGCAGCGTCTCGCCGGTCAGCAGCGGAGTGTCCCCGCAGACGACGACGACCGTGCCGTCGACGGTGCCGCCCAGCTCCTCCAGGGCCATGCGCACGGCGTGGCCGGTGCCGTTCTGCTCGTGCTGCACGGCGGTCCGGGTACCGGGGTACACCCCTTCGAGGTGGGCGGTGACCTGCTCGCGGGCGTGGCCCACGACCACGACGAGGTGCTGCGGATCCAGCTCCCGGGCCGCCGACACGACGTGACCGACGAGCGTGCGCCCGCAGATCTCGTGCAGAACCTTGGGAGTGGCCGACTTCATGCGGGTGCCCTCACCCGCTGCGAGGACGACGACGGCTGCCGGGCGATTGGCGCTCACGGGTGTGCCCTTCGGCTTTTCGGGGGTGGACCACCAGAGGATACCGGGGTGCCACCTGCCCGTAACGAGCGCGGGTCCCGACCATGACGGTCGGGACCCGCGTGCGTCTGCTCCCCCGCCAGGACTCGAACCCGGACTTAAGGTACCAAAAACCTCAGTGCTGCCGATTACACCACAGGGGATGGTAAAACTATCTAATTCGGACATTCGGCTCTGTTGATCGAGTCGACGGCACCCACTATGCCGCACCAGGCACCCTCGACGCGACGATAGATATCGGCACTTTGCCGTACGTAGAGAACCAAGCAGCCCCGGTAGCCCTCGCCGGTGTTCTTGCGCACCGTCCTGGGGTTGTGCTTCTTCAGCGTCGTTCCGCTCAGCCGCGACCTGTCGACACCGGCGAGCTGCGCCCAGTACTCCTCTGCCGCCCGCACGTCGGCGGATTCGTGGATCATCACGCGATAACCGATGCGGTGCCCGTCCACGCCGAGCAGGCGCAGCCAGGCGAGGAAGACCAGGATGACGCCCGGATCGCTGTTGACGAAGAGGATGCTCTCCCTGCGGTCGTACGCCTTGTCCTTCGCGCCCTCCGCCCAGTAGAGCGCCGTCCCCACCAGGAAGAGCTCGCGGTCGGTGAGCGGGCCGACGTCGCGGCGGGCGGCCTCCTTGGTCGCGCGGCGCTCGACGTCACGGGCGGCGAGTTCGCGGTCCCAGCGGGCGCGGGCGGCGCGTTTTCCCTGTTCGACACGGCGGGCGGGCTTCGGGAGGTCTCGCACCCAGAGGGACACGGAGCTCTTCGAGCAGCCCAGCTCGGCGGTGATCTCGGCGTAGGTGCGGCCCCGGAGGCGGAGCTCCCGGGCCCGGGCTTGCAGATCGGTCTTGGCCTTCATGGCGCCAGGCTCGGGCGGGAGGGGGTGGTTCCGGGGGGAAATCGGGTCGGGTTCGCTCGTTCGTGCGAGGAAGGGTGTGTTCCGGGGGTGGGGGCTAATAGGGAGGGAGGGCGGGAGGGGGCGATCGTAGGGTGGCGGTATGACCGGTACGGGGGAGCAGCAGGTGGGGGCGGGGCGGGACGGGCCCCTGTGGTGGGGGCGGCGGCGGAGTGCCGTGCTGGACGTCGGGCTCGGCGTCGTGTCCGCGCTGGAGTGCGGGCTGGAGGGGGTGGCCTTCGCGGGGGAGGCGGGGCTGCCGGTTCCGGTGGGGGTGGTGTTCGGGCTGCTGGTGGGCGCGACGCTGGTGCTGCGCCGGCGGTGGCCGGTGGCGGTGGTGCTGGTGGCCGTGGCGACGACGCCGGCGGCGATGGGCTTCCTGCTGGCGGTGGTCGGGCTGTACACGCTGGCGGCGTCGGAGGTGCCGCGCCGGATCACGGGTCTGCTGGCGTCGATGTCGCTGGTGGCGACGTTCGTGGTGACGTACGTGCGCATGCAGGGCGCGGTGGAGGCGGACCGGTGGTACGTCCCGGTCGTCTCGCTGTTCATGGCGGTGGCGCTGACCGCCCCGCCGGTGCTGCTCGGTCTGTACGTGGGGGCGCGGCGGCGGCTGATGGAGAGCCTGCACGAGCGCGCGGACTCGTTGGAGCGGGAGCTGTCGCTGCTCGCGGAGCGGGCGGAGGAGCGGGCGGAGTGGGCGCGCCGTGAGGAGCGGACCCGGATCGCGCGGGAGATGCACGACGTGGTGGCGCACCGGGTGTCGTTGATGGTGGTGCACGCGGCGGCGCTGCAGGCGGTGGTGGGGAAGGACCCGGAGACGGCGGTGCGGAACGCGGCGCTGGTGGGTGACATGGGTCGGCAGGCGCTGACGGAGCTGCGGGAGATGCTCGGGGTGTTGCGGTCGACGGAGTCGGTGGTGCGGTCGGCGGCGGTGCCGTCGCCTGTGCCGGTGGTGGCGGCCGTGCCGGTCGTGGGGGTCGGGCCGGTGGGGGAGGAGGGGCCGTCGCTGGGGGCGCTGGAGGCGCTGGTGGGGCAGTCGCGGGCGGCGGGGATGGTGGTGGAGCTGGAGGTGCACGGGTCGGTGCGGTCGTATCCGCCGGAGGTGGAGCAGACGGCGTACCGGGTGGTGCAGGAGGCGCTGACCAACTGCCACAAGCACGCGCCGGGGGCGCGGGTGCGGGTGCGGTTGGCGCACCGGGAGCAGGAGGTGGCGATGCAGGTGGAGAACGGTCCTTCGGACGCTGCCGTGGCGGACGCGGGCCTGCCGAGTGGGGGGAACGGCCTGGTGGGGATGCGTGAGCGGGTGCAGGGCCTGGGTGGGGTGTTCGTGTCGGGGCCGACGGAGGCGGGCGGTTTCCGGGTGTCGGCGGTGCTGCCGGGCGCGGGGGGCGGCGGGCTGCCGTAGGGCGGGCCTCGGGGTCGGGGGTCGCCTCGGGGTGGTGTCGCTCGGGGTGGGGTGCGGCGGCGTCGGGTGCGGGGGTCCGCTCGGGGTGGCGTGCGGCGGGCGCCGGGTGCGGGGGGCGGCCCGGTGTGGCGTGGTGCGGGGTCAGCCCGTGGTGAGGCGGGCCGGTTGCAGGCCGGTGAGGAGGGTGGTGAGGGCTTCGTCGATGCCGGCGCCGAGGTACCAGTCGCCGGTGTGGTCGATGGAGTAGACGCGGCCTTCGGCGTCGAGGGCGAGGTGGGCGTGGCCGTCGCCTTCGATGCCGAGGGGGGCGACGGTGGTGCCGAGGGCGCGCCCGAGGTCGGCGAAGGTGCGGGCGAGGTGGAGTCCGGTGAGCGGGTCGAGGGTGAGGGCGGCGGGGGCTATCTGGCGGCCGGGGGCGGGGGTGCTGACGCGCAGGCCGCCGAACTCGGCCCAGGCTTCGACGGCGGCGGGGAAGACGGTGTGCCGGTGGCCGGCGGGGGTGGCGTGGTCGCGCAGGGCGTCGGCCCAGTACTCGGCCTGCTTGATGTCCCAGCGTCCGGGGGCCCAGCCGGCGGCGCGCAGTGCGGAGTCGACGGTGACCGGGAAGCGGGTCGCCGAGGACCGGTCGTAGGAGGCGGAGGCGGCCATCGGGCGGTCAGCCCTTCTCGTTGTCTGCGGGGGCGGTGAGGTCGACGGGGCGTACGCCGAAGTGGGCGAGGAGGGCGTCGCAGGAGCGGCAGGGGGGTGCGTAGGTGCCGTGGAGCGGGTCGCCGTCCTCGCGGATGCGGCGGGCGGTGAGGCGGGCCTGTTTGAGGGAGCGGCGGGCCTCGCCGTGGGTGAGGGGCTTGCGGGAGGCGCGCCGGCTGCGGCCGGCTTCTACGGCGGCGAGGTGGCGGGAGAGGAGCAGGGCCTCGGGGCACCGGCCGGTGTGGCGGTCGCGCTGGCCGGTGGTGAGGGTGTCGAGGAAGTCCTGGACGAGGGGGTGGAGGGCGGGTGCCCGGTCTCCCTTGGCGGCGGTGGAGGTGAGGGTCTCGCCGCGGACGGACAGGGCGGCGGCGACGGTGGGGAGGATGCCGTCGCGGCGGTGGAGGAGGAGGGGTGGCCGCAGGTTGCTGTTGTCGCTGCTCCAGTTGCGGCGGGGGTCGCCGGTGCCGTTCGCGGCGGGTGCGGTGTCGTCGGCGTCGGTGCCGCTGCTGGTGCCTCCGGTGGTGCCGAGGGTGTCCTGTGCTGCTCGTAGTACTCGTGTGACCGTCTGCATGGTGCTCGTCGTCCCTCCCCGTGGCCACGGCGTCGGCCGCTGTCGCGCACGCCCCCGTGCTGCGGGGACAGCCTGCCAAATGTCCTGCGTCATGCGGAAGCTGGGTCGAATATTCGTATCAATTCGGATTATCCCGGCGGCGGGCGGGTCCGGTGGTGCTAGGGGTGCGGTCCGGGGGGCGGACGGGAGCCTTCCGCGGAGCGTACGGGGAGGGTGGCGCCCTTGCCGTACGGCTTAGGCTGTGCGGAACCACGCCAGATCCAGCAGGGGGCTACCGCCATGACGACAGGTCGGCTCGGGCAGCATGCCGCGCCACCCAACGCCGCGTACGCCGGTCAGGTCGTGCACTTCCCGGACCCGGTCCGGCGTGCCCGCCATCCTGAGGGCGTGCGGATGGACGGGGAGGGTCGCCCCGACTTCTCGCCGTACGCGCGCGCGGCCGTGGAGATCGCCGATCCGCCGGAGGGTTTCGGCATCGACGAGCTGCGGTTGACGGACTACGTGTCGGCGAACGCCGCGCAGCACGCCGCGGGCCACGAGCTGTGGGACACGCTGCCGGCGGTGGCGACGCCGCACGGTTGGACCTGGCACCACAGGGCCGGCACGCGCCGGTTGGAGCTCGTGCCGGTCGACGTGAAGGTGCTGCTGCGCCACCACGCCGGTCTGGCGAGCGCCGCGGTGGACCAGGACAAGCGCGGGACGCGGCCGCTGCAGGAGGTGTGTCCGGTGCACCTCGGGCTGCCGAAGTCGGTGGTCTCGGTGTCGGAGCAGCAGGTCCTGGGCGTCGAGGAGGACCTGGGCTACCGGCTGCCGGAGGCGTACCGGACCTTCTTGAAGGCGGCGGGCGGGTGCGCGCCGGTGGGCGTGGGTCTGGACCCGGAGCTGGGCCTGCTGGTGGACCAGCCGTTCTTCACGGTGCGTGAGGAGGCGGCGGTCAACGACCTCGTGTACGTCAACAAGTGCCTGCGGGACCACCTGACGAAGGACTACCTGGGCGTGGGTTTCGCGCAGGGCGGTCTGATCGCGGTGAAGGTGCGGGGTTCGGAGACGGGTTCGGTGTGGTTCTGCCCGTACGACGACGCGCGCGACCAGGACGGTCTGTCGGTGCAGGAGCGGGTGGAGCGGCTGCTGCTGCCGTGCGGTGCGGACTTCGACGCGTTCCTGGAGCGGCTGGCGGGCAACCCGCCGGAGTTGGAGAACGTGGCGGGTCTGATGGTGGACGGCGGCTTCGCGCGTGTTGTCCCGGTGGAAGGGTGAGGACGCGGCGATGGTGACGTTCGCGCAGGCGCAGGAGCGCGCGGAGGAGTGGGTCAACGGTGACGTGCCCGCGTACCAGCACCGGGAGGTGCGGGTGCGGGAGTTCGGGCTCGGTTTCGTGGTGTGGGCGGAGGACCGTCCGGGGGTGAACTCGGGCGGTGGCCGGCAGCGGCTGGTGATCGCGCGCGACAGCGGCGAGGTGACGCTGTGGCCGGGGCTTCCGGTGGGTGAGGTGATCCGCCGGTACGAGGAGCGGTACGGGGCGGTGCCGGCGCCGGCGGCCGAGGTGTCGGTGCCGCCGCAGCGGATCGACTCGGAGGCGACGTCGTTCATGCTGACGCCGCCGGAGTGGCTGGAGGAGGCAGGGACGCCGGCTTCCGGGTCCGCGGCCGCTGCCGGTCCGGTGGGCGGGCCGGCGGCCGAGCCGGTCGCCGCGGCGACTGCGGATCCGTACGCCGACCATGGCCGGGCCGACCAGGGCCGGTCCGACCAGGTGGCGGAACTGGGTGCGGCCGCGTCCGGTCCGGTGGCCGGCGGGTCGGGTGCCTCGGGTGCTCCGCGGGCCGGCGGTTCGCTGCGGCTGTCGTCCTCGGGTCCCGCCGCGTCGGGTCCGGCCGTGCCGCCGGCGCCGTCGGCTCCTCCGGCGGGTGCTCCGTCGGGTGCGTCCGACGGGGCGGGGCTGCCCGGGACCGTGGTGCTGGGGGCCGTGGACGCCCCCGACGCCCCCGCGGCCGCCCCGCAGGGCGGCGCCGGGGTGCCGGGGCCGACGGCCGACGGCGGGGTCCCGGCCGGGGCCACGCCGTGGGCGGGCACCGACACCAACTCCGGTGCGGACGACGCGTCCGTACCGCTGCCCAAGACCGTGTTCGCGCCCCCGCTGTCGGGTTCGGACCTGGACGACGCCCCCGGCCGGCGGGTCGAGCCCGAGGCCAGGACGGCGCTCATGGCGGGCGGCAGCCAGCTGCCGAAGACCACGGTGGCGCCGGTGATCGGCGCCGGCCCGCGTCCGGAGGAGGCCGCCGGGGCGGCCGCGGACGGGGCGCCGGCGACCCCGGCCGCGCCCCCGCCCGGGCCGCAGGCACCGCAGGCACCGCCGGCACCGCCGGCGCCGTCCGGTGGCGACGCGCACTACGCGGCGACGATGCTGGCGGGCCCCGGTGTGGTTCCGCCGCCGGGTCCGCCCGCGCCGCCCGGTCCGCCGACGCCGCCCGGTCCGCCCGGTCCGCCCGGTCGGCCCGCCGGGCCCGGTGGGGACGCGCACCACGCGGCGACGATGCTGGCCGGCCCCGGTGTCGTACCGCCGCCCGGTCCGCCGGCGCCGCCCGGTCCCCCCGCGCCTCCCGGCCCGCCCGGTGGTGACGCGCACCACGCGGCGACGATGCTGGCCGGTCCCGGTGTGGTTCCGCCGCCCGGTCCGCCGACGCCTCCGGGTCCGCCCGGTGCGCCCGGTGGCCCCGGTGGGGACGCGCACCACGCGGCCACGATGCTGGCGACCCCCGGCGTGATCCCACCGCCGCCCGCCCCGGTGCCCGGCGCGCCCGTGCCGCCGCCCGGCGGTCCGCTGCAGGCCGGCGGTCCGGTGCCCGGTGGTCCCGTGCCGCCCGCGCCGCAGCCGGGTGTGCCGGTGGTGGGCCCCGGCTACCAGGCCGTACTGCGCTACCGCGCGCCCGACGGCTCCGAGCAGCAGATCATCCGGCGTTCGGCGCCCGGCACCCCGCACCCGGAGTGGCAGATCCTGCACGAGCTGCGGGCCATGAACGTGCCCCCGCAGCAGGTGCTGGAGCTCCATACCGAGCTGGAGTCCTGCGAGCTGCCCGGCGGCTACTGCGCCCGGATGATCCGGGAGACGTGGCCGCAGGTGCGGATCACGAGCGTGGCGCCGTACGGCCAGGACCACGCGGGCCGGCAGGCCGGCATGCGGCACCTGCTCACGCACCAGGGCGAGTTGCACCAGGTCGCGGACGGGCCGGCGCGCCCGGCCCCGCAGCGGGTGCCGCTGGCGGGCGGGATCCAGACGCAGCCGGCGATCCCGATCGAGGCGATCGGGCAGGAGCTGGCGGCGGCGTTCGGTCCGCAGGGCGTGTTCCGGTTCGACCAGCGGGCGGTGTCCCGCCAGGGCGTGCCCGAGATCGTGGCGCAGACGCTGGTGTGGGCCGGTCTGCCGGTGGACTTCGGGCCGTTCTTCTGGGCGCAGGCCGTGCCCGGGCAGCCGGTGCCGACGCTGGCGGAGCTGGCGGCGCAGCGCGGGGTGCAGCCGGCTCCGGACGCGGCCTCGTACCTGGTGGTCGGCAGTGACTTCGGCAAGGCGCTGTGCGTGCAGTACGGGACGGCGAACATCGTGGCCGTGCCGGTGGAGGCGGGTCCGGGCGGCACGGTGGTGCCGCCGCAGTTCGTGAACTCCTCGCTGCCGCAGTTCGTGCGGTCGATGGCGATGCTGGGCAGCATGTGGCGGCTCCGGCTGCACCTGACGCCGGAACAGGCCGGGCGCTGGACGGTCGACTTCCAGGCGCAGCTGGCGGCCCTGGACGGGGCGGCGCTGGCGTCGCCGGAGAGCTGGTGGTCGGTGCTGCTGGAGCAGATGTGGGACGGCTTGCTGTAGGCGGCGGGGCCGCTGCGGCGGTCCGCCCGCCGTGCTCGCTGCGGTCGGCCGACCGGCTGAACGGCCGGCCCGGACGGGTGCGCGACGGCCGGGGCGGGTCCTTCGGGACCCGGCCCGGCCGTCGTCGTTTTTCGGGCGCGGGTGGCGTTTTGCGGCACGGCGAATTCCGGCTTCTGCTCTCAAATGACGCATCCTTGACCGGGAGAGGCGGCGGAGTGTCGCGCGACGAGCGGATCTCCGCACGACACGTACCAGCCGTTCGCGCCGTGCGGGCTGGACGAGGCGCACGACCCAGCCGAGAGGGGCTTCCAGATGAGCGCAGCCGTGCCACCGCAGGGGTTCGCGACCGTACGCGGCCGCGGCTACCGTCCCGACCGGGTCGACCGGTACCTCGCGCAGCTCGGTGCGAGCCGGGACGAGGCCTGGGAGCGGGCGGCGCGGCTGACGGTGCTCGCGCGGCAGATGGAGGAGGAGGCCGAGCGGCTGCGGGAGGCGGTGGCGCGGCTGGCCCCGCAGACGTACGAGGACCTCGGCGAGCGGGCGCGGCGGATCCTGGCACTGGCGGAGGAGGAGGCCGAGGCGGTACGGGCGGCCGGCCGCGCGGACGCGGCGGGCGCGCGGGCCGACGCGGAGGCGTACGCGCAGCGGGCGGCGGACCTGGCCCGCGAGGACGCGGCGGCGGTGCGCGACCAGACGGAGGTGCGGGCCCGGCAGGGACTGCTGCGGGCGCAGGGGGAGGCCGACGAACTGCGCGGCGCGGCGCGCGCGGACGCGGAGGCGTGGCGTGCGGAGGCGACGGCGGCCCTGGCGGACATGCGGCGGCGGGCGGACACGCTGCTGGCGGAGCAGGCGGGCGAGCACGCCGAGCGCCGGGACGCGGCGGAGCGGGAGCTGGCGGACCGGACCGCGGAGCTGGACGCGCGGGAGGCCGAGCTGGCGCAGTACGCCCAGGGGCGGCTCGCGGAGGCGCGGCGGGCGTACGCGGCGGCGGAGGAGACGGCCCGGCACGGGCAGGAGGATGCCGAGGCGCGCGGCGCGGAGCTGTTGGCCGCGGCGCGGGTGCGGGCGGAGCGGGTGGGCCGGGAGACGGAGCGGGTGCTGCGCGAGCACGCGGAGGCCCGGGACGAGGTGCAGGCGCACATGGACCACGTCCGCAGCAGCCTGGCCGCCCTCACGGGGCGCGCCCCCGCCGAGGGCTGACGGCCCCTGCCCCGTGCCTCCTCCTGCAAGGGGGGTCCGGAAGGGGCGGATCGCCCTACGGGCGGTAGGCGAAGGGTTCGCTGCGCAGGCCCGTCGGGGTGGTGACGGTGACCGTCGTGGGGGCCGCGACGCGGGGGGCGGGGACGAAGAGGCGGCCCCCTTCGAGGCGGGCCTCCACGGGGGCGGCGTCGCCGATGGTGACCCGGGTGTGCTCGGGGAAGGCGCCGCCCTCGATGACGAGGCCGGGCTCCCCGGCCGCGTCCCCGCCGGGCTCCTGGTACGAGACGTTCGTGACCACCGGGTTGGGCCGCGGGGTGGTCTTGTTGGCGAGGTACGCCCCGGCCGGCGCCGCGGTGAGCACCCATATCTCCCCGGGCAGCTTGGGCAGCCCGGGCGCGACGTCCATCGCGAAGAGCACGACCACGTACAGCATCGCGACGCCGTTGAAGAGCACGTACTGCAGGTCCATGAGGTCGGTGCGGCCGGAGTCGCTGCTGACGGCCTCGCGGAACCGGGCGGCGCCCGGGTTGGGCATCTTGGTCATGGTGCCGCTCTTGAGGCGCCCGCCGACCACGGCCTTGGCCAGGACCAGGGCCGCGAACGGCCCGCCGAGCAGCTCCAGGTAGGTGGGGCTGAGGGCGGCGAGGGGGCCGGCCTTCCCGTCGGGCGGGGTGAAGTAGGCCAGCCCCTTGCCGGTGGCCACCGCGTACGCGAGGAGGACCAGCAGCATCCAGACCAGCACCACGGTCCAGGCGAACGCCAGGGTCAGGGACGTGGAGATGCGCCCGTCCTTGCCCGTGACGACCCCGGGCCGCCTGCCTATGACCAGTGCGGTGCCGAGCAGGCCCAGCAGCCCGACGCCCGTGATGGCCGTTTCCATGTCGTCCCCCGATGTCCCGTCAGTCCTCGTTTCCCGGCGGCCGGTCCGTGTCCCCCGTCCGGATGCCGGTCCCGGTCCTGGGCCCGGGCTCCCCCATTCTCCGTCCCCCGCACGGCCGTTCGCCGAACCCCCGACGGCCCTCACGAAACCCTGACCGCGTCCCCTACCCGTCCCGGTGCTCCGGCAGGACGGGGAAGCGGCGCGGGGCCACCAGCAGCAGGACGAGGAGGGCCAGTACGGCCGCCGCGGCGGCGCCGAGGTGGACGTACGTCACGGCGCTCGCGACGGCGTCCCGCAGGTAGGCCGCGGCCCGCTCGGGCAGGGTGCCGGGGCTCGCGAGGGCCCGGGCGACGCCGTCGAGGTGCGCCGGCAGGCCGGGGACGGGGGCGTCGGCGAGCCGGGCGGCGATGGTGGCGTTGGCCACGGCGCCGAAGAGCGCGGCGCCCACGCTCTGGCCGACCTGGCGGCAGAAGAGGACCGAGGCGGTCGTGGTGCCGCGCTCCGCCCAGCCGACGGTGGCCTGGACGCCGACGACCAGGGGCAGTTGGAACAGTCCGAGAGCTGCTCCGAGCAGCAGCATGATCAGGGCCGGCTGCCAGGGCCGGGCGGGCTCGGGCAGGAACGGGAACGCGCACAGGATCAGGGCGGCCAGCCCGATGCCGAGGGCGGCGGTGTTGCGGAACCCGATGCGCCGGTACACGTGCTGGCTGCAGGCGGCGCTGATGGGCCAGCTGAGGGTCATCACGGACATCACCAGGCCGGCGGAGATCGGGTCGAGCCCGAGGACCGACTGCGCGTACGTGGGCACGAACACGACCGGGGCGACCATCAGGAGCCCGAGGGCTCCCATGGCGAGGTTGACGGCGGCGATGGTGCGGCGGAGCCACACCCAGCCGGGCAGGATCGGTTCCTCGGCCCGCCGTTCGACGAGTACGACGACCAGGGCGAGCACGGCGCTGCCGCCCAGCAGCGCCAGGGAGGGGGCCGACAGCCAGGGCCAGGCGACCCCGCCCTGGACGAGGGCGGTCAGCAGGAGGCCGCCGCAGGCGAACACCGCGAGGGCGCCGGGCCAGTCGATCCGGGGGCGGCGCCCGTCCGTACCCCGTGCCGGGGCGGTGCCGGCAGCCCGGCCGGGTTCGGTGAGCCGGCGGGCGACGAGCCAGAGGGCGAGTCCGCCGATGGGGGCGTTGACGAGGAAGATCCAGCGCCAGTCGGTGAAGGCGGCGAGCACTCCTCCGACGGCCGGGCCGGCCACCGCGGAGACGGCCCACACGGTGGAGAGCCGGGCCTGGATGCGGGGGCGTTCGCGCAGCGGGTAGAGGTCGCCGGCGAGGGTCTGGACGGTGCCCTGGATGGCGCCGCCGCCCAGGCCCTGGACGATGCGGAACGCGATGAGGGCGGCCATGTCCCAGGCGGCGGCGCACAGCAGGGAGCCGACCAGGAACAGGCTGATGCCGAAGAGGAGGACGGGCTTGCGCCCGAAGGTGTCGGAGAGCTTGCCGTAGACGGGGAGGCTGACGGTGACGGCGAGCAGGTAGCCGGAGAAGAGCCAGGAGAAGACGGCGAAGCCGCCGAGGTCGCCGACGATCTGGGGGACCGCGGTCGAGACGACGGTGCTGTCGAGGGCGGCGAGCGCCATGGCGAGCATGAGCGCGGCCGCGACGCCCTGGGGCCGGGCGGCCGGCCCGTCCGCCGTGGCCGTGTCGGCGCCCGTGCCGTCGGTCGTGCCCGCGGTCGTCCCGTCGGTCGTGCCGTCGGTCGTGCCCGCGGTCGTCCCGTGCGCGGTCCGTTCCTCGTACTCCCCTGCGTCCACCGGGCCCCCTCGCAAGATCGCTTCACTGTGCACCTATTTCCGCGGAACACCTTCTCATCGCGGCCCGCCGGGGCGGTATCCCCGAGACCCTGTCGTCCGCAGGGTGGACAACCCCTAGGGGGAGGTCCGTAGGGCGGGCCGGGGAAGGGTCGTCCCGGCGGAGGACGTGGCCGGGCCGACGGGGTCCTTAACTGGTTCCTACGAGGGGTTCGCGCCACCAGGGGGGTGGGGCCAGCCCCCGTACCGATACGCCGACCGGCACCAGCGCGCGCACGGGGCGGCGGGGCGGAGACTCATGACCGGAAGAAGCCCGGTGGGTCCGAGACAGACAGTGCGACAGAGGAGAAGAACCGTGACATCGGCTGTGACCATTCCCCGGCACGGGGGTACGGACGGAAGGTCTGCCGTGGCGGCGCGGGCGCGGCAGGTCGTCAAGGCGTACGGCGCGGGCGAGACCCGCGTCGTCGCCCTCGACCACGTCGACGTCGACATCGCGCGCGGCCAGTTCACCGCCATCATGGGACCGTCCGGCTCGGGCAAGTCCACGTTGATGCACTGCCTGGCCGGCCTGGACACCGTGACGGGGGGCAAGATCTACCTCGACGAGACCGAGATCACCGGCCTGAAGGACAAGAAGCTCACGCAGCTCCGCCGGGACCGGATCGGCTTCATCTTCCAGGCGTTCAACCTGCTCCCCACGCTCAACGCGCTCGAGAACATCACGCTCCCCATGGACATCGCCGGCCGCAAGCCGGACCGGGAGTGGCTGGACCGCGTCGTGGAGACCGTCGGCCTCGCCGGGCGCCTCAAGCACCGGCCCACCCAGCTCTCCGGCGGCCAGCAGCAGCGCGTCGCGGTGGCCCGTGCGCTCGCCGCCCGCCCCGAGATCATCTTCGGGGACGAGCCCACCGGAAACCTCGACTCCCGGGCCGGCGCCGAGGTCCTGGGCTTCCTGCGCCGCTCGGTCGACGAACTCGGCCAGACCATCGTCATGGTCACCCACGACCCGGTCGCCGCCTCCTACGCGGACCGGGTGCTGTACCTGGCCGACGGCCGGATCGTGGACGAGATGCACGCGCCCACCGCCGAGCAGGTGCTGGACCGCATGAAGGACTTCGACGCGCGGGGGCGGACGTCGTGACCGTCCTCAAGACCTCGCTGCGCAGCTTCCTCGCGCACAAGGGCCGCATGGCCCTGTCGGGCATCGCGGTCCTGCTGTCCGTCGCCTTCGTCTGTGGAACGCTGGTCTTCACGGACACGATGAACGCCACGTTCGACAAGTTGTTCGCGACCACGGCCGCGGACGTGACCGTCTCCGCCAAGGCCGCCGGCGACGACGAGGAGAGCATGCGCCGCGGCCGCCCGGACACGATCCCCGGCGCGGTCGTCGCCAAGGCCGCCGCGGCCCCCGGGGTCAGGTCGGCCGAGGGCAGCGTCGTGTCGCTGGCCGTCACCGTCGTCGACGCCCGCAACGAGAACCTGGGCTCCAGCACCGGCGCCCCCACCATCGCCGCCAGCTGGAACGACCAGGAGCTGCGCTCGATGGAGGTCAGCTCCGGGCACGCCCCGCGCGGCCCCACCGAGGTGATGGTCGACGCCGACACCGCCGACAAGCACCACCTCAAGCTCGGCGACGAGATCCGCACGATCGCCGTCACCGGGGACTTCCGCGCCCGGATCTCCGGCATCGCCACCTTCAAGGTGACCAACCCCGGCGCCACCATCGTCTACCTCGACACCGCCACCGCCCAGCGCCAACTGCTCGGCGGCCCCGACCGGTTCACCAACGTCAACGTCACCGCCAAGGACGGCGTCACCGACGAGCAGCTCAAGCGGGACGTCGACCGGGCGCTGGGCGCCGGGAGCTACAAGCTCCAGACCGCCGCCGAGGCCGCCGACGCCGGCCGCAAGGACGTCGGCTCGTTCCTCGACGTCATGAAGTACGTGATGCTCGGCTTCGCCGGCATCGCCTTCCTCGTCGGCATCTTCCTGATCTTCAACACGTTCTCGATGCTGGTCGCCCAGCGCACCCGCGAGATCGGCCTGATGCGCGCCATCGGCGCCGGCCGCGACCAGGTCAACCGCTCGGTGCTCGTCGAGGCCCTGCTGCTCGGCGTGTTCGGCTCGGTCCTGGGTGTCGGCGCGGGTGTCGGCCTGGCCGTCGTCCTGATGAAGCTCATGGGCCAGATGGGCATGAACCTGTCCACCGACGACCTCACGGTCCTGTGGACCACCCCGGTCATCGGCCTGGCCCTCGGCGTGGTCGTCACCGTCCTCGCCGCGTACCTGCCCGCCCGCCGGGCCGGCGAGGTCTCCCCGATGGCCGCCCTGCGCGACGCCGGCACCCCGGGCGACCGCAAGGCCGGCTGGGTGCGCGGTCTGATCGGCCTGGTCCTCACCGGCGCCGGCGGCGCCGCCCTGCTCGCCGCCGCGGCCGCCGACGAGGCCTCCACGGGCTCCCTCTGGCTCGGCCTGGGCGTGGTGCTCAGCCTCATCGGGTTCATCGTCATCGGCCCGCTGCTGGCCGGCGTCGTCGTCAAGGCGGTGTCGAGCGTCGTCCTCAAGCCCTTCGGTTCCGTCGGCCGGCTCGCCGAGCGCAACGCGCTGCGCAACCCGCGCCGTACCGGAGCCACCGCCGCCGCCCTGATGATCGGCCTGGCGCTGGTGGCCTGCCTGTCGGTGGTCGGCTCCTCCATGGTGGCGTCCGCCACCGACGAGCTCGACCGCTCGGTGGGCGCGGACTTCATCATCCAGTCGCCCGCCGGCCAGCCGCTCATGCCGCAGACCGAGAAGGCCGTACGGGCCACCAAGGGCCTCGACCACGTCACCGCCTACCGCGGCCTCGAAGCGACCGTCACCACCCCGCGCGGACACACCGCCGAGGAGGAGCTCAGCGTCACCGACCCGACGTACCCGCAGGACGTCCGCCGCAAGATGACCGCGGGCGCGCACCAGGACGCGTACGGCCCCGGCGCGATGTCGGTCGGCTCGGACTACGCCACCCGGTACGGCATCAAGGCCGGCGACACCCTCAAGGTCGCCTTCAAGGACGGCCGGACCACCTCGCTGAAGGTCGCCGCCATTACCACCGACGAGGGCAACCTCGACAAGGGCGTCATGTACGTGAGCACCGCGACCGCCGAGGCGAACGTCCCGGCCGACCGGCTGCCCCGCCCCTTCATGCTGCTGGCCAAGGCGCAGGACGGGCAGGCGGACGCGGCGTACACCGCGCTCAAGCACGAACTGGCCGCGTACCCGCAGTACAAGGTGCTCGACCAGACCGACTACAAGCAGACCCTCAAGGACCAGGTGGGCCAGCTGCTCAACATGGTCTACGGCCTGCTCGCCCTCGCGATCATCGTCGCGGTGCTCGGCGTCGTGAACACCCTGGCCCTGTCGGTGGTCGAGCGGACCCGCGAGATCGGCCTGATGCGCGCCATCGGCCTCTCCCGCCGCCAGCTGCGCCGCATGATCCGGCTGGAGTCGGTGGTCATCGCCCTCTTCGGCGCGCTGCTGGGCCTCGGGCTCGGCATGGGCTGGGGCGCGGCAGCGCAGAAGCTGCTGGCGCTGGAGGGCCTGCAGGTCCTGGAGATCCCGTGGCCGACGATCCTCACGGTCTTCGTGGGTTCGGCGTTCGTGGGCCTGTTCGCCGCCCTGGTGCCGGCCTTCCGGGCCGGTCGGATGAACGTGCTCAACGCGATCGCGAGCGAGTGACGGGCCCCCTGTGAGGGCGCGGGGACGGGCGGGGGCCTTGCGGGGCCGCCGCCCGTCCCCCGTCACGGCGACCCGGGCCGGTCGAGGCCGAAACGCCTCCTCGCCAGCTCCAGGCCGTCCCGGTGCACGCCCACTTCCGCCCACGAGAACACGAGCACGCACGGTTCCCGGTCCACCCTGCGCAGCGTCAGGGTCGCCGGGTCGTCCGTCTGCGGGACGGGTGCGGGAAACGGCGCCTTCGGCCCCAGCCCGACCCGCGGGCCGTCGCTGTCCTCCAGGACGAAGGACGCCGCCGGAGCATCGCCCATCCGCAGCGTCACCTCCACGGCCGCCCCGGGGCAGCCGTCGGCTCCCACGAGGCCGCTCCAGCTCGTGAGGGAGCGTTCGTCGGACTCGGCCAGTTCCAGCGTCGCGCGGCGGGACCCGCCAGGCGGCAGCCGCCACCACCAGACGTCGTCGACCCGCGAGCAGTAGCCGTCGCAGAGCGGGGGCTCGACGTACGGCCGGTCCCCGGAGCGGAACGACAACAGGTCGAGCGGCCCGTCGCCGCTGGCGACGTGGTCGACGGCGAACAGCAGCACCAGCGCCAGCAGGGCCTGCAAGGCGCTGGGCAGCACCGGCAGCAGGTACCTCCAGCGCCGGGCTGCCGTCCTTCCGCGGTAGACCGAGCGGCGCGCCGGCGCGGCCCCGCCGCTCAGCTGCTCCTGGACCCGGTGGTGGCGGAACCGGTGGACCGCACCGGTCTGCCGCAGGACCCCCAGCTCGTGGGCGGTGCCGAGGAACGCCCAGAACCGCCAGGGCAGCCGGCCCGTCAGCCAGAACCACGTCCGGGACAGCTGGTACGTGCCCCAGGCCGACCCGAGCAGCGTGACGAGACCGGTGACCGCGCCGACGCGCGCCCCGAACCCGAAGGCCTCCCAGGGCGCGGCGCCCAGCACGAAGCGCAGCCAGCCGCCCACGGCCGCCCCCATGAGCGCCCCCACGGCCAGGGCCGACAGGGCGCCGATGAGCGCGTACTGGCGGAGCACGCCCCGCGGACCGCGCAGGACGTCCTCGGTGACGTACGCCTGGGTCAGGGTGTGCCGGACGGCGAAGTGCACGCCGGTGCCGCCGAGCCCGCAGAACACCGTGATGAACAGCGCCTCCCGCGCACCGAACAGCAGGTAGAGGAACCAGCCGTACGAGAAGGCGAACAGGGCCCCCAGCACCCACCCGGTGACCTCGGAGTGGACCTGCCACCAGGCGAACTCCGACGTCCCGTCGCGCCGCATCTGACCGGCGACGGTGGCCAGGTAGCGCCGGGCCCGGTCCGGGGCCAGGCGCGGGCCCCCGGCGGAGGCGAGGTCGGCGCAGACCGCGGGCAGGTACTGCTTCAGCAGGTGCGCCTCGAGCTCGTCCCGCTGCCCGAACCTCCGGTCGTCCAGCAGCTCCGCGGGATCGGTCGGCCCCGCCCGGTACGCCGTGCGGGCCAGGTACAGCATCAGGGGCGAGGAGAGGGCGGCGGCCAGGGGTGAGCCCGGGGCGCTGCGCAGGGCCTCGAAGACCGGGTCCCAGCGGCTGTCGCCGGCCACCGCCGACCGCTGGAGGTAGGTGATCGCCTCCTGCGGCGCCACCGGGTCCAGCGCCACCGCCGCTGCCCGCGTGAGGTGCTGCCCGCTCTCCCGCACCGTCTTCGCGTAGTCGGTGTCGCGGCAGGTCACCAGCAGCGGCAGGCCCTCGGGGACCAGGGCGTCGATCGCCTCGACCGCGGGACCCTGCAGCGGAGGGGGCAGCTCGTCGAGGCCGTCGAGGACGGGCATCACCCGGTTCTCGTCCAGGAGGGCCCGCGCGGTGTCCGTGCGGGCGCGGCGGGACAGGCCCGTGGTGCGACGGCCGTCGGGGCCGAGCTCCCGGATGCGCTCGACCATCCAGTCCCGCAGCTCGACGGTCGGACGCCAGGAGGACAGGGAGAGGAGCACGGGCACCGGCTCCCCGGCCCGCCACGCCTTGTGCAGGTCCCAGGCCAGCAGCAGGGCGAGGACGCTCTTGCCGGCGCCGGGCGGGCCCAGCACGACCAACTGGCGCCGGGGCAGGATCCGCAGGAGTTCCGGCAACCGGTTCACGTCGCCGGGCGGCGGCGGGTTCCCGGGTTCCAGGCCGAGCGCCTCCGCCCGCGCCTGCACCGACCCGCCGGCCGGGGAGAAGCGGACCGGGATGCGGCCCGGGTGCTCCAGCTTCAGCCGGCCGATCTCGACGAGCAGGCGGCCGCGGACGGCGGTGCGCAGAGCGTCCGCGGCGCGATCGACGTCCGAGAGGACCCGGCCGTTCGTGATGTTCACCTGGGTCTGGGACACGCGTTCCGCCCGCACGTCCTTGAGTACCTGCTTAGACCCGCCGCGCATGCGCGTCCCCCCGTGGTACAAGTGGCCGGAGCGTGGACCCGGCTGGCAATGCTACGTAAACCAGGGGGAGTTGCGTGATGACGATGGTGAGAAGGCGCATGCTGGCGGCCGCCGGGACGGTCGTGGTCGGGGCCGTGGTGAACGTGACGACCGGCATGCTCACGCAGAGCTGGTCGCTGGCCTGGTTCCTCTGCACGGCCGTGGTGGTCGTGGTGGGCGCCGGCCTGCAGGCGTGGCTGACCGTGGCGGAGCGGACGGCAGCCGGGGGCGTCGGCGCCGCCCGCCGTCAGCAGCTGGTGGACCTCGAGGTCGAGGGCGGCTCGGTGACGCAGCGGATGGCCGGGCCCGGGGAGCAGACCGCGAGGCGGCTCAGGGTCACGGGGGACGTGCGTCAGGAGCAGAGCGGGTAGGTCCCGCCCTGCCGGGCACCGCGGGAGGGGCCCCCGCCCCGTCAGCCGGTGTGCTTGAGCAGGACGTACCCGTCGGTGCGGTCCACCAGGGTGTAGCGGGCGTGCGGGTGGAGCTTCTTCGCGTACTCGACCGGCGGGCCCGCCCAGCCGTCGCCGTTGTCCAGCGCGATCCAGTCCGGCACCACGCCCTTGGTGCCGCCCACCCAGAAGACCCGGCAGCGCGAGACCAGGCGCGCTATCGGGCCGACGTCCGACTCGACGCTCGCCCCGTCCGGGATCCGGGCCAGGAGCTCCTCGACCCGGGTCACCTTCTCGCTCCTGCGGTACGTCGCCGGGTCGGTCAGCGCCGACAGCGGCTGGTACGGGGTCAGGGCGAGCGCGGCCGCGGCGACGGCGGTGGGCAGCTGGAGGGCGTACGCGCGCAGCCACGGCCGGGGGCTGCGGCGGCTGCTGTCGATCGCGTCGGCCAGCGCCAGCGCCAGCACCGGCATCAGTACGGCGCTGTAGTGCCAGTCGGTGGACCAGTAGTGGTCGTCGTGGGAGAGGAACCGCCAGCCGATCGTCGGCAGCGCCGCCAGCACCAGCGGCGAGCGCAGCGCGAGCAGGCCGGTGGTGGGCACGAGGATCCACAGCAGCGTGCGGACCTTGGTGTCCCAGCCGTCCAGGGGCCCGCCCTCGCCGAGCTTGTCCCAGTAGCCGTAGCCGCCGCCGGTGTTGAAGGCCGGGATGACGACGGTGAACGCGAGCAGGGACACCAGCAGCCCCAGCGCCGCCGCCAGCAGCGCCCAGCCCGCGGTCCGGGAGGACGTCCTGCGCACCCGGTACGCCACGACCAGGGCGATCGCGGCGGCGGTGACGCCGAGGTCCTCCTTGACCAGGGACAGCGGGAGCGCCCACCACAGCGCCGCCTTCCAGCGGCGCGCCAGCAGCGCCTCCAGGGAGAAGGCGATCAGGGGGACCGCGAAGCAGATCTCGTGGAAGTCGAAGTCGACGGCCCGCTGGACGCCCCAGGACAGGCCGAAGGCCGCCCCGATCGCCAGCCCCCGGGCCCGCCCCAGCAGCCGGGTCGCGGCCCGGGTGACCGGGACCGCGGCGAGCGCGAACAGCAGGGCCTGCGCCACCAGCAGGGTCACGGGGGAGGGGAAGAGCCGGTAGACCGGCGCGAGCACCGCCGTGATCGGGCTGAAGTGGTCGCCGAGGATGTGGCTGCCGGGGCCCTTGAGATCGGCCACCGGCGCCTGGAGGTGCGCGTAGCCGCTGATGGCCTGCGTGAAGATCCCGAGGTCCCAGGAGAGGGTCTCCATCCGCCGGTAGCGGAGCACGGACTGCAGGGCGTACGCGACGAACAGCACCGCGGCCAGCGCGTACGGGCCCCATGGCCGGCCGACCCGGCGCGCGGCCCCCGTCCCGGCCCCCGTCCCGGCTCCGGACGCCCCGGCGGACCGGGGACCGGGTATGCGAACGCCGGCCACGGCCCGGCGGGGCGCGGCCGGCGCGGAGCTGCGCGGCGATGTGGTCATGCGTCGGTTCCTGTGGTCGGCGGGGCCGGATCCAGGCAAACCGGCACTCCCGACCTTAGGACGGCCCACCGACGGTACCGGTTGCCGCCCCTCCGACTGCGTCCGTTCTCACACCGCCAGGACGGGTACCTCGTAGAGCGGGATGTGCTTGTCGCGCGTCACGAGCGTGAGGCCCTCGGTCTGCGCCTGGGCGATCAGCATCCGGTCGAACGGGTCCCGGCGCGAGGGCGGCCCGGCGCGGGCCGGCTCCGTCACTCTTCCGAGGGGCCCGAATCCCTCGCGCGGGTGAGGGCGGCCCGTCGTAGGCTGGGAGCGCCGGCGGAGCCGGTACCCCCGGCCCGTGAGACGTGTCGGGTCCTTCGCGTTGCCCACCCTCGGACACAACCGGACGGAAAGCACCCTTCATGAGCCTGCACGGTCTGCTCGACGCCGTCATCCAGGACCCCGCGCTCGGCGAGGCCGTCAAGACGGCCGCCGACGGCCACCGGATGCACGTGGACCTGGTCGGCCCGCCCGCCGCGCGGCCCTTCGCCATCGCCGCCCTGGCCCGCAGCGCCGGCCGCACGGTGCTCGCCGTGACCGCCACCGGCCGCGAGGCCGAGGACCTGGCCGCCGCCCTGCGCTCCCTGCTGCCGCCCGACGAGGTCGTCGACTTCCCCTCCTGGGAGACCCTGCCCCACGAGCGCCTGAGCCCCCGCAGCGACACCGTGGGCCGCCGCCTGGCCGTGCTCCGCCGGCTGGCGCACCCGTCGGAGGACGACCCGGCCGCCGGGCCGGTGAGCGTCGTCGTCGCGCCCGTACGGTCCGTGCTCCAGCCGCAGGTCAAAGGCCTGGGCGACCTCGTCCCCGTCGCGCTGCGGCAGGGGCAGGGCGTCGACCTCGGCGAGGTCACCGAGGCGCTGGCGGCGGCCGCGTACGCGCGCGTCGAGCTGGTCGAGAAGCGCGGCGAGTTCGCCGTCCGCGGCGGCATCCTCGACGTGTTCCCGCCCACCGAGGAGCACCCGCTCCGCATCGAGTTCTGGGGCGACGAGGTCGAGGAGATCCGCTACTTCAAGGTCGCCGACCAGCGCTCCCTGGAGATCGCCGAGCACGGCCTGTGGGCCCCGCCCTGCCGCGAGCTGCTGCTCACCCCCGAGGTCCGCGAGCGTGCCGCCGCACTCGCCGAGGCCCACCCCGAGCTGGGCGAACTCCTCGGCAAGATCGCCGAGGGCATCGCCGTCGAGGGCATGGAGTCCCTGGCCCCCGTCCTGGTCGACGACATGGAGCTGCTGCTCGACGTACTCCCCGAGGGCGCCATGGCCGTGGTCTGCGACCCCGAGCGGGTCCGCACCCGGGCCGCCGACCTGGTCGCCACCAGCCAGGAGTTCCTCCAGGCCTCGTGGGCGGCGACCGCGGGTGGCGGCGAGGCGCCCATCGACGTCGGCGCGGCGAGCCTGTGGGGCATCGCGGACGTCCGCGACCGGGCCCGCGAGCTCGGCCTCATGTGGTGGTCGGTCTCCCCGTTCGCCGCCGACGAGGAACTGTCCGACGAGACGCTGAAGCTCGGCATGCACGCCCCCGAGAGCTACCGCGGCGACACCGCCCGGGCGCTCGCCGACACCAAGGGCTGGCTCGCCGACGGCTGGCGCACCGTCTACGTCACCGAGGGCCACGGCCCCGCCTCCCGCACCGTCGAGGTGCTCGGCGGCGAGGGCATCCCCGCCCGCCTCCAGGCCGACCTCGACGGCATCGAGCCCTCCGTGGTGCACGTCGCGTGCGGCGCGCTCGACAGCGGCTTCGTCGACCCCGGCCTGAAGGTCGCGGTGCTCACCGAGACCGACCTGACCGGCCAGCGCACCGCCACCAAGGACCTCGGCCGGATGCCGGCCCGCCGCCGCAAGACCATCGACCCGCTGACCCTCCAGGCCGGCGACTACATCGTCCACGAGCAGCACGGCGTCGGCCGCTACCTGGAGATGGTCCAGCGCACCGTGCAGGGCGCCACCCGCGAGTACCTGCTCGTCGAGTACGCCCCCGCCAAGCGCGGCCAGCCCGGCGACCGCCTCTACATCCCCACCGACCAGCTGGAACAGGTCACCAAGTACGTCGGCGGCGAGGCGCCCACCCTGCACCGGCTCGGCGGCGCCGACTGGACCAAGACCAAGCAGAAGGCGAAGAAGGCCATCAAGGAGATCGCGGCCGACCTCATCAAGCTCTACAGCGCCCGCATGGCCGCCCCCGGGCACACCTTCGGCCCGGACACCCCCTGGCAGCGGGAGCTGGAGGACGCCTTCCCGTACGCCGAGACCCCCGACCAGCTGTCCACCATCGCCGAGGTGAAGGAGGACATGGAGAAGTCGGTCCCCATGGACCGCCTGATCTGCGGCGACGTCGGCTACGGCAAGACCGAGATCGCCGTCCGCGCGGCCTTCAAGGCCGTCCAGGACGGCAAGCAGGTCGCCGTCCTGGTCCCGACGACGCTGCTGGTGCAGCAGCACTTCGGCACCTTCTCGGAGCGCTACAGCCAGTTCCCGGTCAACGTGAGGGCGCTGTCCCGCTTCCAGACCGACACCGAGGCCAAGGCCACCCTGGAGGGGCTGAAGGAGGGCTCGGTGGACGTGGTCATCGGCACCCACCGCCTCTTCTCCTCCGAGACGAAGTTCAAGGACCTGGGCCTGGTCATCGTCGACGAGGAGCAGCGCTTCGGCGTCGAGCACAAGGAGCAGTTGAAGAAGCTGCGCGCCAACGTCGACGTGCTGACCATGTCGGCCACCCCGATCCCGCGCACCTTGGAGATGGCGGTCACCGGCATCCGCGAGATGTCGACGATCACCACCCCGCCGGAGGAGCGCCACCCGGTGCTCACCTTCGTCGGCCCGTACGAGGAGAAGCAGATCGGCGCGGCCGTCCGCCGCGAACTCCTGCGCGAGGGCCAGGTCTTCTACATCCACAACCGCGTCGAGTCCATCGACCGGGCCGCCGCCCGGCTGCGCGAGATCGTGCCCGAGGCGCGGATCGCCACCGCGCACGGGCAGATGGGCGAGAGCCAGCTGGAGCAGGTCGTCGTCGACTTCTGGGAGAAGAAGTTCGACGTGCTGGTCTCCACGACGATCGTCGAGTCCGGCATCGACATCTCCAACGCCAACACGCTCATCGTCGAGCGCGGCGACACCTTCGGCCTCTCGCAGCTGCACCAGTTGCGCGGCCGCGTGGGCCGCGGCCGCGAGCGCGGGTACGCGTACTTCCTCTACCCGCCGGAGAAGCCGCTGACGGAGACCGCGCACGAGCGGCTCGCCACCATCGCCCAGCACACCGAGATGGGCGCCGGCATGTACGTGGCCATGAAGGACCTGGAGATCCGCGGCGCCGGCAACCTGCTCGGCGGCGAGCAGTCCGGCCACATCGCCGGCGTCGGCTTCGACCTGTACGTACGGATGGTCGGCGAGGCCGTGGCGGACTACCGGGCGTCGCTGGAGGGCGGGGTGGAGGAGGAGCCGCCGCTGGAGGTCAAGATCGAGCTGCCGGTGGACGCGCACGTCCCGCACGACTACGCGCCCGGCGAGCAGCTGCGCCTGCAGGCCTACCGGGCCATCGCCTCCGCGAGCTCCGAGGACGACGTCACGGCGGTCCGCGAGGAGCTCACCGACCGCTACGGCAAGCTGCCCGAGCCGGTGGAGAACCTGCTGCTGGTCGCCGGGCTGCGGATGCTGGCCCGGGCCTGCGGGGTCGGCGACATCACCCTCCAGGGCAACAACATCCGCTTCTCGCCGGTGGAGCTGAGGGAGTCCCAGGAGCTGCGCCTCAAGCGGCTCTACCCGGGCTCGGTCATCAAGGCGGCCGCCTCGCAGGTGCTCGTACCGCGGCCGAAGACGGGGAAGATCGGCGGCAAGCCGCTGGTCGGGCGGGAACTGCTGGCGTGGACGGGCGAGTTCCTGACCCAGATCCTGGGGTCGTGAAGACCTGCCCGGATCGATCCCGGGACCGTGAAGGTTGAGCGGCGCGGTGCGGTGACGGCGTCACCGCACCGCACCGCACGTGCGACCGCCCGCGGATCCTTCGGGGTCCGCGGGCGGTTCGCGTTTCGTGCGCGTGCGCAGGGGCTACCTGTGCGGGTCGTCGTCGATACCGAGCTGCTTCTCGACCTGCTGCTGGGCCTGGTCCACCTGCTCGGTGTACTTGTTGCCCGTCCGGTCGTCGACCTGCTTCTCGGCGGCGTCGGACAGCTTCTTGCCGTGCTCGCCGCGGAGCAGCTCCCTGGCCCGGTCCATGATGCCCATGCACGAACTCCCTTCGGTACCCCTTTCGTCACGCTACGCCCCATTGGCGTGATCCGCTCGGCGAAGGTCCCCCTAGGATCGGGACCCATGCGCCGCGCCCCCGCCCCGTCCGCCGCCGTCCTGCTGGCCTCCGCCCTGCTCCTGACGGGCTGTACGGGCACTCCGCCCCCCACCGACCGGGCCCGCGGACCACGGGCGGCCGGAGGCGCGTACGCGGCCGTCGACGCCCTGGCCGTCAAGGGCCGCGCCCCGAGGACCGGCTACTCCCGTGACGCGTTCGGCGCGGCCTGGCTCGACACCGACGCCAACGGCTGCGGGACCCGCGACGACATCCTCAGGAGGGACCTCACCGGCACGCGCTTCAAGGACGGGCACTGCAAGGTGGCCTCCGGCGTGCTGGAGAAGGACCCGTACACCGGCCGCCGGCTGGAGTTCGCGCGCGGCCGCTCCGCCATAGACGTCGACCACGTGGTGGCCCTCTCCGACGCCTGGCAGAAGGGCGCCCGGGGCTGGGACCGCGGCAAGCGCGTGGCGTTCGCCAACGACCCGCTCAACCTCGTCGCCGTCGACGCGGCCGCCAACCGCGGCAAGGGCGACGGCGACACCGCGACCTGGCTCCCGGCCAACCGCGCCTACCGCTGCCCGTACGTGGCCGCGCAGGTGGCCGTGAAGGCGAAGTACGGGCTGTGGGTGACGGCCGCCGAGCGGGACGCGATGAAACGCGTCCTCGCGGGCTGCCCGCAGCAGGCGCTGCCCGCCGGCGGCAACCCCACCACCCCGCCCGCCCGCTTCCGCTGACCCCCTCCACCACGTCCGCGCGGCCCCGGACCGTCCACGGACCGGTCCGGGTCCGGCCGTCCCCTCCACGGGCGGTACCGTCACCACCGCACCAACCCGGCAACGGTTCCGCACAACCCGGGAGCCACCGGCCGGACCGGTGTATACGCTCAAGGCCTGCCCGGGCGTGTCCGCGCCCCTACGACCAGGCCCCACCAGCCCACAGGAGCAGTCCATGCACGGCCCCGGCTACCCGCAGCAGCCGCCCACGCCCCCCGCCCGGCCCGCCGACGGCGCCGTGGTGGCACTGCGCGTGCTCTTCGTGGTCCTGCCGCTGCTCAGCTGCGGGTTCCTCTCCTGGGCCACCACCCTGCGGGCCGCGATCGTCTCCCGCCACCAGCGCACCTGGGGCGTGTTCGTGGGCGTCCTCGCCCTGAACATCCTCTTCCTGGTCCTCATCGCCAAGGACCCGACCGACGACCTCAGCACCTGGTACGGCAACCTCGCCATGGTCGGCTCGCTCGCCTCCGCCGCGGGCTCCATCGCCCACTTCCTGTACGTCGACATCCGCGGCCGCGGCGACGCCCCGGGCTGGTCGCCGTACGCGCGGCCGCCGGTGGTCTCCCCGGTCCAGCAGCCGTACGCCGGCCAGGGCTACGGCTACCCGCCCACCCAGACCACCCGGCCCGCGCACCAGGCGCCGCTGCCGCAGCCGCCGCTGAACCAGCAGCCGCCCGTCGCCCAGCCGCCGGTGAACCAGCCGCCCGTACCGCCGCAGCCGCAGCGCCTGGGCCAGGTCCGCGCCGAACTCGACGAGCTCAGCGAGCTGCTGCGCCGCGAGAGCGGCGGCCAGCACCCCGGCACCGACGAGACCCGCGACGGCGGCCCGCAGGGGCCGGGCCGGTGAGCGACCGCGTCATCGCCGGCCGCTACCAGCTCGCCACCATCCTCGGCGAGGGCGGCATGGGCCAGGTGTGGACCGGGTACGACCAGCGCCTCGACCGCCGCGTCGCCGTCAAGCTCCTGCGCCCCGACAAGGTCTCCGGCGGCAGCGCCGGCTCCGCCGAGGCCGAGGAGATGCGCCGCCGCTTCACCCGCGAGTGCCGCGTCACCGCCCAGGTCGACCACCCCGGCCTGGTCACCGTCCACGACGCCGGCAGCGACGGCGAGGACCTCTACCTCGTCATGCAGCACGTCGAGGGCTGCGACCTCGCCGACCACCTCGCCCAGCACAGCCCGTACCCGTGGACCTGGGCGGTCTCGGTGGCCGCCCAGCTGTGCGGGGTGCTCGCCGCCGTCCACGCGGTGCCGATCGTCCACCGCGACCTCAAGCCGCGCAACGTGATGGTCGGCCCCGACGGCACGGTCACCGTCCTCGACCTCGGCGTGGCCTCCGTCATGGACACCCCCGACACCACCCGCCTCACGCAGGTCGGCGTCCCCATCGGCAGCCCCGCCTACATGGCCCCCGAGCAGGCGCTGAGCGGCGCCGTCGGCCCGTACACCGACCTGTACGCGCTCGGCGTGGTGCTGCACGAACTCCTCAGCGGCGGCGTGCCCTTCGCCGGGGCCACCGCCCTCGGCGTGCTGCACCGGCACCTGAGCGAGGCGCCCGTCCCGCTGCGGCAGCTGCGCCCCGACGTGCCGCCCGCGCTGGAGGCCCTCGTGCTGCGCCTGCTCGCCAAGGAGCCCGAGGCCCGGCCCGGCTCCGCCCAGGAGGTGTACGAGGCGCTCGTACCACTGCTGCCCTCGCACGGCCGGCCCGCCGAGGCCCTGGACCCGACCCGGCCCTTCCTGCGCCCGCACGCCCCCTGGCCCGACCGGGCCGGCTCCGCCCCGGCCACGAGCACGCCCGCGGCGCAGCCCGCGCCCGCGGACGACCGCCCCCGTACCGACATCGCGGCCGAGGTCGACCACGTCCGGCGCCTGCTCGACGAGGGCCGCCTCACCCAGGCCGCCGACCTGCTCGGCAACCTGCTGCCGGTGGCGGCCTCCCAGCACGGCGAGTACTCCGCCGTCGTGCGCTCGCTGCGCAAGCAGTACGCGGCCACGCTGATGGACGACGGCCAGTACCGGCGCGCCCTGCCCGAACTGCGCCGGCTCGCCCAGGACTACGCGGCCGACACCGGCACCGGCAGCGGCCAGCACAAGGCCCTGCGGGTCCGCTACGAGATCGCCCAGTGCCTGGAGCAGCTCGGTGAAGCGGCGGCCGCCCTCGCCGAATACCGGGCGCTGCTGCCGTACTTCGAGAACCAGTACGCCAACTCCGACCGCGAGCTGCCGCTGGAGATCCGTCGGCGCATCGGCCACCTGCTGCTGTCGCTCGGCGACCGCCCGGCCGCCCGCGACACCCTCGGTCGCCTCCTCTTCGACGCCGAGCGCCTGCACGGTCCCCACCACCCGTTCGCGGCCGAACTGCGCAACACCCTGCACTGGCTCAGCCAGGTGCCGTAGGGGGTGCGGCCCGGGCCGGCACGGGGCCGGGCCGGGCCGACCTCCGCTGCGTCGCGCCCGCTGCTCAGTAGGTGCCCTTCCAGATCGTGAGCTTCAGGCGGACGTAGCCCTCCTGCAGGCCGCCGCCCTTGAACTCGACCAGGCCGACGAGGCCGGTCTTCGACAGCACACAGAACCGGAAGCCCGGCTTCATGTCGGAGACCTCCACCTTGTCCTGGAAGCGGGTCACGGTGCTGCACGTCGCGTGAGAGCCGCTCTCGTTCCGGCCCAGCACGACGAGTTGGCTCTCGTCATCGACCCACAGAGCGGCCGACCACCGGTACAGTTCCCGCTGCTTCCCGTTCTTCTTGACCGGCCGCAGCGGGTCGTCGTCGAGGCTGAAGCCGTAGTCCTCGGCCACGTCCACGGTCGCGGTCCTGTAGACGTCCGACGGCGCTCCGCCCGCCGAGGGCGAGGGGCTGCCGGACCCGCCGTCCGACCCGCCCGATCCGGACGCGCCCCCCGCCCCGCCCGCCGGCGCCGTGACGGTGGCCGTCACGGTCGTGGTGGCCGTGACCGTCACGGTGGCGGCGACGCGCTCGGCGGTCGGTGAGGCGACCACCGCCGGCAGCCCGAAGAAGCCGAGGACCAGGCCGATGAGGCCGGTGAGGGCGGAGATCCAGCCCGCCACCTCCCCGAAGACGCGCACCGTGCCCCCGCGACCCCGGTCGGGACCCGGATCGGCAGGCGGCTCCGACGGCACCGGTGGCGGTGGTGGCGGCGTGCTCGGCGTCGCGGTCATGCATCCCCCCCGTTATCGGCCACGCACGGGCCGAATGGCGGGGTCATTGTGTCCGTCAGGACCTCCGGTGACGCCGCACGTGCCGGAACCTGACCGGAATCCGCCCCCGGACGGCCAGACCGCCGAGGACCAGCAGGGCGGCCGCCCCCGCTCCGGCCCCCGCCCGCAGGCCCGGCGGGCGGAAGGTGCAGACCACGGTCGTGCCCTTCACCGGGGTGGCGACCAGCCCGAAGTAGGAGGACGCCGGGGCACCGTCGCAGCGCCAGCCGGCGGTGCGGGGGGCGGCCAGGACGGCCGTCCCCCGGCTGCCGGGCGGGAGTTCGGCACGGACGCCGTCGTCGGTGACCGAGACCCGGACCGCGCCCGTCGCCCGGAGCCGGGCGACCGCGGCCGCCAACCGCTCCCGGTCCAGGCAGCCGAGCAGCCACTCCCGGGGGGCGGCCCGCTCGAAGACCACGCGGGCGGCCGGGCCGCCGGGCGAGACCCCGAGCGGCTGGAGCGCCGCCCGGTACCGCGGCCGCCCGCCGACCAGGCGCAGCGACGGCCCGCGGGAGCCCAGCCGGACCCGCCCGTCGTAGTCCGGCGCCCACAGGTACGTCCCGGTGCCCGCCCGGCACACCCCGCCGACCGGGTCCTCGTACACCCGCGCCCCCAGCAGGAGTTCCTGGTTGCGGAAGGGGGACGGGCCGAACCGGCCCGGATCGGCCTCCGGCCGTACCGTCACCAGCGGCGGCACCGCGGCGCGCGCCACCGCGGTGCCCCGCACCCGTGCGCCCACCGCGAAGACCGCGTCCGTGACCGGGTTGTCGAGGCTCTGCAGGCTGCGCCCCCGCGAGGTCCAGCCCGCACCCAGCGCGGCCATCGTGCGCGTCAGCACGGCGGGGGTGTGGCTGCTGTAGTACGCCCCGCCCTCGCCGCCGAGCAGCAGCGGGTCGTTGCCGGAGAACTGGTCGCGCCCCGGATCGGTGCGGTAGGCCGGCCAGCCGTCGGCGGCGGCGACCGCCGCGGCCCGCGCGCCGTGCGCCGCACCCCAGGCGGGGTAGTCGTCCAGCCGCCCCAGCCGGGCCCGGTCCGTGTACGCCGTGGTCGCCGCGGCCTGCCCGGCCAGCGAGCCGGCGAGCAGCAGCGCCGCCACCACCGACCGGCCGCGCCGGCGCCCGCGGGCCGCCGCCCGGGCCAGCAGGAGGCCGCCGGCCGCGGCCGCGAGGCCCGCCCCGAAGAGCGGCAGGCTCCACGCACTGGGCAGCGCGCTGCCGGCCGCCGCGGCCGCGAGCGCGGTCAGCACCGCCCCGCCGCCGAGCAGCGCGCGGGGTGCGGGCCAGCCGTGCGCGACCGCCGCCCAGGCAGCCATGACCAGCACCCCGGCGAGCACGAAGGTCTGCCGGTACGGGCTGCCGTTGGGGGTCTGGAAGACGTGCCAGGCCAGGTGCGCGGGCTCCCACTGGAACGACAGCGCCACGGCCACCGCCAGCGCGGGCCAGGCCCACCGCTCCCGGCCCGGCACCCCCCGGTGGAAGGCCAGGGCGGCCGCGAGCAGCAGGGTGCCCGTCCCCGTGAACACGGCCGGGGTGAAGAAGTCGTACGTCGCCGGCAGCGCCCGGGCGAACACGTCCGCCCACCCGGCCGGCCGGAAGACCGCCGCCATCCCGGGGTACGCGTGCCGGGACCCCAGGAACACCGGAACCAGCACCGGCGCGGCCAGCCCGACGCCGAGCAGCGTCCGCCCGGCGGCCCGTGCGAGCACCCGGGCGGAGCCCCGCGCGTACTCCCGCACGTACCCCCGGACCCCCGCGGACGCCGGGACGGCCGGCGCGAGGCGGACCAGCAGCACCAGGCCCGCGCCCAGTGTGGCCATGTACGCGGTGTAGAAGTTCGCGGTCCAGGCCAGCGCCACCACCAGCGGGCCGAGCAGCGGCCGGCGCCCCCGCAGCGCCCACTCGCCGGCGAGGCAGAGCAGGGGGAGGGCGATCAGGCCGTCCAGCCACATGGGGTTGTACGCGGCCTCGGTCACCGACCAGCCGCACAGCGCGTACGAGGCACCCAGGACGGCCGCCGCCCAGCCCCGCCCGCGGCCCCGGTGCTGGGTGCGCAGCAGCCAGGTCATCGCGGCCGCCGCCACCGCCGTCTTGAGGACGCAGACCACGTACACGGCCAGGTCGATCCGGTCGCGGGGGAAGAGGGCGACGAGCGGGGCGAAGGGGCTCGTGAGGTACGTGCCGAGGTCCGGCAGGAAGGCGGTGCCGTAGCCGGACTGCCAGTTGAGCAGCAGCCCGCCGGCGGCCCGGCCGTGCAGCAGGTCCCACAGGTGCGCGTGGAAGGGGATGAACTGGTTGTTCAGGTCGTTGACGGCGCGGTGGTGCGGCCCGAAGGGGAAGACCCGCGCCACCGCGTCCCCGGCGACGAGGGACAGGGCGGCCAGGAGTCCGGCGAGGACGGCCGGGCGGACGCCGGTACGGGCCGGGCGGACGCCGGTACGGGCCCGGCGGACGCCGGTACGGGGCGGCTTCCCGGGGTCGGCGGTCACCGGGGCCGGGCCCCCGGTACGGGGAAGGGGGCGTTCCGTTGTCGACATGGTGGAGGAGAGACTGCCGACCCCGTGCGCCGAGGCGGTGAACGCGACGGAACCGCCAGGGAATCGTTGGTCGAATCGGTAGCTGAGATCAGCCCGACTCCCTACCATCGATCACCGCACGGCTTGTGCATGGACGCACAATCTCCGGGAGGCTCCCTTGCACCGTCGCACAGCGCTCTCCGTCTCCGCCGCCCTGCTGGCCGCGGCCCCCCTGCTCACCGCGTGCGCGAGCGACACCCGCGCCGGTACGGCGGCCGTGGTCGGCGGCGAGCGGATCGCGACCTCCGCGCTGCAGGCCCAGGTCAAGGACGTCCGCGAGGCGCAGAACCGTTCTCCCCAGGCCGCCGACCTCATCGGGAACTCGGCGGGCCTGGAGCGCGCCAAGCTGAACTCGATGATCCAGAGCCTGGTGCTGGAGAAGGCCGCGAAGAACGCCGGGCTGACCGTCACCACCAGGGAGATCGAGGACGCCCGCGCGGCCGACGTGCAGCGGCTGGGCGGCGAGGAGCAGTTCGAGGCGATGGTCCTCCAGCAGGCCTCCATCGCGCCCGACCAGATCGACGCCGCGGTCCGGGACCGGCTCATCGTCGGCAAGCTCGGCGACAAGTACGGGCACGAGCAGATCATCGGACCGGTCGCGGCCGCGGCGAAGCAGCTCGGGGTCAAGGTCAACCCGCGCTACGGGGCGTGGGACGCGTCCAAGATCCAGCTCGCCGCGGTCAGGACGCCGTGGATCACCCAGCGCACGGCCCCCCAGGAGGCCCCCCGCCCGGCGTGACGCCCGCGCCCGCGCCCCCGCCCCCGCCCCGCGACCTCGGTCGCCCGGTCGGCCTCAGGGACCGGTCAGGGGCGGGCCGGGGCCGCGTCAGGGCAGCGGGGCGGGGCGGGCCGGTCCGGCGGGGTAGGTTCGAAGGGTGACTGACACGACCGCCACCACCACCGACCCCGAGGCGACCGGCACCGGCCGCATCGTCCTGCTCACGACCAGCCACCGGGTGGCTCCCGGCCTGCTGTCCTGGACGGCCTGGGAGGCTCTGCGCGGCGCGGACCGGGTGCTGTGCGCCGACCCGGGGCACCCCCAGCTGCCGTACCTGCGCGAGGCCGGGATAGCCGTGGAGGAGGCGTACCTCGACGCCCAGGAGCTCGTGGCCGCTGCCGCGGGCGGCCGGACGGTCGTCGTGGTGCCCGGGGGCGAGGGCGACCGCCGCCTGACGGACGGGCTGGCCCGCATGGCCGGCTCCGGACGGGTGTCCATGCCCGCCCTGGAACTGCTGCCCGGCTCGTACGACCTGCCCGGGGCCCGCCTCCTGGACCTCGTCCAGGTGATGGACCGCATCCGGCGCGAGTGCCCGTGGACCTCGCTGCAGACCCACGAGGGCCTGGCCAAGTACGCGATCGAGGAGGCGTACGAGCTCGTCGAGGCCATCGAGGACGGCGAGCGGCACGAGCTGCGCGAGGAGCTCGGCGACGTGCTGCTCCAGGTCGTCTTCCACGCGCGCATCGCCGAGGAGGACGCCGAGGAGCCCTGGTCCATCGACGACGTGGCCGGGACCATCGTGGAGAAGCTGATCCACCGGCACCCGCACGTCTTCGGGGACGCCACCGCCGAGACCCCCGAGGACGTCAAGGCCCACTGGCTGCGGACCAAGGCCGACGAGAAGCGGCGGGAGTCCGTCACGGACGGCATCCCCCTGGGCCAGCCGGGCCTCGCGCTCGCGGCGAAGCTCGCCGGGCGGGTGCGCGGCGCCGGGGTGGACGTGGCCCTGCCCGAGGGCGACGGGATCGGGTACGAGCTGCTGGCCCTCGCCGCGCGCGCCGACGCGGAGGGGGTCGACCCGGAGACCGCGCTGCGGGCGGCGGCCCGGGCGTACCGGGACGCGATCCGCGCCGCCGAGGGCGTCGGCGCCTGACACCGGTCCCCGGCCGCTCAGAACGGGCAGGCCCCGGACCCGGACCCGTGACCGGACCCGTGACCGGTCTCTCGGGCGGGTCCGGACCCGTGACCGGACCCGGACCCGCCGGAGGGACCGGCCCCGCCGCCGGACGCTCCCGGACCGGGACCGGGGCCGAACTCGGGGCCGAGCCCCGAACCGGGGCTGATCCCGGGCGGTGTCCGGTGGCCGCCGGCCGAGGAGGGCCGCGGCGCCCGGTCGGCCGGGTTGTACCAGTGCGTCCGCGGCCGGTTCAGGAACCACTCGCCGAACCCCAGCGGCCGGACCCGGTCCCCACCCGAGGGCGCCGGCACGGCGTCGTAGAAGACCCGTGCGGGGTCCGCGCCCAGGTCCTCCAGCAGGGCGGCGGTCTCGTCGAGGAACAGCGGCGGCCCGCTGAGGTACACGTCCTGCTCCCGCCACAGCCCGCGGGTGGCGAGCGCGGTCGCGAGGCGGTCGGTGGCCTGGTTGCGGTGCTGGCCGGGAGCGGGGGTGATGTACGTGACGCCGAGCCAGCGGCACTGCTCCTGGAGCCGTTCGATCAGCGGCCGGTCGTACAGGTGCGGTTGGTCGCGGGCCACGACGAACAGCCGGACGTCCTGCTGCGGCGGGTTCTCGACCAGCTCCTCCAGCATGGCCCGGACCGGCGCCCAGCCCGTGCCCGCCGCGATGAAGCTGACCGGGCGGTTCGCGTCCCGGCGCAGGGTCATCGCGCCGCCCGCCGCGCCCAGCCGCAGCCGTTCGCCAGGCTGCGCCTCGCGGACCAGGTGGTTGCTGAGCCGGCCGCGCGCGATGCGGCTGACGTGCAGGTCGAGGGTCAGGTCGGCACGGGGCGCGTTGCCGATCGAGTACGTCCGCCACGTCGTCGGCACCCGCCCGCTGCTCACGCTCACGTACTGCCCGGGGGAGTAGGGCAGTCGCCGGTGCGGCAGCAGCGTGAGCACGGCTATGTCCCGGCCGTACTGGAGGTGCCGCACGATCTCGGCGTCCCACCAGGGCGGGTCCGCGCTCTCGGCGGCGCCGGCCGTCATCACGTCGGCGATCACCTGGTACGCCTCGCCCCACGCCTTCTCCACCGCGGGGGTCCAGGCCTCCCCGGCCGCCTCGGCCAGTGCGGCGAGCAGACTGGTCCCCACGGCGGCGTAGTGCTCGGCGCCGACCAGGAACTTGCGGTGGTCCCGCCCCAGGTCCCGCAGATACGGGACGAGGGACGGGTCGTCCAGGTGCGACACGACGTGGGTGAGCGCGGCGAAGAGCCGGTCGCGCTGCCGCTCCATGTCCTCGAATCCTGGAGGGAACATCTCCCGGATGCCCGGGTTATGCCAGAACAGGTGCGAGTAGAAGTACTTGACCGCGTGCTCGGCGCGCCGCTCCACCACCGCGAAACTGCTCTTCAAGATCCTCACATCCACCAACCGAAAGTAGGAATGTGAGACTCGGTCAGGTCAAGGTCCGTCGTATCTACGGACAGCCTGCGGCATACCCGCGCATATGCCTAAGGCCTACCTGGCGGTACGCGGGGCCGGCTCCGGTGGGCGCTCCGCCGCACCACCCCCGATACCCCTGATGAGGGCCCCGGGCGCCGTTCGGTTGCCTCCCCGGACTGTCCTTCCCGCCGCGCCGACCCGCTGGATCGGTTGTCGTCTACAGCTGTACCGATGCGGTAGCCGGCGCTCCCCCCACCGCAGTACCCGCCACCCCCTCCGATGGCTGACCTCCGGTCCCCACGCCCCGTCCGCCTCACTTCAGGTCGAAGCCGCCGGCTATGAGGTACAGGTCCGGACTGTCCACGGAGGGGGCCTCGCACCGGGTGGCGACGGGCGGGGCGTCCCGGGAGTCCGGGACGCCGGTCCAGGCGACCCGGCTACGGCCCTCGGCGTCGCGGTGGAAGCCGAGCGCGACCTCCGGGTGCCAGCCCGCGGGGAAGTGCGGCTGCTCGGCGCCCGGCGGGACGGTGTACGTCACCGAGTCCGCGGTGCCGGTGAGGACGGCGTCCTCCCCCTGCCTGACGAGGCAGTCGACCCTGATCTCGGCCCGTACCGTGCCGGTCCACCGCCCGTTCTCGCGGAACGCGTGCCGGACGGTCACGTGACCCCATGACATCGCGGGCGTCGGCCGCACCTCGCCGGGGCGCGCGACGGAGTGCGCGTCGACGCCCAGGGTGATCGCACCGTCCGGGTCGGGCGCGGGGCCCCGCAGGGCGAGCCGCCCCCAGCCGCGCAGGCTGGTGCCCGCCCGCACGCCGACGTCGGACGCGCGCGCGGCAGGAGCGGCGGCGGCGGTCGTGACAGCGGCGGCGGCGGGAGGCGTGACGGAAGCGGCGGGGGAGGGGTGGGTGGAGGCGGCGGAGGCCGCGGTGACGGGTACGGCGACCACGGCGGCCGTGGCCAGCGCGATGCCCGTGAGGAACGTACGCATGATCGGACCTCGATTCCGGTGCGGTGGCGGGTCGGTTCGATCCCGCCGCACCCACGCTCGCAGCCGCCCGCCTCCGCCACGTCCCCCGTGAGAGGGGACCGCCTCCCCCGCTCGGGGGAGGGCGCCACCGCCCCCGTAACCCGGTCCCCCCGCCGGCCCGCCGCGGCACCGCCCGGGCGGTGCGCCTCCACCGGGGCGACTAGGGTCGGGCGCATGCAGGACCAGCCCTCCGCCCAGACCCCGCCCGAGCTCTTCACCTGGGAGTTCGCCACCGACCCGTACCCCGCCTACGCGTGGCTGCGGGAGCACGCCCCGGTGCACCGGACCCGGTTGCCCAGCGGGGTCGAGGCCTGGCTGGTGACCCGCTACGCGGACGCCCGCCAGGCCCTCGCCGACCAGCGGCTCAGCAAGAACCCCGCGCACCACGCGGAGCCCGCGCACGCCAAGGGCAAGACGGGCATTCCGGGCGAGCGCAAGGCCGAGCTGATGACCCATCTGCTCAACATCGACCCGCCGGACCACACCCGGCTGCGGCGACTGGTGTCGAAGGCGTTCACGCCCCGCCGCGTCGCGGAGTTCACGCCCCGGGTGCAGCAGCTGACCGACCAGCTCATCGACGGCTTCGCGGAGAAGGGGGAGGCGGACCTCATCCACGAGTTCGCGTTCCCGCTCCCCATCTACGCCATCTGCGAGATGCTCGGCGTACCGCGCGAGGACCAGGACGACTTCCGCGACTGGGCGGGCATGATGATCCGCCACGGCGGCGGGCCGCGCGGCGGCGTGGCGCGCTCGGTCAAGCAGATGCGGAGCTACCTGGTCGACCTGATCCACCGCAAGCGGGACGACCTGGGCGACGACCTGATCTCCGGTCTCATCCGGGCCGGCGACCACGGCGAGCACCTCACGGAGAACGAGGCCGCCGCGATGGCCTTCATCCTGCTCTTCGCGGGCTTCGAGACGACCGTCAACCTCATCGGGAACGGCCTGCACTCCCTCTTCATGAACCCCGGCGAGCGCGACCGGCTGCAGGCCTCCCTCGCCGCCGGCGAGACGGACCTGCTGGCCACGGGCGTGGAGGAGCTCCTCCGCTACGACGGCCCGGTCGAGCTCGCCACGTGGCGGTTCGCCACCGAGCCCCTGACCCTCGGCGGGCAGTCGGTCGGCACCGGCGACCCGGTGCTGGTCGTGCTCGCGGCGGCCGACCGCGACCCGGCGCGCTTCGCCGAACCCGACACCCTCGACCTCGCCCGCTCCGACAACCAGCACCTCGGCTACGGCCACGGCATCCACTACTGCCTCGGCGCGCCGCTCGCGCGCCTGGAGGGGCAGACCGCTCTGGCCACGCTCCTGACGCGCCTGCCCGACCTGCGACTTGCCGTCGAGCCGACCGAACTGCGCTGGCGGGGTGGGCTCATCATGCGCGGACTGCGCACCCTCCCGGTCACCTTCACGCCGGAAGGGGCGTGACGGTTCCCTTAAGGAAGATTTCCCTCCGGAACCCGGCCCGAGGGGCGCCGAGGGGCATCGGGAGGGCGGGTCGGGGGGACGTAACGGGCTCAACTGGACGCCGGTAGACGGCCCGTAGGGATTCCACCACGGAGCGGAACTGAGCATTCCTCAGTTTCGTGATCTCAACGTGATCTGCGCTGCATCGACTTGTGACATGCGTTCGAACCCGGCTAGGTTCGCGGTCGCCCCTTTGCCGCCACGTGAAAGGTCCCTCACGCATGCGCTCCGGTAACGGCCGCCACCGTCGGCCCCGCCAGGCCCCCGCGATCGTCGTCACGGCTGGAGTCACCGGCTCCGCCCTCGCGCTGCCGCTGCTCGCGGCCACCAGCGCGTCCGCCGCCGACACCACAACCTGGGACAAGGTCGCCGAGTGCGAGAGCGGCGGCGCCTGGAGCGCCGACCTCGGCAACGGCTTCTACGGCGGACTGCAGTTCACGCAGGAAGTCTGGGAGAGCAACGGCGGCCTCGCGTACGCCGCCCGCGCCGACCTCGCCAGCCGTTCCCAGCAGATCACCGTCGGCGAGCGGGTGCTCGCCGCCCAGGGCCCGTCGGCCTGGCCGATGTGCGCGGGCCCGGCCGGCCTGAAGAAGGGCGACCCGAAGGCCAAGGTCGACGCCGGCCTGGAGGACGAGGGCAAGCCGGTCACCCCGGCCCCGGTCCGCCCCGACCAGGGAACGGAGACCCCGGCCGAGCGGACCGAGCCCGCCACCCCCGGCACCCCGAGCCCGGGTGCCACCACGCCGACGGCGCCCACCACCCCGACGACGCCCGCGACCCCGGGCGGCCCGACGGACCCCGCCTCGCCGTCCACGCCCACGACCCCGGGCACCCCCGGCACCCCGGGTACGCCCGGCACGCCCGGCACGCCCACCGTCCCCGGTACGCCCGGCACCCCCGACGTCCCGACCGGCACACCGGGCACCCCCGGCACCCCGACCGGCACCCCGTCGGACCCCGGCCAGACCGCCGACGGTGCCACCGGCAAGCACCGCGGCACCCCGGCCCCCGAGGGACCCGGAACCGAATCGGACATATTTGCCGCAACGGGACGTCACGCCGCGAATGGTGACCAGGGTGCAGCTGACGGCGCGTCCGGAAACGACGTCTCCACGCTGACGGAGACCCCCGCCGACCCGACGTACACCGTGCAGCCCGGCGACAGCCTCTCGGAGATCGCGGACGCGAAGGGCCTCAAGGGCGGCTGGGGTGCCCTCTACAAGGCGAACGAGCAGGTCATCGGGGATGACGCGGACCTCATCAAGCCGGGACAGAGCCTCCACCTCGGGCAGAAGTAGGGGCAGTTCGGGCGCAGTCGGGACACCCGGTACGCGTTGAATGTCCGGGTTTGGCGCGAGTGAGACATGAGTCTCAGGCCGTCAACTGGCGTGTTGCGTCCGGGAGGTGGGCGCAAGCCCCCTCCCACCTGCGCAAACGCCGGTTCCCGGAAGGCAAGTACGAGCGGTTTCTCCCCGATGTCCCACCTTGAACATCGGGGAGACCTCTGCCTACGGTCTGACCGCTCGCCACCGCGGGCCCCTTCGACCGCACGCCGAGTCCTGCCACCGGACGCAAGGGAACAGTCGACGCGTAAGCGCCGTAGGCAGGAGCGGGGGACCCAGGATTTCCGCCGGGCCCGGCCGTCGAGAGACGGTCACGGAACCGGCTAGGGGTGAAGCCACGCGCTAGTCGCGAGGCCGGGCAACTCACTCGCCCGAACCCGACAGCTCACCTCGCAGGCGTCGGTGAGGAGACCTTCCATGCTGTCTTCCAGCAAGGGCAAGCACCGCCGTGCGTCCAAGGCCGCCCGTACCGCCGCCCTCGTCGGCGTCGCCGGTGCGGTCGTCGCCGCCCCGCTGATGGCCGCCGGCTCGGCGAGCGCCGCAACCGCTTCCGAGTGGGACCGGGTCGCGCAGTGCGAGTCCGGTGGCAACTGGTCCATCAACACCGGCAACGGCTACTACGGCGGCCTGCAGTTCTCCGCGTCCACGTGGGCGGCGTACGGCGGCACCTCCTACGCCCCGCAGGCCAACCAGGCCTCCAAGTCCCAGCAGATAGCCGTCGCCGAGAAGGTTCTGGCCGCCCAGGGCAAGGGTGCCTGGCCGAGCTGCGGCGTGGGCCTGTCCGGCGCCTCCTACAAGGGCTCCGACGACTCCACCTCCACGAAGTCCTCCAAGGGCTCCGGGTCCTCCAAGTCGACCAAGAAGAAGAGCACCCGCTCCTCCGAGTCGACCCCGACCACCCGCTCCGCCCGCACCTCCGAGGCCCCGAAGCCGGCGTCCTCCGGCGTCATCAAGAAGGGCAACGGCTCCTACGAGGTGAAGGCCGGCGACACCCTCGGCACCATCGCCGACGCCCAGCAGGTCAAGGGCGGCTGGGAGAAGCTCTTCGAGCTGAACAAGGACATCGTCACCGATGCCGACCTGATCTACCCGGGCCAGATGCTGAAGCTCTCCTGACCGGAGCCGAAGCCTCCTGAGCGGCCCTCCAAGCTCTCCTGAGCGGAGATCTGCTCACCCGGTGCAAGCACGTCCGCCCGGCGCGTCCTCCCCCCGACGCGCCGGGCGGACGTATGTTCGCCGCCGCCCGGGGCCTCCGAAAGGCCGTCAGACCCTCCGAAGCGCTCTTGATCAAGGGCCGTATGTCCCGGAAGGCGGGTATTCAGCCCCTTTTTCGTCCCAGGACCCGGGCGGTCGGCTGGCCGATGCCCCGGAGCCGGTTAGGCTCTAGTCCGGCTGGGTCGGTCCCACGGCCCATGCGCCACCGCACACCTAGCGTCACATCCCAGAAGGAGATGCTCGTGCCGTCCATCGACGTCGTCGTAGCCCGGGAAATCCTGGACTCCCGAGGCAACCCCACGGTCGAGGTCGAGGTCGGCCTCGACGACGGCAGCACCGGCCGTGCTGCCGTTCCCTCCGGTGCCTCCACCGGTGCGTTCGAGGCCATTGAGCTCCGCGACGGGGACCCGAACCGCTACCAGGGCAAGGGCGTCGAGAAGGCCGTCCTCGCCGTCATCGAGCAGATCGGCCCGGAGCTGGTCGGCTACGACGCCACCGAGCAGCGCCTGATCGACCAGGCCATGTTCGACCTGGACGCGACCGACAACAAGGGCTCGCTCGGCGCCAACGCGATCCTCGGCGTCTCCCTGGCCGTGGCGCACGCCGCGTCCGAGGCCTCGGACCTGCCGCTGTTCCGCTACCTCGGCGGCCCGAACGCGCACCTGCTGCCCGTTCCGATGATGAACATCCTGAACGGCGGCTCGCACGCCGACTCCAACGTGGACATCCAGGAGTTCATGATCGCCCCGATCGGCGCGGAGTCCTTCTCCGAGGCCCTGCGCTGGGGCACCGAGGTCTACCACACCCTCAAGTCCGTGCTGAAGTCCAAGGGCCTGTCCACCGGCCTCGGCGACGAGGGCGGCTTCGCCCCGAACCTGGGCTCCAACCGCGAGGCCCTGGACCTCATCCTCGAGGCCATCAAGCAGGCCGGCTACACCCCGGGCAAGGACATCGCGCTCGCGCTCGACGTCGCCGCGTCCGAGTTCTACAAGGACGGCAAGTACAACTTCGAGGGCCAGGCCCGCTCGGCCGCCGAGATGACCGAGTACTACGAGGAGCTCGTCTCCGCGTACCCGCTCGTCTCCATCGAGGACCCGCTGTTCGAGGACGACTGGGCCGGCTGGAAGGTCATCACCGACAAGCTCGGCGCCAAGGTCCAGCTCGTCGGTGACGACCTGTTCGTCACCAACCCCGAGCGCCTGGCCCGCGGTATCGAGGAGGGCACCGCCAACGCCCTGCTCGTGAAGGTGAACCAGATCGGTTCGCTGACCGAGACCCTCGACGCCGTCGAGCTCGCCCAGCGCAGCGGCTTCAAGTGCATGATGTCGCACCGCTCCGGCGAGACCGAGGACGTCACCATCGCCGACCTGGCCGTCGCCACCAACTGCGGCCAGATCAAGACCGGTGCCCCGGCCCGCTCCGAGCGCGTCGCCAAGTACAACCAGCTGCTGCGCATCGAGGAGATCCTCGACGACGCCGCGGTGTACGCCGGCCGCAGCGCGTTCCCGCGCTTCAAGGGCTGATCCTCCGGTCATCCCCAGAGGTCGCTAGAGCCTCCGTACGTCCCCGCACTCGGTCCCGTACCGTGTGCGGGGACGTACTGCGTCATACGTACTGCGTCGCGCACGGACGCCCACGTGCCCGCACGGACGCACGCGTTACGCGGGCGCGCACGGACGACGGACCACGGGGAGCAGGGGAGGCGGCGCACATGTCCGGGAACCGGGACCGGTTCTCCACCGCGACCAGGCTGCGGCAGCTCGGGGAGCGCACCGCGGCGCACGTCTACCGCTCGCAGTCCCGGCGCCAGGTGCGGCGCAGCCGGCTGACCGGGCGCGCGGCCCTGCTGGTCCTCGTCCTCTGTACCCTGGTCGTCGCCCTCGCGTACCCGATGCGCCAGTACGTCTCCCAGCGCTCGGAGATCGCCGAGCAGCAGCAGGAGGCCGACCGGGCGCGCCAGCGCCTGGAGGAGCTCCGGGACGAGAAGGCCCGCTGGCAGGACCCGGCGTACGTCGAGCAGCAGGCGCGCGAGCACCTGCACTACGTGCGCCCGGGGGAGACCGGGTACACCGTGGTCGACCCGGAGGAGGCCGAGGAGCGGCGCCGCGCCGAGACGGGCGAGGCCGACCGGCCCTGGTACTCCAACGTCTGGGACGGGGTCGACAAGGCCGACCGCCCGGACGACAACTGAGACCGACGACGGCCGGTACCGAGCACCGCCGGCCGCCGACGACCGCACACGACAACTGAGAGACATCACTTCAGGCATGGAAACGCCCCCGCCCCAGACCGAACGGACCGAGCCCACGGACGCGGACGTCGCCGCGTTCAAGGAGCAGCTCGGCCGCCCGCCGCGCGGGCTGCGCGCCATCGCGCACCGCTGCCCGTGCGGCCAGCCGGACGTGGTCGAGACGGCCCCGCGGCTGCCGGACGGCACGCCCTTCCCGACGGTGTACTACCTGACCTGCCCGCGCGCCGCCTCCGCCATCGGCACCCTGGAGGCCAACGGCGTGATGAAGGAGATGCAGGCCCGGCTCGGCACCGACCCGGAACTGGCGGCCGCCTACCGGGCCGCCCACGAGGACTACATCGCCCGCCGCGACGCGATCGAGGTGCTGGAGGGCTTCCCGAGCGCGGGCGGCATGCCCGACCGGGTCAAGTGCCTGCACGTGCTGGTCGGCCACTCGCTGGCGGCCGGCCCGGGCGTGAACCCGCTCGGCGACGAGGCCCTGGCGATGCTGCCCGAGTGGTGGGCCAAGGGCCCGTGCGTGACCCCCTGCGGGGAGCGGGGCACCGACGAGGAGAAGGAGTCCGAGTGACCCGGGTCGCCGGAATCGACTGCGGTACGAACTCCATCCGCCTGCTGGTCGCCGACGTCGACCCGGCCACGGGCGGGCTGGTCGAGCTCGACCGCCGGATGATCATCGTCCGGCTGGGCCAGGGCGTGGACAAGACCGGCCGGCTGGCCCCGGAGGCGCTGGAGCGCACCTTCGCGGCCTGCCGCGAGTACGCGGCCGTCATCAAGGAGCTGGGCGCGGAGAAGGTCCGCTTCGTGGCCACCTCCGCCTCGCGCGACGCCGAGAACCGGGACGAGTTCGTCGCCGGCGTGCTGGACATCCTGGGCGTCGAGCCCGAGGTGATCAGCGGCGACCAGGAGGCCGAGTTCTCCTTCACCGGAGCCACCCGGTCGCTGGCCGCCGCGGGTCGTTCGGACCTGGCGACGCCGTACCTGGTGGTCGACATCGGCGGCGGCTCGACCGAGTTCGTCCTCGGCGAGGAGCACGTGCGCGCCGCCCGGTCGGTCGACGTGGGCTGCGTCCGCATGACCGAGCGCCACCTGGTGGTCGACGGTACGGTGACCGACCCGCCGACCGGGGCGCAGATCGCCGCGATGCGGGCGGACATCGAGGCGGCCCTCGACCTGGCCGCCGGGACCGTCCCGCTGGGCGAGGCCCGCACGCTGGTCGGGCTGGCCGGCTCGGTCACCACCGTGGCCGGGATCGCGCTGGGGCTCACGGAGTACGACTCGGAAAAGATCCACCACTCCCGGATCCCGTACGAGCAGGTGCGCGCGATCAGCGAGCGGATGCTGACCGCGACGCACGACGAGCGGGCGCGGATCGGCGTCATGCACCCGGGGCGGGTGGACGTCATCGGCGCGGGGTCGCTGGTCCTGCTGGCGATCATGGAGCGCATCGGCGCGACCGAGGTCGTCGTGAGCGAGCACGACATCCTCGACGGGATCGCGATCTCGGCCGCCGCGGGCGTCTGAGGGCCGTCGGAGCAGTGCCGTGAGGGGTCCGTGCGCGGGCCCCTCACCGCGTTCCCGGGCGGGCCCGACCGGGTGGTCGCGGGGTTCCGGGGGTCCGGTACAGGGGTTTCGAAGGTCACTTCGGGGTTCTGAGAGGGCCATGACAGGGTTGTCGGCGGCATCGTCCGCAGAAACTTCGTGAAGTTCTTCACAAGGAAAAAGGGTCCGGCGGGGGTCCGGAAGAGCCCTTCGGCTCCCTCCGGAGGCCCGACGGCCCCTTTCGTGCGATGCGAACAGCCTACGGGATCCGTTTCGTTCGGATGAACAACAGGTTTGGTTCAGCCGCCCGTCGGCCGTGAGGTCCAGCTCAGCGGGGGTGTACAACGTGTTCCGTGACACCGTGGTTCCCGCGCGGCACCATGACCTGGGTCACGTGGGCGGCGCAGTGTAGCAGAGGGTCTCTCGGTTCTTGTGAAGGGGCTCACGAGCATCCCCCTACCGGGTGCTGGATACTCGATGGCATGAGCACCACGGAGCGTCCCCGGATCCTCGTAGTAGGCGGTGGGTACGTAGGCCTGTACGCAGCCCGGCGCATCCTCAAGAAGATGCGCTACGCGGAGGCGACCGTCACGGTCGTCGACCCGCGGTCGTACATGACCTATCAGCCCTTCCTGCCCGAAGCCGCCGCCGGCAGCATCTCGCCGCGCCACGTCGTCGTCCCGCTGCGCCGGGTCGTCCGCGGTGCCGAGGTCCTCACCGGCCGCGTCACCAGCATCGACCAGGACCGCAAGGTCGCCGTCGTCGCGCCGCTCGTCGGCGAGGCGTACGAGCTGCCCTTCGACTACCTGGTGGTCGCGCTCGGCGCCGTCTCCCGCACCTTCCCGATCCCCGGCCTCGCCGAGCAGGGCATCGGCATGAAGGGCGTCGAGGAGGCCATCGGCCTGCGCAACCACGTCCTCGAGCAGCTCGACAAGGCCGACTCGACCACCGACGAGGAGGTCCGCCGCAAGGCGCTGACCTTCGTCTTCGTCGGCGGTGGCTTCGCCGGCGCCGAGACCATCGGCGAGGTCGAGGACATGGCCCGCGACGCGGCGAAGTACTACACCAACGTGAAGCGCGAGGACATGCGCTTCATCCTGGTCGACGCCGCCGACAAGATCCTCCCCGAGGTCGGCCCCGAGCTCGGCAAGTGGGGCAAGGAGCACCTCGAGGGCCGCGGCATCGAGATCTACCTGTCCACCTCCATGGACTCCTGCGTCGACGGCCACGTCGTGCTGAAGAACGGCCTCGAGGTCGACTCCAACACGATCGTGTGGACCGCCGGTGTGAAGCCGAACCCGGCCCTGGCCCGCTTCGGCCTGCCGCTCGGCCCGCGCGGCCACGTCGACACCGCCCCGACCCTGCAGGTCCAGGGCAGCGACTACATCTGGGCCGCCGGCGACAACGCCCAGGTCCCGGACCTCGCCGCCCGCAAGGCCGGCGTCGAGAACGCCTGGTGCCCGCCGAACGCCCAGCACGCGCTGCGCCAGGCCAAGGTCCTCGGCGACAACGTGGTCTCCGGCATGCGGGGCTTCCCCCAGACGGAGTACAGCCACGCCAACAAGGGCGCGGTCGCGGGCCTCGGCCTGCACAAGGGCGTCGCGATGATCGTCATGGGCAAGATGAAGATCAAGCTCAAGGGTCGTCTCGCCTGGTACATGCACCGCGGCTACCACGGCCTGGCCGTGCCCACCTGGAACCGCAAGATCCGCGTCTTCGCCGACTGGACCCTCGCGATGTTCCTGAAGCGCGAGGTCGTCTCCCTGGGTGCCATGGAGACCCCGCGCGAGGAGTTCTACGAGGCGGCCAAGCCCGCCCCGGCGCCGGCCGCCGCGGCCGCCCCGGCCGAGAAGGCCAAGGCCTCGTAAGCACGACCCCGAAGGGGCCGCCTGCCATCCGTGGTGCAGGCGGCCCCTTCGGCGTGCCCGGGGGCATGAGAGGGCGGGCGGCGGGGTACGCGATCTCGATGGGAGTTTCCCTGGGAGGTGTGCCATGACCGGTGCCGCGTCGCGGCTGACCGATGCCATCGGAGTGCTCTTCGGCGCCCCGCCGCCCGTCCGGATCCGGGCCTGGGACGGCAGCGAGGCCGGTCCGGCGGACGCGCCGGTCCTGGTCGTACGGCAGCGGCGGGCGCTGCGCAGACTGCTGTGGAAGCCCGGGGAGCTCGGTCTGGCGCGTGGCTGGGTGGCCGGCGAGCTGGAGGTCGAGGGCGACCTCTACGAGGCCCTGGAGCGGCTCTCGGGCCTGCTGTGGGAGCGGGATCCGGCCGCGGGCCGCAAGACCTCCCTGCGCGACGCGCAGGTCCGCGGCGCGCTGCGCGAGCTGGTGGCGCTGGCCGGGCCGCTGCCCCCGCCCCCGCCGCCGGCCGAGGAGGCCGTACGCGGCTCCGGGCCGCTGCACACCCGGCGCCGCGACCGGCAGGCGATCAGCCACCACTACGACGTGGGCAACGACTTCTACGCGCGGGTCCTGGGCCCCTCGATGGTGTACTCCTGCGCCTACTGGAGCCCGGGAGGCACCCTGGAGCAGGCCCAGTACGACAAGCTCGACCTGGTCTGCCGCAAGCTCGCCCTCGGGGAGGGCGACCGGCTGCTCGACGTCGGGTGCGGCTGGGGCTCCATGGCGCTGCACGCGGCCCGCGAGTACGGCGCCCGGGTCACCGGCGTCACGCTGTCGCGGGAGCAGGCCGCGTACGCCCTCAAGCGGGTCGCGGAGGAAGGCCTGGCCGACCGGGTCGAGATCCGCGTCCAGGACTACCGGGACGTCAGGGACGGCCCGTACGACGCCGTTTCGTCCATCGGCATGGCCGAGCACGTGGGCGCGGAGCGGTACCGCGAGTACGCCGGGGACCTGTTCGGGCTGCTGCGGCCGGGCGGCCGGCTGCTCAACCACCAGATCGCCCGGCCCCCGGAGGCCGACGAGTCGGCGTACCGCGTCGACCAGTTCATCGACCGGTACGTCTTCCCCGACGGCGAGCTCTCGCCGCTCGGCAGCACCGTCACCGAGCTGGAGCGAGCCGGCTTCGAGGTGCGGGACGTCGAGTCCCTGCGCGAGCACTACGCGCTGACGCTGCGGGCCTGGGTGGCCAACCTGGAGGACCACTGGGACGAGGCGGTCCGGCTGACCTCGCCCGGCCGGGCCCGGGTCTGGCGGCTCTACATGGCCGCCTCGGCCCTCGGCTTCGAGCACGGCCGCCTGGGCGTCAACCAGATCCTGGCCGTGCGGCAGGCCGAACGGGGGCTGTCCGGGCTCGGGTTGCGCACCCGCACGTGGAACACCGGCGCCCCCGAGGCAGGTTCGGAACCGGCCGCCGGAGGACCCGGACCGGCCGGGCTCCCCGACCTCGCCGTCGAGGGCCCGGGCCCGGGCGGCGGCTCGTTCGGGCTCGCCGAGCTCGCTGAGGCCGTCGAGCACGCAGAGCGGGTCGGACCCCCGGTGCCCGCCGGGGCGGAGGAGCCCGTGGCGGAGGCGCCCGGTTACTGACGGCCGGCTCCTGGCAGAGGCCGCAGGGCCGGACGCGTCGCACGCGTCCGGCCCTGCGGGGCCGCGGTTCGCCCCGCCGGCTACTCGGTCTTGATGGCCGTCAGCATGTTCAGCCGCGCCGCGCTGCGCGCCGGCCACATCGCCGCCAGCACGCCCACGACCGCCGCCAGGAGCAGGAAGACGCCGATCCGGTCGAACGGGATCACCAGCTCGTAGCCCGGGATCGAGTTCTTGAAGGTCTGGCCGAGCGCCCAGGCGAGGAACGTGCCCAGGCCGATGCCGAGGACCGCGCCGAAGAGGGAGATGACCACGGCCTCCAGGCGGATCATGTTCTTGACCCGGCCGCGGTCGAGGCCGATCGCCCGGAGCATGCCGATCTCCTGGGTCCGCTCGTACACCGACATCGCGAGGGTGTTGACGACGCCGAGCACCGCGATGATCAGGGCCATGCCGAGCAGGCCGTACATGATGTTCAGCATCAGGTTGATGATGCCGCCCTGCTCGTTGCGGATGTCCGTCTTGTCCGCGACGCTGATCGCCGGGTTGGAGCCGAGGGCCTCGACGACCTTCTGCTCGGCGGCCTCGGACTCGCCGCCTTCCATCTTCACGTACACGTTCGGGATGAACGGCCGCTCGGTGTGCTTGAGGACCAGCTCGTCGGACAGCACGTACGGGGAGACGAACTCGTTCTCCTTGTAGACCGCGCCGACCGTCAGCGTGGTCTTCCGGCCGTCCTCGTACTCGGCGGCGAAGGACTTGCCGACCGTCAGGCCCGCCTTGTCGGCGGTCTTGTCGGCGACGGCCACCTTGCCCTCGGCGAGGGAGGCCAGCGAGCCGTGGGTGACGTCGAGCGCGAGGACCTTCTCCAGCGCGCCCGGGGTGACGCCGGAGGCGGCCTTGTACTCGTCGCCGATCTTGATGTTGCCGGCGATCTGCGGGGAGACCGTGGCGCCGGGGATCTGGCGCAGCGGCTTGAGGACGGCCTTGTCGAGGGTGTCGTGGTTGGCCATCGAGACCATGTAGTCGGCCTTGATGTTGTCCGTCGTCATGCGGTCCACGGCCTGGCCGACGGTGACGCCGAGCACGGTCAGTCCGGTGACCAGGGTCAGGCCGATGGTCAGCATGCCCGCGGTGACGCCGGTGCGGCGCGGGTTGCGGACGGCGTTCTGCGAGGCCAGCGAGCCGGCGACGCCGAACACCTTGGCCAGCAGCGGCCGGACGGTCGCGATCAGCGGGCGGGACAGCATCGGGATGAGCACGGCCACGCCGACGAGGGTGAAGAACGCGCCGCCCCCGATGGTCCAGCGGCCGTCGCCGCCCTGGGAGGCGCCCAGGAGGATCAGGCCGATGCCGAGGGCGGTCAGGACCCCGCCGACGCTGTTGAGGACGATCAGCGACTTGCCGGTGGTCGGCAGGTGCGCGCTGCCCATGGCGGCCACGGGCGGGATCTTGGCGGTGCGGCGGGCCGGCAGCCAGGCGGCGAGCATCGTGATGACGATGCCGACGACCAGCGCGATGACCACGGTGTTGGGCGCGATGACGACGTCGCCGGCCGGGATCTTGGCGCCGAAGGAGTCCATCGCGGAGCGCAGCGCGACCGCGAGGCCGACGCCGACGCCGAGGCCGGCCGCGGAGGCGGCGAGGCCGACGAGGAACGCCTCGGTGAGGACCGAGCGCTTGACCTGGCGGCGGGTGGCGCCGACGGCGCGCAGCAGGGCCAGTTCCCTGGTGCGCTGGGCCACCAGCATGGTGAACGTGTTGTAGATCAGGAAGATGCTGACGAAGAGGGCGATGAGGCCGAAGGCCAGCAGGCCCTGGTTCATGCCGGCCATGCCCTGCTCGATGTTGCGGGCCTGCTCGTCGGCGAGTTCGGCGCCGGTCTGGGCCTTGGCGTTGTCGCCGATCAGCGGCTCGATCTTCGACAGCAGGGCGTCGGCGGAGGCGCCTGCCTTCGCGGCGACGGAGACCTCGTCGTAGTAGCCGGGCCGGAGGTAGAGCTTCTGGGCCACCGGGGTGTCGAACAGCACCAGGCTGCCGCCGGCGTTGACGGCGCCGTCCTCGGTGGTGAAGACGCCGGCGAGGGTGTACTCCTTCACCGGGCCGTTGGTGGCCACCCGGACGGTGTCGCCGGTCGAGTAGCCGCCCTTGCGGGCGGTGTCCTCGTCGAGGGCTATCCGGCCGGCCGCGGTGGGGCCGGTTCCGTCGGTGAACGCGTACCGCGGGTCCTTGCCGTCCTTGGCGGGGGCGAAGTTGGCGCCGGTGTTGGCCCAGCCGTTGCCGATGAGCTTGCCGTGCTTGTCGGCGACGCCGGCGAAGCCCTGCACGCGGCCGGAGACGGACGCGACGCCGTCCAGCGCGGCGATCTTGTCGACCGTCTTCTGGCTGAGGCCCGGCTCCGCCTTCTTGCCGGAGGCGTCGCGGACGCCGGGGCCGTACGAGGTGACGGAGACGGCCACGTTGTCGTAGCTCTTGCGGGACTGGTTGGAGAGGGCCTTGCCGACGGTGTCGGTGAAGACGAAGGTGCCGGAGACGAAGGCCACGCCGAGCATGACGGCGAGGACCGTCATGAGCAGTCGGGCCTTGTGCGCGAGGACGTTGCGCAGGGCTGTACGGAACATGGTGGGTGCGTCCAGGAAGTCTTGGGGTGCGGCTGAGGGGGCTCGTGGCTTCGCGGGGGAGGCCGGGGCCTCAGCTGGTGCGGCCCTTGGCGTCGAAGGCCTTCATGCGGTCGAGCACGCCGTCGGCGGTGGGGCCGTACAGCTCGTCGACGATGCGTCCGTCGGCGAGGAAGATGACGCGGTCGGCGTACGAGGCGGCCACCGGGTCGTGGGTGACCATGACGACGGTCTGGCCCAGCTCGCGCACGGAGTTGCGGAGGAACCCGAGGACCTCGGCGCCGGAGCGCGAGTCGAGGTTTCCGGTGGGCTCGTCACCGAAGATGATCTCGGGGCGGGAGGCCAGGGCGCGGGCCACGGCCACGCGCTGCTGCTGGCCGCCGGAGAGCTGCGTGGGGCGGTGGGTCAGGCGGCCGGACAGGCCGACCATCTCGATCACCTTGTCCAGCCACTGCTTGTCCGCCTTGCGGCCGGCGATGTCCATGGGGAGCGTGATGTTCTCCAGGGCGGTCAGCGTCGGCAGCAGGTTGAACGCCTGGAAGATGAAGCCGATCTTGTCGCGGCGCAGCTGGGTGAGCTGCTTGTCCTTGAGGGAGCCCAGCTCGGTCTCACCGATGCGGACCGAGCCGCTGGAGAAGGTGTCCAGGCCCGCGACGCAGTGCATCAGGGTCGACTTGCCGGAGCCCGACGGGCCCATGATCGCGGTGAACTGGCCCTGGGCGAAGTCGACCGAGACCCGGTCGAGGGCGACCACCTGGGTCTCGCCGTGGCCGTACACCTTGGACAGCTCCGTGGCGCGGGCGGCCACTGCGGTCGCACGGGGGGAGAGGCTCATGGTGGTCACGGGGTGCTCCTGTTCGGGCCGGATGCGCCCTCTGGGAGCGCGGTATCGGGACCGTTCCATCGTCGCCGGGGGAGACGCCCCTGGGATCAGCCGGTGAGGCCAATCCGGGGCCCACTGGAGTCTGACCGGGCCAACGGCGGCGTCCTCCTTTGGTATGACCCCGCGAGCGGCGGCCGGCCGCGCGGGCGGGGGGTGGCCCGGGGTGGCGCAGGGGGAGCGAAATCCCGTCATTTCGCATGCGGCGAGGGGGGCCTGCCGTATCGTCCGGACCGCGCCTTCTCTCCCCTGACTCTCCCTCAAGTGTCAATAAAATCAGACAACATCGGGTTGATCTTCGCCTGTTGGGAGGAGTCTTCCGGTTAGGCTCACCTTCTGCGCTCAAGGCTTTCGCGGAGTCGTACGCCTTGCCCGGATGGTGGAATGCAGACACGGCGAGCTTAAACCTCGCTGGCCTACGCGGCCGTGCCGGTTCAAGTCCGGCTCCGGGCACTTCCCTTCACCTCTCGAGGGAGAAGAAATCCGCGCACTCGACGGATAAAACCGGAGGGGCGACCTGTTTCCGGTTTCGAAAACAGGTCGCCCCTCCGGTTTATTTGCGGAGCGCTCAGAAAATTCCCGTGAGGGCGGTGGTCCAGCCGGCGGTTCCGACCGGCAGGGGATCGCCCGGGGCGGTCCTTCCGCCCGGGTGGAACAGTAGGCATCCGGCCACGCGGGTGGTGGCCCTCCGGGTGCCGTCCGCGTCCGCGTACCGCACCGCCCACGGAGAGGGCGCCGTGCGTGACCCGGCAGAAGCCCGCGAGGTCGTCGGCCTTGCTCGTGAGGCGGGACAGGGACCCCTCGGGGGTCTTGTCGGGATTCGTCGGACACGTCGCCGGCCGTCGCGGGGAGAGGGACGCGGAACCGTGATCTGACCGAAACCCATCGGTCGTAGGTGGCGCGGAAAGATCCTCCCTCAGCAGTAGGGTGGATCCTTTGCTAACACATTACCCTTGACGCAAGGCCGCGCACGGTGGCCATGGAGGAGTGAGATGAGGAGCAGCAACCCGGTCTTCTCGCGACGGGGGTTCAGCCGCGACAACGGCTACGCCGGCTTTGAGGCGCAGCACGTGCAGGCCGGGACCGCGACCAACCCGTACGCGAGCAACCCCTACGCCGCCGACCCGGCGACGGGCCTGCCGCAGGCCCCGGCCCGCGCCGGCGTGATGACGATCGACGACGTCGTCAGCCGCACGGCGCTCACGCTCGGCACGGTCATCCTGACCGCCGTCCTGGCGTGGACCCTGCTTCCCGTCGACGCGGCGAACCTGAACAAGTCGTACGGGATCGCCGTCGGCGCCGCGCTCGTCGCCTTCGTCCTGGCGATGGTCCAGTCCTTCAAGCGCAAGCCGACGCCGGCGCTCATCCTGGGCTACGCGGCCTTCGAGGGCGTGTTCCTGGGCGTCATCAGCGCCGCCACCAGCACCTACATCGGCGCGGGCGTGGTCATCCAGGCCGTGCTCGGCACCATGTGCGTGTTCGCGGCCGTGCTCTTCGCCTACAAGATGCGCTGGATCCGCGTGACCCGCCGCTTCTACGGCTTCGTCATGGCCGCGGCGCTGGGCTTCGTGCTCCTGATGGTCGCCAACTCGCTGTTCGCCCTCTTCGGCGGCGGCGACGGCCTCGGCTTCCGCTCCGGCGGCCTCGGCATCGTCTTCGGCATCGTCGGCGTCGTCCTCGGCGCCGCGTTCCTCGCCATGGACTTCAAGCAGGTCGAGGACGGCGTGACGTACGGCGCCCCGCGCGAGGAGTCGTGGCTGGCGGCCTTCGGCCTCACCATGACCCTGGTGTGGATCTACCTGGAGCTGCTGCGGCTGTTCCAGATCCTGTCCGGCGACGACTAGTCGTACCGGCCCCCTGAGGGCCGCCCGGCCCCCTGAGGGCCGCCCGGCGTACGAAGCCCCCGCGAGCTCGCCTCGCGGGGGCTTCCGCGTTGTCGGAGCGGGAGTCCTTTCGGCTAGCCCAGCTTGCGGGCGGCCCGTCGCAGGTCGTACTCGTGGATGATCGCCTTCGCGTGGCCGTAGGACAGCTCGTGCATGGAGCGCAGCCAGCTGACCTTCTCGTCGAAGTTGGTGAGGGAAGGGCCCTCGTCGACGGTGCGCAGCCAGTCGGCGATGTCACGACCGGTCGCATCGGGGATGCGGGAAAGCATGTTCCGGTGGGTTTCCTCGGAGAACTCTTGGGACATGGGCGCCTCCGGACGCATGTGACGAGCCTGGTTCTCTTTACGTCACGGTGCCCGAGCATTCGCCTGTTGGCAACACTGCCGTGCGGGCGCGTAGGGTCGCGGCGTGCTCGATACCTCACCGCTGACCGATGCCGTGGAACGCTTCGCCGACCGGCTGCGGGCCGCTCCGCAGAGCCGCCTCCAGCGCGGCGCCGCCGCCGAGGGGCTGGCACTGGCCCGGGAGCTCGCCGTACGGGCGCAGCGCCTGGAGGGCGCGGACGGGGCCGTGGCGCCCCGGGAGATGCCCGACGAGGGGGTCTTCGCGGTCGGCGACCAGGTGGCGGTGGCCGGCACCGATCTGGCCGAGGCGCTCCGGAACGCGGCAACGGCCTCGCCCGGGATGGTGGACGAGGCCGTACGGCTGGTCGCGGAGGCGGAGCGGCGGGCGCTGGCCTGATCGCCCGGCCCGGGCCGCCCGGCCCGCCCGATGCGGTCAGAGCGAGGCGATGACGCGGTCCGCGAGGATGTAGACGTTGTTCTCCGGGTCGTCCGCGTCGCCGCCGCACGAGAACGTCAGGGCGTACGCGCCCGAGATCCCCGAGCCGCCCAGCAGCACCGGCGCCGTGCCGGACCGGAGGGCGTCGGCGAGCCGCTCGGCGGTCTCCCGGTGGCCCGGGGTCATGCACAGCGTGGTGCCGTCGGTGAACACGTACACGTCGAGCGTGCCGAGCGGGCCCGGGCGGACGTCCGCGAGGGCGGTGCGCGCCTCCGCGAGCTCCTCCAGACGGCTCACGGTGCGTTCGTGGTCGGCGTGCGGGGACGGCTGGACCGGGACGAAGTCGGGGTGCGAGGGGTGCCGGCGGCGGGCCGCGGCGAGCTCCGGGGAGTCCTCGGGGTACTCCGGGTCGGCGGCGTCCTCCAGGAGCGGCTCCAGGCCGACCAGGTCGGCCTGGCGGGGCAGGAACACCGGGTTCTCCTCGCCCAGCGCCGGCAGGCCGCCCAGCAGGGACGGCGCGTCGGCCGCGTCGCGGGCCTCCTGGGCCGCCCAGAACGCCCGCGCCTCGGCGAGCTCGCGCTCGCGCTCCTCGGCCAGGGCCTCGGCGACGGCGGCCCGTATCTCGGCGGCGGGGCTGTCCGCGGCGTGCCGGGCGTGCGGAACCGTCGCACCACGGGCGTGCGCGGTCGTCGCGAGGTCGGTCCGCAGGGCGGTGACCTGCTTGCGCAGCCCATGGACGGCGTGCAGCGCAGCAGCGCCCACGGCCGTCGCGGCGGCCGTGGTCAGCAGCAGGACAAGAGACATGGCGCTCACTGACTAACTCCTGATGTGTTCCGATCCCCCGACTTCCTACATCAGCTTGTCCCGACCTGGGAATGGCGTGCAGTGCATTACGTCACGAAATGGACAGGTTGTTCGTCACAGCGGGACCACCCGTCTGGCGGTTGACCTGCAAAAATGCCGAACCCCCAGGACGTAGGTCACATCCTGGGGGAAATTCGGTCACAGCTCGGCCGCGACGGGGTTGGAACACCCCGGGCTGCAAAGGCCCGGGCAGCGGCCGTACGGGCGCCCCGGCCACGGGACGCCCGTACGGCAAACGATTCCTCGGCCCAGCCGCTCGATGACCTTGGTCAGCTCAGCCGCTCGATGACCATGGCCATGCCCTGGCCGCCGCCCACGCACATCGTCTCCAGGCCGAACTGCTTGTCGTGGAACTGGAGGCTGTTGATCAGCGTGCCGGTGAGGCGGGCGCCGGTCATGCCGAAGGGGTGGCCGACGGCGATCGCGCCGCCGTTGACGTTCAGCTTGTCGATGTCGATGCCGAGGTCCCGGTACGAGGGGATCACCTGGGCGGCGAAGGCCTCGTTGATCTCGACCAGGTCGATGTCGCCGATGGTCAGCCCGGCCCGCTTCAGGGCCTGCTTCGACGCCTCGACCGGGCCCAGGCCCATGATCTCGGGGGACAGGCCGGAGACGCCGGTGGAGACGATCCGGGCCAGCGGGGTCAGGCCCAGCTCGCGCGCCTTGGTGTCGCTCATGATGACCAGCGCCGCGGCGCCGTCGTTGAGCGGGCAGCAGTTGCCGGCGGTGACCAGGCCGTCGGGGCGGAAGACCGGCTTCAGGCCCTGGACGCCCTCCAGGGTGACGCCGGCGCGCGGGCCGTCGTCCTTGCTGACGACCGTGCCGTCGGGGAGGGTCACCGGGGTGATCTCGCGCTCCCAGAAGCCCTTCTTGATGGCTTCCTCGGCCAGGTTCTGCGAGCGGACGCCGAACTCGTCCATGTCCTGGCGGGTCACGCCCTTGAGGCGGGCCAGGTTCTCGGCGGTCTGGCCCATCGCGATGTACGCGTCCGGGACCAGGCCGTCCTCGCGCGGGTCGTGCCACGTCGAGCCCTCGGACCGGGCGACCGCGGCCGTACGGGCCTCGGCGTCCGCGAAGAGCGGGTTGTGGGTGTCGGGCAGGCCGTCGGAGCTGCCCTTGACCGAGCGGGACACCATCTCGACGCCGGCCGAGACGAACACGTCGCCCTCGCCGGCCTTGATGGCGTGCAGGGCCATGCGCGAGGTCTGCAGCGAGGACGAGCAGTAGCGCGTGATGGTGCAGCCCGGCAGGTGGTCCATGCCCATCTGCACGGCCACGATGCGGCCGAGGTTGTGGCCCTGCTCGCCGCCGGGGAGGCCGCAGCCGAGCATCAGGTCGTCGATCTCGCGCGGGTCCAGCTCGGGGATCTTGGCGAGGGCGGCCTGGACGATCGTGGCGGTGAGGTCGTCCGGACGGAGGTCCTTCAGGGACCCCTTGAAGGCGCGGCCGATCGGTGAGCGGGCTGCGGAAACGATGACGGCTTCGGGCATCACACGGCTCCAGGGGATGCGGTACGGAATCTGGCAGGACCGCAGGTGAAGTTACCGGTCCGTACGGCCCTTTTCACGGGCGCGGTGGTGTGACGCCCGCCGCATCGGTCCCGGTGGGGGGTGCCGCCACGACGTCCCGTGCCGTGCCACCGGGTGCTTCCACGCCGTCGTGCGACACGTCGACGGGGAGTGCGGTGGGCGGTGCGGTCGGCGCCTCGGGCGGTGCTCCGGACGGCGCCTCGGCGCGGGCCAGGGCCGGGACGCGCCGCCGCCGGCGGTGCTTGAGCAGGGCCCACGGGGCGCGGGCGCCCGTGACCTCGGTGCCGGCGACCGAGGCCGCCGCCGAGGCCGCCTGCGCGACCGGCAGCATGTCCTCGTTCCGCGTGGTGTCGAGCGTGTCCGCCCCCGGCCACAGGCCGAGCGCCGCGCACACCGTCGGCAGCATGGCCATCGCCGCGGTCGCGTACCCCTCGGCCGACGGGTGGTACGCGTCCGGCCCGAACATCTCCCGCGGGTTGGCCTCGAACTCGGGACCCAGCAGGTCCCCCATCGAGACCGTACGCCCGCCCTGCTCGACCACGCCTATGGTCTGCGCGGCGGCCAGCTGCCGCGACACCCGCCGGGCGAGCCACCGCAGCGGTTGGTACACCGGCTCGATCGTGCCCAGGTCCGGGCAGGTCGCGACGGCGACCTCCGCCCCCGCCGTGCGCAGCCGCCGCACCGCCGCCGTCAGCAGCCGCACCGACTGCGTCGGCGGCATCCGGCGGGTCACGTCGTTCGCCCCGATCATGATCACGCACACGTCCGGCACGTACACGGACGGCTCCTCCAGCAGCAGCCGCACCTGCCGGTCCAGGTCGTCGGACATGGCCCCCGACATCGCCACGATCCGCAGGTCGACCGGCCGCTCCGCGACCGCCGCGAGCCCCGAGGCCAGCAGCGCGCCGGGGGTCTGGCCGGCCCGGTGCACCCCCAGCCCGACCGCCGTGGAGTCACCGAGCATCGCCAGCCGCAGCGGTCCGGCGTCACCCGGGTTCCCGAACTCGGCACCGTAGCGGCCGTCCGCGCGCGGCGGGTCCTCCTGGCCGGTGCCGATGGTCTGCTTCGCGAGCTGCGCCTCCGCGAGAAGCAGTCCGAAGGCAGCCGCGCCGAGCAGCCCGATCCCGCCCCCGCCGTACGCCGCGCCCGCCGCGATCCGGCGTGCAGTCCTCGCCCTCGACACCGCTTCGCCACCTCCTCCTGGTGACCCGGCCGTACATGGCTCTACCTGCCCCGTACTGCCGGTCGGCCAATCACTTTCCGCATAGTCTGGCGACACCTCCCGGAGAACCCGTGGAGTCCCCTCCTTGGAGAACATGGTGCAATTCCACGACTCGATGATCAGCCTCGTCGGCAACACCCCGCTGGTGAAGCTCAACCACGTGACCGAAGGCCTTCAGGCGACGGTCCTCGCCAAGGTCGAGTACTTCAACCCTGGCGGGTCCGTGAAGGACCGCATCGCGCTCCGCATGATCGAGGCCGCCGAGCAGAGCGGCGCGCTGCAGCCCGGCGGCACCATCGTTGAGCCGACCAGCGGAAACACCGGTGTCGGACTCGCGATCGTGGCCCAGCAGAAGGGCTACAAGTGCATCTTCGTGTGCCCTGACAAGGTCTCCCTCGACAAGATCAACGTGCTGCGCGCGTACGGGGCCGAGGTCGTCGTCTGCCCGACGGCCGTGGACCCGGAGCACCCGGACTCGTACTACAACGTCTCCGACCGCCTCGTCCGGGAGACGCCGGGGGCCTGGAAGCCGGACCAGTACAGCAACCCGAACAACCCCCGTTCGCACTACGAGACGACCGGTCCCGAGCTGTGGGAACAGACCGAGGGGAAGATCACTCACTTCGTGGCGGGCGTCGGCACCGGAGGCACCATCTCCGGCACCGGCAACTACCTCAAGGAGGCGTCGGGCGGCAAGGTGAAGGTCATCGGCGCCGACCCCGAGGGCTCGGTGTACTCCGGCGGCTCCGGCCGCCCGTACCTGGTCGAGGGCGTGGGCGAGGACTTCTGGCCGACCGCGTACGACCGGAGCGTGGCCGACGAGATCATCGCCGTGTCCGACAAGGACTCCTTCCAGATGACCCGCCGCCTCGCCAAGGAGGAGGGCCTGCTGGTGGGCGGCTCCTGCGGCATGGCCGTGGTGGCCGCGCTGCGCGCCGCGGAGGGCCTGGGCCCGGACGACGTGGTGGTCGTCCTGCTGCCGGACAGCGGCCGCGGCTACCTCAGCAAGATCTTCTCGGACGAGTGGATGGCCGGTCACGGCTTCCTCGAGGAGGCGGGCCCGGCGGCGCGCATCGGTGACGTCCTCGCGGACAAGGAGGGCGGCAGCATCCCGTCCCTGGTGCACATGCACCCCGAGGAGACCGTCGGCGAGGCCATCGAGGTGCTGCGCGAGTACGGCGTCTCGCAGATGCCCGTGGTCAAGCCGGGCGCCGGCCACCCGGACGTGATGGCCGCCGAGGTCATCGGCTCGGTCGTGGAGAAGGAACTGCTGGCGGCGTTGTTCGCGCAGCGGGCCTCGCTGAACGACCCGCTGGAGAAGCACATGAGCGCGCCGCTGCCGCAGGTCGGCTCCGGCGAGCCGGTGTCGGACCTGATGGCCGCGCTGGGCGAGGCCGACGCGGCCATCGTGCTGGTCGAGGGCAAGCCGACCGGTGTGGTCAGCCGCCAGGACCTGCTGGCCTTCCTGGCCAAGACGGCGAAGTAGCGCCGCCGCCGGGGCGCCCCGGGTACCGCCGGTACCCGGATGCCCCGGCACGGGTGCTGCGCGTCGCGCAACCGGTACGCACGCGACACGTCACGGCAGCACGCGCTTAACAACGCTCCGGCACAGTGGTGGTCGTCGGCAGGGCCCGCGAGGGCCCGGCCGGCCCACCCACGGCGCCAGGGACCTCCGGAGCGGCTCCCGGACCTCCATGGCCGCCACGGACGCGAGACCGGCCCTGACCCGGCCCGTGTCCTCCGCGGGGACCGCCGCCGTCCCGACCTCCGGGCCTGCCCGGAGGTGCGACGGTCCCCGCGACATCCCCTCCCCGCCGCACCCCCGCGGCCTCCGGCCCCGCCCCCGGCCGTGCGCCGCCCGTCCGCGGACTGACCGCCGCTTGCCGTCCTGCATAGATGCATGCAGAGTGCTGCGTGAGTGAATGGACGGGAGGGGGCGGGATGAGCGGGACCACGGCCGGCCGGGGCGCGAGCGCGGCCGGTACGGGCGGTGACGGCGGTACGACCGGCACGTCCGAGGGCGCCGCGCGCGCCGCGGCCGGGGGCGGCGCGGGCGACAGCCCGGCCGCGCGCCTGCAGGCCCTGTTCGAGGGCCACCGGCTGACGCCGACCCAGCGCCGGATCGCCCACTGCATGGTCCGGGGCGCCGCCGACGTGCCGTTCCTGTCGAGCGTCGAGCTCGCGGAGCTGGCCGGGGTGAGCCAGCCCTCCGTGACGCGGTTCGCGGTCGCCCTGGGCTTCGACGGCTACCCGGCGCTGCGCCGCTACCTGCGCGAGGTGGCGCCGGCCGCCGAACCGGGTGCCGGCCGCGGCGAGGGCTCGTACAACTCCTACCAGCAGGCCGTGCAGGCCGAGATCGAGAACCTGCGCCACCTGTCGGCCATGCTCGCCGACCCCGGGCCCGCGGAGGAGGCCGGCCGGGTGCTCGCCGCCTCCCGGCCGCTGCCCGTGCTGGGCCTGCGCGCCGCCTCGTCGCAGGCCCGCGGCTTCGCGTACTTCGCGGGCAAGGTGCACCCGGACGTACGCCTCCTCGACGAGGGCGGCAGCATGCTGGCCGACCGGATCGACTCCTGCGTCCGGGCCGGGGCCTCGGCACTGCTGTGCTTCGCGCTGCCCCGGCACCCGAAGGAGGTCGTGGAGATCCTGCGGTACGCCCGCGACTCCGGGCTGACGGTGGTCACGGTCGCCGACTCCGCCTTCGCACCGGTCGCCCGCCACTCCGACCTGCTCATCCCGGCGCCCGTGGGCACGGGCCTGGCCTTCGACACGGCCTGCGCACCGATGCTGCTGGGCCGCGTGCTGCTGGAGGCCATCGCGGACGCACTGCCGGACGCGCAGGCGCGGCTGGAGCAGTTCGACGCGAGCGCGGCGGCACGCGGCCTGTTCGTCGACTAGGGCGCCGGATGGGGCCGGGCCGGGGACCCGGTTCCGGTCGAGGGGCGCTCGGATGTGGCCGGAAAGCGGCGGGTCGTGCGCGGCACGGGTGGTGGGGGGCCGAGCGCCGTGGCAGTCTCCCGCGGTGAACCGTGATCAGATCTCCATGCTCGCCCACGCGGACCACCCGATCTCGGCCCCGGTCGGCGACGACGCGGTGCGCCGGCTCCTCGACCACGCCGTCGTCCGCGGTGACGAGCGCGTCCTCGACCTCGGCTGCGGGCGCGGCGAGTGGCTGCTGCGGGCGCTGGCCGCCCACCCGGGCCTGCGCGGCGAGGGCGTCGACCTCTCCGAGACCTCGCTCGGGCACGCGCGCGAGGCCGCGCGGGCGCGGGGCGTCGAGGACCGCCTCACCCTCCACCAGGAGGACGCGGGCGCGTTCACCTCCCCGCACCTCTTCGACGTCGTGTTCGTCGTGGCGGCCACGCACGCCTTCGGTGGCCTGTCCGCCGTCCTGGCCGCCGCGCGCAAGCACCTGGCCCCCGGCGGCCGGGTCCTGCTCGGCGACGGCATCTGGGTCCACGAACCCGCGCCCGAGGCCGTCGAGATGCTGGGGGAGACGACCGACCTCGCGAGCACCGTGGACCTCGTGACGGCCGAGGGCTGGGTCCCGGTCCACGGCCACGTCAGCAGCCGCGAGGAGCTCGACGCGTACGAATGGGCCTGGACCGGTTCCCTGGCCTCCTGGGCGCTCGACCACCCCGACGACCCGGGCAGTGCCCAGGCGCTCGAAGCGGCCGCCACCCACCGCACGGAGTGGCTGCGCTGCTACCGCGACACCTGGGGCTTCGTCTGCATGGTGCTGCGCCCCACCGCGCCCTGAGGCCCGGGCGCCGACCCCTGAGGGCCGGCCGCTGCCAGGGCCGGCGCCGCTCCACGGTGAGCGGCTCGACGTCGAAGGTCGTCCCTACAGGAGCGCGTCCGGGACGTCGCCGCCCGCCTCCGCGACGATCGAGGCGGGGGACTGGGCCGGCCGCACGGGGGTGAAGCGCACCGCGTCCCCGCCGGGGGCGACCGTGAAGCCGTACACCGCCGGGCGCGGCAGGCTGTTGTAGCCGTAGTGGGCGGTGAAGAAGTACGCCCCGGTGTCCGGCACCGCGAGCAGGTCGCCCGGGTGGAGGAGGGGCAGCGGCCGGGCCTCGGCGAGCAGGTCGCCGGCGAAGCAGGCCGGCCCCGCGACGTCCTGGGCCACCGGCGGCCCGGTGCGGGGCGCGCCCTTGGCGTCGTAGGGGAGGATGCGCAGCGGCCAGGCGGCCGGGGCGTAGACGGTACGGGTGGCGAGCTGGACGCCCGCGTGGGTGACGGCGATCTGCCGGCCGCCCGCGGACTTCGTGTACTCCACCCGGGTGAGCACCAGGCCGTGCTTGGCCAGCAGCGACCGGCCGAACTCGGTGACCAGCCCGTACCGTCCGGCGAACAGTCCCGGCACGGCCCCGCGCAGGGCGCGGACGTACGCGGCGTACGTGGGGCCCGGCCCGTCCGAGGTGAAGTCGACGGGCAGCCCGCCGCCGATGTCGAGGGTGTCGACCTGGCGCCGCCCGACGGCCGCGTTGATCTCTTCGGCGAGCGCGTGCACCTCCCGGACGCCCTCGGTCATCAGGGCGAGCGGGAGGCCCTGGGAGCCCGAGTGGGTGTGCAACCGGGTGAGCCAGGGGCGCTCGCGGTAGGCGCGTACGACCCACTCGCGCGCCCCCGGGTCGCGCAGCGCGACGCCGAACTTCGAGGTGGCGGTGGCCGTGGAGAGGGCGCCGATGGAGCCGGCGCCGATCTGCGGGTTGACCCGCAGGCCGAGGGGCGAGGCCGTGGGGCCGGCGGCGAGCAGGCCGTCGAGGCGGGCGAGCTCCTGGGGGTTGTCGGCGTTGACGGCGACCCCGAGGGCCAGGGCCTCGCGCAGCTCGGCGGGCGTCTTCGCGGGGGAGTCCAGCACGATCCGGTCGGCCGGGATCCCGGCCGCCCGGGCCAGTGCCAGCTCGCCGGGGCTGGCCACCTCGGCCCCGATGCCGGCCGCGGCCAGCAGGCGCAGGACCGGCACCAGGGGGCAGGCCTTCACGGCGAAGGCGTGCAGCACGGGCCCGCCGGCCGCGCCCGCCGCCGCCCCGCCGTCCCCGGGGAGGACCTCCTCGAACGCCGCGCGCAGTCCCGCCGCCGCGCCGCGGATCCCGGCCACGTCGAGCAGGCACACCAGCGGCGGTCCGTCCCCGTCCCCGCCGCCCTCCCCGGCCCCGATCAGTCCCTGCCCCACGGCGGCACGTACGGCCAGGTCGCGGCGTACGGCGGCGGCGGGTGGCGGCCCGACGGCGATGCCGCCGGAGCCCACCGGGCCGACGGCCGCGGGGTCGTCCACGGGGTCGTCCACGGGGTCGTTCGCGGGGTCTGTCCGGTCGGCGACGGCCATACGAGTCAGCCAATCATCCGCGCCCCGCCGCCGCAGCTGTTGACTGAATCTATTCAGCGAGACAGGATGTGAATGGATTGACCAACATCGGAGGAGGCACAGCCATGTCAGGACCCCGCCCCGTTCGCGCTGCACGAGGCACCGAGCTCAGCACCCTGGGATGGCAGCAGGAAGCCGCCCTCCGCATGCTCCAGAACAACCTCGACCCCGAGGTCGCCGAGCACCCCGACAAGCTCGTCGTCTACGGCGGCACCGGCAAGGCGGCCCGCGACTGGCGCTCCTTCGACGCCATGGTCCGCACCCTGCGCACCCTGAAGCAGGACGAGACCATGCTCGTCCAGTCGGGCCGCCCGGTCGGCGTCATGCAGACCCACGAGTGGGCCCCGCGCGTCCTGCTCGCCAACTCCAACCTGGTCGGCGACTGGGCCAACTGGGAGGAGTTCCGCCGTCTGGAGGCCCTCGGCCTGACCATGTACGGCCAGATGACCGCCGGCTCCTGGATCTACATCGGCACCCAGGGCATCCTCCAGGGCACGTACGAGACCTTCGCCGCCGTCGCCGCGAAGAAGTTCAACGGCACCCTGGCCGGCACCATCACCCTCACCGCCGGCCTCGGCGGCATGGGCGGCGCCCAGCCGCTGGCCGTCACCATGAACGACGGCGTCGCGATCTGCATCGACGTCGACCCGCGCGCCATCGAGCGCCGCATCGAGCACCGCTACCTGGACGTCAGGGCCGACAGCCTCGACCACGCCCTGCAGCTCGCCACCGAGGCCCGCGACCAGCGCAAGCCGCTGTCCATCGGCGTCCTCGGCAACGCGGCCGAGCTGGTCCCGCAGCTGCTCGCGATGGGCGCGCCCATCGACATCGTCACCGACCAGACCTCGGCCCACGACCCGCTGGCGTACCTCCCCGTCGGCGTCGCCTTCGAGGACATGGCCGACGCCGCCGCCAAGGACCCGGCCGGCTTCACCACCCGCGCCCGCGAGTCGATGGCCAAGCACGTCGAGGCCATGGTCGGGTTCATGGACGCCGGCGCCGAGGTCTTCGACTACGGCAACTCCATCCGCGGCGAGGCCCAGCTGGCCGGCTACGACCGCGCGTTCGCCTTCCCCGGCTTCGTCCCGGCCTACATCCGCCCGCTGTTCTGCGAGGGCAAGGGCCCCTTCCGCTGGGCCGCCCTGTCCGGCGAGGCCTCGGACATCGCCAAGACCGACAAGGCGATCCTGGAGCTCTTCCCGGAGAACGAGTCGCTGGCCCGCTGGATCAAGATGGCCGGCGAGCGCGTCCACTTCCAGGGCCTGCCCGCCCGCATCTGCTGGCTCGGCTACGGCGAGCGCGACAAGGCCGGCGAGCGCTTCAACGACATGGTCGCCTCCGGCGAACTGGCCGCCCCGCTGGCCATCGGCCGCGACCACCTGGACTGCGGCTCCGTCGCCTCCCCGTACCGCGAGACCGAGGCCATGCTCGACGGCTCGGACGCCATCGCCGACTGGCCGCTGCTGAACGCCATGGTCAACGTCGCCTCCGGCGCGTCCTGGGTCTCCCTCCACCACGGCGGCGGCGTCGGCATGGGCCGCTCGATCCACGCCGGCCAGGTCACCGTCGCCGACGGCACCGCGCTCGCGGGCGAGAAGGTCCGCCGCGTCCTGACCAACGACCCGGGCATGGGCGTCATCCGCCACGTGGACGCCGGCTACGACATCGCCGAGACCGTCGCCGACGAGCGCGGCGTCCGCATCCCCATGCGCGAGGGCGACTCCGAGTGACCTCGCACCCGACGACGGGCGCGGGCTCCTTCCACACCATGTGGAACGAGCTCGCGCCCATCGGCCGCAACGCCGACAGCGGCGGGTACCGCCGGTACGCCTGGACCGAGGCGGACCGGGACTGCCGCGCCTGGTTCCGCGCGGAGGCCGAGAAGCGCGGCCTCGCCTACGAGACCGACCGCAACGGCAACCAGTGGGCCTGGCTCGGCGACCCCGAGGCCGGCGACGCCGTCGTCACCGGCTCCCACCTCGACTCCGTCCCCGACGGCGGCGCCTTCGACGGCCCGCTCGGCGTGGTCTCCGCCTTCGCCGCCCTCGACGAGCTCCGCGCCCGCGGCGCGTCGTTCACCCGACCCCTCGCGATCGGCAACTTCGGCGACGAGGAGGGCGCCCGATTCGGCCTGGCCTGCGTCGGCTCCCGCCTCACCGCCGGACAGCTCACCCGCGAGAAGGCGTACGAGCTGCGCGACGCCGACGGCATCAGCCTCCCGCAGGCGATGGAGGCCGCCGGGTACGACCCCGAGGCCATCGGGCCGGACCCCGAACGGCTGGCCCGGATCGGCGCGTTCGTCGAACTGCACGTCGAACAGGGCCGCGCCCTCGACCTGTCGGGCGACCGGGTCGGCCTGGCCTCCGCCATCTGGCCGCACGGCCGCTGGCGGTTCGACTTCCACGGCGAGGCCAACCACGCGGGCACCACACGCCTGGTCGACCGCCGCGACCCGATGCTCACCTACGCCCAGACCGTCCTCGCCGCCCGCGAGGAGGCCCGGCTGGCCGGCGCCGTCGCCACCTTCGGCAAGATCGCGGTCGAGCCGAACGGCGTCAACGCCATCCCCTCCCTCGTCCGCGGCTGGCTCGACTCCCGCGCCGCCGACCAGGCCACCCTCGACACCGTCGTCACGGCCATCGAGAAGGCCGCGCAGGAGCGGGCCGAGCGCGACGGCATCGACCTGCGCATCGTGCGCGAGTCCTTCACCCCGGTCGTGGAGTTCGAGCACGCCCTGCGCGACGAACTGGCCCGCATCCTGGGCGCGTCGCAGGGCCGCGAGGTGCCCGTCCTGGGCACGGGCGCGGGACACGACGCCGGAATCCTCTCCGGCTCGATCCCGACCGCGATGCTGTTCGTACGCAACCCCACCGGCGTCTCCCACTCCCCGGCCGAGTTCGCGGCCGAGGACGACTGCGTCGCCGGCGTCCTCGCCCTCGCCGACGTACTGGAAGGTCTCGCGTGCCGCTGACCGCGCAGCAGAAGACGTACTGGCTGGAGCACGCCTGGCTCGACGACCACGTCGAGCCGGGCGTCGCCCTGACCGTGTCGACCGGCGGCTCCGCCGCGGGGACCGCCGACGGCCGGATCACCGCCGTCCGCACCGGGGTCGACGCCCCGCCGCCCGGCGCCGAGGTCCTGCGGGGGCTCACCCTCCCGGGCCTGGCCAACGCCCACTCGCACGCCTTCCACCGCGCCCTGCGCGGCACCGTGCAGGTGGGCTCCGGCACGTTCTGGACCTGGCGCGAGATCATGTACGGCGTCGCCCAGAAGCTCACCCCCGACACGTACTTCGCCCTCGCCCGGGCCGTGTACGCCGAGATGGCCCTGGCCGGCATCACGTCGGTGGGCGAGTTCCACTACGTCCACCACGCCCCCGGCGGCACCCGGTACGACGACCCCAACGCCATGGGCGAGGCGCTGATCGCGGCCGCCGCCGAGGCCGGCATCCGCATCACCCTCCTCGACACCGCCTACCTCTCCTCCGGCTTCGGCGAGGCCCCGAACCCGCACCAGCTGCGCTTCTCCGACGGCACGGCCGACGCGTGGGCCGAGCGGGCCTCGGCCCTCAAGGAGAGCGGGCACGCCCGCATCGGCGCCGCGATCCACTCCGTCCGCGCCGTCCCCGCGGACCAGCTGGCGACCGTGGCCGGCTGGGCGGAGGCCCGGCGCGCCCCGCTGCACGTCCACCTCAGCGAGCAGACCGCCGAGAACGACGCCTGCGAGGCCGCCCACGGCGTCACCCCGACCCGGCTCCTCGCCGACCACGGCGTCCTCGGCCCGCGCACCACCGGCGTCCACAACACGCACCTCACCGACGCCGACATCGCCCTGCTCGGCGGGACGACGACCGGTACGTGCATGTGCCCGACCACCGAGCGCGACCTGGCCGACGGCATCGGCCCCGCCGTCCGGCTCCAGCGGGCCGGCAGCCCGCTGTCCCTGGGCAGCGACAGCCACGCCGTCATCGACCTGCTGGAGGAGGCGCGCGCCATGGAGCTCAACGAGCGCCTGGCCTCGCGGACCCGGGGGCACTGGACCGCCGCCGCGCTGCTGCGCGCCGCGACCGCCGACGGGCACGCCGCCCTCGGCTGGTCGGACGCCGGCACGCTGGAGGCCGGTGCGCTCGCCGACTTCACGACCATCGCCCTGGACTCCGTACGCACCGCCGGGCCCGTGCCGCGCCTCGGTGCCGAGACCGCGGTCTTCGCGGCCACCGCGTCCGACGTCCGCCACACGGTGGTCGGCGGTCGCCACGTCGTCCGCGACGGCGCCCACGCCCTGGTCGGCGACGTCGCCGCCGCCCTGTCCGACTCCATCGCCGCCGTCCGCGGCTGACGACCCGGTCCTTCCCCCACCCCCGCCCTTCCCCCGTACCCGGGGCCCGGGCCGCAGCCCCGGCGGCGGCCGGGGTCGCGAGCCCCGGTTCCGGGAAGGGGCGGGGTGGGGGGAACGAACCGCCCTGAGAGGAACCATGACGACCACCGTCATCAAGAACATCGGCAGCCTCGTCACCAACGACCCCACCCTCGGCGACGCCTCCCCCCTCGGCCTGGTCGAGGACGCGGCCGTCGTCCTCGACGGCGACACGATCGCCTGGGTCGGCCCCACGACACAGGCCCCGCCCGCCGACGCCGCCTTCGACGCGCAGGGTCGAGCAGTGATCCCCGGCTTCGTGGACTCCCACAGCCACCTCGTCTTCGCCGGCGACCGCACCCAGGAGTTCAACGCCCGCATGTCCGGCCGGAGCTACACGGCCGGCGGCATCCGCACCACCGTCGCCGCCACCCGCGCCGCCACCGACGAGGAGCTCGAAGCCAACCTCGTGCGCCACCTCCACGAGGCACGCCGCCAGGGCACCACCACCTTCGAGACCAAGTCCGGCTACGGCCTCACCGTCGAGGACGAGGCCCGCGCCCTGCGCATCGCCGCCGCCCACACCGACGAGGTCACCTACCTCGGCGCCCACATCGTCCCGCCCGACTACGCCGACGACCCGGCCGCGTACGTCGAGCTCGTGACCGGCGAGATGCTCGAGGCCTGCGCCCCGTACGCCCGCTGGGTCGACGTCTTCTGCGAGAAGGGCGCCTTCGACGGCGACCAGGCCCGCGCGATCCTCACCGCAGGCAAGGCCAAGGGCCTGACCCCGCGCATCCACGCCAACCAGCTCAGCTTCGGCCCCGGCGTCCAGCTCGGCGTCGAGCTCGGCGCGGCCTCCGCCGACCACTGCACCCACCTCACGGACGCGGACGTCGACGCCCTCGCCAACTCCGAGACCGTCGCCACCCTGCTGCCCGGCGCCGAGTTCTCCACCCGCGCCCAGTGGCCCGACGCCCGCCGGCTGCTCGACGCGGGCGCGACCGTGGCACTGTCCACCGACTGCAACCCCGGCTCCTCCTACACCAGTTCCATGCCGTTCTGCGTGGCCCTCGCGGTCCGGGACATGGGCATGACCCCGGACGAGGCCCTGTGGTCCGCCACCGCCGGCGGCGCCCGCGCCCTGCGCCGCACCGACATCGGTCGCGTCGCTCCCGGCGCCCGCGCCGACCTCGCCCTCCTCGACGCGCCCAGCCACGTCCACCTGGCCTACCGCCCGGGCGTCCCGCTGGTCGCGGCGGTCTGGCAGCGCGGCGTGCGCGCCGTCTAGGGTCCGGGCAGGCGGGGCGCACCGAGGGGCGGCTCAGGTCCTCGCGGCCCGATTCGCGGCCCGATCCGCGGCCCGATCCGTGACCGGATCCGCGAAGGAGGCCAGGGTGCCGGGCCGCACCGCGCCGACCGCGGCCGAGCCGCGCAGCAGCCCGGCCAGGTCGCGGGCGGGCGCCTGCTCGGTGGTCGCGGCCGCCGCCGTGATGCGGTCCATCCGGAAGCCCCGGCCGGCCCGCCGCGTGCGGCACCAGGCGACGAGGTACCACCGGCCGCCGGCGGTGAGGAGTCCGGCCGGTTCCACCGTGCGGACGCTCGGGTGTCCCGCCGCGTCGGTGTAGGACAGCCGCAGGACCGTGCCGGCGGCGAGGGCCCCCTCCACCGCGGTACGGACCCCGGGATCGAACGGCGGGGGCAGCGCGACGATCCGGGCGGCCAGGTCCCGCGCCGCGACCGAGGCGGGGCCGGTCATCGAGGCCGCGATCTTCCGGGCCGCCGTGCGGGCCGCAGCGGCGTACGGGGCGGCGGTGTCGGCCGAGGCGAGGGCGACGGCCAGGGCCGAGGCCTCCTCGGGGGTGAAGCGGACCGGGGGGAGGGTCATGTCCGGATCGATCGACCAGCCCCCGCCCCGCCCGGCAGCGGCGCGCACCGGGACGCCGGTCTCCAGGAGCACCTGGAGGTCGCGCTGCACCGTGCGCGTGCTCACCTCGAAGCGCGCGGCGAGCGCCGCGACCGTACGCGGTCGTGGCGCCGCCGCACGCAGCTCCTCCACCAGTGCGTACAGCCGGGCGGTGCGGTTCATACCGGCGACGCTACCGTCCCGCGGCGGACAGGAAGTCCCCCTGGCGCCGCTCCTCGCGTGCGGTGACGGTCAGAGGGAACAGGGTGAAGCCGTGCATGGCGCCGGCGACGACGTCGAGGCGCACGGGCGCGCCTGCCGCACGCCACCGCGCGGCCAGGAACAGCGAGTCGTCCCGCAGCGGGTCCTCGGTGCCGACGACCATCCGGGCGGGTGGCAGGCCGGTCAGGTCGGCGAACAGCGGTGAGACGTCGGGAGCGCGGCGCTGCTCCGCCCCCATGCCCGGGGTGAACAGCTCGTAGGTCCGCCGCAGCGTGTCGGTGTTGCTCAGCAGCCGTCTGGAGCCGAACGACCGCTGGCTCGGGGTCATCGAGAGGTCGTACGGGCCGAAGAGCAGGTGGGCCGCCCGGAACGCGCCGGTGATGCCGTGCCGGTCGCGCAGCCGCAGCAGCGTCACCACGGCCAGGTGGGCTCCGGCCGATTCACCCCCGATGAGCAGGCGTCCGGTGCCGAACTCGGTCACGGCGTGCTCCACCAGCCACCGTGCGGCAGCCTCGCAGTCGTCGGGCCCGGCGGGGAAGGGATGTTCCGGTGCGAGGCGGTAGTCCACGCTGACCACGGCCAGCCGCGCCCGCCCGGCGAGCCGCCACAGCCTCTCGTCCTGGCCGTCCGCGGAGCCGAACGCCCAGCCGCCTCCGTGGACGTGCAGGTAGACGCCGTCGACGCGGTCGGGCACGAACGTCCTCACCCGTACCCCGCCGGCGATGACGCGGTCCCGCCCGTGCGGCAGTCGGACCGGAGGCGCCTCCCCGCCGAGCCGGTTGCGTCGCAGGGCCGCCAGCACGGCGGCGTCCGGTGCCCGGTCGCGCGCCGGGCGGTCCACGGCGCGGGCCTCGAATTCCTCGTTGAACGCCAGGGTTTCGGCGAGGCAGTCCTCATCGGTGATCGTCATGCCCCGACCCTCGCAGCCGTCCGCGACAACCCCCTGTCACCGTTTCCCCGTGAGGTGCGACACGTTCGGGTGTGCGTCGGCGGGCCCGATCCGGCCCGTCCTCCGTCTTCCCTCTCCAAGGCCCCGGGCGTACCTTGACGGCTCAATCTGATGTGTCGTCAGTAACTTCGGTCCGAGGGGGAACCACAGGTGTCCACGCACAAACCCCGCCCGGCCGCGCTCGCGCTGGCCGCGGCCCTGGCCGGCTCGGTGGTCCTGACGACCGCCCCCGCGGCCCACGCCCGGGTCGTCGACGTGAAGTACGACTGTCAGACTCCGATCGGCCCGAAGTCGGCGGTCTCCCCGATCGACATCACCGCCGTCAGGACCGGATCCGGCAACTCCTACACGGTCACCATGACCTTCCAGAAGGGCGTCTCCTCCAGCCCCATCGAGCTCGGCAAGGGCGCGATGCGCCCCCGCGCGGTCATCAGGCTCGGCGGTGCCGACTCCGGCACCCTGGCCGTGTCCGGGCCGCCGAACGCCGTCGCCGCCCCCGCCAACACCCCCATCAAGATCAGTGACCTGTCGGGCACCTACACGCCCAAGCACAGCGGCAAGGTCACCTTCACCGCCGGGGTGCTCACCATCGAGGCGATGATGACGACCACCACCTGCACGCCGGGCAACGGTCCCGGGCCCTCCCTCTCCCTCGACGTCACCGCTGCCGGCGGCGGCACGGCCCCGCAGACCACGACGTCCGGCGCCGACCCAGGCACCCTCCCGCAGACCGGCCCCGCCGACTCGGCCCTCGCCCTCGGCACCCTCGGCGGCACCGTGCTGCTCGCCGGGGCGGCCGGGGTGCTGTGGCTGACCCGGCGCGGGCAGCGCTCCGGAGCCTGACCGGGACCGCCGCCCATGCCGACGCGCCCCCACCGCCGCCCCCGCACCCGGGCCGCCGTACTCGCCCCGCTCGCCGCCGCCGTCGCGGTCGCCGCGGCGGCCGCGGCCGCGGCCACGGCCCTCCTGGGCCCGTCCGCGCCTGCTGCCGCCCTGCCCGCTGCTGCCGCCCTGCCCACTGCCGCTGCCCTGCCCGGTGCTGCGCCGCCCGCTGTCGCCGCCCCGCCCGCTGCGGTGCGGGCACCCGCCACACCCGCCCGGACGGCCGCACCCGGCGGACCCGTCGGACTCGGCGAACCGGCCGGGCCCGCCTGGACCGTCCGCCCCGCCGCCGGCCCCGCCACACCACCCGGCAGCCCGGACGGCCGCCCGTACTTCTACTTCGAGGGCGTACCCGGCACCGTCCTCCAGGACAGGCTCGCCCTGACCAACCCCTCCGACCGGGCGGTCACGCTCACCCTGCGCGGAGCCGACGCCTACAACGCCCGCGGCGGCGCCGTGGCCGTACGCCCCGCCGCCGGAGCGCCGACCAGAACCGCACCGGCACCAGCCCCCGAAGCCGCACCCACCCCCAGAACCGCACCCACCCCCAGAACCGCCCCCACCGCGCCGAGTACCCCCCGAACCGCTCCGACCACCCAGGCCGGTCCGGAGGTCATCCCGGCCCCCGCCCCCGACGCCGGTGCCTGGATCGCCTTCGGCGCGTCCGGCGGCCCCGGCCGGGGCGGCGGGGAGACCACCCTGCGCGTCCCGCCCCGCACCCGCGCCCTGGTGCCCTTCACCCTCACCGTGCCGGCCGGCGCCGTACCCGGCGACCACCCGGCCGCGGTCGTGGCCTCCGAGGGCACCCGCGAGGCGGTCGTCCGCGTCCAACTGCGGGTCAGCGGCCCGACCCTGGCCGCACTCACCGTGGAGGACGTCGCCGTCACCGGCCGGGGCGCGGCCACCCGCATCCGGTACGCCCTGGTCAACCGCGGCAACACCGCGCTGGCTCCCGAACTGGCGGTCGGCGCCGACGGCCTCTTCGGGAACGTGGCGGCCCCGCCGGCCCACCCGCTGGCGGTCGAGCTGCTGCCGGGCCGGCGCGTCGAACTGGCCGAACCCTGGCCCGACGCGCCGGCGTTCGACTCGGTCGACCTGCGCCTGACCGTCACCGCCGCCGGGGGTGCCCGCGCCGAGGCCACCGCCTCGGCCCGCTTCGTGCCCGGGGGCGTCCTCGGCCGGACCGGCCTCGCCGCGCTCGGCGTCGCGGGCGTGGCCGCGGTCGTCGGGCTGCTCGTACGCACCCACGACCGGCCCCGGCCCGCACCGGAGCCCCCGGAGTCGACCGAACGTGTCGTACCCGTACCCGAGTTGACAGGAGCGCCCAGGTGAACAGCGGCACGGCCGGGCACCGGAACCCGAACCGGCACCCGCACCGGGACCGGCACCCGGACCCGCTCCGGCACCGGTCCCGCGAACGCGCGGCTCGCACTCGCACTCGTACCCGCACAGCGGAACTGCCCGCCGCGGTACGGGCCATCGGCGCCGTCGGCGCCGTCGGCGCCGTCGCGCTCGTCGTCACGGCCGTCCTGGCCCTGCTGGCGGCCCCGCCCGCCACCGCCGCGCCGACGGAGGGCGGCCAGACCGTCGAACTCTCCCTCCAGGAAGTGGCCAAGGGCACCGAAGTCACCGTCGCGGGCACCGGCTGGCGACCCCGCACCCTCCTGATGCTGCTGGTCTGCGGGCAGAACATGATCGGCGGCACCAACTCCTGCGCCAACGCCGACGGCCGCGCCGTCACCACCGACGCGGCCGGCCGCTTCGGCAAGCAGCTGCCGGTCGTGGCCCCGCCCAAGCCCTGCCCCTGCGTGGTGCACGTGGCCACCGTCACCGGTGGCACGGAGTCGGCCGACGCCCCCGTCAAGATCACCGATCATCCGGTGGCCGCGCTGCCGTCCGCGACCGGCAGCCCCCGGCTGGCGGTGCTCGCGGCGGCCCGGTTGGAGGGCGACGACGGGATCCTGACGTGGTTCGGCGCCCCGCCGGAGCGGGAGCTGGTCGTCACGGTCGGCAATCTGGGCGCGGCCCCGGTCACGGACCCGGTGTTCCAGGTCGGCACCGCGCACGGGGTGTTCGCGCCGCTGTACGAGGAACGGCGCTGGAAGGGCACCATCAAGCCGGGCGGGAAGGCCCGGGTGGCCCTGCACGTGGCGCTGGACGCGGGCGCGTCCGGGGACTACACCGTCCTCCTCAAGTACGGGGAGAAAACGCTGGTCACGCAGCCCTGGGGGGTGGACCGCCCGTACGGCGTGACGCTCTTCTGGATCCTGCTCTGCGTGGTCGTCCCGGCCGGGGTCTTCCGTATCGGCATGGCGGTGGTCGACCGGGTCCGGCCGCGCGGCGGCGGAACGTACGCCGCCCCGGCCCCGTACGCCGACGGGCCCGCCGCGACCGGTCCGGCCGGTCGGCACCGGGCGCCCGCCGACGACGGCGCGGCCGCCGTCACGGCGAAGCTCCCGCGCGTCCCGGGCCCGCCGACGCGGCGCGCGGCCCGCGACACGAGGACCACCACGGCGGTCCTGCCGTGGTTCACCCCGGACACCGCACCGGGAGCACGACCCGCACCAACGGAACCCGAACCATCCACACCACCCGAACCACCCACATCACCTGCACCATCTGCACCACCACAGACATCCGCACCGTCTGAGAACCGTTCGACAACGAAGGGACAGTCGTGAGGACCCAACGGAGGGTGTGCGCGGCAGCGGCCGCGCTGCTGCTCGGCGGCGCGGGCATCGTGATGGTGGCCTCGCCCGCCCAGGCCGCCGAGGTCACGTTCAAGGTCAAGTGCGTCCCGCCCGCGGGCGGCGGCGATCCCGTGGAGGGCGAGACCACCGCGCGGATCACGGCCCCGGCCTCGGCCAAGGTCGGCGACGAGGCGGACGTGTCGTGGGAGACCGTGAAGCCGGCCTCGAACAACACCGACCTGATGGACATCCCGGAGGACTCCGTCCAGCCCACCGGCTGGATCACCCTGAGCGGCGGGCTGGGCGAGGCCAAGCTCGTCGGCGAGAAGAAGAACCCGAAGATCCCCAAGCGCGCCCCCATGGTCATGTCGACCATGAAGGGCAAGGTCAAGCTCACGAAGGCCGGCAAGATCACGCTCACCCCGGGCAAGTACGACGTGGCCGTCACGTTCTCCTTCGGCACCTTCGTCACCCACTGCAGCCCGATCGGCGCGGTGGGCCCGGGCGCCACGATCGACGTCTCCGCCGGCTCCTCGGGCGGCACGACCTCGGGCACCACGTCAGGGACCACGTCGGGGACCACCTCCGGCACGACGTCAGGCACCACGTCAGGCACGACCTCGGGAACGACCTCGGGCACGACCAGCGGCACCACCTCGGGAACGACCTCGGGCACCACCGCCGGCACCACGTCCGGCACGACCTCGGGCACGACCTCCGGTTCCACCGCCGGCACCACGTCCGGCAGCACCACCGGCGGCGGCAACGGCGGGACCACCTTCCCGGGCAAGCCCGTCCAGGTGTCGTTCGACTGCGGCGCGGTCGTCCCGGGCGGCATCAAGACCCCGGTCACGGTCAACGCCAAGAAGAACGGCGGCAGCTACGACCTCACGGTCAAGACCGCCAAGGGCGCCATGGCCAGCCCGATGGACCTCCCCCCGGGCGCGCTCAAGCCCCTGATGGACGTCAGGCTCGGCGGCGCCGACAGCGGCGCGGTCAAGGTCTCCGGACCGGCGAACACCGCCGCGATCCCCAAGGGCAGTCCGGTCTCGCTCTCCGACATGACCGGTACCTACAAGCCCGGGAAGTCCGGCAAGGTGACGCTCAGCCCGGACCAGCTGACCATCGAGGTCCGCATGGGTGCGGGTGCGACCCCCATCACCGTGCCGTGCAAGGCCACGAACTCCGGCGTCTCCCTGGAGCTCGACACGGCCGCGCAGCCGGGCGGGACCACCGGCAGCACCACCAACGGCACCACCACGGGCAGCACGACGAGTTCGGGCTCGAACGGCGGCCTCGCCCACACCGGCGGCGGCGCCGAGGCCGGCGTCAAGGCCCTCGGCCTGGTCGCGGGCACCGTGCTCCTGCTGGGCGCGGCGGTCTTCACCTTCACCCCCTGGCGCCGACTGCGCCGCGAGCGCTGAACGCACGACGCACGACGGACGAGGGACGACGGACGACGGACGACCGACCGACCGACCGACCGACGACTGATACCCGACGACCCCAAAAGGGCAGGGCCCCGGCACACGTTTCCGTGTGCCGGGGCCCTGCCCCTGCTGCGGTGCTGCGGCCGTGCGACCCGTCAGGTCATCGCACGTCCCGGCGCACGCTCAGTGCACGTCGCCCATCAGCGCCTGCACCTTCTTGCGGTACATGTACACCGCCAGACCCGCGACCGCGGCGAGGGCGGCCTGGAGGCCGATGATGCCGATGCCGTTCAGGTCCACGCCGGCCGTCGAGAGGAGGCCGGTGGTGCAGTCACCGGCGGTGACGGCGAGGAACCAGACGCCCATCATCTGGGAGGCGTACTTCTGCGGGGCCATCTTCGTGGTGACGGAGAGGCCGACCGGGGAGAGGCACAGCTCACCGATGGTCTGGATCATGTAGATGGAGACCAGCCACATGGGGGAGACCATGGTGTGGCCGTCGCCCGCCATGTTCATCGGGACGATGAAGACGAAGAACGAGGCGCCGATCAGAACCAGGCCCATCGCGAACTTCACGATGGTGTTGGGCTCCTTGTTGCGGCGGGAGAGCCACAGCCACAGCCAGGCGAAGACCGGGGCCAGCGCCATCACGAACAGCGGGTTCAGCGACTGGTACCAGGTGGCGGAGAAGCCGAAGCCGAACATCGTGCCGGCGGTCTTGTCGTCCGCGAACAGGGACAGCGTCGAGCCACCCTGGTCGTAGATCATCCAGAAGACGGCCGCGGCGACGAAGAACCAGATGTAGCCGGTCATCTTCGACTGCTCGGCGTTGCTCAGGTCCTTGTCGCGCTTGATCTTCGTCAGCACGGCGATCGGGATGAGCAGACCGGCGACCATCAGCGGGACCATCGCCCAGTTGAGGGTGAAGATGCCGGTGAAGCCGATGACCGCGTAGAAGATGGCGGCGACGCCGAAGACGCCGGCGACCTTCACGATGACCGCGTTGCGCTCCTCGCGGGTCAGCGGGTTCGGGACCACGCTGCTCTTCGCGCTCAGGTGGCGGGTGCCGAACAGGAACTGGGCCAGACCCAGCGCCATGCCGACCGCGGCGAGGGCGAAGCCGAGGTGCCAGTTGTACTCCTTGCCGACCGTTCCGATGACGAACGGAGCGACGAAGGCGCCCAGGTTGATGCCGATGTAGAAGAGGGTGAAGCCACCGTCACGGCGCGGGTCCTCGGGACCGTCGTACAGGTGGCCGACCATCGTGGAGATGTTGGCCTTCAGCAGACCCGAGCCGAGGGCGACCAGGATCAGACCGACGAAGAACATCGCCTGGCCGGGGATGGCCAGCGAGACGTGACCGGCCATGATCACGAAGCCGGCGACGGTGACGGTCTTGCGGGCACCCCAGACGCGGTCGCCGAACCATCCGCCCGGCAGGGCCATGAGGTAGACCATCGACACGTAGACGGAGTAGATCGCCGTGGCCGTGGCCGCGGTCATCGCCAGGCCGCCGCCCTGGCTGCCCTTCGCCATGTCCGCACCGCCGGAGACGATGTAGTACACGAGGAGGGCGCGCATGCCGTAGTAGGAGAAGCGCTCCCACATCTCGGTCATGAAGAGAGTGGCCAGGCCGCGGGGGTGGCCGAAGAAGGTCTTCTCGCCGGTGGTACCGGCAGGGGCCTTCGTCAGGCTTGACGCCATGGTCGTTCCTTGCTTGCTCGGGACGGCCGCTTTGTGAGCGGTGTCGTTGCCCGTGGAGGCGGAGGAGGTCCTCGCCAGCGTCTAGCTGTGCGGGACCCACTCCGGATCGTTCGATGAAATGCACGGATAAAGACCGTTTTGGCGCTTATTTGCGCAGAACTGTCCATCAGTAGTGCATCAAAACTTCAGCCACCATACGACACGACACTGCGGCATATGGAAGGACTTGAGACATGGATCACAGGTTACTGGAGGAACCGAAATCGCATTTCGAAGGAGATCATGTTCGCAAACTCATGATCCGCAGGCCTGTGCGATCGCAGCCCGGGCCGCACCCGCCGCGGACTACCATCACCCACATGACGCGTGTACTGCTCGCCGAGGACGACGCATCCATCTCGGAGCCCCTGGCCCGCGCCCTGCGCCGGGAGGGGTACGAGGTCGAGGTGCGCGAGGACGGACCCACCGCGCTCGACGCCGGCCTGCAGGGCGCCGTCGACCTGGTCGTGCTCGACCTCGGCCTGCCGGGGATGGACGGTCTCGAGGTGGCCCGTCGGCTGCGTGCCGAAGGCCACGGCTTCCCGATCCTGGTCCTGACCGCCCGTGCCGACGAGGTCGACACGGTCGTGGGTCTGGACGCCGGCGCCGACGACTACGTCACCAAGCCCTTCCGCCTCGCCGAGCTGCTGGCCCGCGTCCGGGCCCTGCTGCGGCGCGGCGCCACCGAGCCCGCGCAGCCCCCCGCCACCCACGGCGTGCGGATCGACGTCGAGTCCCACCGTGCCTGGATGGGCGACGAGGAGCTCCAGCTCACCGCCAAGGAGTTCGACCTCCTGCGCGTCCTGGTCCGCGACGCCGGCCGGGTGGTCACCCGCGACCAGCTCATGCGCGAGGTCTGGGACACCACCTGGTGGTCCTCCACCAAGACGCTCGACATGCACATCTCATGGCTGCGGAAGAAGCTCGGCGACGACGCGGCCAATCCGCGCTACATCGCCACCGTCCGCGGCGTCGGCTTCCGCTTCGAGAAGAGCTAGAGCGAGCCGGCGCGGGCTTGCGCGGCCTTGCGCGGGCTTCCGCGGCCTTCCGCGGGCTTGCGAGAGTCAGCGTGCGCCGACGCTGGTGAGCGCGAGCAGCCGGCCCTGCTGAGCGCGGGCGCCGACGCGAGCGCGACCCGCTCGAGAACCTGCACCACCGTGAGAGCCGGGAGCACCACCAGCCCATGCGCCGCCGACTGATCAATTCCACCCTGGCCGTGGTGCTCGTCGTGATCGCCGTGTTCGGGGTCTCGCTCGTGATCGTCGAGACCCGGACGATCACGAACAGCGCCCAGGACAGCGTCGAGTACGAGGCGCAGCAGCTCGTCGGCATCGTCGAGTCCAAGGTGCTGGAGAAGGAGCGGCTCGACCCGGCGGCCCTGTCCGACCGGGTGGCTCCCGACCGGTTCGTCCGGATCACCGCCCCCGGCCAGCCGGAGCTGTCCCTGGGCACGCGGCCCGAGGGCAGCGTGATCCGCGGCCGCGGCACCGGTGAGCAGGGTGTGGTGGTCACGGTCGAGGAGCCCCGTTCCGTTGTCACCAAGGAGGTCGGCCGCACCCTGGTCGTGGTCGCGGCGGTGGCCCTGCTCGCCGTCGTGGCGGCCGTCCTGCTCGCCGTACGCCAGGCCAACCGGCTCACCTCGCCGCTGACCGACCTCGCCGAAACCGCCGAGCGCCTCGGCTCCGGCGACCCGCGGCCCCGCCACAAGCGGTACGGGGTGCCGGAGCTGGACCGGGTCGCGGACGTGCTCGACTCCAGCGCCGAGCGGATCGGGCGGATGCTCACCGCCGAGCGCCGGCTGGCCGCGGACGCCTCCCACCAACTGCGCACCCCGCTGACCGCCCTGTCGATGCGGTTGGAGGAGATCACCGTCACGGACGACCTGGAGACGGTCCGCGAGGAGGCGTCCATCGCGCTCAACCAGGTCGAGCGGCTCACGGACGTCGTCCAGCGGCTGCTGACCAACTCGCGCGACCCGCGGACCGGCTCCGCCGTCCCGTTCGACCTCGACGAGGTGGTCAAGCAGCAGGTGGAGGAGTGGCGGCCGGCCTACCGCAGCGCGGGGCGCGCCATCGTCCGCTCCGGCAAGCAGGGCATGCGCGCGGTGGGCACCCCGGGCGCCGTGGCCCAGGTCCTGGCCGCGCTGATCGAGAACTCCCTCATGCACGGCGGCGGCACCGTGGCCCTGCGCACCCGCGTCACCGGGAACCAGGCGGTCATCGAGGTCACGGACGAGGGCCCGGGCGTCCCGGCCGACCTCGGCAACCGGATCTTCGAGCGGGCCATCAGCGGCCGCAACTCCACCGGCATCGGCCTCGCCGTGGCCCGCGACCTCGCGGAGGCGGACGGCGGGCGGCTGGAACTGCTCCAGACGCAGCCGCCGGTCTTCGCGATCTTCCTGAGCACCACGCCCGCCGAGCGCCCGGAGCCGGAGCGGCCGGTGCGGTGACGGAGCGGCCGGTGCGGAGCCGGTCGGGCTTCAGTGCCGGTCCGGTACCGGCACCTCGCGGCGCTCGGCGCGCTTCGCCCGCTCGGCTCGTACGGCCGCAGCGGTCGGGCGTACCACCACCACCGGCTCGGCAGGGTCGGCGGCAGCAGCAGCGGGCGGGGCGGGTGCCGGCAGGGCTCGGAACACCCACGTGCGGTACGACCAGAAGCGGAACGCGGTGGCCACCGCGATGCCCAGGAACTTGAAGACGTTGCTCTGCAGCGGGCTGTCCCAGCCCATCCCGTACGTCGCCGCGTACAGCAGACCGTTCTCGATCACCAGCCCGACCACGCTGAACAGCAGGAACAGCGTCAGCTCGCGGGTCCGCCCGCTCTTGTCGCGGTCGCGGTACGTGAAGTAGCGGAAGCCCACGTAGTTGAAGGCGATCGCGACGACGGTCGCGATCACGCTGGTGCGCACGACCTGGAGGTCGGTGGTGTGCCGCAGGAGGTTGAAGACGCCCAGGTTGACCAGCAGACCGAGCCCTCCGACCGCCCCGAACTTCGCGAGCTCCCGAGCCAGGCCGCGGGCCCGCCCGTAGAGACCGCCCCGCTTCGACGCGCTCATGGTGTCGTTCAGCCCCTGTCGGTCGATGGCGTCAACTCGAATACGTCAACCAAGCCATGTTAAGCGGGGACCGTCGGGTACGCCCGGGGCTGTGGAAACCCGAGTGACGAACAGAGTGACGACCCGCTCACAGAGCGCTGACCTGCGCGTCCGTCCCGGGCCCGGTCGGGGGCGGGGTCGTCGGGCCACCCCGGACGGCGGATACCCTGGGAGCGTGACGTTCCCGGTAGTCGGCATGGTCGGCGGCGGTCAGCTCGCCCGCATGACCCACGAGGCGGGCATCCCCCTCGGCATCAGATTCAAGCTCCTCAGTGACACCCCACAGGACTCGGCGGCCCAGGTCGTGAGCGACGTCGTCATCGGCGACTATCGCGACCTGGACACGCTGCGTGCCTTCGCGCGCGGCTGTGACGTGATCACCTTTGACCACGAGCACGTACCCACGGAGCACCTGCGGGCCCTGGAAGCGGACGGCATCCCCGTCCGCCCGGGGCCCGACGCATTGGTGCACGCCCAGGACAAGGGGGTGATGCGCGCCAAGCTCGACGAGATCGGCGCGCCCAGCCCCCGCCACCGGATCGTGGCCGATCCGGCGGACGCGGCCGCCTTCGCCGAGGAGGTCGGGGGCTTCCCCGTCATCCTCAAGACGGTGCGCGGCGGCTACGACGGCAAGGGCGTGTGGTTCGTGCGGACCGCGGAGGACGCGGAGGCCCCGTTCAAGGCGGGCGTCCCGGTCCTCGCGGAGGAGAAGGTGGACTTCGTCCGCGAGCTCGCGGCGAACATCGTCCGGTCCCCGCACGGCCAGGCCGTGGCGTACCCCGTGGTGGAGTCCGTCCAGGTCGACGGCGTCTGCGACACCGTCATCGCCCCCGCCCCGAACCTCCCCGAGGAGCTCGCGGGCGAGGCGCAGGCCCTGGCCCTGCGGATCGCCAAGGAGCTCGGCGTCGTCGGCCACCTGGCCGTCGAGCTCTTCGAGACGGCCGACGGCCGGATCCTGGTCAACGAGCTGGCCATGCGGCCGCACAACTCCGGGCACTGGACCCAGGACGGTGCGGTCACCTCCCAGTTCGCCAACCACGTCCGGGCCGTCCTCGACCTGCCGCTGGGCGACCCGCGCCCGCGCGCGCCGTGGACGGTCATGGCCAACGTGCTCGGCGGGGACTACCCCGACATGTACTCCGCGTACCTGCACTGCATGGCCCGCGACCCGCAGCTCAAGATCCACATGTACGGCAAGGACGTGAAGCCCGGACGCAAGGTCGGTCACGTCAACACCTTCGGCGACGACCTGGACGACGTGCTGGAGCGCGCCCGCCACGCAGCCGGCTACCTCAGAGGAACAATCACCGAATGAGCACCTCTGCCTCCCCCCTCATCGGCATCGTGATGGGCTCCGACTCGGACTGGCCCGTCATGGAGGCCGCCGCGCAGGCCCTCGACGAGTTCGAGATCCCCTACGAGGTCGACGTCGTCTCCGCCCACCGCATGCCGCGCGAGATGATCGCGTACGGCGAGGACGCGGCCGACCGCGGCCTCAAGGCGATCATCGCGGGCGCGGGCGGCGCCGCCCACCTCCCGGGCATGCTCGCCTCGGTGACCCCGCTGCCCGTCATCGGCGTCCCCGTCCCGCTGAAGTACCTCGACGGCATGGACTCCCTGCTGTCGATCGTGCAGATGCCGGCCGGCGTGCCCGTCGCCACCGTCTCGGTGGGCGGCGCCCGCAACGCCGGCCTCCTCGCCGCCCGGATCCTCGCCACCCAGGACCCGGACCTGCTCGCCCGCATGCGGGACTTCCAGCAGGAGCTGAACGACCAGGCCACCGAGAAGGGCAAGCGGCTGCGCACCAAGGTCGCCGGCCAGGAGTCGTTCGGATTCGGCAAGTGAGCGCGGCTGACCGCCTGGCCGAGGCCCGCGAGCTGCTCGCGGGCCACCCGGTCGTGGACGGCCACAACGACCTGCCCTGGGCGCTGCGCGAGCAGGTGGACTACGACCTCGACCGGCGGGACATCGCCGCCGACATGCGCGGCATGCTCCACACCGACCTGCGCCGGCTGCGGGCCGGCGGGGTCGGTGCCCAGTTCTGGTCGGTCTACGTGCGCAGCGACTACAGCGGCGACCGGGCGGTCAGCGCCACGCTGGAACAGATCGACGTCGTCGGCCGGCTGATCGAGCGGTACCCGGCCGACCTGGTCCGGGCCCTGACGGCCGACGACATGGAGTCGGCCCGCGCCGAGGGCCGGATCGCCTCCCTGATGGGTGCCGAGGGCGGCCACTCCATCAACAACTCGCTCGCCACCCTGCGCGCGCTGCACCTGCTCGGGGTCCGCTACATGACCCTGACGCACAACGACACCATCGACTGGGCGGACTCGGCCACCGACGAGGCCCGGCACGGCGGTCTGGCGGACTTCGGCCGCGAGGTCGTCCGGGAGATGAACCGGGTCGGCATGCTCGTCGACCTCTCGCACGTGGCCGCGACCACGATGCGCGACGCGCTCGACGTCTCCGTGGCGCCGGTGATCTTCTCGCACTCCTCGGCGCGGGCGGTCTGCGACCACCCGCGCAACGTGCCGGACGACGTCCTGGAGCGGCTGCCCGCCAACGGCGGCGTGGCGATGGCCACGTTCGTGCCGAAGTTCATCCTCCCCGAGGCGGTCGCCTGGACCGCGGCGGCGGACGAGAACATGCGCGCGCACGGGATGCACCACCTCGACACCACGCCGGCGGCGATGGAGGTCCACCGGGCGTTCGAGGCCGCGCACCCGCGGCCGATCGCCACCGCGGCGACGGTCGCCGACCACCTCGACCACATGCGCGAGGTGGCGGGCGTCGACCACATCGGCATCGGCGGCGACTACGACGGCACGGCCTTCACCCCGTCCGGGCTCGACGACGTGGCCGGCTACCCGAACCTGATCGCGGAACTCCTCGACCGCGGCTGGTCCAAGGCCGATCTGACGAAGCTGACCTGGTCCAACGGCGTGCGCGCGTTGCGCGACGCGGAGTCGGTGGCGGCCTCGCTGGGCGGCGTACCGGCGTCCAACGCGCGGCTGTAGGACGACGGCGGCGGTCCGGGTGGCCCCACCGGGCGACCCGGACCGCCGCTTGGCCCGGCCCTCGCATCATCCGGCCCCTCGCATCATCCGGCCCCTCGCATCACCCGGCCGCCGCATCCGCCGCGAATCCGTACGCCCTCCGTGCCACGGCGGCAGCGGGTCTCCCCGCTGCCGCCGAGACCGGAGCGAACGCCCGGCGCCCGACCCCGCGGCGGATCAGCAGGCGCAGAGGCAGAACGGGTGCCCCGCCGGGTCGGCGAACACCCGCCAGGTACGCCCCTCCGGACCCGGATCGAGCGGCTTCGCGCCCAGGGCCACGGCCTCCCGCCCGGCCGCGTCGAGGTCCTCGACGGTCAGGTCGAGGTGGAACTGCTGCGAGCCCTCTTCCGAGGGCCACCGCGGCGGGACGTGCCCCGACGCCTTCTGGAACGCCAGCGCCGGGCCGCCCGGCACCGCGAGGTCGGCCCACGTGCCGTCCTCCTCCAGGGCGGCCGTCCCGCCGAGCAGGGCGGCGTAGAACTCGGCGAGGGCGAGCGGGTCGGGACAGTCCAGGACGACGGTCCCGAGCTTGGCGATGGCCATGACTCCTCCTGAGGCGCACGGGGAAACGACACTGTTACCGGAACAAGCCAAGTACCGGTAACGCCCACCCTAGGCGTTACCCCTTCCCCGGTCCAGGAGGTAACGTCGACGGCATGACGGAGAGAGCGCCCGCACCCGGCGGCCTCGCGCTCGTGGAGGCGCTGATCAACACGCTGCGGGTGGACACCGGAGAGGACCGCCTGGCGGCGGAGTTCGGCCTGTCCGGCGCCGCCCTCACCGAGGCGGCCGACCTCCGCGAGGCCCTGCGCGCCGCCTGCCTCGCCCACGCGGGCCACGCGATGTCGGACGCGGCCCACGCCGGCCTGAACGACGTCCTCGCCGCCGCCCCGCTGACGCTCTCGGTCACCCCGGACGGCACCGCCGCCCTCCGCCCCACGGGCGACGGGCTCCCCGCCCGCGTCGCCGCCGCGATCGCCGAGGCCGTGGCCGCCGGCACCTGGCAGCGCCTCAAGGCCTGCGCGGCGGACGACTGCCGCTGGGCGTACTACGACCGCAGCCCGGCCGGCCGCGGCCGCTGGTGCACGATGTCCGTGTGCGGCAGCCGCGCCAAGATGCGCACCTACCGCTCCCGCCAGTCCTGACCGGTGGTCCTAACCGCCCGCGCCGGAGCCGCCCGGATCGAAGCCCGGCAGGGCGTGCAGCGCCGCCGCGGACAGCAGCAGACCGCGCTCCGGCTGCCTGCCCGCCACCAGCACCCCCCCGGCGGGGGGCAGATCGTGGGAGACCACGAGGCCCGCCAGCTGACCGCTGCTGGAGAAGGCCGGTGCCCCGTGCAGGCCCGGGACCAGGTCCCCGACGGTGTGCAGCCAGTCCCCGACCCTGCGCGTGACGTCGAGTACGCAGGAGTACCGCTCCGTGGCCGTCCGGCCGCTGACGAGGAGCTTGCTGCCCGGCGTGAACCTCCAGTCCACCGCAGGAGGCCGGTCGGGTGCCGTGACGGAGTCCTTCAGGTGCAGCAGCGCGAGAGTGGGGCGGAACCTCCCGAGCAGGGACCCGCTGTACGCGTAGGACTCATGTGGTCCCAAGGCCGCCGCGGCCCGTTCGCCCGCGACCGTCTCCACGACGAGGTCGCGCCGCGCGTCGGCGATGCCCAGGGCGACGTGCCACCGGGCGGCGTCCGCGGAGGGGACGGGTGCCACCACGGTCCGTGAGTCCAGGAGCAGCCCGTTGGCGAGGAGCGCCCTGCCGAACCATAACCGCACGGTCACCGCCGCCACGTGCTCCTCGTCCACGTTCCAGCCGTCGCTGACGACCGTCAGGCCGCCGTTGACGTGCCCGAACTGGTACACCGTGTGGGGTGACACCGAGCCGGGGGAGGACACCACCTGGTTGCGCACCACTCCCGTCGGGGCGGCGCCCGCCCCTTCTCCGCCGCCCGGCTCCGGAGCCGCCTCCGACGGGTCGGCGGGCACCACCACCCCCTCCAGCGCCGCCTCTGCCTGCCCCTCGGCCTCGGCCCGGGCGAGCTGGTGCTCCAGTTGCGCGCAGCGCTCCTCGGCCCGTAAGTGGAGAACCCGGACCCGGTCCAGTTCCTCGGTCAGCTCGGCGACCTGCCGACGCAGCCGGGACAGCTCGAAGTCGTCCCCCGTCGTGCCGGTGCCGCTGTTGTCGTCGGGCAGGGGTAACGCATCGGACGCCAGCTGCACGCGATGACGTACCTCCAGATCGCGGATCCGGTGCTCCGCGTCCAGCAGCTGGTCCTCCAGCCGGCGCTCGCGCGCCTCGGCCCGCCGGGCCTCCAGATCGGCCTCCGCCAGCCGCCGCTCCAGCAACTGCTGCCTGTGATGAGGGCTGCCGCCGGCCAGAAGTGCGGCGGAGTGGAGGGCGCGGAGCAACGTGACGGCTTCCTCGGTCGGGGCCAGGCCACGCTTCTCCGCCACGTCGTACACGAGGTTGGACACGAACTCCCATGGCGGCACCCTCCGCCCGCCGAGGTAGCGAGAGACCGTGGCCGAGTCGTACGCGCGCCGGGCGGAGTACCGGCGGACCGACACTTTCAGGCCCTGGAACAACTCCCTCAAGGCCGAGGCGAGTTCACCCGTCGCCGCCGGCACGTCGTCGCCGATCGGCCTCAGTTCGGTCATCTGCCGCGCCCCCGTCCGCCGTGCTGCCACACCGTCGGCAGCAGTGCGGCACCTCCCGCAGCGCCCGCCGCCTTGTGAGTCTGGCAGGACGCCGGCGCGACGGTCGCCGCATTCGTGAAAGGAGCCGGACCATGCCGCAGCGCGACAGGCGCGTCCAGGACCTCGTCGTCTTCCTCGCCGTCCTCGGGACGAGCGTCGCACTCGTCCTGCGCGGCGCGGCGCCGGAGTCGCTCGCCGCTGTCGCCGTCGTCGTCTCCGGCCTGTACGCCGCCTGGCGGGGTGACGGCGGCCGTGGCGGGGACGGCCCCGGACGGGACGACCGGGCCGCCGGTGGTGCCGACCGCAACGACCGGCACGACCGGGCCGCCGGTGGTGCCGACCGCAACGACCGGCACGACCGGGACGCCGGCGGTGCCGACCGGAACGACCGGAGCACCACCCCTTGAGGGGCGGTGCTCCGGTCGGCGTCCGGCCCGGGCCGCCGCGACGTGCGGCCGGCCCGGAAGGAGGTCAGGCGCGGGGGCGGCCCATCGCGCGGTACGTCCAGCCCGCCGCCCGCCACAGGGAGGCGTCGAGGGCGTTGCGGCCGTCGAGGATCAGGGGGGTCGAGACCGTGGGCCGCAGGGCCGCCGGGTCCAGCTCGCGGAACTCGCGCCACTCGGTGAGGTGCAGCACGACGTCCGCACCCGCGACCGCCGCCGCGGCGGAGGGCGCGTACGCGAGCGTCGGGAAGACCCGCGCCGCGTTGTCCATGCCCTTGGGGTCGTAGACGGTGACCTGACCGCCCTGGAGGTGGATCTGCCCGGCGACGTTCAGCGCCGGCGAGTCGCGCACGTCGTCCGAGTCGGGCTTGAACGTCGCACCGAGCACGGCCACCCGCACGCCCAGGAACGAGCCCCCGACCGCCTCGCGGGCCAGCTCCACCATGTGCCCGCGCCGCCGCATGTTGATCGAGTCGACCTCCCGCAGGAAGGTCAGCGCCTGGTCGGCACCCAGCTCGCCCGCCCGGGCCATGAACGCCCGGATGTCCTTCGGCAGGCAGCCGCCGCCGAAGCCGATGCCGGCCCGCAGGAACTTCGAGCCGATCCGGTCGTCGTGCCCGATCGCCTCCGCCAGCTTCGCGACGTCGCCGCCGGCCGCCTCGCACACCTCGGCCATCGCGTTGATGAAGGAGATCTTGGTCGCCAGGAAGGAGTTCGCCGCCGTCTTGACCAGCTCGGCCGTCGGGAAGTCCGTCACCACCAGCGGCGACCCCTCCGCGATCGGCGTCGCGTACACCTCGCGCAGCAGCTTCTCCGCCTGCGCGCTGCGCACGCCCACCACGATCCGGTCCGGGTGCAGGGTGTCGCCGACCGCGAAGCCCTCGCGCAGGAACTCCGGGTTCCACGCGAGCTCCACGTCCGTGCCCGCCGGGGCCAGCTCCGCCAGCCGCGCCGCGAGCCGGTCCGCCGATCCCACCGGCACCGTCGACTTGCCGACGACCAGCGCCGGCCGGGTCAGGTGCGGGGCGAGCTGCTCGACCGCCGAGTCGACGTACGACATGTCGCACGCGTACTCGCCGTACTTCTGCGGGGTGTTCACGCAGATGAAGTGGACGTCGCCGAAGGCGCCCGCCTCCTCGTAGGAGGTGGTGAAGCGCAGCCGGCCCGTGGCGCCCGGCAGCCCGGCCACGTGCGCGGCCAGCAGCTCCTCCAGCCCCGGCTCGTACATCGGGACCCGGCCGGCGGCCAGCATCTCGATCTTCTCCGGGACGATGTCCAGACCCATGACCTCGAAGCCCAGCTCGGCCATGGCGGCGGCGTGGGTGGCGCCGAGGTAGCCAGTGCCGATCACGGTGATCTTGAGGGCCATGCGGTGCTCCTGAGGGGCAAAGGAGAGAACAACGGCCCCCGAGCATAGTCGGGCGCCATCGGGGGACGTTCCCCGCAGGGAGCCCCCCTCCGACCCCTGCCGGCCCCCCTGTCACGCAGCTCACGCCGCGTGCTCGTATCCCTGCGGGGCGTCGGCGCACTAGAATTGGGTTACTTAACAGTAGTTAACGTCCAGCAGTTAACGCCTCTTGTTAACGCCTCTTGGGGAGTGAGAGACCTTGGCGGGTTCCGACTTCGACCTGTTCCGCCCGGCCGAAGAGCACGACATGCTCCGCGAGTCCGTCCGCGCGCTCTGCGAGGCCAAGATCGCGCCGTTCGCCGCCGCCGTGGACGAGGAGGCCCGCTTCCCGCAGGAGGCCCACGACGCGCTGGTCGCCAACGACCTGCACGCCGTCCACGTCCCGGAGAACTACGGCGGCGCCGGTGCCGACGCCCTCGCGACCGTGATCGTCATCGAAGAGGTCGCCCGCGTGTGCGCGTCCTCCTCCCTGATCCCGGCCGTCAACAAGCTCGGCTCGCTGCCGGTCATCCTCTCCGGCTCCGAGGAGCTGAAGAAGAAGTACCTCGGCCCGCTGGCCAAGGGCGACGGCATGTTCTCGTACTGCCTCTCCGAGCCCGACGCGGGCTCCGACGCGGCCGGCATGAAGACCCGCGCGGTGCGCGACGGCGACTTCTGGGTCCTCAACGGCGTCAAGCGCTGGATCACCAACGCCGGCGTCTCCGAGTACTACACGGTCATGGCCGTCACCGACCCGGAGAAGCGCTCCAAGGGCATCTCGGCGTTCGTCGTCGAGAAGGGCGACGAGGGCGTCTCCTTCGGCGCCCCGGAGAAGAAGCTCGGCATCAAGGGCTCCCCGACCCGCGAGGTCTACCTCGACAACGTCCGCATCCCCGCCGACCGCATGATCGGCGCGGAGGGCACCGGCTTCGCCACCGCCATGAAGACCCTGGACCACACCCGCATCACCATCGCGGCCCAGGCCCTCGGCATCGCGCAGGGCGCCCTCGACTACGCCAAGGGCTACGTCCAGGAGCGCAAGCAGTTCGGCAAGCCGATCGCCGACTTCCAGGGCATCCAGTTCATGCTCGCGGACATGGCCATGAAGATCTCGGCCGCCCGCGCCCTGACCTACCAGGCCGCCGCCGCCTCCGAGCGCGGCGACGCCGACCTGACCTACCTCGGTGCCGCGGCCAAGTGCTTCGCCTCCGACATCGCCATGGAGGTCACCACCGACGCCGTCCAGCTCCTCGGCGGCTACGGCTACACCCGCGACTACCCGGTCGAGCGCATGATGCGCGACGCCAAGATCACCCAGATTTACGAAGGCACGAACCAGGTCCAGCGGATCGTGATGGCCCGCAACCTGCCGTAACGACCCCGGCCACCCCGGTCGTACGGGCCCACGGCCCCCGGCGCGCATCCCGCGCGCCGGGGGCCGTCCGCGTCCGCGGGCCGCACCGGACCCACGCGCCGGCGGTTCCGGGCGGTCCGGCCGCCCGGCCGAAGCGGCCGCGGTCGTACGGGCGTTACTCGTCCGACGAGAAGCGGATCGCGGCGGCGGGCAGCACCGCGTCGCACCACACGCGCGCACCCGCGCCGAGTTCGTTGTCCGCGCCGATGTCGGCGCCGTCGCCGACGACCGCGCCCGACAGGGCCGTACGGGCGCCGACCCGCGCGCCCGGGCCGACGTACGAGTCCGTCACGACGGCATCCGGCCCCACCACCGCGCCGGCCAGCACCGCGGAGCCGTGCACGCGCGCGCCCGCGCCGACCACGGCGCCCTCGGCGACCACCGTGCCGCCCGACAGCTTCGCGTCCGGCGCCACGGACGCGCCCGGCAGCACCAGGCACTCGCCCCGGCGGCCCGGGACGGCGGGGGAGGGGGCGCGCCCCAGCACCAGGTCGGCGGAGCCGCGTACGAAGGCCTGCGGGGTGCCCAGGTCCAGCCAGTACGTCGAGTCGACCATGCCCTGGAGGTGCGCTCCCGCGGCCAGCAGGCCCGGGAAGGTCTCCCGTTCGACCGAGACGGGGCGCCCGGCCGGGACGGTGTCGATGACCGAGCGCCGGAACACGTACGCGCCCGCGTTGATCTGGTCGGTGACGATCTCCTCGGGTGTCTGGGGCTTCTCCAGGAAGGCCCGCACCCGGCCGTCCGCGTCCGTGGGGACGAGCCCGAACGCGCGCGGGTCCTCGACCCGGCTGAGGTGCAGCGAGACGTCGGCGCCCGAGTCCCGGTGGGTGTCGAGCAGGGCGCCGATGTCGAGCCCGGTGAGGATGTCGCCGTTGAAGACGAGGACCGGGTCGTCCGGCCCGGAGCGCAGCCGGGGGGCGACGTTGCGGAGGGCGCCGCCCGTCCCGAGCGGCTCGACCTCGGTGACGTACTCCAGGTGCAGCCCGAGCGCCGAGCCGTCGCCGAAGTACGGCTCGAAGACCTCCGCGAGGTAGGAGGTGGCGAGCACGACGTGCTCGACCCCCGCCGCCCGGGCCCGTGCCAGCTGGTGCGTCAGGAACGGCACGCCCGCCGCCGGCACCATCGGCTTCGGCGTGCGCACCGTCAGGGGGCGCAGGCGGGTCCCTCTGCCACCGACGAGGAGGATCGCTTCAGTCAACTTCGTTCTGCTTCCTACGTTCCTACGGGGGACGGTGAGGGGGGAGCCGCCGGCCCGGCGACCGGGGCGTCGCCGGGGTGGGGCGGTCGGGGGCCGGGGACGGGGCGTCAGTCTATGCAGAGGACTTCCTGAGCAGAGGACTTCCTCACCGGCCCTGGTACCGGGCCGACGTCTGACGGGTCGTGCCGAGCTTGGAGTAGAGCTTGCGACCGGGGCATTCGGTCGCGAAGCCGTCCCGGTGCCCGGAGATGACGTTCATCTTGACGAGCTTGCCCTTCGCGAACTTGTTCCCGCCGCCCGACTTGAGGGTGGTGGTGGCCAGCGGGTTGGCGCCGAACAGGCCGAGCTTCCAGGCCGTCAGGCGGGCGACGGCCTTGACCGCGGCGTCCGGCGGGTTGGTGTCGGTGAACGTGCCGAGGACGGCGATGCCCATGCTGTTGGTGTTGAAGCCCATGGTGTGGGCGCCCATGACGGGCTTGGCGACGCCGCCGGCCCGTCCCTCGTAGACGGTGCCGCACTTGTCCACGGCGAAGTTGTAGCCGAAGTCCCGCCAGCCGCTGCTGAGGACGTGGTAGCGGTAGAGGCTGCGGAGCACCGCCGGTGCCTGGGCGCACGTGTAGTTGTTGCCCGAGGCGCTGTGGTGGACGAACGCGGCCTTGACGGTGCCCGTGTAGACGAAGCCCTTCTCGCGCAGCGACTCGTCGGCGCCCCAGCCCTTGCGGGTGACGATGCGCGGGCGCGGGCCGATGTACGGCTTGGCGGCCAGGCTGACCTTGCCGTCATGGGCGATCACGGCGTCGGCGGTGGAGTCGGCCTTGTCCAGGGCCTCGATCTCGTCGGCGCCGAGCGGGGCGAGGCCGGAGTTGGCGGCGGAGCTCTCGGCGACGGCGGGGGCGAGCTGGAGCGTGCTCTTCTCGTCCTCGGGGGCCTCGTCCTCGGGGCTCTCCTCCTCAGGGCTCTCGTCCTTGGGGCTCTCGCCCCTGGGGCCCTTGTCGAGGGGCTGTGCGGCGCCGATCGGATGTCCCTCGTCGGTGCCGGCACTGCTGGTGCCGCCGGCACCGTGCCTGCCGCTGCCGTGATGCCTGCCGTCGCCGTGCGTGCCGTCGCCGTTCGGGCGGGCGTGCGTGCGGTCGCCGTTCGGATCGGCGTGCGTGCGGTCGGGGCCGGTGCGCGTGCCGTCGTGGCGACCGCCGTTCTTGCCGTCGGCGGCGCCGGCGGCGCCCGCGGACTCGGCGTGCGGCGGGGCGGCCGCGGTCCTGCCGGGGTCGACCAGTTCGATGCGCATGCCCTCGGGCAGGCTCTGCACGGCCTGCGCGCCGCCGTCCGGCACCGCGGCCCGCGTACCGGCCGCCCCCGCGGCCTCCGGGCCGACCGGGCCGGCGCGGCCGTCCGGGGCCGCCTCCTCCGGCGGCGCCTCGCCCGGCTCGGCCTGTACCCGCACCTCGATGCCGTCCGACTCGCCCACCCACAGCGGGGCGGTGCTGCCCTTGACCCGGCCCGAGGTGTCCTCGGCCGTGCCGGGGTCGGCGGCGTGCTCGCGGTTGTGGGTCTCCAGGTCCTGCCAGTCCGTCCAGGCCGCGGTGGCGGCGCTGCGGGTACGGACCTGGACCCGTCCGTGCAGTTCGGTGGCCGCGTCGTCCCAGACGAGTCCGACGAGCGCGAAGGTCTTGACCTCGCGCGCAGCCAGGCCGCGGAGCTGCGCCCCCGGCAGCCGCGCCGCCATGCCGGGCACCCGGCCGGCCCGCGCGGACGCGGGGGTGAGGGGGACCAGGGGCAGGGACTGGGTCGACCCGGGGACGGCGGACTCGGCCACGACGCCCGGGGCCGCCGCCCGGTCCGCCGTACGGGCGGCTGTGCCGCCGGCGGTGACCGTCACCGCCAGGGCCTGGGAGGGAAGCGCGAGCGGCAGGGCCAGTGCGGCCGCCGTCGCGACACCGATCGAGGAAGCCAGGTATCCACGCATGCAGCCGATGCTGGGCACACTCCTGACGGTCCGCCAGCTGAGATCTGACGGGCCATCGGATGAACGGGCCCCGGCCCTCGCTCGTACGGACGCAGCCGGCTCGCCCGTACGAGCGAGCCGGCCCGCCCGGCCCGCGTACCCTTGCCCGCGTGAACGCCAACGACCGCACCCCTGCCGACCTGCTGCGATCCGCGCTCGCCGCCGATCCGGGCCGCCCCCTGGTCACCTTCTACGACGACGCCACGGGCGAGCGCGTGGAATTGTCCGTCGCCACCTTCGCCAATTGGGTGGCCAAGACCGCCAACCTCCTCCAGGGCGACCTGGGCGCCGGCCCCGGCGACCGGCTCGCGCTGCTGCTGCCCGCGCACTGGCAGACCGCGGTGTGGCTGCTGGCCTGCGCCTCGGTGGGCGTGGTGGCCGAGGTCGACGGCGACCCGGCCGACGCGGACCTGGTGGTGAGCGGCCCCGACACCCTGGAGGAGGCGCGCGCGTGCTCCGGCGAGCGGATCGCCCTCGCGCTGCGGCCGCTGGGCGGGCGGTTCCCGCAGCCGCCGGCGGGCTTCGCCGACTACGCGGTGGAGGTGCCCTCGCAGGGCGACCGGTTCGCACCGTTCGTACCGGTGGACGCCGGCGGGCCGGGGCTCGTCGTGGGCGGCACCGAGTTCTCGTACGAGGAGCTGGTCGGCCGGGCGCGCGAGGACGCGGCGAAGCTCGGGCTGCACCCGGGCGCACGGGTGCTGTCCCGCCTGGGCTACGACGCGTGGGAGGGCCTGTCGGGCGGACTGCTCGCACCGCTGGTCGCGGGCGGCTCGGTGGTCCTGTGCCGGAACGCCGACCAGCTGTCCGAGGCGGGCCTGGCCCAGCGCATCGAGGCGGAGCGGGTCACGCACACGCTCTGAGGGCACGGGCACGCTCTGACGGCGCGGGCACGCTCTGACAGGACGGGCACGCTCTGACGGCACGGGCACGCACCCCTCGACATGTCACCCACATGGCGGATTGCGGAGCCCCGCTCGAAGAGACGTGGGCGTCACTCCGATGGATGATCGGCAGAAGGCCGCATACCGGGTCGCACCGTGCCGAAAGGCGCCCGCCTCCCGGATCCGGCGGCCGTGGCCGACCAACCGTGAGGATGGGACGCGACGTGACCGAAGGCGCGGGCAAGCCGGGCAGGGCGATGCCGGCCGGGGACCGTCCCGGCCGGCCGCCGGCCCGTCGCCGCAGGCGCCGGCTCCTGCGCTGGATCGGCCTGGTCCTCGCGCTGCTGGTGCTGCTCGGCGCGGGCGCTGCCTGGTGGCTCTACCACCAGCTCGACTCCAACATCAGGACGGACACCACCGCGGCCGCCGAGCTGGAGCGCTACGAGCGCGAACGCCCGGCCCTCACGGTGGGCGGGGCGCAGAACCTCCTGCTCATCGGCTCGGACACGCGCGCCGGCGCGGGAAACGCCCAGTACGGCCAGAACAGCGGCACCCAGCGCTCCGACACCACGATCCTGCTCCACATCTCCGCCGACCGGGACAGTGCGACGGCGGTCTCGATCCCCCGTGACCTGCTGGCCGAGATCCCCTCCTGCGCCGTCCCCGGCGGCGGCCGCTCCGTGGCGCAGACCGGGCAGTTCAACTCCGCCTTCGAGATCGGCGGCGCCGCCTGCACCATCCGCACCGTGGAGAAGCTGACCGGCATCCGCATCGACCACCACGTGGTCGTCGACTTCCGCGGCTTCAAGAAGATGGTGGACGCGATCGGCGGGGTGGAGATCTGCCTGCCGCGGCCCATCGACGACGCCGAGGCGAAGGTCCGCCTGCCGGCCGGGCGCCAGACCCTGCACGGCGAGCAGGCGCTGGGCTTCGTACGGGCCCGCTACAGCCTCGGCAACGGCAGCGACACCGACCGCATGGGGCGCCAGCAGCAGTTCCTGGCCGCCCTGGTCAAGAAGGTGCAGAGCAACGGGGTGCTGCTCAACCCGGCCCGGCTCTATCCGCTGCTGGACGCCGCGACCCGGTCCGTCACCACCGACCCGGGCCTGGACACGCTGCGGGACCTGTACGAGCTGGTGCGCGGGATGCGGGACATACCGACCGAGCGGACCACGTTCCTGACCGTGCCGAGGCGCCCGTACCCGCCGAACCCGAACCGGGACGTACTCCTCGAACCGGATGCCTCCGAACTGTTCCAGCGGCTGCGGGCGGACCGCCCGGTGGCGGTCGACGACGGGGCCGATCGGAGGTCTTCGGCGACCGTGGCCGAAAACGCATCCCCTGCCCCCACCTTCTCCGGCACCACCGCCGACGCGGCGACCTGCCGCTGAGCCCGGCGGGTGCGGACGCGCCGGTGACGGCCCGCACACCTGGCCGATCACGGGCGGCCATCCGCAGTGCCACGGTTGGCCCGCCGGGCGACCGGGCGGCGACCCGCGAGTAGACCCGCCGGTAAAGCAATCCAAAAAGCCAGGGGGCAGGGTGTGAAGGATGGGCGAATTGCCCGCTTATAAGGGGAGTGGAATTTGTCACCAGCATGGTTTGCAGCCGAACGGGCCGGATAGTGTGAGCGATCCGGTGCCCCGGCCACGCAAAGGACTGGCCGTGCACTGCCGGATCGAGGACCGAGCGCCTGGGGGGAGGCGCTTCAGGTGGCACCGACGGAGGATTCAAAAGACCGTGGATGCGCAAGGCCGTGGGCGGGCGAACGACATCGACCCCGCAGACCAGTGGGTACTCAACCCCCGCACTGGCAACTACGAACTGCGACTGGACAGCTCCGCAGGGCAGCCGCCGGTCTCCCGCTCCCGTAGAGCCGCGGGCCCCGCGGCCGCCGCGGCACCGGCAGGGGCCGCCCCCGTCGGGACCCCGGCAGGCCCCCCCGTGCGCAAGTCCCCGGGCGTTCCCGGGCAGCGGCGCGGCGGCGCGACGCCCCCGCCCGGCGGCCGGCGCACCGGCCGCAAGCGCGGTGGCGGCGGTGGTGGCGGCCGCAAGAAGAAGGTGCTGCTGATCACCGGGGGCTCGATGGCCTTCGTGCTGGTCGCCGCGACCGTGGGCGGCTACCTCTACTACCAGCACCTGAACAACAACATCAGCACCGTCGACGTGGACGGCGCCGGCTCCGGGGGCTTCAAGCCCGGCGAGCCGATCAACATCCTCGTCATCGGCACCGACAAGCGCACCGGTGCGGGCAACCAGGGCTACGGCGACAAGGAGAGCGTCGGCCACGCGGACACGACGCTGCTCTTCCACGTGGCCCGGGACCGCTCGAACGCGACCGTGCTGTCCATTCCGCGCGACCTCATCTCCGACATCCCGGACTGCCCCACCAAGCAGCCCGACGGGTCGACCAGGACGATCCCGGGCCAGCACGGCGTGCGCTTCAACACCAGCCTCGGGCAGGACGGCCGGGACCCCGGCTGCACCATGCGCACGGTCAAGGAGCTCACCGGCATCTCGGTGGACCACTTCATGATGGCCGACTTCAACGCCGTCAAGACGCTCAGTTCCGCCGTCGGCGGCGTGCCGGTCTGCGTGGCCAAGGACGTCGACGACAAGAAGTCCAAGCTCCACCTCACCAAGGGCAACCACCGCATCGAGGGCGAGCAGGCCCTGGCCTTCGTCCGCACCCGGCACGCCTTCGGCAACGAGAGCGACCTGGACCGCATCAAGACCCAGCAGCAGTTCCTGGGTTCGATGATCCGCGAGATGAAGTCCTCGGACACGCTCACCAGTCCGACCAAGCTCTTCTCGCTCGCCGAGGCGGCCACCAAGGCCCTCACCGTCGACACCGGGATCGGGGGCATCCCCCAACTGACGCGGCTCGCCAAGGAGCTGAAGGACGTCAACCCCAAGAACATCACCTTCACCACCCTCCCCGTCGACGACAACCCGGCGGAGCGGATCAAGGCGACGGTGGTGGTCAGGAAGTCCCAGGCCGAGCCCCTGCTCGCGATGATCCGCGAGGACACGTCCCTCACCGAGGTCAAGAAGCAGAAGCAGGCCGCCGCGAACGCGCAGGCCGCCCTCCTCGAAGGCACCCGCGCGCCCGCCTCCGCCGTCCGCGTGGACGTCTACAACGGCGGCGGCCCCCGGGGCTCCGCCCAGACCACGCTCGAATGGCTCCAGAACAACCAGGGCGTCCCGCTCTCCACCAACAACGGCAACGCGCCCCAGAAGCTGGACAGGACGACCCTGGAGTACGCCCCCAACCAGGCCGACCAGGCCCGCGCCCTCGCGGACATGATGGGCCTGCCCGCCACCGCGCTGAAGCAGACCACCGCCGACGCGCCCGACCGCACCCCGATGACGCTCACCCTGGGAGCCGACTTCAAGGGTGCGGGCATCCCCCTCACGGCACCGAAGACGGCGCCCGAGGGCATCCAGCGGGTGGAGGCCGACAAGGCCACCTGCGCCAAGTAGGCAGCCGTACGTCCCCAAAGCCGCAAAGCCACCCAAGATGATCGGGCCGGCCCCACGCACGGCAGCACAACCCGTTTTCGTGCGGGGCGTCGCACAACCGACGCCCCGCACGGAACGTCGTACTAACCGATCGGATCGCCACGACCGATCGGCAAGCGATCGCCCGGCCACGCGCCGGGCGCGACACCTGAGATGTCAGGACCGACTGGGGGGCTACGGGTGAGTCACAGCAGCGTGCGAGGGGAGGGGGCGCCCGCCCACGCGCCCGGTGGCATACCGGGCGCCGCGTCCGGCACTCCCGGCACGGTCCCCGGCCCCCGCGGCCCCCGCCGACTCCGCGGCCCGGTACGCCCGGCCGGCCGGCGCGGCCGCCGGGTCCTGCGCGGCATCGCCATCGCCCTCTCGGTGATCGTGCTCGCCACCGCCGGCGCCGGCTACCTGTACTACCGGCACCTCAACGGCAACATCCGGACCGACGCGCTCAACCTCGGCGACCGCAAGCTGGGCGGCTCCAGGCCCAACGCCTTCGGCCAGACGCCCCTGAACATCCTGCTCATCGGCTCCGACGCCCGCGACGACGTCAAGAACCAGGAACTGGGCGGCGCCAGGGACACGTTCGGCGGCACCCCGCTCGCCGACGTCCAGATGCTGCTCCACGTGTCCGCGGACCGCAGCAACATGTCGGTCGTCAGCATGCCGCGCGACACCCTGCTCAAGCTGCCCAAGTGCACCGGCACCGACGGCAAGACGTACGAGGCCACCCAGGGCCGGCGCCCCGTCAACGAGTCGCTGGGCCGCGGCGGCCCCGGCTGCACGGTCGCCACCTGGCAGGAGCTGACCGGCATCCCGATCGACCACTTCATGATGATCGACTTCAAGGGTGTCGTGGCGATGGCCGACGCCATCGGCGGCGTGCCCGTCTGCGTGAAGCAGAACGTCCACTCCCGCAACCGCGAGGGCAAGGGCTCCGGCCTCAAGCTGGCCAAGGGCACCCACCCCATCAAGGGCGTCCAGGCCCTCCAGTGGCTGCGCACCCGCTACGGCTTCGAGGACGGCAGCGACATCGGCCGGGCCCACGCGCAGCACATGTACATGAACTCGATGGCCCGCCAGTTCCGCCAGAACGCCAAGCTCAGCAACCCGCTCAAGCTGCACAGCCTGGCCGAGGCCGCGACCAGGGCCATGGTGGTCGACCCCGGCCTGGACCGGATCGACCTGCTCTACGACCTGAGCGTCGAGCTCAAGAAGGTCCCCACCGGCCGCATCACCATGACGACCATGCCGTGGGTCGGCAGCACGAGCTGGAGCGGGAAGGTCGAGCCCGACGCGGCCGACGCCCAGAAGCTCTTCACGATGGTCCGCGACGACATCCCGCTGGACGGCAAGCCGCCGGCCAAGGCGACCGCGGCCGCCACGACCCCGCCGCCGGCCGACCCTGCGGCCCCCGCCGCCGAGATCCCCGTCATGGTCCGCAACGCCACCAGCGGCAAGGACCACGGCGAGGCCCGCGTCCGGGGCCGGGCGTCCGACGTCGTCACGCTCCTCACGGGCAAGGGCTTCACGAAGGCCAAGGCCGACACCGAGGGCGCGGCCGAGGACACCACCGTGATCCGCTACGCCACCGCCGACCAGGCCGGCGACGCACAGGCCGTGGCCACCGCCCTCGGGCTGCCCGCGAGCGCCGTGCAGCGCTCCACGGACGTCTCCGGCGTCACCCTCTTCGTCGGCAAGGACTGGCGCGAGGGCGACAAGCCCGCACCGCCCGCCCCCGCCCCGTCCAAGGCCCCCGACACGGCCCGCCCGCTCAACGGCGACGACGACGGCGCCTGCATGGACATCCAGCCCGGCTTCACCTGGTGACCCCGACCCGAGGGGCCCGACCGGTCTGACCCGTCTGGCCGGACGGGCTGGTGGCCGGACGGGCCGGTCTGGCCGGACGGGCTGGTGGCGGGACGGGCTTGTCTGGCCGGAGGGGTCCGCCAGGCCTGACGGACCCCGCGTACGCCGAAGGGGGCGGACCGGCCGCGAAGCCGGATCCGCCCCCTTCGGCGTACGCAGGTCAGCGGGCCGGCGCCCCGTCCGCCGGGACGCTCGGGCGGCGGCTCGCGATGACCTTCCGCGCCAGCGCGCGCGGGCTCGTCAGGAAGCCGTACCCCCACGACATGTGCATGGTCGCCAGCGCCACCGGGATCTGCGCCCGCGCCTTCAGCGACAGGCCCCTGCCGGCCGGCACCGAGCCCGCCACGATCGCCGCCAGGTAGCCGCCCGGGACGACGAAGCCCCACGGCGTCAGCGCCGCGCCCACGACCAGACCGGCCGCGATCGCGCACACCGCGGCCGGCGGGGCCAGGTAACGCAGGTTGATCGAGCCCGCGTGGTAGCGGGCCACGACGTGCCGCCAGCGCCCGTAGTCCTTGTACTGCTTGGCCAGGGCCCGCACCGACGGCCGCGGCCGGTACTGCACCTTCAGCTCCGGCGAGAACCAGATCAGCCCGCCCGCCTCGCGGATGCGGAAGTTCAGCTCCCAGTCCTGCGCGCGGATGAACTCCACGTTGTAGCCGCCCTGCCGCTCCAGCGCCTCGCGCCGGAACACGCCCAGGTAGACCGTCTCGGCCGGGCCCGCCTCGCCGCCGGTGTGGAAGGCGGCGTTGCCCACGCCGATCTTCGAGGTCATCGCCGCGGCGACGGCCTCCTCCCAGGCGTTCTCGCCCTCGGCGTGCATGATGCCGCCCACGTTCTGCGCGCCGGTCTCCTCCAGCAGGCGCACCGCGGTGGCGATGTAGTTCGGCGACAGCATCCCGTGCCCGTCGACGCGCACCACGATCGGGTGCCGCGAGGCCGCGATCGCCGCGTTGAGCGCGGCCGGGGTACGGCCGGTGGGGTTCGGGACGGTGTGGACGCGCGGGTCCTCCCGGACGAGCTCGGCGGCGATCTCGTCGGTGCGGTCCGTGGACGGGCCGAGCGCGATCACCACCTCCATCTCGCCTGCGTAGTCCTGCCCGAGGATGTGCCGGACGGAGTCGCGCAGATGGCGCTCCTCGTTGAGCACGGGCATGATCACCGAGACTGCGGGCTGCTGGGTGGGCATGGGTCGGGCAGGTCCTTCGGGGGTCCGGGGCCGGGGCCCGGCCGGCCGGTGGGCGCGGCCGCCAGGGGCTCCGGGAGAGGGCGGTATCGGTGGTCACGTTACCGCGTACGAGGGAAACGGGTGCGTGCCGGAGGAGCGGTACGGGCCGCCGCTGATCGTATGGGCCTACTGTTCAGGCTCACCCGTGCCTGTCCGAGCGGCCGCGTGCCTGACCCCGCCCGACCCGACCCATCTTTGTGCGTGACCCCGCCCGACCCGACCCACCCCTGTGCCTGACCCCGGCCTGCCCGTGCCATCCGCGGAGGTGTCCCCCGTGCCCCAGCCGCAACGCTCCCCCCGTCCCCGGCCGCCGCACGGATCCCGGCGCGGTGCCCCGCGGCAGGGCGCGGGCCGGGGCGGGGGAGCGGCCGGGTACGGCGGCCCCGGCGGCCGCGGCGGGTACGGCGCACCCGGCGGCCACGGGGGCGCGCCCGCCCCCCGCGCGACGGCCGCCGTCGACGGGCGCAGGCACGGCCGGCCGCCCCGGCGGCCCCGCTGGGGCGTGCGGCTCGCCACCGCCCTGTCCGTCCTCGTCCTCGGCTCGGGGGCGATCGGGCACGCCGTGATGACCGGCCTCGACGTCGGCATCAACCGCGTCGACCCCTTCAAGGACATGAAGAACCGCCCCCAGGCCGGCCACGGCGTGAACTTCCTGATCGTCGGCACCGACGAGCGCGACAAGCTCACCCGGGAGGACAAGCGCGAGTACCGGCTCGGCGGCGCCCCCTGCCACTGCACCGACACGATCATGCTGGTGCACATCTCCGCGGACCGGGAGCGCGCCAGCGTCATCAGCCTCCCGCGCGACAGCTACGCCGAGGTGCCCGCCCACCTCGACCTGCTGAGCCGCCGGCAACACGGCCCGCACGCCGTCAAACTCAACGCCGCCTACGCCGAGGGCGGCCCCAACCTGACCGTGCGGACCGTCGAGAACATGACCCGCGTGAAGATCGACCACTACCTGGAGGTCGACTTCACCGCCTTCATGAAGACCGTCGACGCCATCGGCGGCGTGGAGATCTGCACCGCCAAACCCATGCGCGACAGCCACACCGGACTCGACCTGCTCCCCGGCACCCACCGCCTCACCGGCGGCCAGGCCCTGCAGTACGTGCGCTCCCGGTACGTCGACGGCGCCGCCGACCTCGGCCGCATGCAGCGCCAGCAGCGGTTCATCGCCGCCCTCATCCACGAGGCCACCAGCAGCGGCGTGCTGCTCAACCCCGTCAAGTTCAAGGAGGTCAGCTCCACCCTGCTGGGCTCCGTACGCGCCGACCCCGGCTTCGGCTCGACCGAGATGCTCGCCCTCGGGCAGGCCATGCGGGAGTTCACGCCGGCGTCGTCCGAGTTCGCCTCGGTGCCGATCCTGCCCGACTCCAAGCCCTCGCCCCGGCTGGGCTCGGTGGTCCGCTGGGACGAACCGAAGGCCGCCCGGCTCTTCCAGGCCCTGCGCGACGACAAGCCGCTCGCCCCGGCGCGGCCCAAGCGGCGCCCGGTCGCCGTGCCGGTGGACGTCGCCCCGCAGCAGATCCGGGTGCACGTCGAGAACGGTACGCGGATCGACGGGCTCGGCGGCCGCGTCGACAAGGCCCTGCGCGCCACCGGCTTCCGCACCGACGAGGCCCCCACCGCCGGGGTCGTCCGCAACGCCACCCGCACCGTGGTCGCGTACGACCCCCGCTGGGACCGCTCCGCCAAGACCCTGGGCACGGCGCTGGAGGGCGCCGAGCTGCGGCCCGTACCGGGCCTCGGCGCCACGCTGCGCGTCACGGCGGGCACCGACTACCGCAAGGTGACCGCGGTCCGCGCCGAGGACCCCTACCAGGGCGAGTTCGGCGTCGTCACGGGTGACCAGGTGGCGTGCCCCGGCCAGTGAGACCGCCCGCCCCCGGCCCCCCGGCCCCACGGCCCCCGGTCCCACGGCCCTCCGGACTCCCGGCGCGGGCGGTCAGGCCCCGGGCCGCCGCCCCGTCCCCGGGCGGCCGGTCAGTCCTCCAGACCCTCCGCGGCCCGGCGCTCGCGCAGCTCCCTGATGGCCCGACGGCGGGCCAGCCGGTGGGTGCGGCGGATCTGCGCCTCCTGGTAGCGGCGCATGTCCCGGTCGGTCTCGGGGATCACCGGCGGCACCTGCCGCGGCTTGCCGTTCTCGTCCACCGCGGCGAACACCAGGTACGCGCTGCCGACCTGGGTGGGCGGCGCCGACTCGTTCCAGCGCTCGGCCAGCACCCGCACGCCGACCTCCATCGAGGACCGGCCCGTCCAGTTCACCTGGGCCTTCACGTGCACCAGGTCGCCGACCCGGACCGGCTCCAGGAACGCCATCTCGTCCATGGAGGCGGTGACCGCGGGCCCGCCGGAGTGCCGGCCCGCGACGGCCCCGGCCGCGTCGTCCACCAGCTTCATGATCACGCCGCCGTGCACCGTGCCCAGCAGGTTGGTGTCGTTGTGCGTCATGATGTGGCTGAGGGTGGTCCGGGAGGCCGAGGTGGGCTTACCGGCGAGCTCGCCCGAATGATGTGTCATGCACCCACCTTAGGTTGCGGCCCCGGAACGCGTGACAAAGGCCTCAGGCGTACACAGCTCTGCAACAGACCAGGCACGAAGCCCCACCCGGGCTGTCGGGCGGCCCGCCCCGCCAGGCATCCTTTACGGCATGAATGACTGGCCCGACGGGTGGACCGACGACCGCGACGACCGCTACGGCCGTGGCAGCTCCAGCGCACAGCCCGAGGGCGTCCGGAGCATGCGGCACGTCCAGCGGCAGCAGCCGCCGCGCCCGCAGACCCCGCCGCAGGCCCCCGGCCGCCCGCCCCGTCAGCCCGGCGTGCCGCCGCAGTCCCGGCCGCCGTACGACGACCGCGACCCGTACGCGGACGACTACGGCCAGGGCGGCCGTGCCGGTACCCCCGGCTACGACAGCGGCTACAACACGGGCCAGGTCTACGGCAGTCCGGCCGGCGGCCACGGCGGCGGCCGCGGCGGCCAGAACGGCGGCCACGGCGGAGGACAGGGCGGCGGCGCACGTCCCGCCGGCCCCCGCGGCCCCGTCGACTGGCGGCGCCGCATCAAGATCGGCTCGATCGTCCTCGTCACGACCCTCGCCGTCGTGTCGGTCGGCACCTACGCCTGGGCCAGCTCGAAGCTGCGCACGGAGGTCGACCTCTCCAAGGTCATCGAGCGGCCCGAGGAGGGCGACTGCACGACGTACCTCATCGTCGGCTCCGACAGCCGCGAGGGCATGTCCGACGAGGAGAAGAAGAAGCTCCACACCGGCTCCGCCGAGGGCAAGCGCACCGACTCGATGATGGTGCTCGCCACGTGCTCCAGCGGCAACACGATGATCTCGCTGCCGCGTGACTCGGACGTGGAGATCCCCTCCTTCGTCGGCTCCGAGTCCGGCAAGAAGTACCCGGGCAAGGGGATCCGCACCAAGCTGAACGCGGCGTACGCGATGGACGGCCCCGAGCTGCTGGTGCGCACCATCGAGTACAACACCGGCCTGCGGATCGACCACTACGCGGAGATCGGCTTCGCCGGCTTCGCGAACATCGTCGACGCGCTCGGCGGTGTCGAGATGAACATCGAGAAGGGCTTCAAGGACAAGAAGTCCGGCGCCGACTTCAAGGCGGGCAAGCAGACCCTCAACGGCGAGCAGGCCCTGGCCTTCGTCCGCACCCGGTACGCCTTCGCGGAGTCCGACCTGGCCCGTACGAAGAACCAGCAGAAGTTCCTGTCCGCCCTGGCCAGCCAGGCGGCCACCCCCGGCACGATCCTGAACCCGTTCCAGCTGTACCCGGTGATGGGCGCGGGCCTGGACACCGTGATCGTGGACAAGGACATGGGGCTGTTCGACCTGGGCGAGATGTTCTTCGCGATGAAGGGCATCACCAGCGGCGACGGCACGTCCATGAACATGCCGATCTCCGGCTCGCGGGGCGGAAACCTGGTCTGGGACAAGGCGAAGGTCAAGCAGCTCGTCCAGCAGATCCAGAACGACGAGAAGGTCACCGTCACCGACAAGCGCTGACCGCCCCGACACCGGCGGCCGGGGCCGCCCGTGTCCGCGGGCCGGACCGCGGGCCGGACCGCCGGCCGCCCGGCCCGCGGGCTGGAAACCTCCCGTGGACCGGGCCTAGCCTGGAAGCGGGGGTCCACCCCTCTACTCCGCCAAGGCGGTGCGTGCGATGACCGACGACAGCACGACATGGGCGTCGGGGGACTGGCAGGTCACCGAGGGTGACATCGACGAGTTCGTGGCGCGCTGGCGGGCCTTCCTCGAATGGACCAAGGCCGACAGCGACGGCTTCGGCCACGCCCGCCTCCTGCGCGACCTGAACCGGCCGGGCCACTTCGTCTCCTTCTCGGCCTGGCGCGACCCGGCAGCCATGAAGGCCTGGCAGTCCAAGCCGGAGTTCGCCGAACACTTCGGCGCCTGCCGGGCGCTGTGCGAGGACATGACGAGCAGCGGCTACGAACTCGCGGTCGGCGTCTGACCCCGCCTCCGCCCGGGTCCGCATCGGGCGACGACGCCCACCCCGCCGCGGCGGTCGGCGTCCCGCGTCCGGCGTCCGGGGCCGCACGTCACGGTCGCGGGAAGGGGGAACATCCCAGGGGGCTACCCTCAGAAGGTGGCCGGCCGATACGAACCCCTGACCCGCACCACCGTGCGCGGTGGCCAGACCCGCGTCCCCACCCCCACCCGCCGCGGTACCGCCGCGCCGACGGCCCTGCCCCCCGAGGACACCGCCCAGCCCACCGCCCCGACCGGCGCCGCCGGCACCCAGCCCACCGCGGCCACGGCCCTGACCGGCGACGGCGGCCCCCAGCCCACGGCCCCGACCGGCGCCGCCGGCACCCGGGCCACCGCAACCCCCCGCGACGGCGCTGCCCAAGCCACCCGAACCCCCCGCGACGGCGTCGCGAAGACCAGGCGGTGGCAGGCCCCGGGCCCCCTCAGCCTCCCCCTCGTCCTCGGCCCGCTCCGCCGAGGCCCGCACGACCCCACCTTCCGCATCACCCCCGACGGCGCCTTCTGGCGGGCCAGCCGCACCCCCGAAGGCCCCGGCACCCTCCGCGTCACCGCCCACGGCCCCGACACCGCCGAGGCCACCGCCTGGGGGCCCGGCGCGGACTGGCTGCTCGACGGCCTGCCGGCCCTGCTCGGCGCCGAGGACGACCCGGCCGCCTTCGTCCCGCGCCACCGCCTCGTGCACGCCTCCCACCGCCGCCGCCCCGGACTCCGGCTCGGCCGCACCGGGCTCGTCCTGGAATCCCTCGTCCCCACCATCCTGGAGCAGAAGGTCACCGCGGACGAGGCCTACCGGGCCTGGCGCCGGCTCGTACGACAGCACGGCACCCCGGCCCCCGGGCCCGCGCCCGTCGGCATGCACGTCATGCCCGACGCCCGCGACTGGTCCCGCATCCCCTCCTGGGACTGGCACAAGGCCGGCGTCGACAGCAAGCGCTCGGCCACGATCCTGCGCGCCGCCCGGGTGGCCCCCCGCCTCGAGGAGGCCACCACCATGGACCTGCCCGCGGCCGCCGCCCGCCTCGAACTCGTCCCCGGCATCGGCCCGTGGACCTCCGCCGAGACCCTGCAGCGCAGCAACGGCCACCCCGACGCGGTCACCGTCGGCGACCTCCACCTGCCCGGCATCATCGGCTGGTCCCTCGCCGGCGACCGCGACGCCGACGACGCGGCGATGCTCGAACTCCTCGCCCCGTACGCCGGCCAGCGCCACCGCGCCACCCGCCTCGTCCTCCTCGCCGGCCACGCCCCACCCCGGCGCCACCCCCGCATGCCCCGCACCGACATCGGCCGCCTCTGACCCCCCGCCCGGCAGCCGGCCGGAGCCCGTGGGTCGGGTCCGGCTGGCCGCGGCCCCCTGACCGGGAACACGAGACGGGCCCCGCCGGTCCGTCCGGTCGGGGCCCGTCCCTGTCGCCCTGCCGGGCTCAGCCGATGGCCTGCTTGTTCTTCCAGCCGGTGCCGTTGCTGTTGCCGATGATCAGGCTGCCGGCGCCCGGCATGGAGTTCCGGTCACCCCGGTAGAACCGCACCGTGCCGTCCACGCGCAGGGTCCAGATGTCCGGGATCCCGTCGCCGTCGACGTCCGGAGTTCCCAGGAACAGCCGGATGTTGCTGCGCTGCCAGCCAGACGCGCCGTACGTGATGTCCGCACCACCGGGGGAGGCCGAGTTCGCCGCGGCCGCGAGCGAATCGAGGTCCACGCCCCCGCCGGAGTCCGGCTTGCCCAGCCGCAGGTACAGCTTCCCGGCGGTGTCGTTCCGGTAGATCATGTCGGGCACGCCGTCGCCGTTGATCTCGGCGACCTGGACGAGGTCACGGTCGCCCCACGTGGTCGCCGCGAGTCGTACGGCCTTCTCGACGGTCGCGCCGTTGTAGCCGATCAGCGCCCAGAACTCGGTACCGGTGGTCACGAAGAAGTCCGGCTTGCCGTCGCCGGTGGCGTCTCCGGCGGCGACGAGCTGCCGGTAGCCGGCCGGGTCGGGGGCGTTCGACGGCAGCAGGACCTGCTGCCGCTTGTCGATGTTGACGGCGCCGTAGCCGTCGCCGGGGTAGACCCACAGCTTGTCACCGACCCGCGCGACGAGGTCCTGGAGCCCGTCGCCGCCGTAGACGTCGCCCTGGTGGGCGATGAGGGCGCCATTCCAGTATCCGGAGGGTGCGCCCGTCCACATGGGGAGGTCGTCGCCGTTCGGGTCCTTGAGCGGGTTGGCGCGGTAGGCGCCGGACATGGCGGAAGCCACGTCACCCGTGCCCTTCGTCAAGTCGCTGAGCTGGGACTCGCCCGGGTACATGCGGAGCTTGCCGTTGCCGTCGACCACGAACATGTCCGGCCGGTCGTCCCCGGTGAAGTCCCCGGGGGAGTCGGCATCGTCGCGCGGCGTGACGGCTGCTAGGGGGCGTCCGCGGACGACCGGCTCGCGCAGTGGGCCCAGGGCAAGTGCTACAACCCGCAGGACCAGGGCAGCGGCTTCTGTCAGACCGCCGAGGGCATGGGCCTGGTCTCGTACGAGCAGTCCGGCTTCGACAAGATGGTCACCGCGATCATCGTCGGGGTCGTCGCCCCCGACGTGGACGCGTGGAAGGGCTGCTTCAGCGGCAGCGGCGCCGCCGACTGCGCCTCGGCCGCCATGGACCTGCCCTTCGCGAAGTTGGCCAAGGGCCTGAAGGTCACCTACAAGGTGGCCAAGAAGGTCGAGGACCTCGAAGACAACGGGATCGGGCCTGAAGCACCTGGTCACGCTCACGATCGACACCGACGGCCCGTCCGGCGACCAGACCCGCACGATCACGGCCACCGACGGCCACCCGTTCTGGGTCCCGGAGCTCGGGGAGTGGATCGAGGCCACCGACCTGATCGCCGGCCAGTGGCTCCGCACCGCCTCGGGCACTCGCGTCCAGATCGCCGCGGTCAAGCGCCGCACCGCCATCGCCACGGTCCACAACTTCGCGGTGGCCAAATTCCACACGTACTACGTGCTGGCGGGGAAGACGCCGGTCCTTGTCCACAACACGAACTGCGTCGACGCGATGCTCGACGACGCGTCGGAGCTGTATGTGCAGAGGAAGCACATGCCTGGAGGCGATCTGGTCACATCGGATAAGAGTGTTTTCAACGCCGATGTGGATCTGGACGACCTGGTCGAGAGCGCGAATCGCTGCGCGTGCCACGGTCCGAACGGAAACGGGAACTTTGAGCGGGACATGAACGCCGAGCGCGTGATCGGCCGTCTGTCGGATGAGGCCGGTGGGCTGCCCACGACCTGGTACCGAGTTGTCCAGGACAGGTGGGGCGGCGTGATTACGATGCATCCGATTCCGAAACCGGCAGTGGCAAGGTAAGTGGCTACGGGACCGTCTCAACAACTGTGAGCCGGTCCCGTAGGTGAGATGGGACGTTCCATGGGACTCGCCGTGTACACCGAAGATCAGAACCATCAGAGGGCGTTCGCGGGGAAACAGGCCGGACGCTGCCTTGAGGAGATCCTGCCGCACGTCGAAGTGGATTCCCTCCTCTACGGCGTCCACCGCCATGGGGACACGATGTTCAACTCACCTCAGCTGATGCGGGTGACGCGCGAGCTCGACCTTCTGCTTGAGACACACCCGCAAATGCGGGGCGATGCAGCGGAGTTCAAGGCGGTGGTGGAGGGAGTGGTGAGGCGCAGGGGCTATCTCTGGGTCTCCGGGGATTGACGCTCCACGCCATCATGACTTCGGCGAACAATGGCGCCAGGACCGGCGACTTGGCGCCGACGCCGGTCCGGCTGCTGAGCGCGCGCTGGCCCCGCCGCGCAGCGCGCGACGGGGCCGAGACGGGGGTCCGGGTCAGCGCACCTCGATGAACGCCTCCGCGGCGCGGGCCGGGCGGGGGCGCGGGGGTTCGGCGGGGTGGCCGATCGCGACCGCGCCCATGGGCTCCCAGTCCGCCGGCAGGTCCAGGACGCGCCGGACCACGTCGCGGCAGAACATCGTCGAGGAGACCCACGCCGAGCCCAGCCGCTCCGCGGCCAGCGCGACCAGGAAGTTCTGCACTCCCGCGCCCGTGGCCACCACGAACATCTCCCGCTCGGCCGCGTCGCGCCGGGCGTGCCCGTAGTGGTGCGAGCCGTCCGTCACCATGCACGGCACCGCGAGGTACGGGGCGTTCCGCAGCACGTCGCCGCGCCGCACCCGCTTCGCGATCGACTCCTCCGACTTGCCGTCCCGCCGCAGGTCCGCGATCCACGCCTCGCGCATCGCGTCGAGCAACTCCGTGCGCGCCGCCGGCGATTCGAGCAGCACGAAGCGCCACGGGGTGGTGTGGTGGGGCGCCGGCGCGGTCACGGCCGCGGCCACCGCCCGCCGGACCGAGCCCGGGTCGACCGGCTCGTCGGTGAAGGCGCGTACCGTACGGCGCTGCGTCACGGCCTCGCGTATCGCCTCGGACGTGCCCAGCCGGAACATGTCGTCGGCGGCGGAGCGCACCAGCTCGCGCGCCGCGCCTTCGCCGAGCGCGTGGCCGAGTCCGCGGACGACGGCCACCGGGAGGCCGCCGGCCTTGCCCTTCACCAGGTCGCCGGCGGCGGCGAGTTCGTCGGCGGTGGCGACCACGGTGGCGCTCAGCGGGTTGCCGTAGGCGTCCGTGCCGCCGCGCAGGTCGTCCAGGACGCGCACCCCGGCCGCGCCGATGGCCACGTCCGTCAGGCCGGCCCGCCAGGGCCGCCCGAAGGTGTCGGTGACGATGACACCGACGCGTACGCCGAGCAGGTCGGCGAGACCGTCCCGGATGGCCGCGGCCGAGCCGTCGGGGTCCTCGGGGAGGAGGAGGACGGTGCCGGGTTCGGTGTTGGAGGCGTCGACCCCGGCCGCGGCCATGACCAGGCCCTGCCGGTTCTCGACGATGCGCAGCGGGCCGCGCCGGGCGACCACGCGCACCGTCTCGGCGTCGATGGCCGCCTCGCGCGACTCGGCGGTGACGACGCGGCCCTCCGCCTTGGAGACGATCTTCGACGTGACGAGCAGGATGTCGCCGTCGAGCAGGTCCGGTGCCGCCGCCGCGATGACCTTCGCGAGGTCGTCGCCGGGCCGCACCTCGCCTATCCCCGGCACGGCCCACACCCGGAGGGAGGGCACGACCGCGCCCTGGCTCCCGTACGCCGTCACCGCGTCTCCTCGGCCAGCGCGAGCGCCTCGCGGGCCATCAGCGCGGTCGCCTCGAGGTCGGTCATCATCAGCGGCACGGCCCGGCAGCGGATCCCGGCCGCCTCGACCTCGGCCACCGCGGCCGCGTCGGTGGTGTCGACGAGCCAGCCGTCGAGCAGCCCGGTCCCGTAGTGCAGGGCCACCGCCGCCGCCGTCGACTCGACCCCCACCGCGGCCAGCACCTTGTCGGCCATGCCCCGCACGGGCGCGCCGCCCACGATGGGGGACAGGCCGACGACGGGGGCCGACGCGGCGGCCACGGCCTCGCGGATGCCCGGTACGGACAGGATGGTGCCCACGGACACGACGGGGTTGGACGGCGGGAAGAGGATGACGTCGGCCGCCGCGAGGGCCTCCAGCACCCCCGGCGCCGGCTTGGCCTGGTCGGCGCCCACCGGTACCACGGCCAGGGCGTCCGTCGAGGCGCGCATCCGCACCCAGTACTCCTGGAAGTGCACGACGCGCCGCTCGCCGCCCTCCTCGACGGCGACGTGCGTCTCGATGCGGTCGTCGGACATGGGCAGCAGGCGCACGCCCGGCTTCCAGCGGTCGCACAGCGCCTCGGTGACGGCGCTGAGCGGGTAGCCGGCACCGAGCATCTGCGTCCGGACGATGTGGGTGGCGAAGTCGCGGTCGCCGAGCCCGAACCAGGTGGGGCCGACGCCGTACGCGGCGAGCTCCTCCTTGACGGTGAAGGACTCGTCGGCGCGGCCCCAGCCCTGGTCCTCGTTGATGCCGCCGCCGAGGGTGTACATGACCGTGTCGAGGTCGGGGCACACCTTGAGGCCGAACAGGTGAATGTCGTCACCGGTGTTGCCGATGACCGTGATGTCCGCGTCGGGTGCGGCCGACTTCAGTCCGCGGAGGAAGCGGGCCCCGCCGATACCGCCTGCCAAGACAACAATGCGCATGCCCCGCAGTCTGTCAGGCGATGACCTTGTTCCGCCCGACCGGGGAGCACTGTGCGGCGAGCGCCACAGTCGCGCCGGTGCCGTACGCGGTCTCGGCAGCCGGGGTGCCGGGCGCGTCGTGCATCGGCATCTCGGTCAGGCCGGGGAAGTAGACGTGCAGGCTGACGGCCGGTTCGAGGGAGTCGTTGACGACCTCGTGGGCGTACCCGGGGGCGAAGACGCGCTGGCTGCCGGCGCCGAGGGTGCGCGGGCCCTGCGCGGTGTGCTCGCTCAACCGGCCCTCCAGCACCGTCAGTACGCCGGAGGAGGGGCCGTGGTCGTGGCGGCCGCTGCCCTGTCCGGGCACCCAGCTCAGCAGCCACACCTCGTAGCCCGGGCCGGTGTCCAGGCGGTGGTACCAGCGGGAGGTGGCGTCGTACTCGACGAGGTGCGCCCAGCGTGCGCGGTCGGCGGCGATGTCGCGGGCCATGCCGACGAACTCGGCGACCGTGTCCGGGTGCGCCTTCGCGGGCTGGAGCAGGTGCTGGACGGCGAGGATGTCGCCGGCGATCTGGAGGTCGCTGTCGCTCTTCATGTGCGGAAGTCCTCGGCAGGGGGCGGGGCTGTCGGGGTGACCGGCGGTCGAGGGGTGACCGGAGGTCGAGGGGGGTGACCGCGCGTGCGGTCGGACGGTGCGGGCGGCTACGCGGAGCAGGGGAGCTCGACGGGAGCCGACGGATCCGACGCGGGATCCAGGGGGAGGGGAGCCGGACGCTCTAGGGCATCAACAGCAGCAACAGCAACAGCGAACCTGGGCAGCGCCGAGGGACCCGCGGAGGGGGTTCTCGAGGAGGGCTGCGTTCGCTGACATGAGGACAAGGAGAGCGGGTTTAAGGCGCGACTGTCAACCCAATGTCCGGTTTGGGGGAAAAGGTTCACCTCATCCGGTTAATGCGTCCGGAGAAAGGTTTGTGCATGGGGTGACCGGGGAGGTGGCGGTGCAACCCGAACGACCCGTTACGCGTCCGTTATGGGTGAAGCTGCGGTGCCGGGCGAGGCGCGTGTCATGTGTCACGATTTTTCGCGGTATGGGCACTTTCTGCATACGTTTGGTTCCGCAGAGTGAATAAGGGGCCCATTAGCAGATCTCGGCTTGACTGCTTCGGAGCCACACACTTGTAATTTCACTCGTGTCGTTCGGCCGGTTTTCGGCCACGGCAGCACACGGGGACGCAAAAGACAGACGAGGGGCGCACATGACCGAGCTGTTTCAGGAACTGCTGGTCGAGGAGGCGGACGAGGAACTCGGATGGCAGGAGCGCGCGCTGTGCGCCCAGACCGATCCCGAGTCCTTCTTCCCCGAGAAGGGCGGTTCGACCCGCGAGGCCAAGAAGGTCTGCCTCGCCTGCGAGGTCCGCTCCGAGTGCCTCGAATACGCCCTCGCGAACGACGAGCGCTTCGGCATCTGGGGTGGCCTGTCCGAACGCGAGCGCCGCCGCCTGAAGAAGGCCGCCATCTGACGCCCCGACGTCGACCGGCCGCCGCCCTCCCCGCCTGACCCGCGGGACCCGGCGGAACGAGGACCGGCCGGTGCGCGAGACCCGCAGAACCGCCCGAGATCGAGCCCGAGCGCCGTCCCGACCCCGAGTCGCCCGAGCCTGACCCCGAGCCCGTGCCTGACCCCGGCCCCGAGCCCGAGCCCGAGCCCGAGCCCGACCCGGCCACCGCCGACCCGACCGGTCGGCCCCTGACCGAAGCCCTCTCCCAAATCCATACAAACGCCGCAACACCCCACCGGTGGCGGCCACATCGACCAGCGGTCCGCCTCCTGCACCTTCCCCGCAGGAGGCGGACCGCCGTCTGCGCAGCCGTTAGTGTGGGGCGCTGTCCAGCAGCCTCCGGGGCACAGGCGCCCCGGACCCTCCCCCCGGCCCCGCCGCCGGGGGAGTCCCCAGCCCGGAGGGCTCGTACCCCGATGTCCGTGCACAGCCACCAGGCGGCCTCCTCTTCTACGGCGGCCGCCGCACCCGAGTTCCCCCGGCATGTCGTCACCGCGGTCCTCGTCGCGCACGACGGATCCCGCTGGCTGCCCCAGGCCCTCGCCGGCCTCCTCGGCCAGGAACGCCCCGCACAGGGCTACGTCGCCGCCGACACCGGCAGTGCCGACGACTCCGCCCGCCTGCTGACGGAGGCCTTCGGCGACGGGCGCGTCCTCCACCTCGCCCGCCGCACCGGCTTCGGCGCCGCCGTCGACGAGTGCGCCCGTACGGCCCCCGTCCTCACCCCCGAGGACCTCCCGTACCTCAAGCGCCCCAGCGGCTGGGACCCCGTCAGCCGCACCTGGAACGACGACGCGTACGACCTCCCCGACCTCCCCCACGGCGAGCCCGTCCAGTGGCTGTGGCTGCTCCACGACGACTGCGCTCCCGCCCCCGACGCCCTGGCCCACCTCCTGCGCGTCGCCGACGAGAACCCCGACGCCGCCGTCATCGGCCCCAAGCTGCGCGGCTGGTACGACCGCAAGCAGCTGCTCGAAGCCGGCGTCACCATCGCCCACAGCGGCCGCCGCTGGACCGGCCTCGACCGCCGCGAGCAGGACCAGGGCCAGCACGACCAGATCCGCCCCGTGCTCTCCGTCTCCACCGCCGGCATGCTCGTCCGCCGCGACGTCTACGAGCAGCTCGGCGGGTTCGACCGCCGCCTGCCCCTCATGCGCGACGACGTCGACCTGTGCTGGCGCGCCCACACCGCCGGCCACCGCGTCCTCGTCGCCCCCGACGCCGTCCTGCGGCACGCCGAGGCCTCCGCCCGCGAACGCCGCCCCATCGACTGCGCCGGCCGCTCCGTCGCGAGCCCGCACCGCGTGGACAAGTCCGGCGCCGTCTACACGATGCTCGTCAACGCGCGCACCGCCGCCCTGCCGTACGTCCTCCTCCGGCTCGTCCTCGGCACCCTCCTGCGCACCCTCGCCTACCTCGTGGGCAAGGCGCCCGGCCAGGCCGTCGACGAGGTCGGCGGCCTCTTCCGCACCCTCCTGCGCCCCGGGCGGATCCTCTCCGCCCGGCGCCGGCGCGGCCGCTCCGCCGTCCCCGCCGCCGAACTCCGCCCGCTGTTCCCGCCGCCCGGCGCCACCGTCCGCGCCACCGTCGAACAGCTCGCCGGCTACCTCGGCGCCGGCCGCGACTCCGACGCCCCCGGCGCCGGCCGGCACGGCGCCGTCGAGTCCGGGCCCGGCGGCGACGACGCCGACTTCCTCGAGATCGAGCAGTTCGCCCGCCTCAAGCGCATCGCCCGCAAGCCCGCTCCCGTGCTGTTCGCGGTCCTCCTGCTCGCCTCCCTCGTCGCCTGCCGCGGCCTCCTCGGCGGCGGCTCCCTCATGGGCGGCGCCCTGCTGCCCGCCCCCGACGGCGCTTCCGGGCTCGGCGGCGGCTACCTCGCCGACTGGCACCCGGTCGGCACCGGCGACACCACCACCGCACCCCCCTACCTCGCGGTCCTCGCCACCCTCTCCGGCCTCCTCCTCGGCAACCCGCAGCTCGCACTCACGCTCCTGCTCGTCTGCTCCGTCCCGCTGGCCGGCCTGACCGCCTACTTCGCCTCCCGGCCGCTGGTCGAGTCCCGCCTGCTGCGCGCCTGGGCCGCGATCGCGTACGCCTTCCTGCCCGCCGTCACCGGCGCGCTGGCCGGCGGCCGCCTCGGCACCGCCGTCCTGGCCGTGCTCCTGCCGCTCCTCGCCCGCGCCGCCGTGGCCGCGTACGGCCTGACCGACCGGGAAGAGGGGGCCAGGGGAAGCTGGCGGGCCCTGTGGACGTACACCCTCCTGCTCACCCTCGCGACCGCCTTCACCCCGGTCGTCTGGCCGCTGGCCGCCGTCCTCGCCGTCGCCGCCCTCGTCGTCAACCGCGCCCAGGCGACCGCCTACGCCCTGCGGCTGCTGGCCAACCTGGCCACTCCGCTGCTGGTGCTCGCCCCCTGGTCGCTGACGCTGTTCACGCACCCCGCCGCCCTGCTGCGGGAGGCCGGACTGCCCGCCGACCCCGGCGCCGCGACCGCCCTCGACCTGCTCGGCATCAGCCCCGGCGGCCCCAAGACCGTCGGCGGCCTCCTGCTCATCGGCATCGTGCTCGCCGCCCTCGCCGCCCTGCTGCGCGACGACCGCCGGTTCGCGATCCGCACCGCCTGGGCCGTCGCCCTCGCCGGACTGGCCTGCGCCGTCCTGCTCAACCGCACCGGCTGGGCCGGCCCCGCGACCCTCCTCTACGGCATCGCGCTCCTGGCCGCCGCCGCCGTCGGCGCGGACGGCGCCCGCGTGCGCGTCGCCGCCCAGAACTTCGGCTGGCGCCAGCCCCTCGCCGGTCTGATCGCCCTCGCCGCGGCCGGCGGCCCGCTGGTCGCCGCCGCCGGCTGGATGCTCGGCGGCGCGGCCGGACCGCTGGAGCGCCGCGACCCGGTCCAGGTGCCCGCCTTCGTCGCCGAGGAGAGCCGCACCCGCGACCAGGCCCGCACCCTCGTCCTCGACGGGGACTCGCCCGCCAAGGTCGCCTACACCCTCGTCCGCGGTTCCGGCGGCCACCTCGGCGACGCCGAGATCGCCGCCGCGAACGGCAGCGATCCCCGCCTCGACAAGGTCGTCTCCAACCTCGTCGCCGGCTCCGGTGCCGACCAGACCGACCAGCTCGGCTCCTTCGCGATCCGCTACGTCCTCGTCCGCGACGGCGCACCCCAGCAGATGGGCCGCGTCCTCGACGCCACCCCGGGCCTGAGCCGCCTCAGCCAGCTCGACGGCAGCGCGCTGTGGCGGGTCGACCGCCAGGTCGCCCGGGCCGTGATCCTCTCCGGCAAGCCCGGCGACGACCCGATCCCGGTCGCCTCCGGCGCCGTCGAGGCCCACACCGAGGTCCCCGCCGGGCCCGCCGGCCGCGTCCTGCGCATCGCCGACACCGCCGCGCCCGGCTGGCGGGCCACCCTCGACGGCCACGAGCTGACGAAGAAGACCGTCGACGGCTGGGCCCAGGCCTTCGAACTCCCCGCCGAGGGCGGCCGCCTCGACCTCACCTACGCGGGCTCCTTCGCCAACCGCGCCTGGCACTGGACGCAGGGCACCCTGGCCGTGGTCCTGCTCGTGATGGCCCTGCCGGGCCGCCGCCGCGAACTCGACGACGACCTCCCGGAGGAGGAGGCCCCCGCAGCGCCGCAGGGTGCCGAGGGCACCGGCCGGCGGGCCCGCCGGCTGCGCGCCGAGGCCGAGGCCGCCGCCGCGCCCGCCGAGGCCTACGGACAGCAGGCGGACCCGTACGCGGCCGACCCGCAGGGCTCCGACGATCCGTACGCGGCCGACGCGCACGGCTCCGACGATCCGTACGCCGCCGACACGCACGGCTCCGACAGCTCGTACGCCGCCGACGCGCACGACCCCGACGACCCGTACGCCGCCGGGACCGGCGACGCGCGGACGGACCGCTTCGCGGGCGTACCCGCGCAGCCGGCGTACGGCGAGTGGGACGCCCCCGCCCCGGCGTACGCGGAAGCCCCCGAGACCACCGGCTACGGCTACGGGGCCCAGGGCGCCGGCCACCCGCAGGGCGGCTTCCCCGGGGCCGGCTACGCGGACGGCGGCTACGCGGACGGCGGCTACGCGGACCCCGCGACCGGGACCGCGTACGGCGACGGGGCCCACCCCGGCACCGGACACCCCGGCGCGGCGCACGGCGGCACGGACGCTGGCGGGTACGCCGAAGCCGGGTACGCCGAAGCCGGGTACGGGGAGGGCGCGGGTGCCGGCGGGTACGCCGGCGCCGGGTACGGGGACGGCCCGTACGAGGACGGCGGCTACGCCGGCGCCCCGTACCACGACGGCTCCGGCCCGCAGGCGGACGCCGGCTACGGCGAGGCCGCGTACCCCGACGGCAGCGACCCCGACGGCAGCCCCGACGCCCCGTACGGCTACGGCGACGCCGCCCACCCGTACGACCCCCACGCCCAGGGCCGCGCCCAGGGCTTCGGCCACGACGACCGGCGTTCCGACGGGAGCAACCAGCAGTGAACCGCGCACCCCTGACCCTCGCCGCCGCGGCCGCCGGGCTGGCGGCCCTCACCGGGATCGCCGCGTTCACCGCGCCCGCCGCACCGGCCGCCGACTCCGGCCGGGCCGCGACCCGGCTGCCGGTCGAGCGGTCCGCGCTGCTGTGCCCCGCGCCCAGCGGCTCCGACCTCGCCGAGACGACGTACACCTCCGTCACCCCGAAGGGCGCCGACGGCGCGGCCACCGCCACGGGCACCGCGCAGTTGGTGACCGCCGACAAGAAGCCCACCGCCCGGCTGACCCTCAAGGAGCCGGGCAAGCCGGTCTCGGCCACCGCCAACGGTGCCGAGGCCCCGGCCCTCGCCGGTGCCGCGGACGGCCGCCTCGCCCCCGGCTGGGCCGCCCAGCAGACCACCGTCGTCGCGGCGGGCTCGGCCCGCGGAGTGCTGGGCGTGAGCTGCACCGCCCCCGACACCGACTTCTGGTTCCCGGGCGCGAGCACCGCCAAGACGCGGCAGGACTACCTGCACGTCACCAACCCCGACGACACCGCCGCCGTCGTCGACATCGAGCTCTACGGCCCCGACGGCGTCCTCAAGTCCGACTCGGGCGCGGGCGAGGGCATCCCGGTGCCGGCCAAGTCCTCCGTGCCCGTGCTGCTGTCGACGCTGACGACCGCGCCGCTGGCCGACCTGACCGTGCACGTCACCACCCGCACCGGCCGGGTCGGTGCCGCGGTGCAGGTCCAGGAGGAGAACGTGGGCGCCGACTGGCTGCCCGCTTCCGCCGACGCGGCGGGTTCCCTGGTCCTCCCCGGCATCCCGGCCGACGCCACCGACGTCCGCCTGGTCGCCTTCGCCACCGGCGACGACGACGCCGACCTGAAGCTGCGGCTGGCCGGCCCGAACGGCTCGATCACCCCGGCCGGCGCCGAGTCGCTGCACGTGAAGTCCCGGATGACGGCGGCGATCGACCTCAAGAACCTCACCCGCGGCGACGCCGGCTCGCTGCTGCTCTCCCCCGCCGACCCCGCGCACACCGCACCGGTCGTGGCCGCCCTGCGGGTGACCCGGGGCAGCGGGGCGAAGCAGGAGCTGGCCTTCGTCCCGGCCACCGGGGCGCTGGGCGCGCGGGCCACCGCGGCCGACAACCGGGCCACCGGCACCACCCTGTCCGTGACCGCCCCGGCCGCCGACGCGACCGTCAAGGTCACCGCCTCGGTCGGCACGCAGGCGGGGGCGTCGACGTCGAAGACGTACACGGTGAAGGCGGGCACGACCCTGGCCGTCCAGCCGCCGGTGCCGGCCGGGCTCAAGGGCTCGTACGCGCTGACCGTCGAGACGGAGTCGGGCGGCCCGGTGCACGTCGCACGCATGCTGGCCCTCCCGGACGACGGGATCCCGATGTTCACCATCCAGACGCTGCCCGACGACCGCGGCACGGTCGCGGTACCGGAGGCGGAGCAGGACCTGTCGGTGCTGAGTCGTTGAGTCGGTGAGCTTGAGTCGGTGAGCTGCTGATTCGCTGATTCGGTGCGGCCGACGCCCCGCCCTTACGCGGCTGCGGCGGTGGGGGCCCGCGTCGGGGCCGGCCAGGCACGCCAAGGATGCGGTTGGCCTGCCGGGTCGGGCGGAGGCCGGGTCAGCGCCGGGCCGTGGCGGCGGCGCCACTCGGGCGCCGTGCTCCTTCCGGCCGCTACTCCTGCCCGTACCGGGGATCGACCGACTCCGGGGACAGCCCCAGCAGTTCCGCGACCTGCTCCACGACGATCTCGTGCACCAGCAGGGCCCGCTCGTCGCGCGACTTCGTCCGGATCTCCACCGGCCGCCGGTAGACCACGATCCGCGCCGGATCGCCGTCGCGCGCCGGTACCACCCCGCCCAGCGGCACCGCCTCGTCGCTCCAGCCGGTCTCGGCCCCGCCCGGCCGCGGCACCTCGGCCACGACGAACTCCACCTCGGCCAACTGCGGCCAGCGCCGCTCCAGCCGTTCCACGGAGTCCTGCACGAGGTCGCCGAAGAGCTCCGCACGGCTCGCCGACAGCGGTACCTGCGGCGGCGCGACGGGCCCCCGCATCCCACGGCCGTGCCGGTCGCGCCGGCGTGGCCGCGGCTCGTAGGGGCGCTCACTCTGGGGAGGCGGTACGGGACTGTCCATCACCCACGCAGGGTAGCCCTCAGGGGACCCGCGCGGGCCGGTCCCGGCAGCGTCGGCGGGCGCGTCGTACCCGGCCGGCGACGGCATCTCGCCAGGCAGCGGCCCCGTCGGGGGCGCCGACCGGCTCCGCGGCGGGCCGCGGGCCGTTGGCGGGCGCTTCGCCCCGCAACCGCCCGGCATGTCGCACATTGAACATTCCGGCCAAGCTTGGGTGCGGTTCCGGATCCTCCGCTGAGCGGCGATCTCGCGCTGACTGTCATGGTTCGTACCGACTCGTGACCGAGATCCGGCCGTGCGCCCCCCGCCCCCCGACCGTCCCGCGCAGGTCAGACCGGTCGCCGCCGGGCGCGCGGGGGCCGAGATCGCGCCACGACACGGGGGAGTGAGCTGGGGCAGAGTCGTCGCGGCCCGGTCAAGAGTGCGGTACCGTCCAACCTCGTGAGCCCTGTACGTCGCTGTTCGCGCACCGCGTGCGGCCGCCCTGCCGTCGCAACACTGACGTACGTCTACGCCGACTCGACCGCAGTTCTCGGCCCGCTCGCCACCTACGCCGAGCCCCACTGCTACGACCTGTGCGCCGAGCACTCGGAGCGCCTGACCGCACCCCGCGGCTGGGACGTCGTACGCCTGAGCGACGGCTCGAAACCGTCCCGGCCCACCGGCGACGACCTCGAAGCACTCGCCAACGCCGTCCGTGAGGCGGCCCGCCCGCACGACCGCGCCGCCGAGGCCGGCGGCGGCAAGAGCGGCGGCCCGGTGGGCGAGACCCGCCGCGGCCACCTGCGCGTCCTGCGCTCGCCGGACTCCTGAGCCGCCGCGGCGCACCCGGCAGCGGTCGTCCGCCGCCCCGCCGCCCTCCCTTTCCCGCCAACCGGCCGCCACCCGCCGGGCCCGCCGGCGCCCCATGGGCCCGTCGGGCCGCCCCGCCGGGTAGGTTGGTGCGACCACCGCACCGACCTCAGGAGGGCAGGCCGTGGCAGCCGATCTGTCGCAGATCATCAAGGCGTACGACGTACGCGGGGTCGTCCCGGACCAGTGGGACGAAACGCTGGCGGAGCTGTTCGGCGCCGCTTTCGTGCAGGTCACCCAGGCCACGGCCATCGTGATCGGCCACGACATGCGGCCCTCGTCGCCCGGCCTGGCCGCCGCCTTCGGGCGCGGTGCCGCCGCCCGCGGGGCCGACGTGACCGAGATCGGCCTGTGCTCCACCGACCAGCTGTACTTCGCCTCCGGCCACCTCGGCCTGCCCGGCGCGATGTTCACCGCCTCGCACAACCCCGCCCAGTACAACGGCATCAAGATGTGCCGGGCCGGGGCCGCACCCGTCGGCCAGGACACCGGCCTCGCGGAGATCCGCACCCTGGTCGAGGGCTGGCTCGAGGACGGCGCCCCCGCGCCCGTCCCGGCGGAGCGGACCGGCACCGTCACGCGGCGCGACACCCTGGAGGACTACGCCGCCCACCTGAAGTCCCTCGTGGACCTCTCGGCCATCCGGCCGCTCAAGGTCGTCGTCGACGCCGGCAACGGCATGGGCGGCCACACGGTCCCCACGGTCTTCGCCGGGCTGCCGCTCGACGTCGTCCCGATGTACTTCGAGCTGGACGGCACCTTCCCCAACCACGAGGCCAACCCCCTCGACCCGAAGAACGTCGTCGACCTCCAGGAGCGGGTCCGCGCCGAGGGCGCCGACCTCGGCATCGCCTTCGACGGCGACGCCGACCGCTGCTTCGTCGTCGACGAGCGCGGCGAGGGCGTCTCCCCGTCCGCGATCACCGCCCTGGTCGCGGCCCGCGAGCTGGAGCGGCACGGCGGCTCGGGCACGGTCATCCACAACCTGATCACCTCGTGGTCGGTGCCGGAGGTCGTCCGCGAGCACGGCGGCACCCCCGTCCGCACCCGCGTCGGGCACTCCTTCATCAAGGAGGAGATGGCGAAGAGCGGGGCGATCTTCGGCGGCGAGCACTCGGCGCACTACTACTTCAAGGACTTCTGGAACGCGGACACCGGCATGCTGGCCGCGCTCCACGTCCTCGCGGCCCTGGGCGGCCAGGACGGGCCCCTCTCGGAGCTCGTCTCGTCCTACGACCGCTACGTCGGCTCCGGCGAGATCAACTCCACCGTCGCCGACCAGGCCGCCCGCACCGCCGCCGTCCGCGCCGCCTTCGCGGACCGGCCGGGCGCCACGCTGGACGAGCTCGACGGCCTGACGGTCTCCACCGCCGACTGGTGGTTCAACCTCCGGCCCTCCAACACCGAGCCGCTCCTGCGCCTCAACGTCGAGGCCCGCGACGCCGCCACCCTCACCACCGTCCGCGACGAGGTCCTCGCCCTGGTCCGCGCCTGACCCGGACGCCGGCGCAGCCGCCGTTCGAGACCCGATCCCCCAGCCCGCCGGCGTTCGAGTCCCGGGGTCCGGGGACGGAGCCCCGGGGACCCGGCGCGCGGCGCCGGGTCCGGGCCGGGTCCGGGCCGGGTCCGGGTCCGGGGCCGGGCGGGCCCCGGCGTCCCACCCGGCCGGCGCCCGAGGACGGAAACGGTGCAGGGGGAGGGAACGGCGCCGCAGGGCGACCGCCCGCCCCCAGCGGCACGGCGCCACGAGCCCACCACGCGCCGCCCCGAACCGCCCCGGCCGCGCCGGACCCGCGCAAGGGGTCCGAGAACGGCCCCCGCAGGCCCCGCCAAGCCGCACCGCACCGCAGACGGCGGTACGCTGACCTGGCCCAAACCGCTTGTTGAAGGGACGCCCCATGCCGCTCGAAGCCGGCCTTCTGGAGATCCTCGCCTGCCCCGCCTGCCACGCCTCCCTCGAGGACAGGTCGGCGGACGAGTCGGCCCCCGAGCTGATCTGCACCGGCAAGGACGACTGCGGCCTGGCCTACCCCGTACGCGACGGCATCCCCGTCCTCCTCGTGGACGAGGCGCGCCGCCCCGCCTGAGCCGCGCCCCGGGGCGCCGGGGCGCCCGACCCACGGGCCCGCGGTAGCCGAGGCACCCCCGCACGACCAGGACCGGTGAAATTCGGAGGCCCCATGCTGGACGAGTCGCTGCTGGACGAACCCGAGGCCCTCGGCCGGGCGGACCGCCGCGGGCTGCTCCGCGGCGCCGCGGAGGCCGGCGCCCGGGTCCGTACCGCGGCCCGGCACGCGGCCGAGGCCGGCCTCGCCGACCTGCGCCCCGACGGCCGACCCCGCGCGGTCCTGATCGCGGGCCCCGGCACCGCCCCCACCGGCGTGTCGGACCTGCTCTCGGCCCTCGCCGGCGCGAGCGCCCCCGTCACGCGCCTGCACCCGACCGGCGTCGCCCCGGCCTCCGGCGCCCTGCGCTGGGCCCTGCCCGGCTGGGCCGGCTCGGTCGACCTGCTGCTCATCGCCACCACCGACGGCTCCGAGCCCGGCCTGGCCGTTCTCGCCGAGCAGGCGTACCGGCGCGGCTGCACGGTCGTCGCCGTCGCCCCCCAGCGCAGCCCGCTCAGCGAGTCCGTCGGTGCCGCCCACGGGCTCGTCGTTCCCATGGCCACCGCCCCGCACCAGGAGTACGACGACAGCGCGACCTCCGCCGGCCCCGGCGCGCTGTGGGCCCTGCTCACCCCGCTGCTCGTGCTCCTCGACAAGGTCGGCCTGATCTCCGCCTCCCCGGAGAACCTCCAGCTCGTCGCCGACCGCCTCGACCGCACCGCCGAGCGCTGCGGGCCCGCCATCGCGACGTACTCGAACCCGGCCAAGACCCTGGCCTCGGAACTCGCCGACTCCCTCCCGCTCATCTGGACCGAGGGCGCCGGCGCGGGCCCCGCCGGCCGCCGCTTCGCCGCCGTGCTCGCCGAACTCGCCGGCCGCCCCGCACTCGTCGCCGAACTGCCCATGGCCCTGCCCGCCCACGGGGTCCTGCTGGCCGGTGCCTTCGCCGGCGGCGCCGACCCCGACGACTTCTTCCGCGACCGCGTGGAGGAGCGCCAGGCCCTGCACGCCCGCGTCGTCCTGCTGCGCGACCGGCCGGCCGGCGGACTGACCGCCGCCCCGGCCGCGCGCGAACTCGCCCTCAGCCACGACACGGCCGTCAGCGAGCTCGAACCCGAGGAGGGCAGCGACCTCGAATCGCTCGCCGAACTCCTCGCCGTCACGGACTTCGCCACCGCCTACCTGGCGCTGGCCTCAGGGGGGCGCCCGTGAGGAGGCGTACGTTCCACGGCCGTACGGGCCGCCGTCACCCGGACCAGGCGTCCCGTCACCCGGACCCGGTATCCCGTACCCGTCACGGACGTGCACGACCCCCGCGGACGTTCACGACCACGGGACCGGCCTGACCGGAGGACCCCCGGCCCCGCACACGGCGGGCAGGTCCGCCAGGCCCGTCCCGGCCCGCCTCCCACAGGAAGACGACCGATGGACCGCCTCTCGAACACCGTCCGCCCCTACGCCTGGGGTTCCACCACCGCCATCCCGGAACTCCTCGGCACCGCACCCACGGGCGAGCCGCAGGCCGAGCTGTGGATGGGCGCCCACCCCGGCGCCCCCTCCCGCGTCGACCGCGGCACCGGCGAGAAGGCCCTCGGCGAGGTCATCGCCGCCGACCCCGAGCGCGAACTGGGCGCGGCCGCGGTCGCGAAGTTCGGTCCCGCACTGCCCTTCCTGTTCAAGATCCTGGCTGCCGGCGCCCCGCTCTCCCTCCAGGTCCACCCCGACCTCGCCCAGGCCCGCGAGGGCTTCGCCGACGAGGAGCGCCGGGGCGTCCCGATCGACGCCCCGCACCGCAACTACAAGGACGCCAACCACAAGCCCGAACTGGTCTGCGCCCTCACCCCGTTCACCGGCCTGTGCGGCTTCCGCGACCCCGTCGAGGCGGCCGACCTCCTCGCCGGCCTCGAGGTCGACTCCCTCAAGCCGTACGTCGACCTGCTGCACGCCCACCCCGCCGACGCGGCCCTGCGCGAGGTCCTCACCGCCGTGCTGAGCGCCGACCGCGCCGAGACGGCCCGTACGGTCGCCGAGGCCGGCGCCGCCGCCGAGCGACTGGGCGGACCGTACGGGACCTTCGCCGGCCTCGCGCACCACTACCCCGGCGACCCCGGCGTCATCGCCGCCATGCTGCTCAACCCCGTACGGCTCCAGCCCGGCGAGGCCATGTTCCTCGGCGCCGGCATCCCGCACGCCTACCTCGACGGCCTCGGCGTCGAGTTGATGGCCAACTCGGACAACGTGCTGCGCTGCGGGCTCACCCCCAAGCACGTCGACGTGCCCGAACTGCTGCGGATCACCTCGTTCGAGCCCGGCGAGCCCGCCCTCCTGAGGCCCGAGGGCGGCATCGAGGAGGTGTACGAGACCCCCATCGACGAGTTCCGGCTCTCCCGCTTCCTCCTCGCGCCCGGCGCGGCCCCCGCGCAACTCCCCGACACGACCCCGCAGATCCTGCTCTGCACCGCCGGCGCCCCCGTGGTCCGCGCTCCGGGCGGCCGCCAAGAGACCCTCACGCCGGGGCAGTCCGTGTTCGTTCCCGCCGGGGAGAAGGTCGAATTGTCCGATAGCGGCACGATTTTCCGGGCCACCGTGGTGGTCTGACGCAGCGTCCCGCCCGGTGGCTGCAACAATGTGCGGCCGAATCAACCGGCTCTCCAGGCCCCGGCCCGAGAAGGGACACCCTGCACCCATGAGCGCGTCAGGCGGAACCAAGGCGATCGTGGCGGCCCTCGCCGCCAACCTCGCCATCGCTGCCTCCAAATTCGTCGCCTTCGCCTTCAGCGGATCGTCGTCGATGCTGGCGGAGGGCGTCCACTCACTGGCCGACTCCGGGAACCAGGGGCTGCTGCTCCTCGGCGGGAAGAAGGCCCAGCGCGAGGCCACCCCCCAGCACCCCTTCGGGTACGGGCGCGAGCGCTACATCTACGCCTTCCTCGTCTCCATCGTCCTCTTCACCGTCGGCGGCATGTTCGCGATCTACGAGGGCTACGAGAAGATCAAGGAGCCGCACGAGATCGAGGCCTGGTACTGGCCCGTCGGCGTACTCGTCTTCGCGATCGTCGCGGAGGGCTTCTCCTTCCGGACCGCCATCGCCGAGTCCAACGAGCTGCGCGGCGCGCTGTCCTGGAAGGACTTCATCCGCCGCGCCAAGGCCCCCGAGCTCCCCGTGGTCCTCCTGGAGGACTTCGGCGCCCTCGTCGGCCTCGTCCTCGCCCTCGGCGGCGTCGGCCTGTCGCTCCTGACCGGCGACGGCGTCTGGGACGGCATCGGGACCGTCTGCATCGGCGCGCTGCTGATCGTCATCGCCATCGTGCTGGCCGCCGAGACCAAGTCGCTGCTCCTCGGTGAGGCCGCGGGCACCGAGGAGGTCGCCAAGATCGAGGCGGCCGTCGTCGACGGCCGCACCGTCACCGGCGTCATCCACATGCGCACCCTGCACCTCGGCCCCGAGGAACTGCTCGTCGCCGCGAAGATCGCGGTGCAGCACGACGACACCGCCGCCGAGGTGGCCCGCGCCATCGACGCCGCCGAGGCGCGCATCCGCGAGGCCGTCCCGATCGCCCGCGTCATCTACCTGGAGCCGGACATCCTCCGCGCCACCCCCTCCACCCCCGCCGCCCAGGCCTGACGGCGGGGCCCGCCGTACGGCGAGCCCCCCGCCCGATTCCCGCAACCCCCCGCCCGTGCACGCGGCGCGGCGGGGGGCTCCGATCCGAACCGGCCACGCCGCACGGCCCGAAACCCGCCACGACTTGTCCCGCCGTCGGCTGGGGCGCACTGGGCCGATCGGTGTAGATTCGGGAACGGTGTCAGACGTCGCTGCTGATGGCGGTCGGGCGGTCCTGCGTGGCCGGCCGAGGGGAGAGAGGGCCTCCGACGGACTGCGCTGGTGCGCCCCAGAGGTGCACGGCTCAGCCGTACCCACCCTCTCGACCATCCCAGAGGAGCAGCACGCATGGACTTCAAGGTCGCAGACCTCTCCCTCGCCGCCTTCGGCCGCAAGGAGATCACGCTGGCCGAGCACGAGATGCCCGGCCTCATGTCGATCCGCAAGGAGTACGCCGCCGCCCAGCCGCTGGCCGGCGCCCGCATCACCGGCTCGCTGCACATGACCGTGCAGACCGCCGTGCTGATCGAGACGCTCGTGGCGCTCGGCGCCGAGGTCCGCTGGGCCTCCTGCAACATCTTCTCCACCCAGGACCACGCCGCCGCGGCCATCGCCGTCGGCCCGAACGGCACCCCGGAGAACCCGCAGGGCGTCCCGGTCTTCGCCTGGAAGGGCGAGACGCTGGAGGAGTACTGGTGGTGCACCGAGCAGGCGCTGACCTGGCCGGGCACGCCCACCGGCGGCCCGAACATGATCCTCGACGACGGCGGTGACGCCACCCTCCTCGTCCACAAGGGCGTCGAGTTCGAGAAGGCCGGCCAGGCCCCGGACCCGGCCACCGCGGACTCCGAGGAGTACGGCCACATCCTCACCCTCCTCAACCGCACCCTCGCGGAGAGCCCGCAGAAGTGGACGCAGCTCGCGTCCGACATCCGCGGCGTGACCGAGGAGACCACCACCGGCGTCCACCGCCTGTACGAGATGATGGCCGAGGGCACGCTGCTGTTCCCGGCGATCAACGTGAACGACGCCGTGACGAAGTCGAAGTTCGACAACAAGTACGGCTGCCGCCACTCCCTCATCGACGGCATCAACCGCGCCACCGACGTCCTGATCGGCGGCAAGACCGCCGTCGTGTGCGGTTACGGCGACGTCGGCAAGGGCTGCGCGGAGTCGCTGCGCGGCCAGGGCGCCCGCGTCATCGTCACCGAGATCGACCCCATCTGCGCCCTGCAGGCGGCGATGGACGGCTTCCAGGTCACCACCCTGGACGAGGTCGTCGAGACGGCCGACATCTTCATCACCACCACCGGCAACAAGGACATCATCATGGCCGCGGACATGGCCAAGATGAAGCACCAGGCGATCGTCGGCAACATCGGCCACTTCGACAACGAGATCGACATGGCCGGCCTGGCGAAGATCGAGGGCATCGTCAAGGACGAGGTCAAGCCGCAGGTCCACACCTGGACGTTCGCCGACGGCAAGGTCCTGATCGTCCTGTCCGAGGGCCGCCTGCTCAACCTCGGCAACGCCACCGGCCACCCGTCGTTCGTCATGTCGAACTCCTTCGCGGACCAGACCCTGGCCCAGATCGAGCTCTTCACCAAGCCGAACGAGTACCCGACCGACGTCTACGTGCTCCCCAAGCACCTCGACGAGAAGGTCGCCCGCCTCCACCTCGCCGCCCTGGGCGTCAAGCTGACGACCCTGCGCCAGGAGCAGGCGGACTACATCGGCGTCAAGGTCGAGGGCCCGTACAAGCCGGACCACTACCGCTACTGATCCCGGCCCGGTCCCACCGGACCGGCGCAGCACAGTGCACCAGGCAGGCCCCCGCACCCAGTGCCGGGGGCCTGCCCCGTACCCGGCCCCGCCCCGCCGGACCACGGACCCGTACGCACACGGGCACAGACGCACACAGGCAGAGACGAACACAGGCACACTGGCACGCAGCACCCGGACACACGCGCACGCGCACGCACGCACCACACCTCACGAACAGCAGGCGACCCCATGCCCCGCGGCCGTTACTCGCTCCACGACCCGCACGACCACACCCCCCTCGGCGACGAGCACTTCCAGTGCGCCCCCGGCCCCTCCGGCTGGCGCTACGTCTCCCGGATCACCACCCCCACCGGGGAGGACAGGGGCTCGGTCGACCTGGCCGTCGACGAACTCGGCCGCCCCATCCGCCTCGAACTCCACGCCGCCGACTGGCAGGTCCGCGGCGCCGCCCTCGACGGCGTCACCTGGGTCCGCACCGACCCCACCGGCACCGAGGCCACCGAAGGCAACGTCCCCGCCCACGCCTTCACCGGCACGTCCCCGGCCTTCTACGTCGCCACCGCCCGCCTGCTGCGCCTCACCGCCGCCGCACCCCCCACCCGGGTCCGGCTCGTGGCCTTCACCGACCCCGTCCTGGCACCCCGCACCGTCGACCAGGCGTGGGCGCTGGTGAAGAGCGAGGCGCACCCCACCGACAGCGGACCGCTGATGGTGGACGAGTACCAGGTCAGCGCCCTGGACACGGGCGAGCAGCACGCCGTGCACATCGCCGGCGACGTGGTCCTGTCCGCCCCCGGCATCGAACTCGAGGAACTGGAGACCCCGCCCTCCACCTTCCCCGCCTAGCCCGGACACCGGCCCACGCCGACCCGCACCGGCCTACGCCGGCGGCGCGAACCCCGTCGCCGGAGGCGCATCCCCGCCCCCCGCGGCGGCCGACGGCACCGCAGCGGGCACCACCGGCACGCCGACGGGCGCAACCGGCATCCCCGCGGCCACCGGACCACCGCCGGCCCCGGGCCATGCACCGGGCCCCGCACCTGGCCCCGGACCACCGCCCGGCCCGGGCGCCCACCCGGCTCCGGCCGGAGCCTGCGCCGCCGGACCCCCGGCACCCGGCCCGAATGCCCGCCGCGCATCGCGCTGCTGCCGCTCGTGCACCACCGCCGCCAGGTATGCCGCAGCCGGTACTCCGGGCGGCGCCGGAGTGCCCGTGCACGCCACCAGGTCGTCCGCCAGCCGCGCCGCCATCGACGCGCCGACCGCCGGGTCGAGCTGGTGCATCCGCGTCAGGTACTGCCGCACCGCCAGCCACAGCCCGTCCGGTACGGCCGACAGGTCCAGCTCCGAGAACCGCCCCACCAGCCACGGCGGGGGCGGGGGCACGTACGCGGCCCGCGCCGCCCCCGGCACCCGCTCGCGCACGACCAGTGTCCCCGCGAACACGTCCCCGAGCCGCCGCCCCCGGGCCGACACCAACGACGCGATGATTGCCACCGTCCCGAACGTCATGAGCAACTCGAAGACCCCGAGCGCCCCGCGCACCAGCGCGTGCCGGAACCGGACCGGCCCGCCGTCGTCCCGCACCACCCGCAGGCCGCAGACCAGCTTCCCCAGCGAGCGCCCGCGGCTCAGCGTCTCCACCGCGATCGGCACCCCGACCAGGACCAGCACGAACAACGCGATGGACACCGCCGTACGGGCCGCCTCGTCCAACGACGACGTGGCCGCCAGGAGCACCACCGACGCCACCAGGAACACGACCCACTGCACGACCATGTCGATCACGATGGCCAGCCCCCGGCTCGGCAGCCGTGCGGGCCGCAGCCCCAGGACGACCGCGTCCCCCGTCACCAGATCGCTCACCGAACGCCCGCCCTCCATGCCGTGCCGCCAGGTCACCCAGTCTGCCAAGCTGACGTTCGTACGGACACGCCCCACGGAACCCGCGCACCGCCGCCGGGCCCGGGGCCGTCCGCAGCCATCGGAAGCCATCGCACGCGGGGGAGCAGCAGCCGGATGGACCTCGACGTCTTCGTCACCGCCCACCAGGCCGAGTGGCACCGCCTGGAGCAGCTGCTAGGGCGCGGCCGCCGGCTCACCGGCGAGGAGGCCGACGAGCTGGTCGCGCTCTACCAGCGCACCGCCACCCACCTCTCCCTCCTCCAGTCCAGCGCCCCCGACCCGATGCTCACCGGCCGCCTCACCCAGCTGGTGGCCCGCGCCCGCGCGACCGTGACCGGGGCCCGCCGCTCCTCCTGGCGCGACGCGGCCCGCTTCTTCACCGCGGGCTTCCCCGCCGCGGTCTACCGCAGCCGCCGCTGGTGGGTGCCGACCGCACTGCTCTGCACGCTCCTCGGCGCGGTCATCGGCTGGTGGATCGCCGCGCACCCTGAGGTGCAGGCCGCGATCGCCGCCCCGGAGGAACTGCGCGCGCTGACGGAGCCGGGCGGCGGGTACGAGGTCTACTACTCGAGCCACCCCGCGGCCTCGTTCGCCGCACAGGTGTGGACGAACAACGCGCAGGCCGCCGCGATGTGCCTGGTCCTGGGGGCGTTCCTGGGCCTGCCCGTGCTGTGGATCCTCTTCCAGAACGTCCTGAACCTCGGCGTCGGCCTGGGCCTGATGTCCTCGGCCGGCCGGCTCGACACCTTCCTCGGCCTGATCCTCCCGCACGGCCTGCTGGAACTGACGGCGGTCTTCGTCGCCGCGGGCACGGGCCTCCGACTGGGCTGGACCGTCATCGACCCCGGCCCGCGCACCCGCAGGACCGCCCTGGCGGAAGAGGGCCGCGCGGCGCTGGGCATGGCCATCGGGCTGGCCGCGGTCCTCTTCGTCTCGGGCCTGATCGAGGCCTTCGTGACCCCCTCGGGCCTGCCCACCTGGGCCCGCATCGCCATCGGCGTGCTCGCCGAGGGCGCCTTCCTGGCGTACGTGTTCGTGGTCGGGCGCCGAGCCGCGCGGGCGGGGGAGACCGGCGACGTCGAGCAGGCCGACCGGAGCGCGTCCCTGCCCACGGCAGCGTGATGTGCGAGGGGCCCCCTGGAGCTGCTAGTCTCCTCGTCGGCCCGGAAACACCGTTGACACGGTCGACCGGGAGAGGTAGATTCAAACGGTTGTCTCGGACTGGACAGGTCCGACTGCAACGTTCTAGAATCACTCTCGCTCCCGAGTTGGAACCTCCGTTCCACGAGTCGGAGCCACAACCCGATCTCCTAGTCGGATCCCGAAGCCGGAAAAATCCGGTGGAGAATCCTGATAGAGTCGGAAACGCCGAAAGGGAAAAGCCCCCCGAAAGGGAAACGGGCCGGAACCGGAAAGCGCCGAGGAAATCGGGTCGAGAAAAGATCTGATAGAGTCGGAAACGAAGGAAGCGCCCGGAGGGCCCGGAAACG
>NZ_JOGB01000005.1 GCF_000719335.1 Streptomyces sp. NRRL S-87
GCCTCGACGTACGAGCTGTGGGTGCCGCTGCTCAACGGCGGCTGCATCGTGGTCGCCCCGCCGGGACGGCTCGACACCGCGACGTACGCCCGCCTCATCGGCGAGTACCGGGTGACCGGCGCCGTGATCACGACCTCGCTGTTCAACCTGCTCGCGGAGGAGATCCCGGAGGCCCTGGGCCGCCTGCAGCGGATCGTGACGGGCGGCGAGGCCGCCTCGCCCCACGCCCTGCGCCGGGCCCTGACCCACAACCCGGCGCTCAAGCTCATGAACGTGTGCGGGCCCACCGAGTGCACCGTCCTCGCCTCCTGGACCGAGGTGACCCCCGAGGCGCTGGCCGGGGCCACCGTGCCGATCGGCCGCCCCCGGGACAACACCCGGCTGCTCGTCCTGGACCCGTACCTCCAACCGGTTCCGGTCGGCGTCACCGGCGAGCTGTACGTCGCCGGCAGCGGCGTGTCCCGCGGCTACCTGAACCGGCCCGGGATGACGGCCGAGAAGTTCCCGGCGAACCCGTACGGGGCGCCGGGGGAGCGGATGTACCGGACCGGCGACCTGGTCCGCTGGACCCCGGACGGCGAACTGGACTTCGTCTCCCGGGCCGACGGCCAGGTCAAGATCCGCGGCTTCCGCATCGAACTCGGAGAGATCGACGCCGCGCTGGCCGCCGACCCGACCCTCGCCCGGGCCGCCGTCATCGCCCGCGAGGACAGACCCGGGGAGAAGCGCCTGGTCGGCTACGCCGTCCCGGCCCCCGGCGCCCGCCCCGACCCGGACGCCCTGCTCCGCCGACTGGCCGCCGCCCTGCCCGAGTACATGGTGCCCGCGGCCGTCGTCCTGCTCGACGCCCTGCCGCTCACGCCCAACGGCAAGCTCGACCGCGAGGCGCTGCCCGCCCCGGAGGCCAGGGCCGCGGGCTCCGGCGCCGACGGCCCGCGCACCCCGCAGGAGGAGATCCTGTGCGGCCTCTTCGCCGACGCCCTCGGCCTGGACGCGGTGGGCGTGCACGACAACTTCTTCCACCTCGGCGGCCACTCCCTGCTCGCCATCCGACTGGCCAACCGCGTCCGCGCCGTGTTCGGCGTGGAGCTGGCGGTCGGCGCCGTCTTCGAGGCACCGACGGTCGAGGCCGTCGCGGCCCTGCTGGCCGCCGGCCCGGACCCGGCGGCCGCCCGGGACGCCTCGGACGCGGCCGCCCCGAGACCCGTCGACGGCGCGCCGGGGACTCCCCGGCGCACCCCGAGACCGCGCCCGGTCCTGCGGCCGCGGGACCGGGGCTGAGCGGCCCCGACCCGGCCGGTGGCCGCACGCCACCGTCCCCGACCACCACCCCCATCCCACCGTCCGCGCCCACCAACCGCACCCCACCGTCCCCGTCCCCGTCCCCGTCCGCGCCCCCGACCCGCTCCCGAGGCCACCTTCCCCAGGAGACAGATCCGATGACGGTCCCGCTTTCCTACGCCCAGCAGCGGCTGTGGTTCCTCCACCGGCTCGAAGGCCCGAGCCCCACCTACAACCTGCCCCTGGCGCTGCGGCTGACCGGCGATCTGGACCGCGAGGCCCTCGAAGCCGCGCTCGACGACGTCGTCGGCCGGCACGAGGTCCTGCGCACCCTGTACCGGGAGGCGGACGACGGACCCGCCCAGGTGATCCTCGACCCCGGCGCGGCCCGACCCGCGACCCTCCGGACCGAGGTGGCCGGGGAGGCCGAGCTGGCCACCGCCCTGGCGGGGGCCGCCGGGCACTGCTTCGACCTCGCCACCGAACTCCCCTTCAAGCCCTGGCTGTTCGCGCTCGGGCCGCAGGAGCACGTCCTGCTGCTGCTCATGCACCACATCGCCGCCGACGGCTGGTCGATGGGCCCGCTGGCCCGCGACCTCGCCGGCGCGTACGCGGCCCGCCGGGAGGGCCGCGCGCCCGACTGGCAGCCGCTGCCCGTCCAGTACGCCGACTACGCGCTGTGGCAGCGCGAGCTGCTCGGCGACGAGGACGACCCCGACAGCCTCGCCACCGCCCAACTCGCCCACTGGCGCGAGGCACTGGCCGGTCTGCCCGAGGAACTGGCCCTGCCCACCGACCGGCCGCGCCCGCCGGTGTTCGGCCACCGCGGCGGGACCGTCACGTTCGAGGTGGCGGCCGAGCCCCACCGCCAGCTCCTCGCCCTCGGACGGCAGACCGGGGCCACCCTGGCCATGGCCCTCCAGGCCGTGGTGGCCGTCCTGCTGACCCGGCTCGGGGCCGGCACCGACGTCCCGCTCGGCACCGCGGTCGCCGGCCGCACCGACGAGGCCCTCGACGACCTCGTCGGCTTCTTCGCCAACACCCTCGTCATCCGGGCCGACACCGCCGGCGACCCCACCTTCCGCGGGCTGCTCGGCCAGGTCCGGGACACCGCCGTGGCGGCCCTCGACCACCAGGACCTGCCCTTCGACCGGCTGGTCGAGGCGCTCAACCCGGCCCGCTCCCTCTCCCGGCACCCGCTGTTCCAGACGATGGTCGCGGTACGCGGCGACCAGCTCGCCGACTTCGCCTTCGGGGACCTGCGCGTCGACGCCGTGGACATCCCCTCCCGCATCGCGCAGTTCGACCTGTCCGTCACCTTCGACGAGAAGTACGCCGCGGACGGCACGCCCGCCGGCCTCGCGGGGTCCCTCGAGTACAGCACCGACCTGTGGGACGAGGACTCCGCCCGGGCCGTCGCCCGGCGGCTGGCCGCCCTGTGCGCCGCGCTCGCCGCCGAGCCCGACACCGCGGTCAGCCGCGCCGACCTGCTCAGCGAGGCGGAGCGCACCGGCATCCTGCGCGACGGCCACGGACCCGCCGCCGACCACGCCCCCACGACCGTCACCGACCTGTTCCGCGCCCAGGCCCGGCGCACCCCGGACGCGGTGGCCGTGGCCTTCGGCGGCACCACCGTCGACTACCGCGAACTCGACGCGCGGGCCGAGGCCCTGGCCCGCCGCCTGCTCGCCCACGGGGTGGCGCCGGAGGCCCGCATCGCCGTCCTCCAGGAGCGCTCCGCCGACCTGGTCGTGTCCCTCCTCGCCGTGCTCAAGGCCGGCGCGGTCTACGCGCCGCTGGACGTCCGCGCCCCCGCCGGCCGGATGGCGGCCGTACTCGCCGACACCGGTGCGCCGCTGCTGCTCACCGACCGGGCCATGCGCGACCACGAGTTCGTCACCGCGCTGCCCGCCGGGTTCCCGGTCCTCGTCGTCGACGAGCCCGCCGGCCCGGACGGGTCCGCCGCGGCGGACGGCACCCCCGGCCCGTACGACGCCACCGCCGCACCGCTGCCCGAGGTCCACCCCGAGCAGCTCGCCTACGTGATGTACACCTCCGGATCCACCGGCACGCCCAAGGGCATCGGCATCACCCACCACGACGTGGCCGCCTTCGCCCTGGACCACTGCTGGCGCGGCACCGAGCACCGGATCCTCCTGCACGCCCCGGTCGCCTTCGACGCCTCCACGTACGAGCTGTGGGTGCCGCTGCTGACCGGCGGCCGCGTCGTCGTCGCCCCGCCCGGCGACCTCGACACCCACCGCCTCGCCGGCATCGTCCGCGACCAGGAGCTCACCAGCGTCCTGCTGACCGCCGGCCTCTTCCGGGTCGTCGCCGAGGAGGACCCGGAGGTGTTCGCGGGCCTGGACGAGGTGCTCACCGGCGGCGACGTGATCCCGCTCCATGCGGTGCGCCGGGTCCTCGACAGCTGCCCCGGCACTGCGGTCAGGGCCACCTACGGACCCACCGAGACCACCCTGTTCGCCACCCAGGTCGTGCTCGGGCCGCACGACGAGCTCGACCGCACCGTGCCCATGGGCCGCCCGATGGACGGCATGCGTACCTACGTCCTGGACGCCGCCCTGGAACTCGTACCGCCCGGTGTCACCGGCGAGCTGTACGTGGCGGGTGCCGGCCTGGCCCGCGGCTACCTCCGCCGCGCGGGCCTGACCTCCGCCCGGTTCGTGGCCGACCCCTACGGCCCGCCCGGCTCCCGCATGTACCGCACCGGCGACCTGGTCCGCCTCACCCGGGACGGCCTGCTGGACTTCGTCGGCCGGGCCGACGAGCAGGTCAAGATCCGCGGCTTCCGCGTCGAGCCCGGCGAGATCGAGGCGGTCCTCGCCGCCCCCGCCGACCTGGCCCAGACCGCGGTCGTGGTCCGCGAGGACACCCCCGGCGACAAGCGCCTCGTGGCGTACGTCGTCCCCGCGCCCGGCACCGCCGCCCCCGAGCCGGAGGCGCTGCGCGAGCGGGCCGCCGCCGCGCTGCCCGACTACATGGTCCCCGACGCCGTCGTCCTCCTGGAGGCACTGCCGCTCACCCCGAACGGCAAGCTCGACCGGCGCGCCCTGCCCGCGCCGGGCTCCGGCACCACCGGTACCGCGCGGGCCCCGCGGACCCCGCGCGAACGCGTCCTGTGCGAGATCTTCGAGGAGGTGCTGGGGCGTTCCCCGGTCGGCATCGACGACCGGTTCTTCGACCTCGGCGGCCACTCCCTGCTCGGCATCCGCGTGATCAGCCGGATCCGGCACGCGCTGGGCGCAGAACTCGGCATCCGCGACCTCTTCGAGGCACCCACCGTCGCCGCCCTCGCGGCCCGCAGCGAGCAGGCGTCCGCCACCGGCGCGGCCCGGCCGCTGGCGGCGCGCACCCGCCGCCCCGAGGGGCTCCCGCTCTCCCACGCCCAGCAGCGGCTGTGGTTCCTGCACCGCCTCGAAGGCCCCAGCGCCGTCTACAACCTGCCCCTCATGCTGCGGCTGACCGGCCCGCTCGACCGCCCGGCCCTGGAAGCGGCACTGGCGGACGTCGTCGGCCGCCACGAGGTCCTGCGCACCGTGCTGCGCGAGGTCGACGGCGAACCCCGCCAGATCATCCTGGAGACCGCGCACATCGGCACGGTCTTCCGCCGGGTCTCCCCGGACGCCCTGAAGGAAGAGGCGGAACGCGCCGCCGGCCGGCCCTTCGACCTCGCCGCCGACCTGCCGCTGCGCGCCTGGCTGTTCGGCCTCGGCCCCGAGGAGCACGCCCTGCTGCTGGTGCTCCACCATATCGCCGCCGACGGCTGGTCGATGGGCCCGCTGGCCCGCGACCTCGCCACCGCCTACGCCGCCCGCCGGGAGGGCCGTACGCCCGACTGGACCCCGCTGCCCGTCCAGTACGCCGACTACGCCGTCTGGCAGCGCGAGCTGCTCGGCGACGAGCGGGACCCGGACAGCGTGGCCGGCCGCCAACTCTCCTACTGGCGCGAGGCGCTCGCCGGCGCCCCCGAGGAACTCGAGCTGCCCACCGACCGCCCCCGCCCGGCCGTGCCCAGCCACCGCGGCGACTCGGTGCCGCTGGAGGTCTCCGCGGACACCCACAAGCGGCTCCTCGCCCTGGCCCGGGACAACCAGGCCACCCTCTTCATGGCGGTCCAGGCCGCCCTCGCCGCGCTGCTGACCCGGATCGGGGCCGGCACCGACATCACCATCGGCTCCGCCGTCGCCGGCCGCGGCGACGAGGCCCTCGACGACCTGGTCGGCTTCTTCGTCAACTCGGTGGTGCTGCGCACCGACACCTCGGGCGCCCCCTCCTTCCGGGAGCTGCTGCACCGGGTCCGGGACACCGACCTGGCCGCGTACGCCCACCAGGACCTGCCCTTCGACCGCCTGGTCGAGGCCCTCAACCCGGCCCGGTCGCTGTCGCGCAACCCGCTCTTCCAGACCACCCTCATCCTGCACAACCAGAACGCCGAGGCCCCCATGGCCGGGCTGGACGTGCGGCACGAGGCGGTCGGGGCGTACGTCGCCCAGTTCGACCTGCAGTTCCACCTCGACGAGCGCTACGACGCGGACGGCTCGGCCGCCGGCCTCCAGGGCGGCATCATGTACAGCACCGACCTGTTCGACCGGGAGACCGCGCGGGCGCTCGCCGACCGGCTGGTCCGCTTCCTCGACGTCGTCACCGAGGACCCCGGACTGCCCGTCACCGCGGCCGACGTGCTCTCGGACCAGGAGCGCGAGCTGGTGCTGCGGACCTGGAGCGGGCCCCGCAGGGCGGTGCCCGACCGGTCGCTCGCCCGCCTCTTCGAGGCCGTGGCGGCCGAGCACCCCGACGCGCCGGCCGTCCGTGCGGACGGCACGACCCTGACGTACGAGGAACTCGACGTCCGCGCCAACCGCCTCGCGCACCGGCTGGCGGCGCTCGGCACCGGCCCCGAGCGGACCGTGGCCACCCTGCTGGAGCGCTCGCCCGCGGTGGTGGTCGCGACCCTGGCCGTGGTCAAGGCGGGCGGCACGTACGCACCGCTGTCCGCCGGCTACCCCCTCGACCGGCTCACCTACGTCATGGCCGGCACCCGGGCCGCCGTCCTCGTGGTCGACGCCGCCACCCGCGACCACGAACTCGTCGCGCAGGCCCGCCGGGAGGGCACCCGGATCGTCGACCTGACCGACCCGTCCCTGGACGCCGAGCCGGCCACCGCCCCCGACGTCGCCGTCCACCCCGACCAACTCGCCTACGTCATCTACACCTCCGGCTCGACCGGCGCGCCCAAGGGCGTGGCCGTCACCCAGCGCAACGTCGCCGACCTCGCGGCCGACGGCTGCTGGCACGGCGGCGCTCAGCAGCGGGTGCTCATGCACGCCCCGCACGCCTTCGACGCCTCGACGTACGAGCTGTGGGTGCCGCTGCTCACCGGCGGCACGGTCGTGGTCGCGCCCGAAGGGTCCCTGGACACCCGGGAGTACGCCCGGGTCATCGCCGAACACGGCGTGACCTCCGCCCTGTTCACCCCCGTGCTGTTCAACCTCATGACCGAGGAGGAGCCCGGCGCCCTCGCGACCATGCGGCAGGTGTGGACGGGCGGCGACAACGTGCCCGTCAGCGCCGTGCAGCGGGCGGTCGACCGCTGCCCCGACACCGAGATCGTGGCCACCTACGGGCCGACCGAGACCTCGGTGATCTGCTCCTGGTTCCCCATGCGCGCCCCGCACCGCGTCGGCCGCTCCGTACCCATCGGCCGCGCCATGGACAACACCCGCCTGTACGTGCTCGACGAGCGGCTCGCCCCGGTGCCGCCGGGCGTCCCGGGCGAGCTGTACATCGGGGGACCGGGCCTGGCCCGCGGCTACCTCGGCCGGCCCGACCTGACCGCGGGTCGGTTCGTCGCCGACCCGTTCACCGACGAGCCGGGCGCCCGGATGTACCGCAGCGGCGACATCGTCAAGTGGGCCGGCGACGGCCTCCTCGACTTCGTCGGCCGGGCCGACGGCCAGGTCAAGGTCCGCGGCTTCCGCATCGAACTCGGCGAGGTCGAGGCGGCCCTGGCGAAGGACCCGGCGCTCGTCCAGGTCGCGGCCGTGGTCCGCGAGGACCGCCCCGGCGACCGGCGCCTGACCGGCTACCTCGTCCCCGCCCAGGGCACCGCGGTGGACACCGCGGCGATCCGGGAGTCCCTGGCGGCCGCGCTGCCCGAGTACATGATCCCCTCGGCGTTCGTCGTGCTCGACGCCCTGCCGCAGACCCCCAACGGCAAGCTCGACCGCAAGGCGCTGCCCGCGCCCACCGCGGCCGGCCCGGCCGCCGGCCGGGAGCCGCGCACGCCCACCGAGCGGCTGCTGTGCGGACTGTTCGCCGCCGTCCTGGGCCTCGAACGGGTCGGCGTCGACGACAACTTCTTCGACCTCGGCGGCCACTCGCTGCTCGCCACCCGGCTGGTCAACCGCATCCGGGACGCCCTCGACGCGGACCTGGCGGTCGGCACCCTGTTCGCCGCCCCCACGGTGGCCGCGCTCGCCGCCGCCGTCGGCGCGGGCACGGCGGCCGCCGCCCCCGGGAGCGAGGGGGACGGCGCGCTGGAGACCGTACTGCCGCTGCGGCCGTCCGGCGCCGGCACGCCGCTGTTCTGCATCCACCCCGGCGGGGGGATGGGCTGGTGCTACGCCGGACTCACCCGCTTCGTCGACCCCGACACCCCCGTCTACGCGTTCCAGTCCCGCGGCCTGGCCCGGCCCGTCACCCTGCCCGACAGCGTGCCGGAGATCGCCGCCGACTACCTGGCGGAGATCCGCCGCATCCAGCCGCACGGCCCGTACCGGCTGCTCGGCTGGTCCTTCGGCGGCGCGGTCGCCCACGCCATCGCCACCGACCTGCAGGACGCCGGCGAGGAGGTGGCCCTGCTGGCCCTCCTCGACGCCTATCCCGGCGGCTCCAACGGCGAGTACGAGGTGATGGACGCCCGGGACGTGCTGCGGCTCGCGTTCGACGGCGTCGACGTCCTCGAAGGCACCGCCGACGAGGACGGCACGGTGACGCCCGCCCGCGTCCTGGAGCTCCTACGTGCCCACGACAGCATCCTGTCCGGACTCGACGAACGGGCCGTGGCCGCACTGATGGAGGTCACGGTCAACAACGTCCGCCTGATGAAGGAGTTCGCCCCGCGCCGGTACGACGGCCCGGCCGTCCTCTTCCAGGCCGGACGCGAGCGCCACCTCTCCCCGGAGACGGCGGCCGCCCTGTGGACACCCTGGGTCGGCGCGCTGGAGCACCACGTCGTGGACTCCGGCCACGCCGACATGACCCGGCCCGGGGCCCTCTCGGAGATCGCCCCCGTCCTCGTGCGCCACCTCGCCGGGGCCGCCGGCGCGGACCCGGTCCCGCCCGCCGCCGGTGGGTGAGCCCGGGCCCGACCGTCCCGCCCCGCCGCCGGGCCCCGGCCCGCGCACCGCAGCCGTCCGACCACACCCGCACGCCACCAACCGACCGGAGGCACCACCCATGTCCCGCCGGGAACCCACCACCGCCCCCGACACCGGGGGCACCGACCGCGCCTCCGCCACCGACGCGCAGCCGGCCGGCCCGCCCGGGGCCCACCGGTACCGCCTGAGCCCGGCCGAGTCGGCCCAGGCGCACGCCCTCGCGAGCGCCCTGGCCGACGAGTACGGCCGGGTCGACCACCCGGCCTTCCTCGCCGACGTCTCCGTCATCGCCCACGACCTGCCCCGCGGCCTGCGCCTGGCCGTCAACCGGGCCCGCCTCGACGACCGCAAGCACGGCCTGGTGGTCTCCGGCAACCCGGTGGACCAGGACGTGCTCGGCCCGACCCCGTCCCGCTGGCAGGAGGCCGACACCGGCGCGAGCCGGGCCCACAGCTTCCTGATCATGCTGTACGGCTCGCTCCTGGGCGAGGTCATCGCCTGGGCCACCCAGCAGGACGGACGCCTGGTCACCGACGTCGTCCCCACCCCGGGGATGGAGGAGAGCCTGGTCAGCTCCAGCAGCAGCAAGGAGCTGGGCTGGCACACCGAGGACGCCTTCTCCCCGTACCGCGCCGACTACGTGGGACTGCTGTGCCTGCGCAGCCCCGAGCTGACCGCCACCACCCTGGGCCACCTCGACCCGGCGGCGATGCCCGCCGAGGTGATGGAGGTGCTGAACCAGCCCCGCTTCCACATCGTCCCGGACGCGTCCCACGACGCGCTCCTCAACTCCGCCGCGGCCGCCGACGGGCGCGCCGAAGCCTTCCGCCGCCTCGACGAGGTGCGCCGCCGGCCCCCGCTGATACCGCTGGTCACCGGCCACCCCGACGCGCCGGTGCTGCGCATCGACAGCGACTACGTGGCCCCCGGGGACGGGGACGAGGCCGCCGCGTACGCGCTGAAATGGCTGGTCGACCACCTCGACGGACACCTCTACGACTTCCCGCTGGCCCCCGGCGACATGGGCTTCATCGACAATCGGAACGTGGTCCACGGCCGCCGTCCCTTCCGCCCGCGCTACGACGGGACCGACCGCTGGCTCAAGCGGATCAACGTCGTCGTCGACTTCCGGCGCACCCGCCCGGGCCGCGCGGACACCGCCACCCGAGTGATCGGCTGAAGCCCATGACCTTCTCCGCGCCGGACCCCCGGCCCACCACCCCCGACCGGCCCACCGCCCCTGCCCTCCCGGCCCTCGGCGACATCGAGCCGGCGCTGCTGGAGGACTGGTTCCGCACCCGCTACTTCGACGCCCGCACCGACATCTCCAGCTCCGGTGCGCAGAACTACACGCTGGGCCGGCTGCGCGCCGTCCTCGGTATCGAGTCCGGCGAGCTCGACGCGCTGATGTTCCGCGACAGCCCCTCGCTCGGCTGCGACCCGCTGCGCGAGGCGGTCGCCGCCCGCTACGCCCCCGGACGGACCGAGCGGGTGATGATCACGCACGGCTCGACCGAGGCCATCTTCCTGGCGCTCTCGGCGATCGTCCGCCCGGGCGACGAGGTCGTGGTCCTGCGGCCGGTGTACCAGTCGCTGTCGTCGGTGGCCGCCGCCCTCGGCGCCACGCTCAGGGTCTGGGAGCTGCGCCCGGAGGACGGGTTCGTCCCGGACGTCTCCCGGTTGCGGGAGCTGACCGGGCCGCGCACGCGGGCCGTGGTCGTGAACTTCCCGCACAACCCGACCGGCACCATGCCGGACGAGGACGGCTACCGGGAGCTGCTGTCCCACGTGGACTCCCTGGGCTGCTACCTGCTCTGGGACGCGGCCTTCGCCGACCTCGCGTACGACCGCGACCCGCTTCCGGACCCGTCGGCCGTCCTCGACCGCTGCGTCTCCTTCGGCACGCTGTCCAAGTCCTACGGCCTGCCGGGGCTGCGCATCGGCTGGTGCCTGGCACCGCCGGAGGTGCTGACGGCGATGGTGCGGCTGCGCGACTACGTGAGCATCAGCACCTCGCCGCTCAACGAGCTGATCGCCACCCGCGTCCTGCAGCGGGCCGACCGCGTCCTGCGGCCGCTGCGCGAACAGGCCGTCCGCAACCGGGCGTTGCTCACCGCATGGGCGGCGGAGCACCCCGGGCTGGTGGACCTGCCGGTGCCGCGGGGCGGGGTCAGCGCGTTCCCGCTGTTCCCCGGCGTGCCCGACATGACGGCGGTGTGCGAGCGGCTGCTCGCCGAGGACGGCGTCCTGGTCGTCCCGGGAGCCTGCTTCGGGCACCCCGGACGGCTGCGCATCGGCTTCGGCGGGCCCACCGACGAGCTCCGGGACGGGCTCGACGCCGTCGTCCGGGCCGTGGAGAAGACCCTGGCCGAGTCGCCCGATCGGGGCACTGCGACGGGCGGGGCGGTGCCCGGAACCCCCATGACATAGGCTGTCGGCCGCGATGACAGCTGCGGCACGGAAAGCGGCGAGACGATGAACTACCTGGCGCAGCCGGCGTTCGGCCAGCTGGTGGCACGGCTTCGGCGTGAGAAGGGCCTCTCCCAGGCGGACATCGCCGGCGACGGGGTCTCCTCCAGCTACGTCTCGCGCCTGGAGTCGGGGCACCGCGCACCGACGGCCCAGGCCGTCCGGCACCTCTCGGCGCGCCTCGACGTCCCCGAGGACACCTTCCTGGCCCGCTCGCCGCAGCTGGTCCCCGTCCTGCTGGCCGAAGGGGTGGCCGCCCTGGAGGACGGCCGGACGGCGGCGGCGGTGACCGCGCTGACCGCCGCGGCCGAGGAGGCCGGGGACGTCGCCCCCGAGTCGCTGTGGCAGGTGCTGTGGCACCTGGCCCGGGCCCACGAGCGGCGGGGCGAGCAGGCCGAGCGGCAGCGGGCGCTCGACGGGCTGCTCGCCGTGGCCGAGACCCTCGACTCGCCGGCCCTGCGGCTGAAGGCGCTGGTCCAGCTGGCCGGGCGGGCGCACGAGGCCGGCGACACCGACGCGGCGCTCGGGCTCGCCGAGCGCGCGCACGCGCTCCACGGGCGCCATCCGCGGCTCCCCGGCGCCGACGGGGCCCGGGCCCTGCTGGTGCTCGCCGCGGCCGAGGCCGAGGCGGGCCGGCTCTCCGACGCCCAGCGCCACGTCGAACTGGCCCTGGAGGTACCGGCGGAGGAGCTCGGACCGCTGCGTGCCGAAGTACTGGCCGCCGCCGCCTCGGTGGCCGTCCGGCAGGGCGCCGCGGAGCGGGGGCTGGCCCTGCTCGAGGAGGCGCTGTCCGGCACGGACCGCAAGGACGGCCCGCTGCTGTGGGGCCGGCTGCGGCTCGCCGCGGTCCCGCTGGCGCTGCGCGTCCACGGGACGGCCGCGCCGCACGCCGAGGAGTGGTGCCGGGAGGCCGCCAGCGTGGTCGAGCTGCTCGGTGAGCCGCTGGACGACGTACGGCTGACGGCCGTGCGCGCGCAACTGGCCTTCCACCGGGGCGAGCCGGCGGAGGCGGCCCGGCTGGCCGCCCGGGTGCTGGCCGACCCGGGGCCGCTGCCCGCGCAGGAGCGCACGCGGACCGAGATCCTGCTGCACCAGGCGGAGATCGGGCTGGGCCGGGCCGACGAGGCCGTGACCGCGCTGCGTGCGGTCGCCGAGCGGCTGCAGGCCGCCTCGAGCATCGACCTCGCGGCCGAGGCGTGGAAGGCCCTGGCCGAGGCCCTGGTGCGCGCCCAGCACTGACCCGGCGTCGCAGCCGTACCCCCTCAGCGGACCACCCTGTCATTAATCTTGACAATATTTGTCAAGCTCTCTTGACTGTATTTGACAGGCTGCCTAGTGTGACGTTCGACGTCAGGTGTGCCGTCATCCCCCACCACTCATCCGCGAACCCCAACTGGAGGGCGGACGTGTCCAATCCGTTCGAGGACGACTCGGCCGAGTACAAGGTTCTGATCAACGGAGAGGGCCAGCATTCGCTCTGGCCGGCCTTCGCCGCGGTGCCGGCGGGCTGGACGGTGGCCCTCGACGACGCACCCCGGCAGACCTGCCTGGCGTACGTGGAGGAGCACTGGACCGACCTGCGGCCGCTCAGCCTCGTCGCCGCGATGTCCTGACCACCGTCCTGACGCCTGCTTTCCGGCAGAGAAGGCACCGAGGTGCGCAGCGTGATGAGTGAGGCACTGAATCCGCCGCCGCCCCGGCTGACGGGGCTCGGTACGGCCAATCCGGCGACCAGTTACTCGCAGGAGGACGTCCTGCGGATCTTCGGGATCACCGATCCCCGGGTCGTCTCCCTCTTCCTCAACAGTCATATAGAGCGGCGGTACCTCCACCTGCCGCCGCTCGACGCGAACGGCGTGCCGCGGATCGAGACCCAGGGCGAGCTGCTGCGCAAGCACCGCGCCGACGGGATCGAACTCGCCGCCCACGCCCTGGAGTCCTGCCTCAAGGACATGGGGGCCGACCCGGCGGACATCGGCCACCTGTGCTGTGTCACGTCCACCGGGCTGCTCACCCCCGGGTTCAGCGCCCTGCTCATCCAGGAGCTGGGCCTGCCGGTCACCTGCGGCCGGCTCGACGTGGTCGGCATGGGCTGCAACGCCGGACTGAACGGCCTCAACGTCTCGGCGGCCTGGGCCAGTCGCAACCCCGGCCGGCTCGCCGTCATGATCTGCGTGGAGGCCTGCTCCGCCGCCTACGTCTTCGACGGCACCCTGCGCACGGCCGTGGTCAACGGGCTGTTCGGCGACGGTGCCGCGGCCGTCGGACTGATGGCCGGCGGCCCCGCCCAGGGCCCGGAGGTCCTCAGGTTCACCAGCCGGATCATCCCGGAGGCGATCGAGGCCATGCGCTACGACTGGGACGAGGACCACGGCAAGTTCAGCTTCTACATCGACCGGGACGTGCCCTACGTCGTCGGCGCCCACGCCGAGGAGGCGGTCGGGAACCTGCTGCGGGGCACGGGGCTGCGGCGCAGCGACATCTCCCAGTGGATCGTGCACTCCGGCGGCAAGAAGGTCATCGACGCCGTCAAGATCAACCTGGGCCTCGCCGCCCACGACCTGCGGCACACCTCCTCGGTGCTCAGGGACTACGGAAACCTCTCCAGCGGTTCGTTCCTCTTCTCCCTCCAGCGGCTCACCGCCGAGGACGTCACCCGGCCCGGCGACCACGGCGTACTGATGACCATGGGGCCGGGGTCCACCATCGAGACGGCGCTCCTCAAGTGGTAGCTCCTTCCCTCCCAGCGTCAGGACGGGCGAGACAACTGATGGACATAGACCCGGACACCGACTTCACGGTCGGGTTCCACAGCGCCGAGCCGCTCGACTCCGCCGCGGTCCGGAAGCTGACCGAGATCTGCGACCGCGTGGAGGACGCCGGCACCGGCGACGTCCTCCTCGTCCGCCTGCACGGCGGACCGCCGGCCGACGGGGCCCGGACCGGGCCCCGGGTGCCCGACGTCCACCTCGTCAACAAGTGGGAGCGGGCCGTGCGCCGGATGGAGCGGCTGCCGGTGGCCACGGTGGCGCTGGCCACCGGCGAGTGCGCCGGACTCGCCGCCGAGGTCCTGCTGGCGACGGACCACCGGGTGGCCGGCCCGGACCTCGTGCTCCGGCTGCCCACCTCCGACGGGGTCACCTGGCCGGGCATGGCGCTGTTCCGGCTGGCGCACCAGGTCGGCGTCCACCGGGCCCGCGCGGCGGCCCTGTTCGGCGCGCCGACCACGGCCGCGAAGGCGCTCGCCCTCGGGCTCGTCGACGAGGTCGCCGACGACCCGGACCAGGCCCTGGCCGCGGCCGTGAAGGCGTTCCAGGGCGCGCGGGCGGCGGACGTCGCCGTCCGCCGGCGGTTGCTCATGGACGCGGCCACCACCAGCTTCGAGGACGCGCTCGGCTCGCACCTGGCCGCGTGCGACCGCGCCCTGCGCCCCGCCGGACAGGGCTGAACCGTCCGGCCGGGCGGCGCCCGACCGCCCGGCCGCGCGGAGCCACCCCACCCACCGCGACCGGACAGGGACCCCGCATGCCACGAACCACCGCGCCCGAGCCCTCCGACCTCCCCGCCCCGCCCGACACCACCGGCGACTTCACCGCTGACGCGGCCCGGGTCGGCGCGTACCTCCGGGAGGCGGGCGAGCGCACGGCCGGACTGCCGCCCCGCCGGGAGCGCTCCCCCGAGCAGCAGGAGCGGGTGGAGGGGGTCCGCAGCGCCGCCCGCACCGCCCGGCTGGCCTTCGTCCGCGAGCACGGCGGGCGGCTCCACGACGCCCTCACCGACGGCGGGCGCACCCCCCTCGGGCTGCGCGAACTCGCCTTCGGCGCTGCCGACTTCCTCCCGGGACTGGTCCCGACCGCCGAGACCGTGGCGGCGGAGCGGCGGTGCACCCAGCCCGAGAAGGAGGGCCACGAGGTCGACCAGGGCATCCTCTTCTGGGGCCTGCTGCGCGCCCCGGAGGCCGGCCGGCGGATCCTGGACGCCATGCGCCGCCCCATGCCCCGGTCGCTGGGCGCGCTCGCGGAGTTCCGCCGCACCGGCACCGCCGCCCTCGGCACCGTCACCGTCGAACGCCGCGACGGGATCGGCCACGTCACCGTGCACAACCTCGACTGCCTCAACGCCGAGGACGACGCCCTCGCCGACGACTTCGAAACCGCCGTCGACCTCGTCCTGCTCGACGACGGGGTCCGGGCGGGCGTGGTCCGCGGGGCCCCCATGACCCACACCCGCTACGCCGGCCGGCGGGTCTTCAGCTCCGGCATCAACCTGACCCGGCTGTACAACGGCCAGATCTCCTTCGTCGACTTCCTGCTCCGCCGCGAGGTCGGCTACATCCACAAGATCCTGCGCGGCCTGAGCGGCGTACCCGGCGAGCCCGCCGGACCCTTCGCCGGCGGCGGCTGGGAGAAGCCCTGGCTCGCCGCCGTCGACACCTTCGCCATCGGCGGCGGCATGCAACTGCTGCTGGTCTTCGACCAGGTCGTCGCCGAGAACGACGCCTACTTCAGCCTGCCCGCCGTCCAGGAGGGCATCGTCCCGGGGGCCGCGAACTTCCGGCTCGGCCGCGTCCTCGGCCACCGCCGCGCCCGCCAGGTGATCCTCGGCGGGAGGAAGATCCGCGCGGCCGACCCCGACGGGCTGCTCCTCGCCGACGACGTGGTCGAGCCCGAGCAGATGGACAAGGCCGTACGGTCCGCCGCCGAGGCCCTGGACAACCCCTCGGTCACCGCCAACCGCAGGATGCTCAACCTCGCGGACGAGCCGGAGGACGGCTTCCGCCGGTACATGGCCGAGTTCTCCCTGGAGCAGTCCCGGCGGCTGTACAGCGCCGACGTGATGGACAACCTGGAGCGGACCTGGATCAGCCGCTCCCGCCGCAGCTGATCCCGCGACAGACGTGGAGGGTGGAGGAATGGCCGATCGACCGGCGCTGCTCGCCGAACCGGTACGGGAGCTCGACCGCCGCGAGCTCCACGCATCCGTCAGCGATCCCGTGATGGAATCGGTGACGCTGCTGACCGACGTGATGTCCCAGTACCCCGACGCGGTCTCGTTCGCGCCGGGGGCCCCGCACGAGAGCTTCTTCGAGGGCGTGGACGTCGCCCGGCACATCGAGAGCTACGTCGCCTACCTGTGCCGGGAGCGCGGGATGTCCCCGGCCCGGGCCCGGCGCCGGATCCTCCAGTACGGATCCACCCCCGGCCTGATCAACGAACTGGTCGCGGGCGTCCTGCGGACCGACGAGGGCATCGACGTGCCGCCCGAGGCCGTGGTGGTGACCGTCGGCTGCCAGGAGGCCATCTTCATCGCCCTGCGGGCCCTGCACGCCACCCCCGACGACGTCCTGCTGGTCGCCGACCCCTGCTACGTCGGTGCGGTCGGCGCCGCCCGCCTGCTCGGCCTCGACATCCGGCCGGTGGAGCAGCGGCCGGACGGCTCCGTGCTGCCCGACCTCGTCCGCGTCTGCCGGGAGGTGCGCGCCGAGGGCAGGCGGCCCCGGGCCCTGTACCTCGTACCGGACTTCTCCAACCCCTCCGGCAGCCGGATGGCCCTGCCCGACCGGCACGCGCTGCTCGCCGCCGCGGCCGAGGAGGACCTGCTCGTCCTGGAGGACAACCCGTACGGGTTCACCGCGGCCCCGGAGACCAAGCTGCCCACCCTCAAGGCGCTGGACCGCGGGGGCCGGGTGGTCCACCTCGGCACGTTCGCCAAGGTCTGCATCCCCGGGGTCCGCGTCGGGTACGCGGTCGCCGACCAGACCGTACGCGGCCCCGACGGACGCACCCGGCTGCTCGCCGCCGAGCTGGCGGCCGTCAAGAGCATGGTCACCGTGAACACCTCGCCGGTCGGCCAGGCCGTGATCGGCGGCATGCTGGTCGAGGCCGGCGGGACGCTGCGGGCGATGGTCGAGGAGAAGTCGGCCTTCTACCGGCGCAACCTGCGGCTGCTCCTCGACGCCCTCGACAGCGCCTTCCCCGAGGACCTCAGGGCCCGGACGGGGATCCGCTGGGACGCCCCCGAGGGGGGCTTCTTCCTCGTCATGACGCTGCCCTTCGAGGTGGACGACGCCGTACTGGAGGAGTCCGCACGGGACTTCGGCGTCCTGTGGACCCCCATGAGCCACTTCTTCGTCGGGGGCAAGGGCGGTGCGCGGCAGATCCGGCTGTCCCTCAGCTACCTGGACGACGACGAGATCGAGGAGGGCGTCCGCCGCCTCGCCGCCTTCGTCGCCGCCCGGACGTAGGCCGCCTCCTGCGGATCTCGCCGGTGGCCCGGGACCGGGCCGGGCGCCCGGGCGGAACCCTCCGCCCGGGCGCCTCGCCGTGGCGCCCGTTCCCGCCGGGCGGGTTCAGAGCAGGGCGAGCGGTTCCCGTTCGGCCACGCCGGCCCCCCGGCCCACCGGGGTCCCACCGTCCAGCGGCGCCCCCTCGTCCAGCAGGGCCGCCTCGTCCACCGGTGACGCGCCGTCGGCTCTCCTGCGCCCCGTCAGCACGCCTCCCGGCCGTACGCCCGGGCGCAGCACCGGCTCCCCGGCGCGCAGCGCGCTGCTGATCCGGTGCTCGTCCACCTCGCGCCCGTCGAGCAGGGCCGGCAGCACGAGGGCCGCCAGCCCGCTGTCCGGGACGTCGACCGGGCAACTGGTGCGCCCCGGATCGGCGGCGATCACGGCCTCCGGACGGCTGCCGAAGACCATCGTGAACCCCCCTGTGTTGACGACGAGTTGGGCCTGCGTACGGCCCCCGACGACCAGCCGGCCGGCGTCGTCGCCGTGGTGGCCCTGGACCCGCCCCGAGACCGCCAGGTCGCCGGCCACGACGAACCGGGGACGTCCGGAGAGCAGCAGGTTGCGGGCCCGCAGGTCGCCCGTGACCAGGAAGAGGCCGCTGCCGGCCTCGTCCCACCAGTCGACGTCCCCCTCGACGGTGAGGTCACCGTCGACCACGACGTCGTAGGGCAGCGCGGCGGACGCGGGATCGGGTGCCAGGTCCCCCAGGACGGATAAGTTCCCCCGATGGAGCCGGACTTGGCGTCCCCTGGTGAAGCCGGGGTGGGGCGTCCCGAGGGTGGCCGACGGGCCGTGCCGCTCCAGGGCCTCCTCCACCGGCACCACGTCCCACGTGGAGGTCAGGCGCTCGAAAGACATGTTCCCTCACCTTCTGAGTTCCGGACCGTCCGGGTGCGGTCGGACCGACCGCCGGGGCCGGGCGGGTGGTTGATGCGCGTAGACGGACCGCAGGCACATGCGTTCACGCTGGGAAGGGGACCCTTTCGGACGGGGCGGGGCGCACCGCCGGCCAGGCGCGGCAGGGGCCGACGGGCCGTTGGCCGGGAACGTGCGTCCGGGGGACATGCGGTGAAGCAGGGGTGTCGAAGCCGTGGACTCGGTGTCAGTGTCGACTCCGTTCGCGTAATGGCACATCAGCTGCCCCGAACTCGAACTACCCTGCAACACGAGCCCGTTCCGGACATCGGTAGAACTACGTAATCACGTCGATGGCCAGGGCCGGGCCGTAGCATGTGCAGCGTTGGTGGCCGACCGCGGGCAACGGGGGCGAGCGTCTGCCGCTGCGACCGGGGGGAGCGTCTTGTGTTCGCCGTTCAGTTACCGGAGTCCTGCTGCCCGCTCGCGGGCAGAGAGGCCGAATCCGAGCGCTTCGCCGAGGCGTTGGACGCCCTCCCGCGCGGGCGCGGCACCGTCGTGGAGATCGCCGGGGATCCGGGCATCGGCAAGTCCCTTCTGCTGACCCTGCTGGCGCGGCTCTCCGAGGACCGCGGGGTCCAGGTGGCCCGGGCGTCCGGCACGCGCTGGCCCACCACCCCGTACCAGGTGTTCGAGGAGGCCCTCGGGGACCGGCCGGAGGCGTGGCCCTTCCCGACCCACCGTTCCCCCGGCGCGCCCCTCCTGCGGGCCATCCGCCGACAGCTCGCCGACTGGGTCGCCGCCAAGGGCCCCTGCGCCCTGCTGCTGGACGACGTACAGCTGCTGGACGAGGAGTCGCTGGCCCTCGTCGTGCACCTCGTACGCACCCCCGTGCCCGGCCCGTTCGTCCTCGCCGTCGCCCACCGCCCCCGCCAGACCCCCGCGGTACTGCGGGACGCCCTCGACAGCGGCGTCCGGGCCGGCACCGTCACCCGACTCAGACCCGAGCCGCTGGACCGCGCCGCCGTGGCCGCGCTCCTCGGCCACTGGCACCCGGATACCGGCGCCACGGCCTGCCCCGCCGCCCCCTCCCCGCTCGCCCCCCGCCGCGACGACCCCGCCGAGCACGCCGACGCCCTCCACCAGGCCAGTGCCGGCAACCCCCGCGGCGCCCGGATCCTCCTGGCGGCCGGCTGGCAGCCCGACGCGTGGCCCGACCAGATCGGCCCGGACCGGGACGGACTCCTGCGCGAGGGCGCCGCCCTCATCACCGAACTCGACGCCCTCACGCCCGACGCGGCCCTGGCCGCGGCCGGAGCCGCCGTCCTCGGCGACCGGTTCAGCCCCGAAGAGGTCGCCGAGGTCTCCGGCCTCGGCACCCCCCGCACCCTGCACGCCCTCGACGAGCTCAGCCGCGCCGACCTGGTCCGCCCCCTCGGCCGCGGCGGCCGGTTCGCCTTCCGCTCCCGCGTCCTCGGCCACGTCGCCCACGAGCACGCCGACCCCTCCTTCCGGCTCCTCGCCCACCGGCGCGCCCTCGACCTGCTCACCACCCGCGACGCCTGCGCCGCCGCCCGCGCCCGGCACGCGGAGCACCTCGTGGGCACGGACAGCCCCACCGCGGTTTCCGTCCTCGCCGAGGGCGCGGCCGAGGTGGTCGGCGAGGCCCCGGCCACCGCCGCCCGCTGGCTCGGCCTCGCGCTGCAGTACCTGCCCGGCTCCGACCTCGTCCAGCCGGCCCGGGCCACCCTCGGCATCGCCCACTGCAAGGCCCTCACCGCCGCCGGCCGCCCCGACGAGGCCCACGGCCTCGCCCACCGGCTGCTCGCCGCGGCCCCCCACCTGCCCACGGACCTCAGACTGCGCGCGCACGCGGCCTGCGCCGACGTCGAGCGCCAGCTCGGGCGCTACGACGAGGCGGAGGCGGTCGCCCGCGCCGCCCTCGACCCGCTGACCCGCCCGCTGCCCCCCGGCGCGGTCGAACTCGCCTTCCAGTACGGCCTCGTGCACCTGCTGCGCGGCGGCTACGGGCAGGTGCGCGACCTGGTGCGGGAGGCGCTGCGGAACGCCGCCGGCGCCGACGAGGCCACCGGCCGCCGGATCCGCTTCCTCGCCGGATGCGGCGACGCCCACCTCGGCCTCGTCTCCTCGGCCCTGGCCGACGCCGCCGAATGCTCCCGGCAGGTCGACGCCCTGCCCGACGCCGTGGCCGCCGGCTCCCCGGAACTGCTCACGCTCCTCGGCTGCGCCGAACTGTGCGTGGAGCGCTTCGCCGACGCCCGCCGTCACCTGCACCGGGGCCTGGCCGTCACGGTCGGGGGCGCCCGGCGGTTCGTCGTACCGCGCCACCAGCTGTGGCTGTCGGTCCTCGACCAGTGGACCGGCCGGCTCTCCCGCGCCGAGCACTGGGCCCGCGAGGCCGAGCGGTACGCCAGGTCCCGGGGATCCGAGAAGCTCGCCGGGCTCGCCGCCATCACCCGGGCCGGCGCCCTGATGTGGGCCCGGGGCCGGCGCGACGCCGCCGAGGCCGTCGCCCTCGCCGAGCACGGCGCCTGCGCCGTCGAGACCCGCGCCGGCCGCCGGGACGGCCTCGTGGCAGGAATGCTCGCCCAGGTACGGCTGCTGAACGGAGACGCCCCCGGCTGCCAGCGCACCCTCCTGGAGGGCGGCGGCGGCGAACAGCTGCCCCTGTTCCTACCGCCGCTTCGCCCCTGGCTGCTCGCCATGCTGGCGGTCGCAGCCCTGTACTGCCGCGACACCGGCGGAGCCCGCCGCTTCGCCACGGACGCCGAACTGGCCGCGGACCTCATGGGGTTACCCGCCCAGCGCGCCTACGCCCACCGGGCCCGCGGCATCCTGCACGCCTCGGACGGAGCGCACGACCTCGCGCTCCCGCTGTTCAAGAGCTCGGCGGACGCCTTCCGGGAGGCCGGGATGCCCGTCCAGCACGCCTGGACCCTGGTGACCGGCGCCCGCTCCGCCGCCGAGACCATCGGCCCGGCCACCGCACTGGAGTGGCTCGGGGCCGCCGCGGCCGTGTCCCGGGGCTGCGGGGCGCTGCGGGTGCGCGACGAGGCCGTCCGGGTCCAGAAGGAGCTCGCCTCGCTGGGAGCGGTCACCGGCAGCCCGGACGGCCGCGAGGTGATGATGCTGCTCACCGAACGCGAGCGCGAGATCGCCCGGCTGGCCGCCGCCGGGAAGCGGTCCCGGGAGATCGCGATGGAACTCTTCCTCAGCACCCGGACGGTCGACGCCCACCTGTCCCGGATCTACCGCAAGCTGGACATCTCCTCCCGCGCCGCCCTGGCCAGCTGCTTCCTGCAGGCGGGCCCCAACCACTTCTGACCCGTCCGACCGCGGCCGGGGGACCGACGCCGGGGCGGCCACGGGACCGACGCCAGTGCGGCCCGGGACGGACGCGGTGCGGCCACGGGACCGCCGCCCGCCGGGAAAACGCTTGGACGGCCCGGACGGGCGTGCGCGACACTGCGCTGTTCCGGATTTCGGGTCCAATGACAGGGTTGGAATGGAATCGCCTGAAACACCTGACTCGCCTGCTTCAACCGAATCACCTCACTCACCCGCACCGCGCGACGGGGGGCCGGGCAAGGGCCCCGTCCTCCTCGCGCTGCGCCACTACGGACGACAACTGGTCCGGCTGCGCCGGCTGACCGTACCCGCCATGCTGCTCCCGGCACTGGGCAACATCGGCATCAACTACCTCGCACCGCTCATCGTCGCCAAGCTCGTCGGCCGGATCTCCGGGGGCACCCCTCCCGGCGTCGGCCCCCTGCTCCCGTACGTCCTCGGCTTCGCCGGCGTCCTGCTGCTCGCGGAGGCGCTGTGGCGGGCCGGGCTGCACTGCCTGAACCGCCTCGACGCCCTCGGCATCGAGAACCTGTACGTGATCGGCATGGACGAACTGTTCGCCAAGGACGCCGCGTTCTTCCACGACAACTTCGCCGGCTCCCTCACCAAGCGGGTCCTGAGCTTCGCCTCCCGCTTCGAGGAGGTCGTCGACACCCTCACCTTCTCGGTCGTCGGCAGCCTCGTACCCCTCCTGTTCGGCTCGGTGGTGCTCTGGCACTACGAACCGCTGCTCGTCGTCGGGCTGTTGTCGATGATCGCGTTCACCGCGCTCTGCGTGGCGCCGCTGATCCGCCGCCGCCAGGCCCTGGTCGACCAGCGAGAGGAAGCCATCGCGCGGGTCTCGGGCCACGTGGCCGACAGCCTCGCGAACATGGAGACGGTGCGGGCGTTCGCCGCCGAGGAGCGAGAGGCCGCCGAACACCGCTCCCGGGTCGCGGAATCGCGCCGGCTCACCCTGCGCTCCTGGGACTACGGCAACCTGCGCATCGACACCGTCGTCGCGCCGCTGTCGGTCCTGACCAACGCCGTGGGCCTGCTGCTGGCCGTCGTGCTGGCGGGGGAGGGCCGCGGGGTGGAGGCGGTCGTCGTGGCCTTCACGTACTACAGCAACGCCACCCGGATCATGTTCGAGTTCAACCAGATCTACCGGCGCCTGGAGAGCTCGTTGACGGAGGCCGCACAGTTCACGGAACTGCTGCTGACCCCGCCCACCGTGCTCGACCCCGAGGAGCCCGAGCCGCTGCCGGCCCGGTCCGCCGCCGACGTGCGCTTCGAGCGGGTGACGTTCGCCCACGCCGGCGCGGAGCCCCTCTTCGAGGGCCTCGACCTGACGGTGCCCAGCGGCGCGCGGATCGGCCTCGTCGGCCGCTCGGGCGGCGGCAAGACCACGCTCACCCGGCTGCTGCTGCGGATGACCGACGTGGACGCCGGGCGGATCCTCGTCGGCGGCCGCGACATCAGCCGGCTGAGCCAGGCCGACCTGCGCGGTCGGATCGCGTACGTGCCCCAGGACCCGGCGATGTTCCACCGCACCCTGCGCGACAACATCGCCTTCGCCCGGCCGGGAGCCACCGACGCCGAGATCCGCCGCGCGGCCGAGGCGGCGCACGTGACCGAGTTCGCCGACGCCCTGCCGGACGGTTTCGACACCATGGTGGGCGAGCGCGGCGTCAAGCTGTCCGGCGGCCAGCGCCAGCGGGTTGCCCTCGCCCGGGCGATCCTGCGCGACGCGCCGATCCTGCTGCTCGACGAGGCCACCAGCGCCCTGGACTCCGAGAGCGAGATCCTCGTCCAGGACGCCCTGTGGCGGCTCATGGAGGGGCGCACCGCCCTCGTGGTCGCCCACCGGCTGAGCACGGTCGCCTCCATGGACCGGCTCGTCGTCCTCGACCGCGGCCGGATCCTCGAGCAGGGCACGCACCACGAGCTGCTGGCGGCGCAGGGCGCGTACGCGCGGCTGTGGCAGCACCAGTCGGGCGGGTTCCTCGCCGACGCGGAGGATCCCGCGGGCCCGACGCCGGACCCGGACCCGGGCCCGGACCCCGCCGGCGTCCGGGGGCGGGCCGGGTTGTCCTGAGGCGGGGTGGGCCCGGGCCCCGCTCCCGCGAGCGGGGCCCGGGCCCCCTGACTGCGTCAGGAGGAGTGCCGCGTGAGGATGGCCGGGTCGGAGAGGCCGGGGGTGCCGCCGCCAGGGGCCGCCCGTCCGCGTCAGAAGTTGCCGTAGTTGACCTGCCAGGTCGGCAGGCCCATACGGCGCCACACCGCCACCACGCGGTCCCGGTCGTCGAGCGAGACGCGCACCGCGTAGCGGTGGCGGACGTGCCGGTCGAACAGCTCGGTCTTCACCACGTCGTCGCTGCGGCCGTCGTCGGCGGCCCGCATCCACAGCTCGTCGTACGGCACCCCGTGACGCTCCAGCCAGGCTTCGGTGACGGCCCGGTGGTCCTCGCTGCGACCCGACAGCAGCACGATCGTGTCGCCGTCCGCGCGCCGGAACGAGTGCAGGGCCTGCCGCACCGAGACGTTGACCAGGTCCTCGTCGCAGCGCGTGAAGTCGTACGGGCCGCGGTCCCCGCGCAGCGCGAGCGTGCCGTCGATGTCGCACAGCACAGCCGCGGGCAGGGACGGGTCCGCGACGTACGGGGTCACGCCCGGGCGGGCGTTGAACCACTCGGCGGTGAGCCGCCAGCCACCGCGCCGTGCCTTGGCGTGCTTGTCGGCGAGGATGCGGATGATCTCCTCGCCGACCGCCCGCTCGCGAGCGGCGTCACGGCGCACGCACTCCTCGACGGGCACGCCGGTGAAGTCGTGCACGACGAACTCCGCGTCCAGCCCGTTGACCGCCGCCTTCAACCGCCTGGGGATGTGCGGGGTCAGGTGCGTGTTGTCGACGACCACGTCGAAGCCGCCCTCGACGGCCGCGCGGACCGCCGCGTCCTGCACGGCGAGCACGGTCTGCTCGTGCGCGTTCGAGCGGTTCCGCTCGGGTGCGGGGACGTCGAGCATGGCCCGCAGGTCGTCGAGGTTCACGCGGCGCATCCGGCCGCCCGACTCGGCCTGCAGGGCCCGTGCGGCCGTGGTCTTGCCCGAGGCGGGCAGCCCCGTCATCACGTGTACGTGGGGCACGGAAATCAGTTCTCCTCGTCGTTCTTGAAGGGGTCGGCGGCCGCCGGCCGGATCCGACGCCACGTCAGCAGCTCGGTGGAGCGGCCGTCCAGGCGCTGGAACACGGCCGCCCGCACGTCCCGGTCCGGCAGTTCGCGTACGGCGCGCGCGAATGCGCCCCGGTCGTCGGCCAGATGGGCGAGCGAGGCGTACGCCTCGTCGATGGCCCGCTCGCGCTCCGCGAAGGACTTCTCCAGCCCCTCGATCAGCCCGCGCACCCACGCGTCGAACTCGTCCGGCACCTGCTCGAGCAGCGCGTCCAGCGGACGGCCGCCCTGCGAGCGCAGGCCCGACAGCTCGGACAGCGGCAGGCCCAGTCCCTGGGCCAGGCGCTTGGCCGACACGCCGGCGAACCGCTGGATGCCGTGGCCGCGCCAGACGTCCCGCTCGGTGACGCCGGTCAGCACCTTGTGCAGGCGTACGTACTCGGCGAGCTTGGCCTTCGCGCGCACCCCCGAGGCGAACCGCAGCACGAACCCCTCGGCGTCCATGCCGGTGGCCCGCCCGCCGCCGGGCAGCGTGTTCGACCCGGTCAGCCGCAGCAGCTCCGCCAGCGGCATCGCCGGCCACGCCCGCACCACGGACCCGATCCCGTCCCACCCGGTGGCGGCCTCCGCCAGCGGCACCTCGGTGCCGTCCCCGCCGAAAGCGGCCAGCAGCACCAGGTCCCGCCGCTGCCCGTAGTCCACGACGATGCGGTTCTCCGGGTAAAGGATCTCCGCCAGGTACGTCACCCCCGGCACCAGCGCCGAGGTGTCGGCGCCGTCCAGCCGGCGCTGCGCCCAGCGGGCCTGCTCGCTGACGAAGGAGCCCTTGGACGCCACCCGCCAGCGGTCCGCGTAGTGGAAGACCACCGCCAGGCTGCCGTCGAGCTTGTCGTACACCTCGAACGGCTCGTCGGGCAGGGCGGGCGCGTACGGCTGCCCCGACTCGTGCTCGCCGACGTTGAAGAACTTCGGCAGCGGCAGGGCGACGACCTCACCCGTGACGTCGTCGGCCACCAGGCCGCGGCACCGGACGGTGATCCGGTTCCAGACGCGCTCGTACTGGCACACCCGCGTGTACGTGTAGATCGACAGTGGCAGCTCGGGGTGCGCCTTGCGCGTGACGTGCCCGGCGTCGATCGCCGTGGCGAGCTCGTCCGGCGGCAGCAGATCGTGGAGAGTCAGGCGGTCCTGGCTCATGGGGTCCCTCCCTCGGGTGATGCGCCATCCTCCCGTGCGGGTGCGATCCAGGGGAAACGAATAAGCGCAGGCCACGGGTGGGGACGCGGTCCCGGCCCGGGCGGTTCCCACCGGTTTCGCCGGGCTGAGCGGGTGAAGGAGCGCAACCGCGGCGGGGCCGCTTCGTTGGGCACGGCGCCCCTCGAAAGGGCCCCGTTCGAGAAGGAAGACCCCTACAATGCTCAAGAAGATCATGCTCACCGCTGCTGCCACCGCCGCCGTGGTCGGCGCCGGCGCCGCCGTCGCCGCCCCGGCCATGGCCATCGGCAACGACGACGGCATCAACACCGTCAACGGCAACGGTGCCCAGCAGATCTACGGCAACGGCAAGACCGAGGGCGTCATGAGCCCGCAGGCCAGCCTCGTCCAGGGCACCGCGAACAAGCTCTGCCTCGGTGTCCCCGCCAAGGTCAACGCGCAGTCCGTGCTCGCGATCATCGCCAACGTCGGCGTCCAGGACATCCCGGTGCTCTCCGCGCCGCAGGTCCAGCAGTGCGCCGAGAGCTCGACGCAGGCCAAGGGCGACGAGCCGCTCTCGCACATCGCGGACAACATCCCGGTCCTGTCGGGCAACGGCGCCACCAACAGCTGACGTCCGCAGCCGGTCGGGGGCCGCGGTGCGCGAGGGCGCGCCGCGGCCCCCGACCGTGGGCCGCCGCGTTCCGTCATCCCGTGGCCGCGGCCTCGGGAACGCGGCCCTCCCGGGTCCAGGCCAGCAGCTGCTCCGCCGACCACGCCGTGACCACCCGGTCCACCGGCACCCCGCACTCGGCGGCCCGCGCACAGCCCAGGACCTGCCAGTCCAACTGACCCGGCGCATGCGCGTCGGTGTCGATCGCGAACAGCGTCCCCGCCGCCACCGCCTCCCGCAGCAGCCGCCGCGGCGGGTCCAGCCGCTCCGGGCGGCTGTTGACCTCCACCGCGGTGCCGGACTCCGCGCACGCCGCGAACACCTCCGCCGCGTCGAACTCCGACTCCGGACGGCCCCGACCGGTCACCAGCCGCCCCGTGCAGTGCCCCAGCACGTTCGCCCGCGGGTGCCGCACCGCGGCCACCATCCGCCGGGTCATGGCCCGCCGCTCCATCCGCAGCTTCGAGTGCACGGACACCACGACCAGGTCGAGGCGGTCCAGCAGCTCCGGCTCCTGGTCGAGCGAGCCGTCCTCCAGGATGTCGCACTCGATGCCGGTCAGCAGCCGGAACGGGGCCCACGTGGTGTTCAGCCGCTCCACCACGTCGAGTTGCTCGCGCAGCCGGTCGGGGGACAGCCCCCGCGCCACCGTGAGGCGCGGCGAATGATCCGTCAGGACCGCCCACTCGTGGCCCAGTTCGGCGGCCGTCACGGCCATCTCCTCGATCGTGGCGCCGCCGTCCGACCACTCGGAGTGCACGTGGCAGTCGCCGCGCAGCGCCCCGCGCAGCGCCAGCGCCCCGGGCGACGCGACCCGGCCCAGCCGCCCGTCCACCCCGCCCGCGGCCTCGTGCTCCGCCACCGCCGTCTCCGTGGCCTCCCGCTCCAGCCGCTCCAGATAGGCGGGAACCTGCCCGGCCAGGGCCTCTGTGATGACCCCGGCCGTCTTCGGCCCGATGCCCTTGACCGCCTCCAGCGTGCCCTCCGCCGCGCGCCGCTCGGCCTCGCCCGGCGCCATGGCGGCCACCTGCGCGGCGGCCGTACGGAAGGCCCGTATCCGGTACGAGGGCGCCAGGGCGCGCTCCAGCAGGAACGCGATGCGCCGCAGCGCGGCCACCGGATCCATGGGCGCCTCCCGAACCCCCCACCCCAGGATGGACCGCCCCCGAGCCGCCCGCGACCTGGGAGGACGCGCCACGGCGTGGGAAAATGGGGAGGTCACCCGGGTGCGCAACCAGGGAGGTGGATCATGGGACAGGCCCGCGAGGTCATGGACCGGCTCACCGCGGCGCTCACCACGACCAGGGACCTCAAGGCCGTCGCCGCGTGCTTCGCGGAGGACGCCTGCGCGGTCACCCCGGACATGGGTGTGCTGCGGGGGAGGGACGAGGTCGTCGAGTACTTCCGGCAGGTCATGGACGCGATGCCGAACGCGACGTACGAGGCCGTGCGCCGGCACGAGACCGCCGACACCGCCATCGACGAGGGCTTCTACCGGGGCCGGAACACGGGACCGCTGGAGCTGCCCTCCGGCGAGCTGCTGCCGGCCACCCACAGGGAGGTGCGGATACGGGGCGTCGACTTCGCCACCGTCGCCGACGGCCTGATCACCGAGTACCGGCTGTACTTCGACCAGTTGGAGTTCCTGGAGCAGCTCGGGCTGCTGCCCGAACCGCCCGACTGACGCCGGCCTTCCCCGACCGCCGGCGCCGGGGGAACGGACGTGCGAGAGTGGGCGCGCGTACGGGCGCACGGACACCGGCGGACCACGGGGGGCACGGCATGGCGGGCGGGACGGACGGCACGGGCGACAGCCGGACCGACGACGACGGCGCCGGCCCCGGGCACCCCGGCCCCGGCCACGGCCGGGCCCGGCTCCTGGTGGGCGCGGCAGCCGGCCTGGCCCTGCTCGGCGGTGGCGCCCTCCTCGCGGCCGCACTGCTCGGCGGCCACCAGGCCCGCACGGCCCAGAGCCTGCGTCCGGACGCCGGCGCGTCCACGCACCCCGGGGGATCCGCCGACAAGGGGACCGCGGCCCGGCCCGGAGCCGGTCACCGCCGCTTCACGCTCGTCGCCACCGGCGACATCATCCCGTACCCCTCGATCATCCAGCAGGCCCGGGACGACGCCGGCGGCCGCGGATACGACTTCCGCCGGATCCTCGCCGGCGTGCGGCCCGTCGTGCACGGCGCCGACCTGGCGATATGCCACCACGAGATACCGTACGGACCGCCCGGCGGACCGTTCACCGGCTACCCCCTCTTCCAGGCCCCGCAGCAACTCGCACGGGCCGTCAAGGACACCGGCTACGCCTCCTGCTCGACCGCCTCCAACCACACCCTCGACGCCGGCTTCCAAGGGCTCGCCCGCACCCTCGACCAGCTCGACCTGGCCGGCGTCCGGCACACCGGATCCGCCCGCACCGCCGCCGAATCCCGCCGCCCCGCCCTGCTGACCGCCGGCGGCGCCACCGTCGCCCAGCTCTCGTACACCTACGGCACCAACGGGATCCCGCTCCCCGACGGCAAGCCCTGGGCCGTCAACGTCATCGACGCCGACCGGATCCTCGCCGACGCGCGGGCCGCCCGGCGGGCCGGGGCCTCGGTGGTCGTCCTCAGCGTGCACTGGGGCACGGAGTGGCAGACCGCCCCCGACGAGCAGCAGCGCGAGCTGGCCCGGCGCCTCACCGCCGCCCGCACCGGCGGCCTGCCCGACCTCGACCTGATCATCGGCACCCACAACCACGTCCCCCAGCCGTACGAGAAGGTCAACGGCACCTGGGTGGTCTACGGCATGGGAGACCAGGTCGCCAGCTTCTACGAGGCCGACAAGCGGCGCGGCAACGAGTCCTCCATCCCCCGCTTCACCTTCCAGCCGTCCGCGGCCCACCCCGGGCGCTTCGACGTCGTCAAGGCCGAGTACCTCACCCAGTACTCCGACATGCGCGGCACCTTCCGGGTGGTGTGCACCTCCTGCGCGGCGACCACCTCCACCGCCGCGCCAGCCGACCGCCGGGAGTACGCGGCCGTGGACGCCCGGGTCACCGACGCCGTGCTGTCCCGCGGGGCCGGCGGACAGGGGCTGCTCCGGGCCACCCGGTAGGGGGTCCGGGCCATCCGGTAGGGGCATGGCCACCAGTATCACCCTCACGTCCGCCGACCTCCGGGTCCGCGTCGACCCAGCCTTCCCCCGCGTCCTCGACTACACCCGGCGCGCCACCGGCCAGGCCCTGTACGGCAACGAGGACCCGCTGGGCACCGTGCTCGAACGGCACCGCCTACACCCCCGCCGTGGCCTCCACGGTGACGGAGACGCCGTGGACTTCGGTCTCCGCCCCTCGGCCATACGTTCGCGTCGGACGCCCGTTCGTCTCGGAGGTCCGTCGTCTCAGCTCGGTAAAGCCCCAGCACCGTACGGACCACTCGGCGAGAATCCAGTTCCCGCGGACCGGGAGGGCGACGGCCCGAGACCGGGCGGGTGGCAGCTACAGCAGGAGTCCGCCCGGCGAACGGGCGGGGTGGGGGGCAGAGTTGATGCGGCGGGGGCCGGTTTTCACCAGGTACGTGCTGTGGTCGCTGGCCGCCGTCATGGCGGCCTCGGCGGCATGGATGTTGTGGGCGGGCAGCGGCCCGAGTTCCGACTTCGCGACGATCGGGGCCTGGTTCCTGGGCATCGCGGCGCTCATGCTGCCGCTGGTCGAGCGGCTGCTGCATCCGGAGCCCGTCCCGGCCCCGGAACCGGCGGACGAGGCCGACGACCTGGCCCGCACCGTCGAAGGGCAGTGGCGGGAGGAGGCCCGGGCCCGCAGCCTGCGGGAACCCCGGGTGGTGCCGCTGACGTGGTCCGCGACGCGCCGGGACGTCGCCGACAGCCCGCAGGCGGTGTTCGGTGGTAACGGGGCCGGACGGATCGCGCGGGTCACCACCGAGGGAAGGCTGGACGGCGGCTTCGACGCGGCAGTCACAGCCCTCGGCGCGGAGTTCGGGCGCATCCCCAGCGGGCGGCTGGTGGTGCTCGGCGAGCCGGGCGCCGGGAAGACCGTGCTCGCGATGCTGCTGACCCTGGGCCTGCTCGGACGCCGCGAGCCCGGCGACCCGGTGCCGGTCCTGCTGTCGGTGGGCGGGTGGGACCCGGTGAACCGGTCGCTGGACGGCTGGGTGGTCGACACCCTGGCCGCCACCTACTACGCCGGGCGTCCCGAGATCCCGCGCCGGCTGCTGGAGCGCGGCCTGCTCCTGCCCGTCCTCGACGGTCTCGACGAGATCCCCGAGTCGGCGCGGCGCAACGCGGTGCGGGTCGTCAACCGGTTCACCGGGGAAGACCGGCCCGTGGTGGTGACCTGCCGGTCGGCCGAGTACGAGGATGTGATCGCCGGCGGATCTCCGGTGCTGCACCGCGCGCCCGTGGTGGAGGTACGCCCTGTCGAGGTCGAGGACACCGTGTCCTACCTGCAGAGTGTGGACTGGCCGGACGGCACTTCCTGGGACCGGGTCGTGCACCACCTGCGCACGGAGTCCGACACCGCACTTCACCAAGCGCTGCGAACACCGCTGATGATCTCGCTGGCCCGCATGGTGTACGGGCGGTGCGGCGGGGATCCGGCCGAACTGCTCGATCCCGTACGCTTCCACTCCCGGCACGTGATCGAGGACCACCTCTCCGCCCGGGTGATCGACGCCGCGTACGCACCGGACCGGCTGCCGTCCGGAGAACCGGTCGGCCCTTCCGACCCGGCCGGATTCCCGAACGCCGGAAGGCCGTTGACGCCACCTGGTGCCATTGGAGCACCGGCGCAGGTGGGTCCCGCGGCTCCACCGCGCAACGCAGCGGCCCGCGGGCCGGATTGGGACGCCGAGACGGCCCGGCGCCTCCTGACCTACCTGGCCCAGTACCTGCACAGCCACGGCGAACGCGAGCTGGCCTGGTGGCGGATGTCGGGTCGGCTGCTCCCCATGTGGGCCGTGCCGGCCGGGGCGCTTGCCCTCGGCATGGCCATGGCGGGCATCGCGGCGGTCGGGTCCGGCGTGGCCGAGGACCCGGAGCTGCTGCCCGCGCTCGGGATCGGCGGCCTGCTCGTCGGGATCGGCACGGCGGTGGTGGCCGTCGCCCTGCTCGCCGCTCCCCAACGACCGCCCAGGCGCTTGTCCTGGGGCCGGGCCGGGTCGCTGCGGCGGCTGCGCGGCGGATTCCTCAAGGGCTTCGCGCTCACGATGGTCCTGACGGTCCCGCTGCCGGCCACGTTCGCCCTGATCCTTGCGGTCGACGAACAGCCGCTCTCCGTCTACCTGAACTACGCCGATCTGGTCGGCGGCTGCACGGCCTTCGGCTGTGTGGTGGGGCTGGGCCTGGCAACCCGCCACTGGCTCGATTCGCCGCCCCGCGCCGCGGCCCAGGCGACGCCGGACCTGTCCCTCGCGGAGGACCGGAGGGCTTCGGCCGTCGGCGCGGGGAGTGCTGGGCTCGTCGTGGCTCTGCTGGCGTGGCCCTTGGTCCTGATGGGTGTCCTGGCCGGACGGATCGGCGGGCTGTCCCTCAGCGGCTGGCCGGGGTGGCCCGACCACTACGACCCGGCGGGCATTGCGCGCTCGCTGTTCGGAGGTGTCTACGACCTCTCCACGGGCTTGGGGGACGTCAGCGCCAAGTTTGTCCTGCTCTTCTTCCTCTTGCCCCTGGTCCTGGGTGCCGTCTTCGCCGTCTCCGCGCTCATGACGAGGGCGTATCCCCGATTCCTGCTCATGCTCGTCTACCTGGCGCTCCAGGGCAGGCTGCCCCTGCGGTTCATGGCGTTCCTACGCGACGCGCGCAACCGCGGTCTGCTGCGGCAGTCGGGAGACGCGTACCAGTTTCGCCACGTTCGGCTGCAGGAGTACCTGGTATCCGGCGCGACGGTGCCGGACGGACCGCAGACCACCTCCCGCAGCACCGGTCTCGATGCAGCGCGCAGCCGGATCGGGAGCCGCGGCCGGGCGGTGGCGCTCGCCTGTGCGCTGCTGGCGGTGGTGGGGCTGGCGACGCCATTTGCAGGTCGCCCGAAGGACACGTCCAGCGCTGTACTCGGCGGATTCGGCGACGCAGTCGAACGCGTCGTGTTCGACCCGGACGGCCGGACCCTGGCCACCGTGCAAGGCGGCACGCTGTGGGAACTCATGGGCCGCGGCACGACGTACGTTGAGGTGTGGAGCCTCGACGACGGACACCGCGTCGCACGCATGGAGTGCTCCGGCAAGCTCGACGACGTGGTCTTCGCGGGCAAAGGGCGCGTTCTCGTCACCAAGGGGCGGACGGGACCCATTGAGGGTCCACGGCGTTACGTCCAGCTGTGGGACTCCGGCTCCGGAGCTGCGCTGAGCAGACCTCTCGGAGGGGATCAGGCCAGTTATGCAGGAGTGGGCGCGGACGGCCGGGTGAGCCTGCTGGTCATCGGGAGGGACGGCGGTGGTGTGATGGTGCGCAGCATGGTGGACGGGCACACCAGCCACTTGACCGGGCCGAGTGCGCGGGGGGTTGAGTCCGCCGTCCTCAGCCCCGACGGACGCTTCGTGGCCACCATGAACCAGAACTCGGTGATGCAGCTGTGGCGGGTGTCCGACGGCCGCCCGATCGGTGGTGCCGGGTCCGTCCACGAAGCCGACGCCTCCTTCAGCGCCGACTCGCGCGTAGTGGCGGTGGTCACGGCGGACAGGAAGAGCGTGGAGGTACGGGGCACCGTCGACGGCCGGATCAAAGGCATCTTGAGCAACGGTGATGCCAGCGTGAGCAGTGTCCTGCTCAATGCGGACGGGAGCAAGGCCGCGACCTACAGCTACTCCGACCTCCAGCTGTGGGACACGGCCACCGGCCGCAGGATCGGCGGGCCGCTTGCCGGCACGGATCCCGACCGGTCGACCACCGGCTACGAGGCCGTGGCGCGCTTCAGCCCGGACGGGCGCACGCTCGCGACGACGGTGGGCCGCGAGCTGCAGCAGGTCCGACTGTGGAGCACCGCGGACGGACAGCCCATCGGCCCGGCCCGCTCGGGTCACGTCAAACGGATCAAGGACATCGCGTTCAGCCCCGACGGGCTCACACTCGCCACGGCATCGGAGGACGAGACCGTACGGCTGTGGAGGCTGGACACGCTGGGGCTCCGGGACCGGGCGGGCCTGCTCGGCAACGGGTGATGGTGGGCGAGCGCCGCGCCCGACTCAAGGGTGCCGCCTCCCCCGCGCCCCCGGCGGCTCGGCCCGGGTTTGCCGCCCGGTACCAGGGGCAGCAGCGGATTTCCAGAGCGGACGCGAGCCCCGGGAGGCACTGATGTCCACCGGCACACTGATCGCCGTCATCGTCGCGGTCGTCGTCGTGCTGATCATCGTGGCGGCGGCGGTCGGGATGCTCGTGCGGCGCCGCCGCCTCCGGCGCGACTTCGGGGACGAGTACGACCGCGTGGTCGAGGAGCAGGGCGGCCGGGCGGCCGCCGACAGCGAACTGCGCCAGCGGCAGCGGCGACACGACGAGCTGGAGCTGAGGGAACTGAGCCCGGAGGTCCGGCAGCGGTACGCCGACGAGTGGCGCGGAGTCCAGGAGCGCTTCGTGGACCGCCCCGAGGGCGCGGTCGGCGAGGCCGACACCCTGGTCATCCGGCTCATGCGCGAACGCGGCTATCCCACGGACGGGTACGAGCAGCAGGTCCAGGACCTTTCCGTGGAGCACAGCCGCACGCTCCAGCACTACCGCACCGCCCACGCCGTGAACCAGCGCAGTCAGGGCGGCGGCGCGACGACGGAGGAGCTGCGCGGCGCCATGGTGCACTACCGCGCGCTCTTCGACGACCTGCTCGGCAGCGGCGCCACCGGCGGCGCATCGCTCCGCGACCGCGAATGACGAGGTGAACCCCATGGCACCCGTGGACCCCATAGCGCACGACGACGACATGCCCGGCCGAGGCCGGCAGCAGTGGACCACCGAGGACCCGGCCCGCGCCGACGCGGGGGACCGCGCGGCCGTCTACCCGGGCGAGGCCACCAGGGACGTGGACCGACGGGACGACGACGTGGACCGCCGGGATCAGGCCGATGCCCGGGACCCGGCTCGGCGGGAGGAGCGCGCCCCGGCGGACGCGACCACGGACGACGGCGGACCCGCGCCCGGCACCGGGGCCGGCACGACGGAGGACATCGCCGAAGGCGGGGCCGGCCGCGGCGACGCCGACGGCGGGCGAAGCGGCGCGGGCGGCGGGGGTGCCGCGGCCGACGAGCAACCCCTGCTCGAAGCGGGGCAGGCGGCCGAGTTCAGGGACCGATGGAGCACCATCCAGGCCGGCTTCGTGGACGACCCCCGCGACTCCGTCCGCGAGGCGGACGAACTGGTGGCCGCCCTGATGCGGACCCTCGCCGGTACCTTCGCCGACCGCAAGCAGCAGCTGGAGGGGCAGTGGCGCCAGGACGGGGAGCCGGCCACCGAGGACCTCCGGATGGCCTTGCGCCAGTACCGCTCGTTCTTCAACCGGTTGCTCGCCACCTGAGCCTCAGACCCTCCACCCGAGCCCACGGACCGCGGTCGCGAACAAGGACGGCCGGCCCCCGCCGGGGCCGGCCGTCCGCTGCTCCTCCTCCCGCCTCGCTACGTCGCGCGCCGCGCTACTTCGACCCGGACGGACTGACCTGCACCGTGGTGCGGGCGCCGCCCGACGCCTCCTTGAGGACCGCGATGCGGGTGCCGGTGTCCGGGACCTTCACGCCCACCTGCGGCAGGTCGGGGTTCCAGTACGCGCCGGTGTGGTCGTCGAAGGCCGCTACGCCCGGCCGCTCCGCGACGAGCAGCGGCACGCCGTTGCGGTGCAGCACCACCTCCGCCGACGGCTGGAGCGAGAACGTGGCGTCGAAGGTCTGCGCCCGCGCGTTCACTAGCGTGCCGTCGCCGAAGCGCAGCGCCTCGGGACGCGCGTCCACGGGCAGGAGCATGCCCGAACCCGGGTGCGCCTTCGTCGTGTTGTCGCTGTACGCGGTGTCCCACAGCCACACCAGCACGCCCGGCTGGTACGGGTAGAACTCCACCGTGTCCTTGCGCACCGGGTCCGAGCCCCAGCCGAAGTTGTACGGCCCGGTCTTCAGGTACGCCCCGTAGCCGACGTAGCGCCGGTTCTCCACCAGGTAGGCGCGCGGGTGCTCGGCGATGCCCGTACGGCCCTGCGTGCGCGACCACTTGACCGCCGTCCAGCCGTTCGCGCCCTGCTCCGCGCCGTCGCGCAGCAGCTCCCGGCCGTCGGCCCCCGAGGTGATGCGGATGTCGTCGAAGGTGACGCCCTTGCCGTGGGTGTTGGAGTCGGAGGTCACCCGCAGCCGGAGCTGCACGCCCTGGCCGGCGAACTCCGCGAGGGGTACCCCGAGTTCCTGCCAGCCGCCGGACGTCCCCGAGACCCCGCGGGCCGGTACGGGAGACCCGCCGACCGTTCCCGGCAGCGCCCGCCAGGTGCCGCCGCCGTCCGTGGAGGCCTCCACCGTCAGGAAGTCGTAGTCCTGCTCGATGTCGTACCAGACCCGGGCGTCGAGCCGGGCGCCCTCGGCCGGCACCTGCACCGTACGCGTCAGGGTGTTGTCCATGAAGTCGCCGGTACCGCTCCACCACTGGCTGCCGCCCTCGTACGGGTCGGTCAGGTCGGTGGAGTCCACCGAGGGCGGCAGGTGCACCAGCAGGGCCTGCGGGTCCTCGGTGTTGTAGCCGGAGACGCCCAGCACCGCCCGGGTGCGCCGACCCGCGTCCGCCTCGGTGTAGTCCAGCCAGCCCAGCTGCAGCTTGCTCCACGCGTCGAGGTCGCCCGGAACGTCGCCCGTGGTGTTGCGGCCCTTGCCGAGGTACGAGGCCGAGGACATCAGCGACCAGAAGTTGACGCTGTTGTCCCCGTCCGAGCTGTACATGTCCGGCAGGCCCAGGTCGTGCCCGAACTCGTGCGCGAACAGGCCGACTCCGCTGTTCTCTCCGCCGGTGAGGTAGTCGCCGGCCCAGATGCCGGAGTCCCCGACCTGGGTGCCGCCCGCCTTGTTGCCCTCGGGGCCGGCGGTGCCGGCCTGGTTCCAGTACGCGAACCATCGGTGCGCCCACACGGCGTCCTTGCCCTGCGCGCCGCCGCCCCAGGTCTGGTCCTTGCCGGCGTGCACGACGACCAGGTGGTCGAGGTAGCCGTCGGGCTCGTTGAAGTCGCCGTCGTGGTCGACGTCGTAGCGGTCCCACACGTCGTACTGGGCGAGCTCGGCCCTGATGTCGGCGGGGGTGCGGCCCTTGGCGCGCTCGCCGTGGTACCAGGCGTTCGTGGCGTCCTTGATCAGGTCCCAGTTGGTGCGGCACTGGCCGGGCTCGGAGCAGTTGTCCGTACCGTAGCGGGCCTCGTTCCACGGCAGCCGCACCCAGTCGGAGACCTGGCCGTCCAGGTCGTAGCGGCCGGAGGACTGCAGCCGGTAGTAGTTGCGCAGGCTCACCGCGCCGGGTTCGGCGGAGAAGAACTGGCGCTGGTAGTAGGCGCGGTCGAAGTCCTTGCGCCACACGGTGTGGTTGTCGGCCTTGGCCGGCTTGTCGATCGTGTTGTGGCGCGGGCCCGGCGTACCGCCGAAGCGCGGCTTGCCCTCGAACTCGGTGGTGGTGTCCACCTGGTCGCCGAACTCGGCCAGGATCACGAAGATCTTGTCCTTGCGCTCCTGCGCCAGCTCGACGTACCGCTTGCCCACCTTGACGGTCGGCGGGAGACCGCCGGTCGCGGCGGGCCGCAGGGCCCCCGCGGCGACCCTCTCCAGGGCCTGGCGGCGCAGGGCCTGCCGCTGGAGCTCCTGAGGCGCCGGCGGCGGGGCGTCGGTGCGGACGGCGGTGGCCTTGCCGCTCGCCGGGAAGACGGCGGGGGAGGCCTGGGCGGCACCGGGCCGAGGTGCGGCGAGGGCGGGTGTGGCGAGCGTGGGTGCGGCGAGCGCGGGTGCGGTGAGCAGCGCCAGGGATATCGCCGCCCCTGCCGCGAACAGTCTGCGCAACGTACGCGTCCTTTCGGGGAAGTTGGCCATGGGCTCGGGCCGGTCGACGGGCCGGCCGTGCGAAACGGCCGACCGGCCGGGTACGGGCCTGGGCGGGCAGTAATATTTCACATGTGACAGGTCATGCCTAGGTGTAGGTACGCATGAAACCGGACGGATTCCCGGCAGGGGGGCTCCACCGGCCCGTACCGCCCGTCGTCACCGCGTCGCGAGTCCGAACGTCCCCATGAGCAGCGCCACTCCGGCGGCGAGCCAGGTCGCGTAGTCGCCGATGTGGCCCGAGTGCAGCCGCCGCAGCGGTACGACCACCCGCCGGGACAGCGCCGCCAGACCGGCCCGCACGCGGCGGGCCGGGGCGCCCGGGAGCTCCGGGCCCCACAGCGCGGCGGCCGCCAGACCGGCGGCCAAGGCCGCCGAGAGCAGCCCCAGCAGCACCCCCGACCTCGTCCAGCCGCTCTCCGGCAACGCCTTCGTGGCCGCCTCGGCGGCCACGGCCCCGCCCGCCCCCGCGCCCGCGTCGACGGAGCTCGCGTCGGCGGACCCCCCGGGGGAGCCCGCACCGTTCGCGTCGTCCGTACCACCCGCCGCGACCGCGCGGGCGTACCCCGCGCCGTCCGTGAACTGCGCCGCGCCCGCGGCCAGGGAGCGGCCCACCCCCGGCAGCACGCCCACCGCGAGGGAGCCCGCCAGCAGCAGTGCCGGCACCGCGAGCATGACCCCCGGGACCCGCCGCTGCGGATCGCGGACCTCCGGCTCCTCCCCGAAGCCCGCGGTCTCCGGCCCCGGCCGCCGCTCCGGCGGCCGGGGTCCCGCCCCGACGAACACCCGTGCCCCGGCCCGCAGTACCGCACCCCCCGTCACCGCCGACACCACCACGAACACCACCACGAGCCAACCCGCCCACTGCCCGGCCGCGTGCTCGGCCAGCGCCTTGCCCAGCCCTGTCCCGAAGGGCGGCAGCCCCGCGACCGCCAGGCCGCCGAGCCCGAACAGCACCCCGGCGAACGGCAGGTCGCGCCCCCGCCCGTACAGCCCGTGCTCGTCCACCGAGCCGTGCTGGTCCAGCAGGACGCCCACCAGCGCGAACAGGGCCGCCTTGGCCGCCGCGTGCCCGGCCGCGTACACCGCCGTGCCGGCGGCCGCCCCGGCTTCCAGCAGGGCCACCCCCACCAGGAACAGCCCCACGTGTGCCACCGTCGAGAAGGCCAGCAGCCGCTTCAGGTGCCGCTGCTGCCAGCACAGCACCGCCCCCACCAGCGCCGTCAGCACGCCCAGTGCGACGAACGCGGCCGTGTACGCCTCCTGCGGGATCCCGCCCGGACCCGCGAACACCGCCCCGTAGGTGCGGGCCAGCCCGTACACCCCCAGCTCGACCATCACGCCCGACAGCAGCATGCACACCGGCGTCGGCGCCATCGCGTGGGCGTCCGGCAGCCAGAAGTGGAACGGCACCGCCGCCCCCTTGACGAGCAGCCCCGCGGCGAGCAGCGCGAACGCCGCCACCACCAGCGCGTCCGGCTCGCGCCCCGCCAGCGCCGCCCCGATCCGTGCGAACGCCAGCTCCCCGGTGCGCGCGTACAGCAGCCCGGTCCCCAGCAGCACGCAGTATCCCGCGAGCGACCCGGTCAGCGCGAAGGCCAGCGCCCCCTGGAGGGGCCGCGGGTCCTCCACCCGGAAGCCGGTCAGCGCGTACGCCGCGACACCCATCAGCTCGAAGAACACGAAGGCGTCGAACAGGTCTCCGGTCAGCACGAAGCCGCACATCCCCGCCTCGAACAGCAGGATCAGCGCGGGGAACGCCCCCGGCTGGCCGGTGCGCGGCTCGTCGAAGTACCGCCAGGCGTACCCGAGCGCCGCCGGCACCAGCACCCCGGCGAGCAGGGCCAGACCCACGCCGATCCGGTCCGTCGCCAGGACGACGCCCACCTCCCGCCCGGGCACGGGCTCCCACCCGCCGACCCAGGCGACCGCCCGCCCCTCGCCGGTACGCACCCACAGGGCGGCGAGCACGGCCAGTTCACCGGCCGCGCAGCCGAGGGCCAGGGCGTCCGCCGCCACGCGCGGCAGCCACCGCCCGGCCACGGCCAGTACCACCGCGCCCAGCATCGGCAGGGCCACCGCGGCCGGCAGCAGCACCTCCGTCCGGGCGGTCAACCCCGCAGTCCCGTCAGGGCGTCGGGATCGACCGTGCCGTGCCGTTTGGCGAGCTGGAGCACCAGCGCCAGCAGCAGGGCGGTCACCGCCGCCCCGACCACCACGTCGGTCAGCGTCAGCGCCTGCGCCACCGGGTCCACCACCACCCGGTCCGGCGGGATGTCGGTGAAGTACGGGGCGGTGCCGCCCTTCCGGTAGCCCACCGCGAGCAGCAGGACGTAGGTCCCGGACTGGACCACCGTCAGGCACCCGACGGCCTGCACGGCGTGACGGCTCGTCACGATCCCGTGGAGTCCGGCGAGCACCAGCCAGCCGGCCGCCAGGTACGGCAGTACGGTCATGCGGGTTCGATCTCCACTGCCTGGTCGATGAAGGAGGCCAGCAGCACGACGACGGCGGAGCCGACCTCCAGGCCCACGGCCGCGTTCAGCAGCGGCACGAGGCCACCGGAGGCGAGCTCCCCGAGCGTGCCCGGGTCCAGGACGTTCTCCAGGTACGCCGCCCCGCGGACGACGCCCAGGAGGCCGAGGGCGGCGAACGCCCCCGCCCCGACCGCGTCCGCGACGTCCAGCACGGCCCGCGGGCGCACCCGCTTCAGCACCCGGTAGTCCGCCGCCAGGTACGCGACGTGCAGGCCGGAGGCGACCACGACGCCGCCCTGGAAGCCGCCGCCGGGGGTGAGCTGCCCGTGCGCGATCACGTACAGGCCCGTCACCACCGCGACCGGGAGCAGCACGGTGCCCGCCGCCCGGACCGGCGGCAGCACGGATCCGGGCCGCGGGGCGCGGGCCTCCTCGTCGCGGGCCCGGCGCAGCAGCACCACGGCGCCGAGCACGGCGGTGAACAGGGTGAACTCCTCGCCGAGGGTGTCGAAGGCGCGCTGGTCGAAGTTGACGGCGGACACGGTGTTCGCGGTGCGGCGGTCGAGCGCCGCGGCCACCGCCCGGTCCGCGTACGGGTGCCGGTCCCCGCCGAAGCCGGGCAGGTCGAGGCAGGCGGCCGCCCAGCCGGCCGCGATCAGCAGGGCCGCGACCAGGAACAGCCGGATCCGGGCGGCCCGGCTCACCGCTCGCCCCCTCCGCCGTCATGCCCGCCCCCGTCCTCGGCCGGCCTGTCCGCGGTGGCGCGGCGGACCGCCCGTACGGTCAGCAGGATCAACAGCGGCGTCATCACGCTCCCCACCGCCAGCTGGGACAGCGCCACGTCGGGGGCCTGGACGAGGGTGAACAGGAGGGCGAGCAGCAGCCCCAGCACCCCCAGGACGACGGCCTGGCGAACCGGCTCACGGGTGAGCACGGCGGCGGTGCCCGTGGCCGCGACCAGCAGGACGGCGAGCAGGACGAGGGCCTCGGTCACGGCGGTGCGTCCCGTTCCAGCCGCCCCTCCGCCTGCGCGGTGACGCGGCCGACGGCCATCGTCGTCAGGCTGCCGCCGCCCACCACCAGCAGGGCCAGCAGCAGGAGTTTCACCGCCTGCCGACCGGGCCCCGCGGCCACCGCCAGGGCCAGCGCGATCAGCGGCAGCCCGAGCGAGGCGGCAGGGGAGAGGGCGTGCAGCCGGGCGTACGGGCGGGACAGCACGGCCAGCGACAGCGCCGACAGCAGCACCACCGAGACCCCGGCCCCGGCCAGCACCCCCGCGCACACCGCCCGGGGCGTCACGCCCGACCACCCCCGCCGCGCGACCGCCGGGCAGGTCCGCCGGACCCGTCCGCCCCGTCCGACCTGCCCGCCCCGTCAGGCCCGCTCGACCCGCTCGACCCGTCCGACCCATCCGATTTGTCCCTTCCGGGTCCGGACCCGCCCCCCGTGCGGGACGCGGCCCGGGCGGGGCCGGCCTCCGGGACCGCCAGGAACCGGGCGAAGACCAGGACCCCCACCGGCCCCAGCACCGCCAGGACCAGGGCCGGATCGAGGTAGGAGTCCCGGCCGTACGCCTGGGTGAGGAGCAGCAGCACGGCCGTGACCACCGTCCCGGCGAAGGCCAGCCCGGCCAGCCGCCCGGCCGGCGGCCCCTGGCACGCCGTCCACACCGCGACCGGCAGCGCGAGCGCCGTCAGCGCGGCCGCCCCGAGCAGCCAGCCGTTCACGACCGCCGCCCGTCCGTGAGGGCGTCCGCGAGCACCCCGGGCGGACCGGGCAAGGTGTGCACGAGCACGAACCGGCCCCGCCCCAGCCCGACCGCGTAGGCCCCCGGCGTGGCCGACAGCAGGGTGCAGGCCCACGCGGCACCCGTGCCGCGGCCCAGCTCCAGCGTCTGGAAGCGGCCGCGCACCTGTCGTCCGCGCAGCGCGCGCAGGGTCAGCGAGGCCAACCGGCCGGTGTCCGCGACCAGCGCCACGGGCCAGACCAGCACCGCGTGCAGGGCGCGCGCCCCGCCGCCCGAGCCGGCCCCGGAAGCCCGGCGCACCGCCCGCGCCCCGAACGCGGCCGGAACCGCGGCGCCGGCCGCGACCGTCCACTCCAGCCAGGACAGCGGACCCGTCAGGAACACCTGCAGCACCACCGCGAGGACCCACCACACGAAGAGCTCCGCCGCACCTGCCACCCCGCCGCCCTCCCGCGCTCCGACCCGCCCGATCCGGGAACGCGACCGGTCTACCGCTCGTGCCCCGCCAGGGCTACGAGGCGCGCCGCCCGCCGCTGCGGAGCAACAGGACCGGGAACACCAGCCAGCACAGCGTGAACCACAGCGTGATCAGGGAAGTGACCAGCCAGGCCAGCCAGTTGTCGGTGGCCACCAGCAGCAGGAGCAGCACCGACAGGTTGACCGCCAGGGCGAGCAGGATCACCCCCACCGACACCAGTCGGCCCACCGCGTCCACGAGTTCGGGCTTGAGGTGCCGGCCGGCCAGCAGCCGGTGGTAGGCCACCGGCGCGATCAGGGTGCCGGTCGCGAGCGCCCCGAGGGCGACCGCGACCACGTACAGCATCTCCACGGGGCGCGAGAGCGACTGGAAGCGGGGCGTGAAGGCGACGCTCAGCAGGAAGCCGAACAGGATCTGCGCCCCGGTCTGGGCCACCCGGACTTCCTGCAGCGTCTCGTTCCACCGCCGGTCCGCCCGCTCGGCCGCGGTCTCGTTCCGCTCGGGGTCGCCCGTCCGCTCTGCGGTCATGCGCCACCTCCTCCGACCCCGCCTCCGGCACTTCCCCGGGATCGGCGCGGGCAAACCGGCGCGCCGCCGCCCCCTCCAACGGGACCGGTCCCAACCTGAACGGGCCGGTTGCGACCCGAGCGCCCGGCTCCGACCGGACCGTACCGGACCGGCCCGGCCGGACCGCGCAACACGTCCGCAGCCACCGGAAACGGCCCTCCGCGCGGTGCTTCGCACCCCCGCCACCGGGTAGGCGCGGAGCGTGAACGACGGCTGGCACGGCCACACCCCCTACCCTCTGCGCGAGTACGCGCTGATCGCCGACGGCGAGCGCGGCGCGCTGATCGACCCGGGCGGCGCCGTCGTCTGGATGTGCGCCCCCCGCTGGCACAGCGACGCCGTGTTCTCCGAGCTGATCGGCGGCAGCGGCGGCTTCGAGGTGTGCCCCGAGAACCCGTGGCGGCTCGCCGGCGGCGAGTACGTCGACGGCGCCCTCATCCGGGTCAGCCGCTGGACGCTCAACGACGGCACCGTCGAGTGCCGCGACGCCCTGGCCGTCCCCGCCGACCCGCACCGGGCGGTGCTGCTGCGCCGCATCCGGGCCGTCGACGGGCCCGCGCTGGTGCGCGTACGGCTGTCCGCGCGCGCCGCCTTCGGCGCCCGGCCGATGACGGCCCTGCACCGGGACCGGGGCGGGTGGCACGGCCGCATCGGCCCGCTCCGGCTCAGCCTGTGGGGCCTGGCCGACGCCGCGTACGACGAGGGGGAGGCGACCCTCACCGCCCGGCTCCCGCTGACCGCGGGCGACGAGCACGACCTGGTCCTGGAGATCGCCGACGGCCCGGCCGCCCGCAACCGCACCACCCACCAGCCCGCCGCCCTCCAGGCCGCCCGGCTGTGGCAGCAGACCGAGGAGCGGTGGGCCGCGGCGGTCCCCGACTGCTCCGACCTCACCGCCTCCCGCGACGCCCGCCAGGCGTACGCCGTCCTCACCGGTCTGACCGCCGGCGGCGGCGCGATGGTGGCCGCCGCCACCACGTCCCTGCCGGAGCGCGCCGGGTCCTCCCGCGCCTACGACTACCGCTACGCGTGGATCCGCGACCAGTGCTACGCGGGTAGCGCCGTCGCCGCGCACGGCCCGCACCGCCTCCTCGACGACGCCGTCCGCTTCGTGACGGCCCGGGTCCTCGAGGACGGCCCGGTGCTGCGTCCCGCGTACCGCGTCGACGGCCGGCCCGTACCCGGCGAGCGGACCCTGACCCTGGCCGGCTACCCCGGCGCCAGCGACCGGGTCGGCAACCGGGCCGGCCACCAGTTCCAGCTCGACACCTTCGGCGAGGTCCTCGAACTCCTCGCCGCGGCGGCCCGTCGGGACCGCCTCGACGCCGACGGCGTACGGGCCGCCCGGGTGGCGGTCTCCGCGCTGGAGGCGAACTGGCAGCGTCCCGACACGGGGATCTGGGAGCTGCGGCCCGCCTGGTGGACGCACTCGCGCCTGGCCGCGGTCTCCGGGCTGCGCGCGGCTGCCCGGTCCATCGCGGACCCGCCGTCGGCCTATGCGTGGTCCGAGCTCGCCGACTCGATCCTGCACGAGACCCGGCGCACCTGCCTCCACCGCTCCGGCCGCTGGCAGCGCAGCCGTGAGGACCCCCGGGTCGACGCGTCACTGCTGCGGCCCCTGTCGAACGGCGCCTGGCCGGCCTCCGACCCGACCCTGGCCGCCACCCGGTCGGCAGTGGAACGGGAGCTCACCCAGGACGGGTTCGTGTACCGCTACGACGGCACCGGGCCCGACGACGGCGAAGGGGCGTTCCTGCTGTGCGGGTTCTTCATGTCCGCGGCCTGCCTGGCGGAGGGGCGACCGGTGGCCGCGGCCCGCTGGTTCGAGCGCACCCGGTCCGCGTACGGCCCGCCGGGGCTGTTCGCGGAGGAGTACGACGTACGGCAGCGGCAGCTGCGCGGGAACCTGCCGCAGGCCTTCGTGCACGCGCTGCTGCTGGAGAACGCGGTCCGCCTGACCGCCGCGGGCCGGGAGCCGTAGGCGGGGGAGCTGTAGGGCCGCGGGAGGCGGGGGAGCTGTAGGGCCCCGGGCCCGGCGGCCGTAGGCGGGCCAGGAGCTGTGGCCCTACGCGTCCAGGCCCGCGCGCAGGGTGCCGAGGATGCGCGTCAGCAGGCGGGAGACCTGCATCTGCGAGACGCCGATCCGGTCCCCGATCTCGGCCTGGGTCAGCTCGTCGACGTACCGCAGGGACAGGATGCGCCGGTCGCGCTCGGAGAGCCGGGCGACCAGCGGCTGCAGTGCGGTGAGCAGCTCGATCCGCTCGAAGGACGGGTCCGTGGTGCCGAGGGAGCGGGTGACGCGGTTGCCGGTCTCGCTGTCGTCGAAGACGACGTCGAGGGAGCGGGACGTGAAGCCGTTGGCGGCGCGCCGGCCCTCGGCGACCTCGGCCTCGCTGATCCCGAGGGCCTCGGCCAGGTCGGCGGTGGTCGGCTCGTGGTCCAGTTGCTGGGTCAGGTCGTCGGTGGCGCGGGCGAGTTCCAACCGGAGCTCCTGGAGCCGCCGGGGCACCCGCACCGACCAGCCGGTGTCACGGAAGAACCGTTTCATCTCGCCGAGGATCGTGGGCATGGCGAACGAGGCGAACTCCACCTCGCGGTCCGGGTCGAACCGGTTGATGGCCTTGATCAGCCCGATGACACCGACCTGGATGATGTCGTCCATCGGCTCCCGCACCCCGCGGAAGCGCCGCGCGGCGTGCTTGACGAGGCTGATGTTGAGCTCCACCAGGGCGTTGCGCAGGTACGAGTACGCGACGCTGCCCTCCTCCGCCTCCCGCAGCAGCACGAACAGGCGCGTCGACACCGCCCGGGCCCGGGCGCACGTCACGGTGCGGGGGTCGGGGAGCTCGGGCAGGCCCGTCAGCCCGGGCGGGGCGGGCGGCAGCGGGTGGCCCGACCGGCGGCCCGGGGCCGTGCGCGTCTGCGGGTCCGTCCGCCGGGGCGGGTCCGATCGCCGGGGCGGGTCCGACCGGTGGGGCGGGCGCGGCCGGCGGGGCGGGTCCGGACGGTCCGGGGTCCGCGCGGCGGACGACCTGGCGGCCGTCCCGGTCGCGGTTGCGGTCCTGGTCATGGGCTTTCCCATCGGCAGGCGACAAGAACCCGCGCCTACCCGTCCTCGGCCGCCCCACACGTCGGCTGCCGAACCCACCGTCGCCCGACTCCGGTGCGCGTGCGCACCGCCGCGGACCGTGTCGGCCCGGGCCCCCCGCCACGGTGACCCCGGCCTCGCTCCACGACGGCCCCCGGCTCGTTCCACGGAGACCCCGGGCTCATTCCACCGTGACCTCGATCTGGTGGTAGCCCGTCGCCCCGTCCGGCAGCACCGGCCGCCGCTCGGCGGTCTGGACGGCTCCGGAGCGGTCGGTGGCCCGTACCTCCAGCCGGTGCCGGCCCGGCTCGGCCCGCCACGTCCAGACCCACTGCCGCCACGTGTCGACGGTGTCCTGCGCCGACAGCCGCGCCGGCCGCCAGGGGCCGTCGTCCACCCGCACCTCCACGGCCGCGATGCCGGTGTGCTGCGCCCAGGCGACCCCCGCCACCGCCACCGGGCCCGCCCGGACCGTCGTGAACCCGCGCGGGGTGTCGATCCGCGACTCCGTCTTCACCGGGGCCCGGTCGGCCCAGCCGCGCTGGACCCAGTAGGCGTCGTACGCGTCGAACGTCGTCAGCCGCAGCTCCGCGAGCCACTTGCACGCCGACACGTACCCGTACAGCCCCGGGACCACCATGCGCACCGGGAAGCCGTGGGCGAAGGGCAGCGGTTCGCCGTTCATGCCGATCGCCAGCAGCGCGTCGCGGCCGTCCATGACCGTCTCGACGGGCGTGCCGATCGTCATGCCGTCCACCGAGCGGGCCACCAGCTGGTCCGCGGGGCCGCCCCGGGACGGCGGCCGGACCCCGGCCTCGCGCAGCAGGTCCGCCAGCCGTACGCCCAGCCAGCGGGCGTTGCCCACGAGGTCGCCGCCGACCTCGTTGGACACGCAGGCCAGGGTGATGTCCCGCTCGACGATCTCGCGGGCGAGCAGGTCCTCGTAACGCAGGGTCAGCGGCCGTGCGACCCCGTCCCCGTGGATCCGCAGCGACCAGTCCTTCGAGCTGAGGCGGGGCACCACCAGGGCGGTGTCCACCCGGTAGAAGGAGGGGTTGGACGTGAAGAACGGCGGCAGGCCCGGCACCTTCAGGTCCACCCCGGCCGGCAGTCGCGGGGCCGGTGAGGCGGGCGGCGGCAACCGGAGGGCGTCCCGGTCGGCGGCCCGCCGGGCCGCCCCCGAGGCGCCGATGGCCCGTCCCACCAGCCACGCCAGCCCGGACACGGCGACGGAGGCCCCGGCCGTCCGCAGGAACCGCCGCCGGTCCGGAACACCCGCACCACCGCCTCTGCCTGCCGCACCCCGACCGCCTGCCGCACCGCCTCTGCCTGCCGCACCCCGACCGCCGGCCGCACCACCACCACCACCACCACCGCCGCCTGCCGCGCCGCCCCCGCGTCCGGCAGCGGGACGCGGCCCCGCACCCGCCCCGGTCAGGGCACCGGACAGCACCCAGAGCACCGCCGAAGCCACCACCCCCGCGAGCGCCGACGGCAGTGCGTCCACCGCCGAGGCGTCCGGCCGGCCCGCCGCGGCGACCGCCCCGACCAGCCCGAACGCCAGGGCGATCGCGCACCCCAGCCGGCGGTCCCGGACCGCGACCAGGCCGGTGGCCGCCGCGAAGGCGGCCAGCAGCACCAGGATCCCGAGCTGGAGCACGAACTTGTCCGAGGTGCCGAAGACCCGGACCGCCCACTCCTTCACCGGCGTGGGGGTGAGGTCGATCACCGCCCCGCCCACCGCCGCGACCGGTACGGACTGCGGGCGCACGGCCGCGGCCAGCAGCTCGGCGACGCCCAGCGCCGCGAACCCGGCGACCAGTCCGGCCAGCGCCCCGAGACCCCGGGGCGCGTCCGGCCCGCCGTCCTGCCGATCGTCCGCCACGGTGTTCAGTGAAGCGCCTCGGCCACCGACATGGCCAGCGCGTAGGGATCCCCGCTCGGCCGGGTCGGATGGGAGCTGGTCCGCTTCGCCCAGGAGTCCTCGAGGGCGAACCAGTCGACGTCCTGCGGCACGGTCCCGTCCACGAGCGCCTTGTCCAGCGAGGCGAAGTACGCCTTCCAGCGGGCGGCGTAGAACTCCTCCAGCATTCCCGACCACTCGCGGTTGGCGTAGTCGTGCAGGAATCCGGCCTCACTGGTGCCGTGGCTGCCCCAGGTGCTCAGCAGCGACCGGGCGTCGTACTCGAAGCGGTCCTTCTCCGCCGGGTCCGCGCCCCACGAGCGGGCCGCCGCCAGCCACGTGCCGAGCAGGAAGTGCGGGTCGGAGCCGGTGACGGCCGAGAGCATCCGCTCGTCCTCCTGCCACTGCCCGACGAGCTCCCGGAACCGGGCCAGGTCCTTCGCCTCGTACGCCGTCTTGATCTGCGGCAGCAGGACGCGGGAGCGGTTCGCCAGCGCCTGCCGGGCGGTGTCCACCAGGTCGAAGCGGTACGCCGACGAGCCCCGCAGCGCCGGGTCCACGGCCAGCAGCGCCTTGAGCGCCCGCTCCACCGACTCCGCCGGGTAGCGCATCGTCCGCGGACTCCACCAGCCCGCACTGCCCACCGCCAGGCTCGGGCGCGCCGTGAACAGGCTGTCCTGCGACTCCGACCAGTACCCCGAGGGGGTGCTGTACGGCCCGGTGCGCAGCGCCTCCCAGGCCGCCGCGGCCTGCGCGTCCGTCCCGCCGTACCGGCTGCGCGCCCAGTCGGCGAACCACGCCTTCTGGTCCACCGGGCCGGGTTCCCAGGCCAGGTCGGTGAAGAGGTCGAAGGCGGCGGGGTTGGTGCCGGTGGACTCGGGGATGTACGCGATGCCGCGCAGCGAGCTGCCCGACTTCGTGCGCCACTCCTCGAACCGGCTCAGCCACACCGACGTGTTGGCGCCCACCGTGGTGTGGCCGCCGAAGTTGTAGATCGTGCCGAAGGCGTACGGCGCACCGCCCCAGCGGGTCTCGCGGTCCAGCTTGTTGTAGCGGTCGGACAGCCCGTCCAGGATCAGCAGCTTCGAGGTGTCCACCCCGGCCAGCAGGTCCTTCGTCGGGTCGTCCTGCCAGCCCAGCACCGCCCAGAGCGCGCCGGGATGGGAGGCCTGCAGGGCCGCCTGCACCGCCCCGGCCGCGGCCCTGACGTCCACGGTGCCGATCGACCCGCCCTCGTGCAGCGGGCTCATCCGGTACATCCCGGAGTCCCCGAACGCGGCCCGCTGCTCGGTGTAGTAGTCGGTGGCGAGCTCGGCGAAGACCGGGCCGGCCGGGTCCAGCCAGTCGGGCCGGTCGAAGCCCGCCCAGTCGCCCTGCGGGACGGTCTTGGCACCGGGGTTGCGGTCGGCGAAGCCGGGCGGGACCGTGCCGAAGTAGCCCGGCAGCACCGGGGTCATGCCCAGGGCCCGCAGCTGTCCGGTGACCCGCCGGCCCAGCTCCGCGCGTTCGGCCAGCAGCCGCTCGGTGACCGGGCCGCCGAAAGCGCTGAGGTTCTGCAGCAGCCACCAGCCCTGGTGGGCGGCGCCGGGGATCCAGGTGCGCAGCTCGGCGGCGGAGTACCCGTACCGCTGGAGCGCCTTGTAGTACGGGTACTCGGCGCCGACCTGCACGAAGACCTCGTTGATGCCGTGCAGGGCGAGCAGGTCGATCTGCCGCCGGTGGTCGGCGAAGGTGCGGTACGGGCCCGAGTAGCCGTCGTCGGTGTCGTTGAGGGCGTACCGGTGCGGGACCTGCGCGGAGCGGGTGACGGCGGTCGGGACCCCGGGCAGCACGCGGGGGAGCCGGCCGAGGCTGTCGCCCGGCCAGCCGATGTCGACGTGGGCGACGTGCTGGAGGTACCAGCCGACCCCGGTGAGCTGGGTGGCCGGGGTGGTGCCCCGGACGGTGATCCGGCCCGCCCGGCCGGACACGGTGAACCAGTCCTTGCCGTCGGCCCCGCGGGCGGCGGGCGCGAGGGCGAACTGCTTGGCGGCCGCCCGGGGCAGCAGCCGCTCGAGTGCGGCCTCCGCGGCGGAGTCGTCGAAGACGGCGCTGCTGCCGGCCTTCGCCGGGGGGCCCACCGGGGCGGCCGCGGGGCCCACGGGGGCGTCCGCGGGGCCCGTCGGCGCGGCCGGCGCGGCCGCGGCGAGGCCGGCCAGCGGCAGGACGGCGAGCAGGGTGGTGGCGGCGAGGGTGGTGCGCGTCAGCCTCATGGGTGCCTCCGGGTCAGACGGGCAGGGCCCAGGCCTGGTTGACGAGGTGGTCGCCGCAGGCGCGCAGGCGCAGGGCGGCGGCTCCGGCCGGGGCCTCCAGGCACAGTCCGGAGGACTCGGCGGTCAGGGTGCCGTCGGGGCGGGCCCGCCAGAGCTGCCCGCCCTCCCGGTCGTGACGCGCGGCGCAGGCCGCGAGGGCCGCGCCCTCGCCGTCGGCCGTCAGGCAGCGGCCCTGCAGCCGCAGCGTCCGGTCCCGGGCCAGGACGAAGCGCTGGTCGGCCCCACCCGTGCAGGGCGCGAGCACGAGGGTGCCGGCGGTGCCGGTGTGGTCGCCGTCGGCGCACTGCGTGCCGGCGCCGGTGAGCTGCCCGGTCGGAACGGCCGCGAGGCAGCCGCGCGGGGTGAGCCGCCACACGGCGGTCCCGTGCGCGGGGACGGTGGCGGACAGCCGCGTACGGACCGTGGAGCGCTCGCCGGTCCACAGGTCCCGGGCGCGCACGGAGCACGAGGGCAGGCCGACGTCGGCCAGCGGCAGGGTGACGGCGCGGGCGGTGGCGGTGCGGTTGAGGACGGCCACGGCCCGGTCGCCGTTCGCCAGCGGCCGGGCGAGCACGTCCGTCGACCCGTCGGTGGCGACCACGGAGGCCTGCCGGCCGAGGGCGTCCTGGTCCAGCGCGATCAGGTCGTCGTTGCCGAGGGCGGCCAGGCCGGCGGGCGTGAGGGAGGGCACGTCGGAGGAGAGGATGAACGGGGCGGCCATCATGGCCCACAGCGCCACCTGGCTGCGCGACTCCTCGTCGGTGAGGCCGGGGGCACCGGCGATGAGGAAGTCGGGGTCGTTCCAGTTGCCGGGCCGGGCGTAGCGGCCGAGCCAGCGGTTGTAGCCGTAGTTCCCGAGGACGGACCCCCAGCGGGAGGTCGTGGGGGCGGCGGGCCTGTAGACCTGGATGTCGCGGCCCTCGCGCCACAGCTGTCCGGTGCCGCCCACCCAGCCGAGGACCGAGAACCAGTCGCGACTGCCCCACTCGCCGTTCTGGAAGTACGCCGGCGCCGACGCTGACAGCACCATGGGCCGGCCGCTCGCGCGGACGGCCCGGGCCACGGCCTCGTACGCCTCCCGGTACGCCGCCTCCTTCGTCTGCCCCGGGGCCACCCACACGTTGCAGCCGTCCATCTTGATGTAGTCCACCTCCCACGAGGCGAACTGCGCGACGTCGGCCTCGAAGTGGTCCGGTCCGCCGCCCTGGGGCCGGCCGCTGCCGGGGTAGCGCTCGCACGTGAGCGATCCGGTGTCCTCGTAGATGCCGAACCTCAGGCCCCTGGCGTGCAGGTACGCCCCCAGCCAGGCCATGCCGTGCGGGAACTTGGCCGTGTCGGTCACCAGCTCGCCGCGCGGGCCCCTGGTCTTCTCCATCCAGCAGTCGTCCACGGTGACCGTGTCGTAGCCCTTGGCGGCCAGGCCCGAGGACACCAGCGCGTCCGCGTTCGCGAGGACCTTGGCCTCGTCGATGTCGCACATGTGGTGCGCCCAGTTGTTCCAGCCCATCGGGGGGCGCAGGGCCAGTTCCGCGAGCGGCCCCGGTGCGGGGGCGGGAGCGGGCGCGGCGACGGTCCCCGCCGGCGCGGCGGTGGCGGTGGCGACGGGCGCGGACAGCGCGGCGAGCAGTGCGGCGGTGGCGAGGCCGCCGGAGAGCGCGCGCAGGCGGTGCGGCACGTGGACTCCTCGGAGTGGGGGCGTGCTGACGGTCTGTCGTGCGCTCAGTGCAGCCGGGGGCGATCAGGCATGTCAACGAAGATCCACAAATACAACCCCATGAGCTGGAATATCTCCTCCATCGGGTGTAAGCGACGGGGCCGTACCGGTGAACTCCGGCACGGCCCCGTCGATTTGTCGCACGATCAGACCGCCGCGGCGGCACTCGGGAGGAGGGCGGTCGGGAGGAGGGTCGGGACGGTCAGGCCGCGGTCCCGGTGACGTGCGCGGCGATGGTCCGGGCGCAGGCCATGGACTCCGTACGGGTCGTGTCGACCTCCAGGTCGTAGTCCACGCCCTCGTGCACCAGGTCGGCCTGCTGCGCGGCCATCCCCGGGGTCCGGTCCCCGCGCGCCACCTCACGCCCGGCGGCCACCGCGCCCGTGCACCGGACGCCGACCCACAGGACGTCGACGCCGTCGAGCGCCGCGCGCCAGCGCTGCTGCGACGCGGCCCCGCCGAGGAACACGTCGTCGACGATCACCCGGGCGCCGGCCCGGGCCATCGCCACGACGCCCTGCGTCCACGCCGCTTCCAGCGCCCGGAACCCGGCCCCCACGCTGACCCCGCCGTCCGCCCCGAAGGTGATCCCCGCGTCCGAGTCCCGCATGGCCGCGGGCAGCGCGTCCACGAACGAGTCGCACCCGAACGCCAGCCACGGCTCCGGCAGTACGGCCTGCAGGCACCGCACGATCCCGGACTTCCCCGCGCTGGAACCGCCGTTGAGAATGATCATCTGTGTAGGCACCGCGCCACCCTAGGCCCGCTGCGGGCGCGCCCAGAAGCGGTTTTCCCCGGCATGCCGTCCGCGACCTCCTCAGGAGCCCTCAGGCCGTCGGCGTCCTCAGGCCGTCGGGCCTCCTCTGGCCTTCGGGGGCCCTCAGCCGTCGAGGCGGTCGGGCAGGCCGAAGCGGGGGAAGAACCGGTCGGTGTCCAGGAACGTGCTGATCCCGGCGATCCGCTCGCCCGCGATGTCGAGCACGTGCAGGGCCCAGGGCACGTACCCCGTACCGTCGGCGCACGGACGGTACTGACCGTATGCGGGCGCGCCGTTGGCCAGGACCGGGACCAGCCGCGAGCCCCGGCAGCCGACGCCGGGCCCGGTGAACCAGCTCCGGACGGCATCCGGACCGCGCAGCCAGACGGGGTACGGCGTCAGCGACAGGGCGGCGTCCACGTGCAGGAGCATCGCGAGGGCGGCCATGTCGAAGCGCTCGAACGCCTCGGCGTACCGGGCGGCCAGCGCGAGCTGGACGTCGCAGGGCGGGGCCGGTGCCTCGGAGGGGGCGGGCGTCGCGGACGGGGTGCGGGCCGCCGACCGGGCCGCCGTCGCCGTCCGGGCCCGCTGGAGGGCGCTGTTCACGGAGGCCGTGGTGGTCCCCATGAGCTCTGCGACATCCCGGGCCGGCAGCAGGAGCACGTCGCGGAGCAGGAGCACCGCCCGCTGCCGCGGCGCCAGCCCCTGCAGTGCCGCCACGAAGGCCAGCCGCACTGATTCGCGCTCCAGCACCACGTCGGCCGGGTCCCGCTCGGGCCAGGGCTCGATCCAGACGTCGGAGGCGCGCGGTGCACCGGGTGCGTCACCGGGTGCGAGCGGCCCCGGTGCGGGTGCGGAGAGGTCCACCGGGCGGGCCCGGCGCCCGCGGCCGGCGAGCAGGTCGAGGCAGACGTTCGTGGCGATCCGGTACACCCACGTGCGCAATGACGACCGCCCCTCGAAGGCGGCGGAGCTCCGCCACGCGCGGACCATCGTCTCCTGGACCGCGTCGTCCGCGTCGAAGGGTGAGCCGAGCATGCCGTAGCAGTAGCGCGTGAGCTCCGGCCGGTGCCGCTCCAGTTCCTCGACCGCCGCGTCGGCCATCGTCCGTTCCCCCTGCTCGCGCCCGTTGCCGTGGCCGTTCGCCGCTCGTTGTCCTCCCGTCAGCATAGAGACCAAGATCCGGAACCGCGGTACGACGTATGATCCGGAACCCGGCGCGGAGCACGAACCCGCACCACACCAGGAGAGAGCCATGACCGAGACCCCCGGTCCGACGTACGCCGACGTCCGCGCCGCCGCCGACCGCATCGCCGGGCACGTGCGGCCCGTGACCGTCGCGCCCGCCGGGGACGACCTGTGGTTCGCCCTGGAGCAGCTGCAGCACACCGGGTCCTTCAAGGCGCGCGGCGCCCGCAACTTCATCGCCGCCCACCGCGAGGCCGCGACGCTCCCCGCCGCCGGCGTCACCATCGCCTCCGGCGGCAACGCCGGACTCGCCTGCGCCTGGGCGGCCCGCGGCGAGGGCGTGCCCGCCACCGTGTTCCTGCCGCGTACCGCGCCCCGCGTGAAGGTCGACAAGCTCCGGTCGTACGGCGCCGACGTCCGCCTCGCGGGCAACGAGTTCGCCGAGGCGCTGGCCGCCTGCCAGGAGTTCGCCGCGGACAGCGGCGCGCTCGTCAGCCACGCCTACGACAACCCGCTCGTCGCCGCCGGCGCCGGCACGCTCCTGGACGAGATCCGCGACCGGCTGCCGGGCCTGGACGCCGTCGTCCTGTCCGCGGGCGGCGGCGGTCTCTTCGCCGGCGTCGCCGCCGCCGCGTACGAGCACGGCGTACGGGTCGTCGTCGTGGAGCCCGAGGACTGCCGCGCCCTGAACGCCGCGCTGGAGGCGGGCCGGCCCGTGGACGTGCCGGTGGACTCGGTCGCCGCCGACGCGCTCGGCGCCCGCCGCGTGTCCTGGGCCGCCCTGCGCGCCGCGCAGCTCCCGGGCGCCACCTCGGTCCTGGTCCCCGACTCCGCCGTCGTCGAGGCCCGCCGCCGCATCTGGGAGGAGTACCGCCTCGTGGTCGAGCACGCGGCGGCCACCGCGTACGCCGCCGTCGCCGACAAGCACCAGGCGTACGGGGACCGGGTCGCCGTCGTGCTGTGCGGGGCGAACACGGACCCGTCCGACCTCGGCGTACGGATGCCGGGGGCCTGACGGCGCGGGGCCGGGAGCCCGTTCAGCCCCCGGCCGGCGGGCGCACCACGACCACCGAGCACTTGGCGTGCTGCACCACCTGCTGGCTCACGGAGCCCAGCATGGCGGCCTTGAAGCCGCCGTAGCCGCGCGTCCCGACCACCATCAGGTCCGCCTTCTCCGAGGCGTCGACCAGCACCCGGGCCGGCACGCCCTGCACCACCCTCTTCGACACCGGCGCCCCCGGCTCCGCCCCGACCGCGTCGCCGACCGCCTCCGCCAGCTCGCGGCGGGCGGCCTCCTCCGCCGTGAGCAGCTCGGTGTCCTCCTCGTCGAGTGCCGTGGCGGTCACGTCGAACGGGTTGCGCGACCACTGCCAGCTCAGCACCGCCTCCACCCGGCCGCCGACGGCCTTGGCCTGCTCCACGGCCCAGCGCAGGGCCTCCTTGGAGTGGCTGGAACCGTCCATGCCGACGACGATCACGGGTTCGGTGCGCTCGGTCACTGGAGTTCCTCCCGGTACATCCGATATGTCGCTCTCCCGTCCTGTATACACGGTGCACCACCTGCCGGACCCTCAGCTCCCGGGGCCGACCTGCAGGTACGGACCCAGGAAGCGGTATCCGCCGGGCTCGGCGCGGTACAGGTAGCTCCCCGACGCGGCGGACGGCCGGTGGCTGCCGGCCGCGAACTCCAGCCGCTTGGCGGCACCCTGGTACGACGTACGCAGCAACCGCTCCCCGAGCGCCCGCCGCAGCGCCACGACCCCGACCGGCACGCGCCCGACGGGGGCGGCGGCGTGGGCGCCGAAGGGGGCCCCCGGAGCGCCGGTCCGGTTCCCGGCCCGGGCGGACCGCGGGGCGTCGCGGCCGTCCGCGTCCGCCGGGACGGCACTCGCGCGCGCGGCCGCACCACCGCCGGGCACCTCCGCCAGGGCCGTGGCGGCCAGGCCCACGGCGTCGTACGCCTCCACCGCCCAGCGGCCCGGATCCTCGCCGTACTCCGCCCGGTGGGCCCGTACGAACTCCCTGGCCCCCGGACCGGCCAGGGCCAGCGGATCGGCGAACTGGGCGGCGAACACCCACCCCGTCCCGGCCGCCCCCGCGCCCCGCAGGAACCCGGGCTCCATCGCGTACTGGGCGGCCACCCGCGGCCCGCGGAACCCCTCCCGGCGCAGTGCCCGGGCCAGCAGTGCGGCCCGCTCGGGCGAGGTGCCCGTGTAGACGAGGCCCTGGGCGCGCGCCGCGACCGCGGCCCGGGCCGCCTCCTCGGCCCCGGTCGGCCCCGACCCGATCCGGTGGACCGTCATGCGGCCCTCGGCGGACGGCACGGCGCGCAGCCGCCGTTCCAGCGCCCAGGCGGGGGTGCCGCCGGTCCGGTCCTCCACCACCGCGGTGCGCCGCACCGCCCCGCCGGAGTCCAGGTAGTGGATCAGGGGGAGGGCGAGCAGGTCCCCGGCGGGGCGGGTGGGGCACACCAGCGGCAGTGCGTTCAGGTCCAGCGCGCCGGGGTCCGCGGACACCACCAGGAGCGGCACGCCGCCCTTCCCGTACACGTCGGCCACCTCCGCGACCGCCGCGTCCCAGCTGGGCCCGAGCACCGCCACCACCGACGGGTCCGCCACGAGGTCCGCGGCCACCCGCGCGGCGCGGGCCCGGTCGCCGGCGTCGTCGGCCGTCCGCAGCAGGAGTCGGAAGGCGGCGTCGGCGCGGGAGTTGTGGCGCTCCACCGCCAGCCGGGCGCCCCGCTCCTGGGCCCGGCCGACCGCGGCTCCGGGGCCGCCGAGGTCCGCGTGCAGGGCCAGGGTCCAGCTCGGCCGGGCGTGCCGACGCCCGTGCGGACCCGGACCGCCGGTCGACCACGGCCGGGTCATGGCCGCCCAGGTCCCGCCCGCGGCCGCCGCGGCGACCACCCCGCCCGCCGCCACCACCCACCGCCGGCTCCGCCCCGCCCCCGCCGGGCCTTCCCGCCGCCCTGCCGGCGGCCGGCCTTCCCGCTCCTCCGCGCGTGCCCGGCCCTCCCGCTCCTCCGCCCGTGCCCGGACTTCCCGCCGATCGGCCCGTGCCCGGCCTTCCCGCCCCTCCGCCCCAGCGGCCCCGCCGTCCCGGCCCTCCACTCGGGCCCCCTCCACTCCGGCCCGGCCTCCCCGCCCCGGTCCGGCCTCCGCGCCCGCCCCCGGGCGGGGGGACGCACCGCCCTCCTCCCTCCGTCGCCGTCGCCGGGGCTCCGCGTCCGTGCCGTCCTCGCGCGACCGCCGCGGCCCGGTGCCCTCGCCCTCGGTCGTCCACCGGGGGGGTCGCTCCCCGAGGCCCGCCCGCCCCGAACGCGGTGCGGCGTCCGCGTCGCCGTCGCGCCCCCGACGAGGAGCGGTTCCGGCCTCGCCGTCCCACCCCCGCCCGGCACCGGTGCCGGCGTCGCTCACGCGGTCCCGGGGCCACCGGTCTTGTCGTTCACTGTCGCGTTCCCGGTCCCACCGGTCTTGTGGTTCGCTGTCGCGTTCCCGGTCCCACCGGTCTTGTGGTTCGCTGTCGCGTTCCCGGTCCCACCGGTCTTGTGGCCGGCCGCGGTCCGCCCCGTGGCTACGCTGCCGCTCCGCGGCCGGCCCGGCGCCGTCCGTCCAGCCGGTTCCCCACCAGGTGTCCCGGTCCGTGCCGGTGTCGTCGTGTCCCCGTTCCGTCGTCCGTCCGGAGCCGTCCCGTCGGCCCCCTTCCCTCCAGGTGTACGTGTCTTCGGGGTCGTCGCCGTCCTGCCCCCACCACCACGGGGGCCCACCGGTGTCGTCGTCCTGCGTGCGCCGGCGTTCGTCCGTGCGGGCAACGTCCTCCGCCCACCCCCGCCCCGAGGGCGGATCCCCGCCCGTGTCGGCGACCTGCTCGTGCCCGTGTCCGCCCGCGCGGGCCGCCTCGTCCTGCCGGTCTCCGCCTGTGCGAGGGGCTCCGCCCGTGATCTCGTCCGGCCGCCGTGGCTCGCCCGCGTCATCCGCATCTGCGCTCGCGCCTGCGCTCGCGCCTGCGCTCGCGCCTGCGCTCGCGCCTGTGTTCATGGCGGGCGTCCGCGATCCGGCGGTGCCCGTGTCCGGCCGCGGCCCGGCTCCTTCGGCCGCCTTCGCCGTACCGGTCGCACGGGCCGGCTCCCCCTGCGCGTCCGTGCCGGTGCCGCGTGCCCACCCCTGTCGCGGCTCCCCGTCCGTCCCGTCGTCCCGCGACCGTGCCCGCTCCGCGCCGGCGTCGTCCCCGTGTGCGCCACGAGGCCGTGCCGGGGCGCCGGCGCCCCGGGCCCGCTGCCGTTCGGGAGCCGCGGCGGTACCGGTCGACGGCGACGGACCCCGACGACCGTCAGCGGCGGTACCGGCCTTCGGGGGGCGCGCCCGTTCCGCCGCCCCACGCGCCTCGGGCACGCTCCCGGCGACCCGCCCGACCGCGTCCCCGCCGACACCGCGCGCCCGCTCCTGTCCACCGGTGTCGCCCGCACGGGCTTCGGACGCGGGCCCCCTTTCGGGCGCCCCACTGGCCCGGGCTCCGAATGCGGGCTCGCGTCCGGCGGCCCCCCGCGCACGGGCCCCGGAGTCGCCCTCCCGCTCGGCAGCCCTCCGCGCACGGGCTTCGGGCACGGGCTCCCGCTCGCCGGCACCACCCGCACCGGCGTCCCGCTCCGGTCCCGGCCCGCGCCCCGTCCCGCGCTCCGGCCCCGGCCCCTGCTCCGGCCCCGGACCGGCCCCGACCCCGCGCGGCCGTCGCCGCTCCACCGCCGCCCGCACCCTCGCCGCCGGCCCCGCTCCCGCGTCGCGACCCGCGCGCCCTCGACGGGACGGACGTCCGCCGGCCGGGCCGGCACCCGCCGGACCGGATTCCGCCCCGTCCTGCCCGGCACCGTCCGCACCCGGTCCGTGGCCCGGACGCCGATCCGGGCCGCCCGCATGCCCGTTCGGCGCGCCCGCCTCCCACACCGCGTCCGCCAGGGCCAGTGCCTCGGCGGCCCGTTCCGCGATGAGCCGCGGCAACTCCGGCGGTAGCCAGGCCCCGGGCACCGCCCGGCCCGCATCCGCGCCTTCCGCGCCGGTACCGGAAGCCGCCGCGTCCGCTGCCGGGCGGCCCGTGGCGCCGAGTCCCGCCCCGGGATCCTCCGCCCCGGCCGCGCGCACGTCCCGCTCCCCGCCCGGGGTCAGGTCGGCGCGGATCCGGTCCGGCGTGGGGCGGGAGTCCGGGTCCTTGGCCAGGCAGGCGGTGATGAGGGGGATCAACTCCGCCGCTACGGCGTCCAGTTCGGGGTCCTCGTGGACCGTGCGGAAGACCACGCCGGCCGGGTGGCCGGTCCCGAACGGGCCGCGGCCGCCCGCCGCGAAGGCCAGGACGCACCCCAGCGCGAACACGTCGGTCGCCGGGCCCACCGCGGCCCCGCCCGCCCGGGCCTGCTCCGGCGCCAGGTATCCCGGCGTGCCGACCACCGCGTCGGCCGCCGTCAGCGTCGTCGCGCCCGCCTCGCGCGCGATGCCGAAGTCGATCAGCCGCGGCCCGTCCAGGGCCAGCAGGATGTTCGCCGGCTTCACGTCCCGGTGCACCAACCCCGCCGCGTGCACCTCCGCCAGGGCCTCCGCGAGCCGTGCGCCCAGCACCCGTACGCTCGCCACCGGCAGCGGCCCGTACCGCGTGACCGCCTCCGCGAGCGACGGTCCCGGCACGTACGGCGTCGCCAGCCACGGCTCCGGCGCCCCCGGATCCGCCGCGAGCACCGGCACCAGCCACCGGCCCCGCAGCCCCCGCGCGGCCGCCACCTCGCGCCGGAAGCGGCGCCGGAACCCGGGATCCGCCGCGTACCCCGCAGTGATCACCTTCAGCGCGACCAGCGCCCCGCCTGGCCGGCGCGCCAGGTACACCGTGCCCATCCCGCCCGCGCCCAGCCGCCGCAGCAGCCGGTACCCCCCGATCGCGACCGGATCCCCGCTCCGCAGCGGCTGCACGGCTACCCCCGCCCCGTCGCGACGGCCCGTACGGGCGCGGGCCCCACGTAGCGGATCCGCCCGCCCGCCACCCGGTGCAGGTGGGAGGTCACGTCCTTGATGCGCCCGTCCCCGTCGAAGGCGTACTCCTTCAACCGCCCCCGGTACGTGCCCCGGGCGAGCCCCGCGAGCAGCTCCGCCCGGCCCGGTCGGCCGCGGCGCGCGGCCGCGAGCCGGAGCAGCCGGTCGGCCACGAGGAGCGTCGCCTCGTACGCCTCCGCGGTCCACAGGGCCGGCGGGGTGCCGTACCTGGCCCGGTGGGCGGCCGCGGCCCGCGCCGCGGCGGGGGCGTCCGGGCCCACGCACGGCGCGAGGAACTGCCACCCCTCGGCCGCCGGCCCCGCCAGCCGTACGAACTCCGCCCCCATCACCGGGTAGTCGGCCGCCCGCGGCCCCCCGAACCGGGCCGCGGCCAGCAGCCGGGCGGTCTCCGCCGCGCCGGCCGGCGTCCCGGTGTAGAGGAAGCCGTCCAGGCCCCGGCCCAGCATGTCCGCCACCACCGGCCGCAGGCTGGGCAGCCCGCGCGGCGCCACCCGGGGGTACGCGGAGGCGTCCGGCTCGTCGTAGTCCACGATCAGGTCGGCCAGGAAGGCGGTCTCCCACGCGGCGGACCGGCCCGACCGGTCGCACAGCACCCCGAGCCGCCGTACGCCCTCCACCACCACCAGCCGCAGGTCGATCGCGTCGGCGTGGGCGGCGGCCACGGGGCAGGTCTGCAGCAGCGCCCGGCGGTCGGCCGCACCGTACGCCGTCCCGGCCGCGGACACCGTCACCAGCGCGAGCCCGGCCCGGCTGTACCGGTCCAGGGCCGCCAGGACCGAGGCGTCCCCGGTCGGCCCGACCACGGCCAGTACGTCCGGATCGCCGACCAGCCGCGCCGCCGCCGAGGGTGCCCGGCGCGGGTCGCCCGCATCGTCCGCCACCGCGACGGCGAGGGAGAAGGGGCGCGCCGCGACGGAGTTGAAGGCGGCCACCGCGAGCCGTACGCCGCGCTCCTGGGCCCGGCCCAGTTCGCGCTGCGGGCCGGTGAGGTCGGCGTGTACGCCGATCACCCAGCGGCGGGTGGACGGCCGGGCGGGGCCCGGACCGCGGCGCACGGCGAGCCAGGTCGCGGTGCCGCCGCCGCTCGCCGCGACGAGCGCCCCCAGGCCGCCGACCCGGAGCAGGAACCGGCGCCGGCCGACCGCCGCGCGGTCCCCGGGCCGGGAGTCGGCCCGGGGACCGGGCCAGGAGTCGGGCCGAGCGTCGGGTCGGGAGCCGCGTCGGGAGCCGGCCCGGGTCCTGCCGAGGTCGTCGAGCACGGTGTCCGTGACGTCCGGCAGCGCGAGCAACTCGGAGGAACGGGCGCCGATGGCGGCCACGACGGCGTCCGGCAGCCAGCCCGCGGCGTGTGCCGGCGGCCCGCCCCGCGCCCCGCCCGGCCGGCCCGGTGAACCCTCCGGCCACCGGTCCTCCGGCCACCGGTCCTCCGGCCTCCGGTCCTCCGGCCTCCGGTCCTCCGGCCACCGGTCCTCGCGCCGGCCCGGATGCCCGCCCGGCCCGTGGCCGGGCCGAGGGGCGGGGCCGCCCTCGGGAGCCCGGGCCGGAGCCGGGTCCAGGGCCGGGGGCGGGTCCAGGGCCGGGGCCGAGTCCGAGGCCGAGCCCGGGCCCGAGCCCGGGGCCGGCGGGCGGAGGGCCGCCGGTGCCAGGGCCACGTCGAGGGCCGCCGCCGTGGGCCGGTCGGCCGGATCCTTCGCGAGACAGGCGCGCAGCAGCCCGCCCAGCTCGGCGTCGCCGAGGGCGGCCCAGTCGACGTCCGGCTCGTCGTACACCGTCCGGTAGAGCACCGCGTCGACGGCCCCGCCACCGAACGGGGGCCGGCCCGTGGCCGCGTACACCAGCAGGCAGCCCAGGGAGAAGACGTCCCCGGCGGGCGTCGCGCTGCGCCCCCGCGCCTGCTCGGGCGCGAGGAAGCCGGGTGTCCCGAGGACCGCCCCGGTCGCGGTCAGCGCCGCCGCCCCGGTGGCCCGGGCGATCCCGAAGTCGATCAGCCGCGGACCGGCCACCGCGAGCAGCACGTTGCCGGGTTTCACGTCCCGGTGCACCAGCCCCGCCGCGTGCACGGCCGCCAGCGCGCGGGCCAGTACCCGTCCCAGCACCCGCACCGCGGACACCGGCAGCGCCCCGTACCCGGCCACCGCCTCGGACAGCGACAGCCCGGGCACGAACTCGGCGGCCAGCCAAGGGCATTCGGCCTCGGGATCGGAGCCCACGACCGGGACCACGTACGGGCTGCGCACCTGCGCCGCGGCCGCCGCCTCGCGCCGGAAGCGGGCCCGGTACGCGGGATCGGTCGCGTACTCCGCCCGGATCACCTTCACCGCCGCGAGCCGGCCGTCGGGGCCGCGCCCCAGGTAGACCGTGCCCATCCCGCCGGCGCCGAGCCGGCCCAGCAGCCGGTACTCCGCGATCCGCGACGGGTCCGACACCAGCAGCGGCTCCATCAGGCGCCCTCCCGGTCCGGCGCGTACTCCGCGCGCTCCCGGCCCGATCCCGCGCGCCCCAGCGCCAGTTGCGCCCGGTGCAGCATCCGGGCCTGGCCCTGGGCGACGTACGGCGCGAGCGCCTCGCGGGGCACGCCGCGCGCGCCCAGGGCCGCGACGGCCACCGTCACGGGCCCGTACCGGCCCTGCGACCAGGTGTACGGGTACGGGCCGCCCGTCCCGTCGTGGTACTGGCCGGTCTCCGAGAACGCGTCCTGCGCCCAGTCGCCGGCCTGCTCGCCGTAGTCGAGCACGGAGGTGAACAGCGAGGTCAGCCGACGGCCCTCGCGCAGCTGCTGGTCGGGGCAGCGCATCACCTCCTCCATCGAACGGGCGATCTCCCAGGCCGAGTCCAGCGCGTCGGGGTGCACGGTCACGGTGGCGGTCAGCCGCGCCTCCGCCCGGCCGGGCCCGCCCGGCACCCGGAACGTCCGGGTGCGGGTCGCGAGCACGTCGCGGGGCAGGGGCGCCGACCGCCAGTCGCACCAGCGGTCCAGCACGGGCCACCGGTCCGGCTCGCTCTCGTACGGACGGTCCGGGCGGATCCCGGGTCCGAACGCGTCCGGCCCGGGCAGCACCCGCGCGACCAGCTCCCCGGCCCGCTCGGCGGTCCGCGGCACCCGGGCCGGGTCGAGCGGCGGGCCGGCGTCGGGGCCACCCCCTGCCGACGGACCCGCCCCGCGGGCCACCGGCGCACCCGCTCCCGCCGGTGGTTCCGCACCCGTACACCCCGCGAGGACCAGCGCGCCCGCAAAGGCCGCCCCCGCGCACCACCGGCGCGTCCGCACCGCACCGCGCACCGCACCCGTCCGCCCCGCTGACCGTGCCCTGCCGTCGTGCCCCATGAGAGCCCCCAGTCACGCCCCACCGCCGACCGACGAACGACGAACGTCGTACAGAGTGGCGACTTTGGATAACAGGAACAGGCCTTGCGTTCCGCAAAGGTGGGAAACGACCGAGAACGTATGAAGGAATGACCGGAAGGAACGGGACGTGGCACAGCGCAAGGGCTGTCTCATCGGCTGCGCGGTGGCGGGGGTGCTCGGCATCGCCCTGCTGGCGGTGCTCGGCTTCGGGGCGGTGAAGCTGTTCGGCGCGGTGAGCGAGAACATGCTCGACCCGAAGGTCTACGCCGACGTCAAAGTCGGCGACCAGGAGGGCGCGGTGCGCGCGAAGCTGCCCTCCGGCGAGTCGTTCGTGAAGGACGCCCTCAAGGCCGGCGGCCCGGCCGAGCCGCAGGGCGCCGCCTGCTCGTGGTACATCGCCGACGAGGGCACCGGCGACCAGGTCTTCCGCTTCTGCTTCAAGGACGGCCGGCTCGCCGAGAAGGTCCAGTACACGACGCAGTGACCGGCCCGGACCAGACCCGGACCAGGCCCGGACCAGACCCGGACCAGGCCCGGACCAGGCCCGGGTAGGGCCCCGGAGGCGCTCCCGGGCCGGCCCGTCCGTCCAGCGCTCGATTCAAGTCAGGTTCCCCGAGGGCGCGTTGACGCCGCCGAGGGGTCCGGGTCAGCGTGGCCCCGCTTCCGCCCGCCGACGCGGCCGGACCACCACGAGGGGGCGCCCATGACTCGCGTGAACCTGACCCGCGCCGCGCTGGCCGCACTCGTCGCGGGCGTGCTGACGACGAGCTCCGCGTGCGGGGTCACGGGCGGCGGGGCGGCGGGCGGGGAGGCGAAGGAACCGGAGCGCACCGGCCGGGTGGCCGGTCACATCACGTTCCGCACGCTCCAGTTGAAACCCGCCTTCACCTCGTACGTGCAGGGGGTGATCGACGCCTTCGAGAGGGCGCACCCCGACGTCACGGTGAAATGGGAGGACGTCCCCGGCGACGGCTACAACGAGAAGCTGGTCGCCGACGCCCAGGCCGGCGCCCTCCCCGACGTCGTCAACCTCTCCACCGACTCCTTCCAGCTCCTCGGCGACCGCGGCATGCTCGCCGACGTCGCCCGGCTCACCCCCGGGGTGGCGGGGGAGTACGTACCCGGCGCGTGGGAGCAGTTCAAGCTCCCCGGCAAGGGCGACAGCGTGTACGCCTACCCCTGGTACGTGACGCCGGAGATCCTCACCTACAACAAGGAGCTCTTCGCCCGCTCCGGCCTCGACCCGGCGAAACCGCCCACCACCGTCGAGGAGTTCTTCGACTGCGCCGACCGGATCGCGGAGCGCTCCGGCGGCCGGTACGCCGCCTTCATGGCGGACCCCGGGGGCCGGCTGCCCGGTGACTGGCAGAAGATGGGCGTCCCGGTCCTCGACGCGGCGAAGGACCGGTTCGCCTTCGACACGGGCAAGGCCGTCGAGTGGATCGAACGGATGAAGGAGCTGTACGCCAAGGGCGCCATGCCCCAGGAGTCGCTCACCCGCTCCGACGACATCAACCAGCTCTACGGCGCCGGAAAGCTGGTCTTCGGCCCGGGCTCGCCCGGCTTCATCCGCGACGTCAGGCGCAACTCCCCGGAGGTGTACGCCCGGACCCAGGTCGCGAGGACCGTCACCGGCACCCTCGGCCACATCGGCATCTACGCCCAGTCGCTCGGCATCCGCAAGGACACCGAGCACCCGGACGCGGCGGCCGAGTTCGCCAGGTGGGTCACCAACGGGCCCAACCAGGTGGCCTTCGCCCGCCAGGTGACGATCTACCCCTCCAACGCCCGCGGCCTGGCGGACCCGTACTTCTCCGACCGCGGCGACGGCACCGACCCCGAACGGCTCTCCCGGGCCATCGGCGCCGAGGAACTGCGCACCGCCCGACTCGACGCCAACACCCCGGTCCAGTGGACCAACCAGGTCGGCGACGCAGTGGTCCGCGAGATGCAGAAGGCCATCAAGGGCGAGACCGCGCCGCGCACCGCCCTGAAACGCGCCCTCGACGCGGCGAACCGGATCCTCGCCGAGCAGGCCCGCGGGTGACGCCGGCCGGGACCCGGCCGACGTACCGACGCGGGTGGACCCCGTACCTCTTCCTCGCCCCCGGCCTGGCGGCGGTGGTGGTCTTCGGCCTCTGGCCGTTCGCCAACACCGTGGTGCTCTCGCTCACCGACGCCCGGATGCTGGCCGGCGGCCGGTTCGTCGGCCTGGCCAACTACACCCGGGCGCTGCGGGACCCCGACTTCTGGCAGGCCGCCGCGAACAGCGTCCTCTACCTGCTGGTCGCCGTGCCGTGCCTGGTCGTGCTGCCGCTGGGACTGGCCGTCCTGGTGCGGCGCGAGGTCCCCGGCATCGGGTTCTTCCGGTCCGCCTTCTACACGCCCGTGATCGCCTCCGCCGTGGTCGTGGGGCTGGTCTGGCAGTGGGTGCTGCGCAGCGACGGCCTGGTCAACACCGTCCTCCGCGAGCTGCGTCTGGTGTCCGAGCCGGTGCCGTTCCTGACGGACAGCACGCTGCTGCTGGTCTCGGCGATGGTCGTCACGGTGTGGAAGGGCCTGGGGTACTACATGGTCTTCTACCTGGCGGCGCTCGGGAACGTGCCGGCCTCCCTGTACGAGGCCGCCGCCCTCGACGGCGCGGGCCCGGTGCGCCGCTTCGTCAGCATCACCGTCCCCTCCGTGCGGCCCATGATGCTGCTCGTCGGGACCCTGTCGGCGATCTCCGCCCTGCGGGTGTTCACCGAGGTCTACATCCTCGGCGGGGAGAGCGGCGGCCCGGGCGGCGGCGCGCGCACCCTGCCGTTCCTGATCCGGCAGGTGGGCCTGGGCTTCGCGGGCGAGACCGGCTACGCCTCCGCCCTCTCCCTGCTGCTGTTCCTGCTCACGCTGGCCTTCAGCCTGCTGGGCCGCCGGCTGTCGAAGGGGGACGAGGAGTGAGCGGCGGCAGGGGTGCGGGCGGCGGGGGTGCGGGTCGCGGCCGGGGACGGCGTCCCGGCCTGCTCGGCCGCTACCTGACGCTCTGCCTGGCCCTGACGGTGATGACCGGCCCGCTCGTCTGGCAGTTCCTGACCTCGCTGCGCGGGCGCGCCGAGAACGTCTACCGGGGCGTCCTGCCCACCCACCCCACCCTCGACAACTACGTCCGGGTCGCCGAGTCCTTCCCGCTGCCCCGCTACGTGGCCAACACCCTGGTCGTCGCCGCCCTCGCCGTCACCTCGAACCTGGTCTTCTCGGCGATGGGCGGGTACGCCCTGTCCCGGCCGGGCTGGAAGGGCCGCCGGGCGGTGTTCACCGTCCTCACGGCCACCCTTATGTTCCCCTTCGAGTCGGTGATGGTCTCGATGTTCCTCACCGTCCGCGGGATGGGGCTGGTCGACACCCTCGTCGGCGTGTGGCTGCCGGGCGCGGTCTCCGTACTCAACATCATGATCATGCGGGCGGCCTTCCTGGCCGTTCCCGCCGAGCTGGAGGAGGCCGCGGTGCTCGACGGGGCGAACGAATGGACCCGCTTCACGCGGGTCTTCCTCCCGGGCGCGAAGGGAGCGCTGGCCGTGGTCTGCATCACCAGCTTCATGGGGGCCTGGGACGACTTCCTGTGGCCCCTGATCGTCCTGACCGACAGCGACCACTACACCCTCCAGCTCGGCCTGAAGACGCTGGCCGGCGCCACCACCGTCAACGACCAGCGGCTCATCGCGGCCGGGGCCATGACCGCCCTGCTCCCGATGATGCTGCTGTTCTTCGCCCTCCAGCGCTTCTTCTTCCGGGGCGTGGGCGAGGGGGCCGTCAAGGCCTGACCCCGAGCCGCCCGCGGCGCACCCCGCCCTCGCCCGCCCGCCCGCACCTCGCCCGCCCGCACCCGCCCGCACCCGCCCGTATCCGACCCCTCCCGGGAGCCGCCGTCATGCACGACGACCGCAGCATCGTCGAACACCGACTCCGCCGCGTCCTCACCGAGCGCGTCCGGCCCGCCGTCCACTCCGCCTCGGCCCCGCTGGCGGTCGGGCGCTGGGACGCCCCCGGCGAGCCGGTGCCCGTGCCCGAGGGCCTGGCGGCCGCGTACCGGCCGGCGGCACCCGGCGACGCGTGGGGGCCGGCCTGGGGCACCACCTGGTTCCGGATCACCGGCACGGTCCCGGCCGCCTGGGCGGGCCGCACCGTGGAGGCCGTGCTCGACCTCGGCTTCGACCGCATGATGCCCGGCTTCCAGTGCGAGGGCCTGGTGCTCACGGCCGACGGCCGGGAGGTCAAGGGCCTCAACCCGTACAACGACTGGGTCCCGGTGGGCGCCCCCGTCCGCGGCGGCGAGCGGGTCGAGTGGTACGTCGAGGCCGCCGCCAATCCCGTCCTCACCGCCCACGCACCCACCTCCGAGGGGGACCGGCTGACCAGTGGCGACCGCCCGCTCTACCGGCTGGGCCGGTCGGACCTCGTCGTCGTCGAGCCGGAGGTCCGGGAGCTCGTCCAGGACCTCGACGTCCTGTCCGAGCTGATGGCCGAACTCCCCGAGAGCGAGGCCCGGCGGCACCTGGTCCTGCGCGCCGTCGAAGCCGCCCTCGACACCCTCGACCTCGGCGACGTCCCCGGCACCGCGGCCGCCGCCCGGGCCCGGCTCGCGGGGGTGCTCGCCTCGCCCGCCCACGCCTCCGCCCACCGGATCAGCGCGGTCGGGCACGCCCACATCGACTCCGCCTGGCTGTGGCCGCTGCGCGAGACCGTCCGCAAGGTCGCCCGTACCTGTGCCAACGTGCTCGGACTCATGGACGAGCACCCCGAGTTCGTCTTCGCCATGTCGCAGGCGCAGCAACTCGACTGGATGAAGCAGTACCGGCCCGAGCTGTTCGAGCGGATCAAGAAGAAGGTCTCCGAGGGCCAGTTCGTCCCCGTCGGCGGCATGTGGGTCGAGTCCGACACCAACATGGTCGGAGGTGAGGCGATGGCCCGTCAGTTCCTGTATGGCAAGCGGTTCTTCATGAACGAGTTCGGCATCGAGACCCGCGAGGTCTGGCTGCCGGACTCCTTCGGCTACACCGCCGCCCTGCCGCAGCTGGTGAAGCTGGCCGGGGCGCAGTGGTTCCTCACCCAGAAGATCTCCTGGTCCCGGACGAACCGCTTCCCGCACCACACGTTCTGGTGGGAGGGCATCGACGGCACCCGGATCTTCACGCACTTCCCGCCCGTCGACACCTACAACTCCGACCTCGGCGGCCATCAGCTCGCCCACGCCGCCCGCAACTACCGCGAGAAGGGACGCGGTTCGCGGTCCCTGGTCCCCTTCGGCTGGGGCGACGGCGGGGGCGGCCCCACCCGCGAGATGCTCGCCCGGGCCCGCCGCCTGCGCGACCTCGAAGGCTCCCCGCGCGTCACCGTCGAACGGCCGGCCGCGTTCTTCGAGCAGGCCCGCGCCGAGTACCCCGACGCTCCCGTGTGGGCCGGCGAGCTGTACCTCGAGCTGCACCGCGGCACCTACACCTCCCAGGCCGGGACCAAGCAGGGCAACCGGCGCAGCGAGTCCCTGCTGCGCGAGGCCGAGCTGTGGGCGGCCACCGCCACGGTGCGGGTGCCCGGGTACGCGTACCCGTACGAGGACCTGGAGCGGATCTGGAAGACCGTGCTGCTCCACCAGTTCCACGACATCCTGCCCGGCTCCTCCATCGCCTGGGTGCACCGCGAGGCCCGCGCCACCTACGCCGCGGTCCACGAGGAACTCGCCGCGCTCACCCTGGCCGCGCAGACCGCCCTCGCGGGGCCGGGGGACACCGAGCTCGTCTTCAACTGCGCCCCCCACGCCCGGCGCGGCGTCCCCGCGGGCGGGGCCGCCGTCCCCGCCGCGCCGGCCGCCCCCGTGACGGCCGAGGAGCGGCACGGCGGCGGGCACGTGCTCGCCAACGACCGGCTGGTGGTGGAGATCGACGCCCGCGGCCTGGTCGTCTCCGCCCACGACCTGGCGGCCGGGCGGGAGGCGGTCGCCCCGGGGGCGGCGGCCAACCTGCTCCAGATCCATCCCGACTTCCCCACCATGTGGGACGCCTGGGACATCGAGGAGTTCCACCGCCACACGGTCACCGACCTCGACCGGGCCGACTCCCTGGAGCTCGTCGAGGCCGGCCCCGAGCGGGCGTCCGTCCGGGTCGTACGGACCTTCGGCGCCTCCCGCGCGGTCCAGACCCTCACGCTGCGCGCCGGGTCGGCCGTCCTCGACCTCGAGACCGAGGTCGACTGGCACGAGACCGAGAAGCTCCTCAAGGCCGCCTTCCCGCTGGACGTGAAGGCCGACCGGACCGCCGCCGAGACGCAGTTCGGACACGTGTACCGGGCCACCCACACGAACACCTCCTGGGAGGCGGCCAAGTTCGAGATCTGCGCCCACCGCTGGATCCACGCCGAGGAGCCCGGCTGGGGGGTCGCTGTGCTCAACGACTCGACGTACGGGCACGACGTCACCCGCGACGTCCGCCCCGACGGCGGGCAGACCACGACGGTGCGCCTGTCCCTGCTGCGCGCCCCGCGCTACCCCGACCCCGAGACCGACCGGGGCACCCACACCCTGCGCTACGCCCTCGCCCCGGGCGCCGGCATCGGTGACGCGGTCCGCGACGGCCACCGGCTCAACCTCCCCGAGCGCACCGTCCGCGGCGCGCACCCGGTCGAGCCCCTGGTGGCCGTGGACGACGACGCGGTGGTGGTCGAGGCCGTCAAACTCGCCGAGGACCGCGGCGGCGACGTGGTCGTCCGGTTGTACGAGTCCCTCGGCGGCCGGGCCACGGCCACCCTCACCGCCGGCTTCGACCTGGTCGGCGCCACCGGGACCGACCTCCTCGAACGGCCCCTGGAGGCCGGGGCGGAGGGTTCCCCCGTCACCTCGGTCGCCGGCAGCCGGGTGGGGCTGGCCCTGCGCCCCTTCCAAATCGTCACGCTGCGCCTGCGCAGGGCCTGAGCGGCGGTACGCCGCCGGCCCCGCGGGGGTTCCCACCGCGGCCGGCGGCGTACCGGACGTACGGGGGTCAGGACGGGTTGAGCTTGATGGCGAACCGGTTGAAGATGTTCGCCACGTCGACCCAGCCCAGACCGGTGCTGCACACCTTGTTCGCGTCGCAGCCGAAGCCGACGCTCACGATCCCGTTCAGCTGCCGCGAGTCGGGGTCGTTGACGTAGATCACCGGGCCGCCGCTGTCACCGCCGCGCCCGACCACACCGCCCGAGTGCGGGACGCCGTAACTTCCCCACACGGTGGTGCCGTTGACATTCCAGCTCGCGTTTCCCGCGTACACGGTGCGGATGTTGCACACGACCTTGGAGTTGTATCCCAGCTGGCAGGTGAAGTCGCCGACCGCCACGTTGCGCACGCCGTTGAGGTAGCGCGTGTAGCCGTTGGCGTCGACGCCGTCCCACGTGCGCCGGTAGGTGGGCGTCTCGATGAACGCCGAGTCGATCTCCGGCAGCTTGTACTCCACCCGGCCGACGTACGTGCCGCCGGCCGTCGCGACCGTGTCGCCCGCGTTGTAGCAGTGGCCGGCCGTGACCAGCCACTGCCGGCCGTCCCAGGTGCTGACCGCCGGGATGCCGCTGGTGCAGTACGCGGACGAGCCGAACGCGGGTCCGAGCGCGGCCCCGGCGTAGAACGGGGCGGAGTCGTTCCACCGGCTCAGCGGCACCGCCGCCGGCGCCTGCCGGACCCGGACCGGCGCCGCCCCCTCGGCCGCCAGCCGGTGCGCGACGGCGGGTGAGGCGAGGTACCGGCGCGCGGCCGGGACGTCGTCCACGGCCAGCTCGACCGCGCTGCCGTCGACCGCCGAGGCGGCCAGCGTGATCCTGAAGGGCAGGTCGGGCCGGGCGCGCAGCGCGTCGATCTCCTGCCGCAGCCGCGCCGCCGACTTCGCGGCCTTCCGCACGGTGAGCAGGCGCGGGTCCGCCCCGGGGTCGGCCCGGCGGACCGCGTCGAGGAGGGCTGCGCGCCGACCCGGATCGGTGAGGTAGACGTTCACCGACCGGTAGTCGGGGGCCAGTTCGACCTGCGTGTAGACATCGGCCAGGGCGCCCCGCCCCGCCCGCGCCGCGGCGTCGGCGGCGACCCGCAGCGGTTCCAGCACCTCGGCCTGCCGCTGCGGGGTCATCCCCGCCACGACCTCGGCGGACAGTGCTCCGGACGCCCCTGCCCGGGCGGTCGCCGCCCCGAGCGGAAGCACGGTCAGGGCGGCCAGCGCGGCCGCGAGGGCGAGTGAACGGCGGAGCGCCTTCGTCGTCTTCATGTATCCCCCCTGCATGTGACTGCCTGGATACGATCGAGTACTCTCCGTGACCATATTGACGCCCCGGGCGACCCGCCAAGGGCGCACGCGGGCCGCAGGGGCGCGGCTCCGGGCGCGGCCCGGCGCACGGCCGCGCGCGGGCCGGTCAGAGCACGTGCACGTACGGCTGGTCCGTGAAGAACGACGCCAGCGCGCGCCGGGGCGCGAAGGGGGCCGCCGTGTCGCCCGTCCCGCGGTAGAACCAGCTCCGGCCCCCGGTGTCGCGCGCGTACAGGTCGGGCCTGCCGTCGCCGTCCGCGTCCCCCCAGCCCACCAGGTCCGCGTACGCGTTCCAGCCGCCGCCGATCCGGGTCCGGCCGCCGAAGGTGCCGTCGCCGCGTCCCCGGTAGAGCCACAGCACGCCGGCCTTGTCGCGGGCCAGCAGGTCCCCCGCACCGCCGCCGGCGACGTTCCCGGTCGCGGTGAGCGCGGTGTACCCGCCCCAGCCGGCGCCGATCGCCGTGCGGGCCTTGTAGGGCGCCGCGGCGGAGCCGGTGCCCGCGTACAGCCAGAGGGCGCCGCCCTTGTCGCGGGCGACGAGGTCCGCCCGGCCGTCGCCGGTGAGGTCGCCGCCCGCGGCCAGCGCGTCGTACGCGTTCCAGCCCGCCCCGATCCGGGTCCGGCCCGCGACCGTGCCGTCGCCCTTGCCGGTGTACAGCCACAGCACGCCGGCCGCGTCCCGGGCGAGGAGGTCGGCGTGCGTGCTGCCCGCGACGTCCCCGGCGACGGTGAGCGCGGTGTACTTCCGCCAGAAGTCGCCGAGGTGGGCCTCGTTGCCCGCGCGCTCCACCCCGGGGCGGGGGCGTGAGTTCTCGCCGATCAGCTGACCGACGCGGGTCGTGCCGAGCAGGTCGGGCGTCCCGTCGTCGGTGAAGTCGTGCGGCGCGGGGGAGCGGCGCACGGTGAAGCCGCCGCCGGCCTTGAGGGCCGGGCCGATGCCGTTGTCCGGGGAGGCGGTCAGGGTCCAGGTGTAGGCGCCGTTGGGGGCCTGGCGCGTGGCGACCGTGGTGTCCCAGTCGAAGGTCACCCAGCCGTGTTCGTCGGGCCTGAGGGCCTCCTCGTCGAGGATCCGGTTCGTGTCGCCCGTGGCGGTGTGGCGCAGGGTGATCCGCACCCGGGCCGCGGTCCTGGACAGCAGCCAGCGCATGCGCACCGTCCGTCGCCCGTCGAGGCGGACGACTGCCGGGAGGTCGGTGTCCAGCAGCGACACCCTGGTGGGCAGGCCGGAGGTGGCCACGAGCGTGGCGCGCGGTCCGCCGTCGCGTGCCGCGGCGATCCGGTAGAGGCCCTCGCCACGGGCCAGCGTGCCGCCGGTGGCGAACAGCGTCCCGTTCGGGCCCGGCGCGAGCGAGCTCGCGTGGTCCAGCAGCCGCACGGCCGGGCCGCCGCCGAGAGGGGTCGCGTACAGGCCGTAGTCGGTGCCCTGGTCCCCACTGTCGAGGCCGGCCGGCTCGCCGGCGAGCCACCAGCCGTCGAGGAGGCCCACGAGCCGGTTGCCGGCGCCCCCGATGGCCGTCCTCGCCACGGCGGTGGACCCCCGCGCGGCGAGGCGCAGCACCCCGCCCCGGACGCCGTCCGCCCGGCCGGTCCACGCGATGTGCGTCCGGGAGAGCGCGACATTGCCCCACGAGTCCCAGACCCGGTAGGTGTCGGTGATCCGTCCGGCGGCGACGTCGACCACCGCCTGGTGCAACTCCGTGTGCTCGGCGCCGCCGGTGTCGTACTGGAGGACGAACGCGTCGTCGGCGTGTGCGACGACCCTGAGGTGGTTGGCCCTCCACGGCAGCGCGACCTCCCGGTCGGTCGCGCCCCGCCCGCTCCCCTGCAGGAGGTGGACGGCCGACGAGGTCGGGCCCGGCGCCCAGGCGAGGGCGGTGGTCTTGTGCAGGCCGAGGTAGACGCGGCCGGTGGGTGCCAGGGGACAGGGCGTGGTCACACCCGTACCCATGTCGTGCAGCGTGGCGCCGTCGGAGTGCGCGGTGGCCACGGTGTCCGACAGCGCCCCCAGGCCGTAGCGGTACCAGTAGTCGGTGTCGAGCCGGGTGGTCGCGCCGTCCGCGTACCGGGTCCAGGTGAGCGCGTGGTGGTCGGTGCCCGAGGTGAGGAACCCGCTCGGGCCCGCGCTGAGGACCTGCGCGTCCGGCGCGATCCGCGGCAGCTCCGTTGCGGTGCCGTCCGCCGTCGCCGCGAGGGGCGGGGCGCCCGTCGCCGCCGTCGCCGGCAGTGCCAGGGGCCCTGCGGTGAGCGCGAGGGCGGTCGTCACCGCGGCGGTCAGCAGGCGTCGCGTCGTACGGCGGTGCGGCACGGGTCCCCCTGGGGTGCGGGGCGGACCGGACGTACCCGGCACACCCGCCGTCCCCCTGCCCGCCGAAGCGTTCGGCTGCGGACTGTATCAGGGGTCACACAGCCGCCCGCGCAGGCCCCCTCGCCCCCGCTGAGCTGGGTGCATGCCGGAAGCGCCGCCCCGGAAGGTGGTTGTGCACCTAGTTGCATAACCGGTTACCGGCCGGTACAACGGGGTGGACGACATCGCGCGAGGAGGCGCCCCCATGACCCCGTACCCGCACCTGCTGAGCCCCCTGGACCTCGGCTTCACCACGCTGCCGAACCGCGTGATCATGGGCTCGATGCACACCGGCCTCGAGGAGACCGAGCGCGGCTTCGAGCGGCTGGCCGCCTTCTACGCCGAGCGCGCCCGCGGCGGCGTCGGCCTGATCGTCACGGGTGGCATCGCCCCCAACGACCGCGGTCGCCCCTTCCCGGGCGGTGCCCGCCTCACCACCGAGGAGGAGGCCGCCGAGCACCGGGTCATCACCGACGCCGTGCACGCCGAGGGCGGCCGGATCGCCATGCAGATCCTCCACTTCGGCCGGTACGCCTACCACCCCGACCTGGTGGCTCCCAGCGCCATCCAGGCCCCCATCAGCCCCTTCGTGCCGAACGAGCTGAGCGACGCCGAGGTCGAGGAGACGGTCGAGGACTTCGTCCGCGCCGCCCGCCTGGCGAAGTCCGCCGGCTACGACGGCGTCGAGATCATGGGCTCCGAGGGCTACCTGATCAACGAGTTCACCGCCGAGCACACCAACAAGCGCGAGGACCGCTGGGGCGGCTCGTACGAGAACCGGGTCCGCTTCCCCCTGGAGATCGTCCGCCGCACCCGCGAGGCCGTCGGCCCGGACTTCATCCTCGTCTACCGCCTGTCGATGCTCGACCTCGTCCCCGGCGGCTCCACGCTGGAGGAGGTCGTCCGGCTGGCCAAGGAGATCGAGGCCGCCGGCGCCACCATCATCAACACCGGCATCGGCTGGCACGAGGCCCGCATCCCCACCATCGCCACCTCCGTCCCGCGCGGCGCGTACACCTGGGTCACGCAGAAGCTGATGGGCGCGGTGAGCATCCCGCTGGTCACCAGCAACCGCATCAACACCCCCGAGAAGGCCGAGGAGATCCTCGCCGAGGGCCGCGCCGACCTGGTCTCCCTGGCCCGCCCGTTCCTCGCCGACGCCGACTTCGTCGCCAAGGCCGCGGCCGCCCGCCCCGAGACCATCAACACCTGCATCGGCTGCAACCAGGCCTGCCTCGACCACACCTTCAGCGGCAAGATCACCTCCTGCCTGGTCAACCCGCGCGCCTGCCACGAGACCGAGCTCGTCCTCGGCCCCACCCGCACCGCCAAGCGCGTCGCGGTCGTCGGCGCCGGCCCGGCCGGCCTCGCCTGCGCCGTCTCCGCCGCCGAGCGCGGCCACTCCGTCACCCTCTACGAGGCCTCCGGCCACATCGGCGGCCAGCTCGACATCGCCCGCCGCATCCCCGGCAAGGAGGAGTTCGACGAGACCGTCCGGTACTTCGCCACCCAGCTCGAACTCCACGGCGTCGACGTCCGCCTGAACACCTTCGCCGACGCCGCCGCCCTGGCGGCCGAGGGCTACGACGACGTGGTCGTCGCCACCGGCGTCACCCCGCGCACCCCCGACATCGAGGGCGTCGACCACCCCAAGGTCGTCAGCTACCTCGACGTCCTGCGCGACGGCGCCCCGGTCGGCGAGCGGGTCGCGGTCGTCGGCGCCGGCGGCATCGGCTTCGACGTGGCCGAGTACCTCACCGACAGCGGCGAGGGCGCCAGCCAGGACCCGGCCGTGTACTTCCGGCACTGGGGCGTCGACACCGCCTACGGCGCCCGCGGCGGCCTCGGCGCGCCCGAGCGGCCCGTCCCGCCGCGCACCGTGCACCTGCTCCAGCGCAAGACCACCAAGGTCGGCGCCGGCCTGGGCACCACCACCGGCTGGATCCACCGCACCGAGCTCAAGCACCGGGGCGTGACCATGGTCGCCGGCGCGACGTACGAGCGCATCGACGACGAGGGCCTGCACATCACCGTCGACGGCGAGGCACGCACCGTGCCCGCCGACACCGTCGTCCTGAGCACCGGCCAGGAGCCGCGCCGCGACCTCTACGAGGAGCTCACCGCGGCCGGCGTGCGGGCGCACCTCATCGGCGGCGCCGACGTGGCCGCCGAACTCGACGCCAAGCGCGCCATCCGCCAGGGCACGGAGCTGGCTGCGGGGCTCTGACCCGCGCAGGCACGGGTGTTGTGGCGGCCCCCACCGGCCGCCACAATCGACCCGTGACGCTGACCACGGCCGAGGCCGACAAGATCCTCACCGACAACTTCGCCCCCTGGGTGCTCGCCCTCGGCCTCACCGTCGCCGAGACCGGCGAGCGGCACGCCGTGCTGCGGCTGCCCTGGTCCGACGCCCTCGCCCGGGACGGCGGGGGCCTGTCGGGTCAGGCCATGATGGCCGCCGCCGACACCGCCACCGTCATCGCCGTCTCGGCGGCCCGCGGCGGGTACGGGCCCATGACGACCGTCCAGCAGTCGACCAGCTTCCAGCGCCCGGTCGTCGGCGCCGACCTGCTGGTCCGGGTCGACATCTCCAAACTCGGCAAGCGCATGGCGTTCGCCGACATCACCATGACCGCCGAGGGCCAGGAGGAGCCGGCGGCCCGGGCTTCCACGGTCTACGCACTGCTGGGGTGACGGCTACGCTCCGGCGGCTTCCGGGGTCGGGGTGGGCTCGCTTCGCGGGGCCGTCCCGTGGTGTGTGGGTGCCCGTCAGCCGGCGAAGTCGCGGATGACGGTACGGGCCAGCACGGCCCGGGCCGGCGCGAGTTCGGCCGCCACCACCTCCGAACGCTCCGCCGACAGGTCGACCGCGCCCCGCTGCGGGGCGCCGCCCAGCACGTACCGGCGGCGCAGGTGGGTCGGCGGATGGGTGCTGTCCGCGCAGTGCCCCCGCCGGGCCCCGGCACGCCGCAGGCGCTCGTACTCCCGGTCCGGCACGGCCGCCACGAACGCGGTCAGCCGCTCCCACAGTCCCTGCTCGGCCGCGTCCCGCGCCGCCCGGCCGCCGGACAACTGCGCCGCCACCGACTCCCGGCGCAGCTCGCCGTGGATCGCCCCGGTCAGCAGCAGCCGGTCGAGGAGCTCCGCCGCCGCCCCGGACGAGCCGGCCCGCGCCGCGCTGCGGTCGGCCAGGTACTCGGCCCGCTGGCTGCTGCGCAGCGTCAGGTGCTCCATGCCGGCCAGTGCCGCGTACGCCGTCGCCCACGGCAGCGCCAACTGCGCGTTCACGACCCAGTCCAGCAGCGTCCTGGGCCGCCGGGGCGCCAGCAGGTACATCCACCCGGCCAGGGACCGCAGCGCCCCGCCGACGAGCGCGGTCCGGCGCGTGTCGCCGTGGGCGTAGTGGCCCAGTTCGTGGCCCAGCAGCGCCACCCGCTGGCGGGGGCCGAGCACCTCCCACAGGCCCATCCCGAGAACCAGCACCCGCCGCCCGCGCAGTCCGTACGTGCTCACTCCGGCGTTGGCCTCCGCCGTGACGACCACGGCGTCCACGCCCCGGGTGCCGACCACCGCGGCGACCTCGTCGACGAGGGCGAACAGCCCCGGCGCGTCGGCCCGCCGCAGCACCGGCCCCTCCTGCGGCAACCGGGCCACGCGCGGCCGCAGCGCCCAGGCGGCGCCCAGCAGGATGACGCCGACGGCCGGCTGCACCACCGTCTCCCACCCCACCACGACGAGCAGCACCGCGACGGCCACGAGCACCAGCATCAGGCCCTGCACCAGCACGGCCAGCGCGTACGCCAGCACGGAGACCCGGTCGCGGTGCGGCCTGGCCGACTCCCCGGCGGCCGTCAGCTCGGCCAGCAACCGGGTCCCGTGCCGGTGCGCGAGGCGCCGGCGCAGCGCGTCGATCCGACCCGGCTCGGGCTCCGGCTCACGCGGGTCGACGTTCCAGTCGCACCGCTCGCACCACGTGACGTACCCCTCGTCCACCGGCACGTCCGCGCCGCACTCCGGACATCTCGTGCCGACCCTCGGTTCCGTCTGCGCCCTGCTCACCGTGGCCCCTCCCTGGTATGTGCCGCAGGAAGGGTAGCGACGGGGTACCGGGCCCCGGGATGCGGGGCCGGGGTCAGTCCTCCGCGCGGTCCAGGGCCTCGTCGAGGGCCTGGGCGGCGGTGATGAGGGCCAGGTGGGTGAAGGCCTGCGGGAAGTTGCCCAGTTGTTCGCCCCTCGGGCCGATCTCCTCGGCGAACAGGCCGACGTGGTTGGCGTACGTGAGCATCTTGTCGAACGCGTAGCGCGCCATGCCCAGCCGGCCGGCCCGGGCGAGGGCGCCGACGTAGAGGAAGGTGCACAGCGAGAACGTGCCCTCGTCGCCGCGCAGGCCGTCGGGGGACTCGCCCGGGTCGTAGCGGTGCACGAGGCTGTCGGAGACCAGGTCGGACTCGATCGCGTCCAGGGTCGACAGCCAGCGGCGGTCCTTCGGGGACAGGAACCCGACGGTGGGCAGGAGCAGCAGCGCGGCGTCCAGGACGTCCCCGTCGAGCGCCTGGACGAAGGCCTGCCGGCGGGGGCTGTAGCCGCGCTCGACGATCTGCCGGAACACCGCGTCCCGGGCCGCGGTCCAGCCCGCCACGTCGGCCGGCCGCGCCAGCTCGGTGGCCATCCGGATGCCGCGGTCGAAGGCCGACCAGCACATCAGGCGGCTGTACGTGAAGTCCTGCCGGCCGCCCCGGGTCTCCCAGATGCCCTCGTCGGGCCGGTCCCAGTTGGCGGCCAGCCAGTCGAGCAGCGCGCTGAGGTTCTGCCAGCCGTCGTACCCGGCCGTCTGGGTCACGTCGCTGCCGTGGCTGAGGGCGAAGACGACCTCGCCGTAGATGTCGAGCTGGAGCTGCTCGGCCGCGCCGTTGCCGAGCCGCACGGGCGCCGAGCCGCGGTAGCCCTCCAGGTGGTCGAGCACCGCCTCGTCCAGGTGCGGGTCGCCGTCGACCCGGTACATGATCTGCAGCGGTTCGCCGGTCACCGTCCTGCGGTCCGTCACCCGTCCGCCCAGCCAGCGGCGGAACGCGTCCGCCTCCTCCTCGAACCCCAGGTCGAGGAGGGCCTTGACCGACAGGGAGCCGTCCCGCACCCAGGTGTACCGGTAGTCCCAGTTCCGTTCGCCGCCCACCCGCTCGGGCAGGCCCATGGTGACGGCGGCGACCGGGGCGCCGGTGGGGGCGTACGTCATGAGCTTCAGCGTGATCGCCGAGCGGTTGACCATCTGCTGCCAGCGACCGCGGTACCGGCTGCGCCGCAGCCAGCGGTGCCAGTACTCGTACGTCGAGTAGAACGCGTGCCGCATGCGGCCCTCGGTGATCGGCTCCGGGGCCGTCGCCGCCGCGGGGCCGTGGCAGACCGTCAGGACGGCCGCCGCCATGTCGCCCTGCCGCAGCAGCGCCTCCCCGTGCACCCCCGTCCCGTCGGAGGTCAGCCGGACCGGCCCGCCGACCTGGAGGAACACGGCGAGGTCCGGCGTCGTGAAGTGCGCGGTGTCGCCTTGCAGCGTGAGGCCGTGGGTGCCGCGGGCGTAGTCGAAGGCGGGCCGGCAGTCGAGCCGGAAGCGGACGGTGCCGCGGGTGACCCGGAGGATGCGGATGATCCGGTTCTGGCCCGCCGGGGCCTCGGCCTCGCCCAACGGCATGAAGTCGATGACCTCGCCGACGCCCTCCTCGGTCATGAACCGGGTGACGAGGACGGCGGTGTCCGCGAGGTAGAGCTGGCGCGTGGTGGTCCCGGGACCGTCCTCGGTGATGGTGAAGTGGCCGCCCCGGTCGTGGTCGAGGAGCGCGGCGAACAGGCTCGGTGAGTCGAACCGGGGGGCGCAGAACCAGTCCAGCACCCCGTCGGAGGAGACCAGGGCGGCCGTCCGCAGGTCCCCGATCAGTCCGTGGTCCCCGATCGGCGGATATCGACGCATGGCAGTCCCTTCCCCGGGTCGGCCCGTTCCCCGCGCCGACGCCGCGCGGTGCCCCCACGCTAAGGCCGCGCCGGGCGGCGGGCACCCGGGACGGGAGGGGCGGCGGCGGGGTGCGGGCGGGTGCGCGGGCGGGCGTTCATCCGGTCGGCCCGCGCGGCGTGCCGCCGGATCCGGCCCCGACTTCAATGGCGGTGTCCAGAACGTGCACCGCCCCGGGCGGAGCACGCTGCAGCGCCACACGGCCGCTGCGACCGCCTCGTACGGGCGTCCGGCGCCGGTGCTCGTCATCCGGGGAGTCCGCATGGCATCGTCCGCGCCCGTGCCCGACCGCCCTGCCGCGCCCGGCGGCACCCCGACCACCGGGTCCGCCCGGAAGGGCCTCCTGCGGCGCGTCGGGGAGTGGTGCGCCCGGCGCGCCGTGGTCGTCATCGTCCTCTGGCTGGTCGCGCTCGTCGGCCTGCAGGCACTGGGCCGTGTGTACGGCGGTGACTACTCCGACGACTTCGCCCTGCCGGACGCGCAGTCGCAGAAGGGCCTCGACGTCCTGCAGGAACACGAGCCGGCGGCCGGCGGCTACAGCGCGCAGGTCGTCCTCAACGACCCGGCCAAGCCGCTCACCCAGTTCGGCGACCAGATCGGCTCCGCAGTCACCGCACTCGGGAAGCTGCCGCACGTCCTGTCCGCCCAGAGCCCGCTGCCGCCGCCCGGCACTCCGCCCCCGCCCCCGCCCCCGGCGGGCACCCCGAACGTCGGCCCGCTGTCCACGGACGGCAAGACCGCGTACATCACCATGCGGTTCGACGTCGCGCCCTCCACCCTCGAAGAGAGCTACCTGGACGGCGTCGACGCGGCCGTCCAGCCGCTGCGCGCGGCCGGCGTGGACGTCGAGTACGGCGGCCCGCTGGGCGAACTGGCGCGCCCCGAGGCCGACGACCGCACCAGCGAGGCCATCGGCTTCGCGGTGGCCGTCGTGGTGCTCCTGATCGGCTTCGGCAGCGTCGTCGCCGCCGTCATGCCGCTGGTGTCCGCCCTGATCGCGGTGATCTGCGGCCTGGCCCTGCTGAGCCTGCTGGCGGCGGCCTTCACGTTCGCCACGGTCTCACCCACGCTGGCCACGATGATCGGTCTGGGCGTCGGCATCGACTACGCGCTCTTCCTCATCACCCGCCACCGCCAGAACCTGATGAACGGCCTGGACCCGGTGAGCGCCGGCGGCATGGCCACGGCCACCAGCGGCCGGGCCGTGCTGGTCTCCGGCTGCACCGTCATCATCGCCCTCTCCGGTCTGTGGGTGTCCGGGGTCAGCTTCATCGGCAAGCTCGGCCTGGCCGCGGCCGTCACGGTGGTCACCGCCGTCCTCGGTGCCCTGACGCTGGTCCCCGCGATGCTCGGGGCGGTCGGGCGCCACATCGACCGCCTCACGGTCCGCAAGCCCATCGCCGAGACCGACGCCGAGCCGGGCGAGGAGGTCACGGGCGCCTGGCACCGGTACGCGCTGCGGGTCGAGCGCAGGCCGTGGACCTTCCTGATCTCGGGCGTCGCGGTGCTGGTCGTCCTGGCGATCCCGCTGTTCTCCATCCAGCTCGGGCACATCGGCGACGGCGCCGACCCCGAGTCGTTCACCGACCGGCGGGCCTTCGACCTGATGTCCGAGGCCTTCGGTCCGGGCTCCAACGGACCGCTCACGCTCGTGATCGACCAGTCCTCCGTACCGGCCGCGGACCGCTCGGCACTGGCCACCGCGGCGGGCAAGGCCCTGACGGGCGTGCCCGACGCCGCGCTCGTCACCCCGCTGAAGCCCACCTCGGACGGGGACGTCCTGCTGGCGACCGCCTACTCGGTCGCCAGCCCGCAGGACGAGAAGACCACCCGGCTGGTCGAGCACCTGGTGCACGACGTCCTGCCGCAGGCGGTCTCCGGCACCGCCGCCAAGACCTACGTCACCGGCACGACCGCGGCCCAGGTCGACTTCCTCGAGATCGTCTCCAGCCGGCTGGTCCTGATCATCCTCGTCGTCGTCGGCCTGGCGTTCCTCGTCATCCTCGTCGTCTTCCGCGGCCTCCTGGTGGCGGTGAAGGCGGCCGTGCTCAACGTGCTCTCGATCGGCGCCTCGTACGGCGTCGTGGTCGCCGTCTTCCAGTGGGGTTGGGGCGGCCCGGCGCTCGGCGTGTCGGGCAAGGTGCCGATCGAGAGCTACGTGCCGATGATGATGTTCGCCATCGTCTTCGGCCTCAGCATGGACTACGAGATCTTCCTGCTGTCCCGCGTGCACGAGGCGTGGCTGCGCACCGGCGACGCGAAGGCGAGCGTGGCCCACGCGCTGGAGATCACGGCCCGGGTCATCACCTGCGCGGCCCTGATCATGGTCAGCGTCTTCGCGGCCTTCATCGTCAGCGACAACATCGTCGTCAAGATGCTGGGCCTGGGCCTGGCGGTGAGCGTTCTGATCGACGCCACGGTCGCCCGCCTCCTGCTCGTCCCCGCCACCATGACGCTCCTGGGCGAACGCGCCTGGTGGATCCCCGCCTGGCTGGACCGCATCCTCCCCCACATCGACACGGAGGGCGAGGGCGAACTCGCCGCCGCCGCTCCCACGGCCGCGCCCGCCGCCGCTCCCGCCTCCAGTCCCGACCCCAACCCGCCCGCCCCGCCGAAGGCGCCCTGAGCCGGTGCCCCGTTCGCCGGGCACACCGCCCGGAGCTACGTTGGTGGAGGGGGTCGGGACGGCGGCCCGCTGGGCGCCTGCCCTCCCGGTCCGCACGTACGGGGGGTCCCTAGGACGGTGGCCGGCATGACCGCAGCGCAGAACGACGTCCGGCACCGCACGCCGCAGGAGCGGGCCGCCCTCGGCAAGGCGGCCCGACGCTCCGTACCCCGCTCCAGCCACGCCGAGTACGCCCCCACCGAGAAGCGGCCGGACCCGGTGGACGTCATCGAGGCGCAGTCGGCGAGGCGGGTGCCCGAGCTCGTGCCCCTCCGCTACGGCCGGATGGCCGAGTCGCCGTTCCGCTTCTACCGGGGGGCCGCGGCCATCATGGCCGGGGACCTGGCGGGCACCCCGCGGTCCGGGATCACCACCCAACTGTGCGGTGACGCACACCTGTTGAACTTCCGGCTGCTGGCCTCGCCCGAACGCCGCCTGATGGTGGACCTCAACGACTTCGACGAGACGCTGCCGGGCCCGTGGGAGTGGGACGTCAAGAGGCTGGCCGCCAGCTTCGTCATCGCGGGCCGGGCGAACGGGTTCGGCGAGAAGGAGCGCACCCGCATCGTGAACGCGACCGTGCGCTCCTACCGCGAGTGGATGCGACGGTTCGCCACGATGGGCAACCTCCCCGTCTGGTACGCCCAGTTCGAGGAGCACGACGTGCAGTCCCGGTTCGTCCAGGGCCTGGGCGGCCGGGCCCGCGACCGCTGGGAGCAGGCGGTGGCGAAGGCGCGCACCCGGGACAACCTCCAGGTCTACCGCAAGCTCACCCGGGTCGTGGACGGGGAGGTCCGCATCGCGCCGGACCCACCCCTGGTCACGCCGCTCCAGGACCTGCTCCCGGGCACCGAGCGGACGGAGCTGGAGCGGATGATCCGCAAGCTGATCAAGCGGTACGCCAGGACGGTGCAGTCCGACCGGAGGTTCCTGCTGGACCAGTACCGGCTCGTCGACATGGCCCGCAAGGTGGTCGGGGTCGGCAGCGTGGGCACCCGCTGCTGGATCGTGCTGCTGCTCGGCAGGGACGACGAGGACCCTCTGTTCCTGCAGGCCAAGGAGGCCGACGAATCCGTGCTCGCGCCCTTCGCCGGCGCCAGCCGCTACGCCTCGCAGGGCGAGCGCGTGGTCTCGGGCCAGCGGCTGCTGCAGGCCACCAGCGACGCCTTCCTCGGCTGGGAGCGGGTGGACGGCATCGACGGCCGCCGACGGGACTTCTACATCAGGCAGTTGCGCGACTGGAAGGGCATCGCGGAGCCCGAGAAGATGCTGCCGACGGGCCTCCAGGCCTTCGGCGAGATGTGCGGCGCCGTGCTGGCCCGCGCGCACGCGCGGTCGGGCGACCGCATCGCCATCGCCTCGTACCTGGGCGGCGGCGACGCCTTCGACCGGGCCCTGGTGACGTTCGCCGAGCTCTACGCCGACCAGAACGAGCGCGACCACCAGGCCCTCGTGGACGCCGTCGCCACGGGCCGGGTGGAGGCCGCGACCGCCTGAGCCGGGCACCGGAGGCGCCCGGCGGCCAGGTGACCGGCCCGCGGACGGCGCTCGGGGACGAAGGCGACCAGGAGGGACCGGCGAGGGTGCCACAGGGCGCCGTGCCGGAAGGCGCAAGCCACCGCCGGGGTGCGGTTGCGCGCCCCGGGATCCCGACCCCATCTTCCTCTCAGCGGGCGTCCGTGTAGAGTGCAGAGCGCCCTTGACCTGCAGAAAGCAGGCAGGGAGCCGTCTTCTAGGAGCTCACGTTGCTTCGTACCATGTTCAAGTCCAAGATCCACCGGGCTACCGTCACGCAGGCCGATCTGCACTACGTCGGGTCCGTGACCGTCGACGCCGAGCTCATGGAGGCGGCGGACCTGCTGCCCGGCGAGCTGGTGCACATCGTCGACATCACCAACGGGGCGCGCCTGGAGACGTACGTCATCGAGGGCGAGCGCGGCTCGGGCGTGATCGGCATCAACGGCGCCGCGGCGCACCTGGTGCACCCCGGGGACCTCGTCATCCTGATCAGCTACGCCCAGGTCGACGACGCCGAGGCCCGTGCGCTCGTGCCGAGCGTGGTCCACGTGGACGCGGACAACCGGATCGTCGAACTCGGCGCCGACATGTCCGCGCCGGTTCCGGGTACGGATCAGCAGCGCGGCCCGCACGCGGTCGCCGCGGCCCGCTGACGCCGGCGCCGTCCCCCACGGGAGGGCGGGCGCGGCCCGGGGCCGCGCATCGGGACATCGAGGGGTCGAGGGAGGGCGTCGCGGTGACGGTCGAGATCAGGGACGAGCGGGCCGCCGGGTTGCTGGAGGCCCGGGACGGCGGGCAGGTCGTGGGCCGCATCGCCTACGTCGTGCTGGCGGGCGAGGTGCCGGCGCTGGTCGCCGTGCACACCGTGGTCGAGCCCGGCCAGGAGGGCCGCGGCATCGGCGGCGACCTGGTCCGGGCGTTCTACGGGATCGCGGCGGCGGAAGGCGTGCCGGTGGTGCCGCTGTGCCCGTACGCCGCCGCGTGGGCCGCCCGGCACCCCGACGAGGCCCCCGAACCCCCGGCCGAGCTCGTGGCCGCGGCGCAGAAGCAGCTCGCCGAGGATCCGTCCCCGTGGTGACCCTGGCCCTGCTGCACACCTCACCGGTGCACGTCCCGGTCTTCGACGCGCTGCGGGACCGGGACCACGCCCACCTGGAGCTGCACCACGTGGTGGCGCCGGAGCTGCTGGCCGGCGCCCGGGAACACGGGCCGGAGGCCGTCGCCGCGCAGGTCGGGGACCTGCTGGCGGAGGCCGTGGCCGGGGGTGCCGGCGCGGTGCTGTGCACCTGCTCGACCATCGGCGCCGTGGCCGAGTCGCAGGCGGCGGCACTGGGCGTGCCCGTGCTGCGGGTGGACCGCCCGATGGCCGCGGAGGCGGCGCGCCTGGGCGGGCGCGTGGTGGTCCTGGCAGCGGTGGAGAGCACCCTGGGTCCCACGGCCGCCCTCCTGGAAGAGGAGTCCCTCGCCCGGGCCGGCGGCGAGGCGCCGCTCAGCGTGGAGACCCGGCTGGTGCCGGGCGCCTGGGACCGGTTCGAGGCCGGCGACGCCGACGGCTACATCGCCCTGGTGGCGCGCGCGGTGGAAGCCGTGACGGCCACCGCCCCGACGCACGGCACCGGGGTGGGCGTCGTCGTGCTGGCGCAGGCTTCGATGGCTCCCGCCGCCGCCGCCGTGGCCGCGACCGACGTCCCGGTACTGGCCAGCCCCGTCCTGGGGCTGGCCGCCGCGGCCCGGGCCGCGGCGGGTACCGGTACGGCCTGACGCCGACCGGGCCCCCGTCGGCCGCTCGACCACGACGAGCGCGGAGCAGCAACGGCTCCGCAGACCCGTGGCGGGGGGTGGGAGCCGTACGCAGGCTCAGCCGAGCGGGCCGGGCTGCGGGATCGGCGAGGGGCCCGGGGGCGGCGGGATCGGGTCCGGCTCCGGGATCGGCCCGGGCGTCGGCGGTGGGGGCATAGGAGGCGGCTGCGGCGTCGGCGTCGGGTCCGGCACCGGTGCGGGCTCGGGATCGGGGGGACGGGTCTCGTCCCCGGCCAGTGGGCCGTGAGTGACTCGCATGCCTTCACTGTCCCTCTCCGCGGGCCGCGGCGCCCACCGGAGGCACCCCCAGGCCGCCGGATCCCCGGCAGTGCCGGGCGGGTCCCGTGGTGTGTGGGGGAGGTGCTGGGGGCGGCAGGGCAGGCTGGTCCGGAGGCAGGACAGCTTCTCGCCATTCCAGCACCCCCGCGCGCCACCCCCACCTCCCCCCGAACCAACGCGGGGCGCCCGCCACCACCACCCGCCGGGTTGACGAACGTCACGTCAACTCCCATGGGCAGCAACCCACTTGCGTGTGCCCCCTCCCGTGCGCCGGTGCACGGCCCGTACGACGCTGCGTCAAGTGCCCCCGGCGCGAACCCCCGAGCGACCGTCGACACCTCGACGGAATAGCAACTTCCTTATGGGGAGGCGCTCTTGCGCCCCTGTGAGCCCCCTTGTCACGCTCCGGCCGCCGCCGTTAGGTTGAGCGGCTCCTGATGTCTTCAAGGGGGGACTCATGGCCGCACGCGGCCGGCACCGCCGGTACCAGCCGAGCAGCATCAACCGAGCCTCGCTGACGGTCACGGCGGGCGGCGCCGGAATCGTGCTGCCGCTCGTCGCGGGAACCGCCGCCGACGCCGCGACCGTCGACACGTGGAACAAGGTCGCCGCCTGCGAGTCCAGCGGCAACTGGCACGTCAACACCGGCAACGGCTACTTCGGCGGCCTGCAGTTCACCAGCAGCACCTGGCGCGAGTACGGCGGCACCGTCTACGCCCGCCGCGCCGACCTCGCCACCAAGGGCCAGCAGATCGCCATCGCCGAAAAGGTCCTCGAGGGCCAGGGCCCCGGCGCCTGGCCCGTCTGCGGCCCCGAGGCCGGACTGCACCGCGGCGGGCCCGCCCCCGACACCGACCCGGGCGGCGGCCAGCGGACCCAGACCCGCCGCACCCAGCCCGTACAGGAGACCAAGGCCCGGCCGGCCGCCACGGACCGGGGTGCGCAGCGGACCGCCGCCGGACACGCCGTGGCCGGGCCGGGTTCCCCGTACACCGTCGCCCCCGGAGACTCGCTCTCCGCGATCGCCCAGGACCACCGGGTCGCCGGCGGCTGGCAGGCGCTCTACGCCACCAACCAGCGCGTGATCGGGGACGACCCGAACCTGATCTACCCCGGCCAGCGCCTCTCGCTCCGCGTCACCGACCGGCCGCGCCACACGGCGCCGCGGCCGGACGCCAAGCCCCCGCGCGTCGCGAAGCCCGCCCCGGCCAGGCCCGGCGGGACGAAGCCGGCCGCCACGAAGCCGGCGCACCGTACGCACGCCGGCGGCTTCGTGCTCCCCGTGAGCGCCTCCATCGGCACCCAGTACCGGACCTCGGGATCGCACTGGGCCAGCGGCTACCACACGGGCGTGGACTTCCTCGTGCCCACCGGGACCTCCGTCAAGGCGGTCGGCTCAGGCACCGTCGTCTCGGCCGGCTGGGCCGGGGCCTACGGGTACGAGATCGTGATCCGCCACGCCGACGGCCGGTACTCGCAGTACGCGCACCTGTCGGCGCTGTCCGTACGGGCGGGGCAGTCCGTCAACGCCGGGCAGCGGATAGGGCGCTCCGGGACCACCGGCAACAGCACCGGGCCGCACCTGCACTTCGAGATCCGCACGGGCTCCGGCTACGGCACCGACATCGACCCGCTCGCGTACCTGCGCGGACACGGCGTCTCGGTCTGACGGCGCCGGGGTCGCCCGCACGGCGACCCCGGCCACAGCTCGACCGTCCGCGCGGGCCGGCGCTCGGCCGCCTTCCACGCCACCCACCGGTCGGTCCGCCGAACCGGCCACCACTCGGCCCTCTGAGATCGACGAGCGCGCCGCCACGTCGGAGGCGTGCCGCTCGGACATCAACAGCACCAGCCCCACCGCGGTCAGCAGCCCGAACACCACCGCCACCAGGCCGCCCGCCACCCCGTGCCGGAACGACTCGCCGAAGAAGGTGAGCCCGACGGTCGCCGCGACCACCGGGTTCACCACGGTGACCGCCGCCAGCGGGGCGGTCAGGCCCGCGCCCCGGTAGGAGGCCTGCGACAGCAGCAGCCCGGTGCAGGCCAGTACGGCGATGACGAGCATGTCGGGATACTGCGCGAGCGGCGCGTCGACCGTCCACGCCACGGCGACGGACTTGGTGAACACCGACGCGATGCCGAACGCGGTACCCGCGGCGGCCGCCAGCAGGACGCTGCGTCCGACCGGCCGGTACACCCACCGCGCCAGCGCGAAGAGCAGCACCACCGCGCCCGCCGTCACCGGCACCAGCACGGCCTGCTCAGCCGTCGACAGGGGCTCCGAGTGCGCCTCGCCCGTCAACGCCAGCAGCCCGGCGAGCCCGGCCGTCGCCAGCAGCGCGCCGCGCCAGGCGGTGCGGCCGGCGCGACGGCCCACGAAGAGGGCGGCGAGCGGCAGCGCGAACACGATGGTGAGCGCGCCCATCGGCTGGACCAGGCTCAGCGGCCCGTACGCCAGGGCCGCCACGTGCAGCACCGCGCCCAGCCCGTTCAGTGCGACCGCGAACCACCAGCCCGCGTGCCGCAGGGGTGCGTAGGTACGGTCCGGCGTGCTCACCGCGACCCGTTCCTGGACGATCGCCCCGCTCGCGTAGGCGAGGGCCGAGATCAGGGAGAGGAGGACCGCCAGCGCCAGTGCGCTCATCGGGGGCTCCGCGGGGAGACGTCCATGTTCTCCACAATGCCGCCCCCCACTCGAGTATTCCTCCTGCCTGAGCAGGGTCCTGGTCGTACTGCGGTCGCGGTACGGGCGTAGCGACCGCCCGCACCGCACGGCGGGACCCCCCGCAGCCCTCCCGGGACGACGGGCAGGACGTCGCAGGACCGCAGACGGCCCCGCGAACACACGGAATGCACCGCTCCGGTAGCGGAAGGTGAGCGGGTTTGGAAGGGGGGCCGGGCGCTCCGTAAAGTCTTCCCTTTGGGACGTGACCACGCGCGACAGAGGAACGGCAGCGGCCATGACGGTGACTGAAGACAACCAGGTGTACGGCCCGGGCATCGATCCCGAGCGCCTGGCCGTCTGCCTGAGCGTGCTCGAAGAGCTCGACAAGATCGACGTCGACCACCCCGACGCGATCACCGTGCGCCGTGCCACCGCCGGCATCTACCGCACGGTCAAGCAGCGCCGCCGCCAGGAGCGCCGCGCCGCCAAGACGGCCAACGACAAGGCCGTGACCGAGGCCACCGCCACCGGCTCCGCCGAGCGCATCGACGACGAGACCGAGGGCCTCCTGCCGTCCTCGGTCACGGAGGCCGGCCGGATCGCCGGCATACTCCAGCGCCCGCGCTCCTGCTACGTCTGCAAGACGCGGTACGTCGAGGTCGACTACTTCTACCACCAGCTCTGCGCGGCGTGCGCGGCCGAGAACCGCGCCAGGCGCGAGGCCCGCGCGGACCTCACCGGCAAGCGCGCCCTGCTCACCGGCGGCCGGGCCAAGATCGGCATGTACATCGCGCTGCGGCTGCTGCGCGACGGCGCCCACACCACGATCACCACCCGCTTCCCCAAGGACGCCATCCGCCGCTTCAAGGCGATGGAGGACTCGGCGGACTGGATGCACCGCCTGGAGGTCGTCGGCATCGACCTCCGCGACCCGGCGCAGGCCGTCGCGCTCGCCGACCAGGTCGCCGCGGCCGGTCCGCTGGACATCCTCATCAACAACGCGACGCAGACCGTGCGCCGCCTGCCCACCGCGTACGCCGCGCTGGTCGAGGGGGAGAACGCCCCGCTGCCCGCCGGTGAGCTCCCGGCCCACCACGTGATCGGCGCCTTCAACTCCGGTGCGGTCGACGGCCTGGCGGCGCTGCCCCTCGGCGCGAGCGGGCTGGACGCCCAGAAGGTCGCCGACCTCGCCCTGGTGGCGGGCAACGCCAGCATCGAGCGGCACCTCGCCGGCACCGCCATCGACGCCGGCGGCCTGCTGCCGGACGTCGTCGAGACCAACACCTGGGTGCAGACCATCGACCAGATCACCCCGGTGGAACTGCTCGAGACCCAGCTGTGCAACTACACCGCGCCGTTCATCCTGATCAGCGCGCTCCGACCCGCGATGGCCGAGGCGGCGAGGCGGGCGGCCAGCGGGCGGGCGTACGTCGTCAACGTCTCGGCCATGGAGGGCGTGTTCAGCCGCGGCTACAAGGGCGCGGGGCACCCGAACACCAATGCCGCCAAGGCCGCGATGAACATGGTGACGCGGACCAGCGGCCAGGAGATGTTCCAGACCGACAAGATCCTCATGACCTCGGTCGACACCGGGTGGATCACCGACGAGCGTCCGCACTACGACAAGCTGCGCCTGGCCGAGGCGGGCTTCCACGCCCCCCTCGACCTCGTCGACGGCGCGGCCCGCGTCTACGACCCCGTCGTCCGCGGCGAGGCCGGCGAGGACCTGTACGGCGTCTTCCTCAAGGACTACGCGCCCGCCAACTGGTAACCGAGCGCCCACCCGGACCGAACCCGAACCCGAACCCGAACGCCGTGCGCGGTCGGCCGGCCGTCCCGGCCGACCGCGCCCGCGCGTCCGTCCCCCCGGCGCCTCACGGCGCGTACGCCCGGTCCGCGACGAGTTCCAGGACCGGCCGCCAGTCCTCCATGTCCCCGACCGCCAGGCCGACGACCTTCCCCGCGTCGTCGGCCTGCCGGAGTGTCACCGCGGCCGCCGCGTCCGGATCGGCCTCGAACGCCGCCACTTCGGCCGGCCCCATCACCCCGCCCTGGACCCGCAGGGTCAGCGTGCTCTGCGCCGACAGTGCCCGCCCGGGTTCGACCGCCGCCAGGTACCGCTTCGCCGGCACGTGCAGTCGCACCAGCCGCGCGACACGCGCTCCGAGCAGGTCCTGGACGGCCGCCGCGCCCGTCTCGGCGTGGCCCGCGTCATCACCCGGACGGAGCAAGTGCCCCAGGTCGTGCACGAGTCCCGCGACCTGGAGCTCCTTGTCGGCCGGGTGCGAGCGCCGGAGCAGGTGCGCGGTCTGCAGCGCGTGGTCGTACAGGTCGACGGGGTCGCCGGTGCGGTCGGGCGTGTCCCATGCGCCGCGGCAGGCGTCCAAGAGATCCACGAGTTCCGCGACACTGCGTACCGCGCGCCCGTCACGCATGCTGGTCTCCGCCACGACGAGTCCCTTCCGAAGGCCGTCCGTCCACCGGGGCGAGCAGATCACGGTCGGGTGAACACTCCGAGGTACGGGACGCTGAACTCCCGGCGACCAAGTGAAAACAGGCTGGAACTCATCCCTCCCTCGAGGGAGACCCGTTCAACGATCGAGCGGATCTACGCTCAAATGTGTACGCTGAGGCACACGGACGGCCTCACCAGGCCGCAGCCGTAGCGAACACGAACGGCGCCACCGCGACCGGATCCCCCATCCACCCGGCCCGCGGCCGCACCCGACGGGTCACGCGACATGAAGGAGTGCGCGGTGTCACCTGAGTTGAAGAAGCATGATCAAGTCCTGACCGAACGCACCGAGCGGCCCGTCCGCCGGTCCGACGAGCTCGGCAGCCTCGAGGTGTGGGCCCGCTCCGCCCCCATCCGACTGGCCGGGTACGAGGACGACCTCGCCGAGCCCCACATCCTTCCGGGCATCGACTGACGTTCCCGAACGACGCCGCCCCCGCGACCGGACCGGCGCGGGGGCGCCGCCACGCGGCAACGGACGCCTACGGCAGCTCGACGTCGAACCCCTGCCGGGTCGGCACGACCCGGAAGCCGAGGGTCTCCACGGCGGCCTTCAGCCCTCCCTTCCCCTGCTCCTTGCGGAACCGGTCGTACGCCTCCAGGCCGAAGGTGCTCTGCAGCGCCTGCCCGAGCTCCAGCGAGCTCAGTGGACGGTCCTCGCTCCGGGCCCGCCGCAGCAGGTCGTGCACGGCCTTCTTGAAGTCCTCCGGACCGCCGCGGCCGCGCGGCCGTGAGGCCAGGGAACGCAGCACCGCGGGGTCGACGCGGTACGGCCCGGGCGTACGGGCCGGGGCGGCCCGGACGACGGCCTCGGCCGGCTCGGCAACCGGGTCGGTGGTCGAGGCCACGGCGGCTCCGGAGGCGGGGGCTGCGGCCGCGGGGCCGGGACCCGGGAGGAGCAGCGCCGGCTTCGACCCGCCCGGGGGCGGGAGCGCGCCGAGCGGCTCCGCGTTGGTCAGCGCCTCCGGCGTCTCGCCCGGATAGGTGGGTTCCCAGGCGCGCAGCCCCTCGTAGCTGAATCCGAGGTAGAACTCCACGGACTCGTTCACGTCACGGGTCTGCCGGAACCGGTTGCGGGGCGTGAAGAAGGCCGGCAGCTGGCTGCGGGCCACCCTCAGCCGACCGGACTGGGGGCTCTTGATCTCCTCGATCACCCCGCTGACGCGCGCGAGCTCCTGCGGACGGCTCCAGAACCCGCTCGGCCCGTAGCGCTGCCGGCCCATCTCGCTGAAGTGCACCAGCGGGTGCGGCCGCGAGCTGCTGCCGAACCACTCGAAGCTCCACTGCCTGCGGTGCTGCCGGCTCAGGCGCTTGCACTCCTCCAGGTAGTAGCGGATGCGGTCCTCGTCCTGGGCGTCCCCGCGGTGCCAGATGACGAAGTGCAGGATGTAGAGGTAGTAGTTCGCGTCGAGGCTGTTGCGTTCGGACGCGAACCAGGCGAGACGCTCCAGCGCGTGCGTCTCCGAGTACTCGGGGATGCGCCGGTAGGACTGGAACCACAGGCGCAGGTCCGCGTCGGTGGCCCGCCCGCTGTCGACGGCCGCGCCCGTCATCTCGGCGATGGTGCGGGCCTGCTCCACCGGGAGCCGGGACCAGTCGCGGCCGCCCTTCGCGTACAGCGTGCGGGCGATGGCCACGTCCACCTCGGGGTTGTCCTTGCCCCGGCTGCGCAGCTCCTGCCACTGCTCCACGAGCCGCTCGACGTCGCCGTAGAGCGCCGTCAGCTTGCTGTCGAGCTTCTGGTAGTACTGTCCCTCGGCGTTGAGGTTCCGGAGGTTGTCGAGGAGCTCCTCGGCGCGCCCGATCTGCTCCGTGACCCAGACGGCCGTGCTGTCGTCGCCCTCCATGAAGTCCGCCAGGCTCTCCTCGCCCGAGGTCTTCCACAGGCGCTCCACGACCGTGGCGATCAGCTGGATCGGGGTCGACCACGTGAATTCCGTGTTCTTGAACTTGCTGGCGGCGGTGAACGCCTCCATCGCGAGGTCGAACAGCGGCTCGATCTCGGTGAGGAGCTCCTCCGGCGTGTGCCGCTCCGTGGTGTCCCGCAGGATCTGGTTGAGCTTGTTCTCGATCCAGAACCGCCGCACCATGCCCAGGGTGTGCCAGTGCGTGGCGTCCCGGCCGTGCGACTTCTCCACCGCCTTGAGGACGAACCCCTCGGCCTTGCCGAAGTCGGTCTTGACCTTGTAGATGGCGAAGCGGCCACGGTGGTTCCAGAAGTGTGCGTTGTCCGGGCACTGCGTGGTGAGCACCTCGAACACCTCGGCGCCCGCTTCCTTCGACATGGACTCGATGAGCTCCGAGAAGTTGTCGGGCTTCTGACCGTAGCCGGACGAGCTGGTGCGCCGGGTGAACAGCTCGTTGAGCAGGCCCGTGGTCGTCATGTTGTTGGGGCCCAGCAGCTTCGTCGTCTTCCGGATGAAGTCCACGGAGATCTTGCCGAGGCCGTAGCGCTCGCCGTCGAACTCGCCGCTCAGGACGGCCTCCGCGATCAGGGGGTGCAGCAGGCGCAGGGCGCCGCGCTCGGTGACGACCAGGTGCCGCAGGTCCGGGCCCAGGAGCGCGGTGAGCTCCTCGTCGGTCACCGGTGAGTAGAGCGGTCGGTCGTGCCCCAGCCAGGCGTCGACCATGACGATCGGCAGCCCGCGCTCCTGGCCGTAGCGGGTGAGGAGCGCGAGGTGGCGGGCGAGCTCCTTGCGTTCCCGGGTGAGGCCGGTGAAGTGGTTGCGGACGTAGGAGGCGATGCCTTCGAACTGCTCCTCGTACACGCACAGGCCGAAGAAGAACGGCGAGAGCTTCGGTGCGGCCACGACGTCCCCGGCGTCCGTGGCGAGGCCGTCCAGGAGCCGGAGCGCCCGGTCCGTCTCCGCGCGTTCCCGGAACTTCTGGAGGAAGCGTTCGCGTTCGGTGCCCTGGAGCGGGTCCAGCAGCTTGTGCTTGGTCTCCTTGCGGTCGGCGTTGGTGCGGTTGACCCACAGCAGCACGGCACGGGTGTTGCTCTGGGCCAGGGAGTGGACCAGCTCGTCGCGGTCGTATTCCGGCAGGATGGCGGACTCCGCGATCACGAGCGCGGGGAAACCGGTCTCCTGGTAGATCTCGTCGATCCGGTCGGCCGTCGTCTCCGAGTACTGCCTCAGGAGCACGGTCGGATAACTGCGGTGCAGGTCCCACGCCACGCGGCGGGCGAGCGTCGTACCGCCCGCGCCCGGGGAGTGGTCCAGGTGGACGGTGGCGAGCTGGTGGTCGCTCAGGCGCTGCGTCACGTCCTTGAGGAGGCCCGGGTAGGCGTCCCGTTTGACGTCGATGGGGATCTCGAGCTCGTGCCAGGTGGGCGGTCGGCCGCGCCAGAACTCGTCGGTGAGCTGCTGGGTGCCCTCCGTGCCGGACAGGATCTCGGAGTGCAGCACCTCCAGGTCGACCGACAACCGGTGCAGATCGGACCACTTGAGGGCCCAGCGGCGTCCTTCGAGGCCCGGCAGGGACGGCGTCGAACCGCTTCCCTCCGGGGGCAGGGACTCGGCGACGACGCCGAGGAACCCGTCGATGTCGAAACCGTCGACGGCCGGCGCCTGGGCGAGTTCGAGGAGCTCGGTGATCCCGTCGTACCGCTCGTCGATGTACTCGATCACCGAGTCGATCTCCCCGTCGTGCGCCCCGGAGCGCAGGACCAGGACGGCCGCCGACTGGTGCGGGGTGCCCTCGTGGGTCTCGTCGATGAGCTGTCGTACCCGCTGGAGGTGACCGCGGCGGCGCCACAGCCGGTCCGAGTCGGTGGCCGGCTCGTCGTGGGTCGTCCAGCCGTTGGCCATGAGCCAGTTCGTCGCGTTGCCGGGCGGTACGGGCATCCGGTTGGCGCCGAAGACGCTGACGTGGCGCCGATCCGCGAGTTCGGGCACGACCACGCTGGACAGGCCGTCGTCGTCGCTGTCCGGATCGAGGTCGACCACGGTCGCCCAGCCGCAGTGGGCCAGTGCCGTCAACTCCGGCCGGGAGTCGACCTCGTCGGCGATCAGGAACAGGTCGATCCCGCCGTGCGTCTGCCGGAACGGCTTCCAGCGGCGCAGCGCCTCCTGCGCCGTGACCGGCTTCGCCCCGGTGGCGGTGGCCGCCCCGGTGGTGCTCGTGCCGATCTCCGCCGCTATGTCGACCCACAGCTCCTGGTGGTGCTCGCGCAGCAGCAGGCGCGCGGCCCAGCCCGCACTGGCCAGCGCGGCGCGCCGCAGCGCCATGTCGTCCAGGGGCTTGGCGGCCCAGTTGAGACCGGCGGCGACGCGGGCCATGAGCAACTGGCGGCGCCACACGTCCACGCGCTTGTGCTCGCGGGACATCAGTACGTCGTCCGTCTGCCCGCGGATGCTCCGCAGGAGGCTGACCAGCCCGGAGTCGTTGAAGTCCAGCTCGACGGGCACCGTGAGCTTCTCGCCCTCGAGCCGGGCGAGCAGCGGGAGCACCCGGCCGCTGGTGGAGCCGCCCAGTCCGAACAGCAGGGCGGACAGCTCCAGATAGGCGTGGTCGTACAGGAGGGGCGTGGGCACGTCCCAGTTGACGTCGATCAGCCAGTACGCCAGGTCCTTCGTCAGCCGGGAGCCGCGCACGAGCACGTTGCGCAGGTGCAGGTCGCCGTGGGCCGGCCCCCGGAAGGCGGGCATGGTCCTGTCGGCGACGCCGAGGGTGGGGTGGAGCAGGACCAGCGGGTCCGGCAGGAGCTCGCCCTCGTGGCGGAAGACGTGGCCGGTGCGCTGGAGGCGGCCGAGGACCTCGCGCACGCGGGCGCCGCGCCGGTCGTCCGGGAAGTCCTGGCCGAGCCACTCGCGCAGCACGGTCCCGACCGTGCCCCGGTAGTCGGGCGCTCCCGCCGCGTCGAGTTGCGCGCCGAGCAGTTCGCGGGCGGCCCGTCCGCAGGACTCCTCGCGGTCCTCCGCGTCGACGTGGTCGGCCGAGCGCAGTAGGTCGAGGCTGAAGCCCGCGATGTCGTAGACGTCGACGCTCGCGCCCGCGACCTGGAGCGAGCGGACCAGCTGCGGGAGCCGCGTACGGCCGAACTCGCCGAGTCCGCCGGCGAAGGCGTGGTGGGCCGCCGCCTGGGAACGCCCGGTGGAGAAGCCCGCCTTGAGGATGTACTGACCGTTCAGGACCGGGTCGCCGGTCCGGCCCGGTTTGTTGCCGATGTCGCAGAGCATCACCCGGGCATCGGTGTAGCCGCCCGCGAGTGCCTTCACGATCTCGACCGAAGCATGACCCGGTAAGTGGTTGCGCAGCAGTGCCAGACCGGACTCCAGCAGGTCCTGGCCGGAGCCCGTGTCGTTCTCCGCCGAGTAGTTCTCCATACGGGAAGGCTACCGACGCGGCCCCCGCAACTCACCGGTCGCGACGGGATCCGTTGCAGTGGCCGCGGGACCGCGGCCCCGTATCATCGGCGCAGCGCGGCAGGCCGAACGTCGGTCCGGGCGAGGGCCGTTGGCGGTTCGGCCGGGGCAGGGAGGAGCCATCCGTGGAGGCATTGGTCGTCGCCGTCATCGGCGTGTGCGGGACGCTGTGCGCGACGTGGATCGGCCAGCGCAGCGCGGAGCGCGCGACGGCAGCGGAGCGGAGCAGCGCGGAGCGGCTGCGCCGGCTCGACGAGAGCGCTCGTGCCGCGGAGCGCATGGCGGACCTGCGCCGGGGGAACTACATCGCCCTGAACCAGGCCGCGCGCCGCTACTTCGGCGTCCTCAACGACGCACTGCACGCGCTGCCGCCGGACCGGGGCGCGCCGGACCGGGGCGCGCCCGAGCCGGACGGGGCGGAGCAGGACGGGGCGGAGCAGGACGGGCCGGGTCCCGACGGGCCGGCCACCGAGCTGGACGAGGTACGGGGCGAGTACCGGGCCTGCTACGCGCAGGCGCAGATGGTGGTGCCGGACCCCGTGCTGGCGGTGGCGTCGGCGGTCAACCGCGAGCTCAACCAGGCGTACGGGATCGTCAAGCGCCTGCAGAGCGGCACGCAGCGGGAGTCCGACGGCCCGCAGCGGATCCGCGCCCACCTGGACGCGGCCCGTGACCGTCTGCACGAGCTGCGCCGGGAGATGCGCGCCGACCTCGGGGTCGCCGAGGTCACGTCCCCGCGACGGCCGCCCGACGCGGTGCGGGAGACGGCCCGTTCCGCCGAGGGCGATCTTCGCTGACCGCGATCGCGGGTTCCGGCGGCCCGGTCCCCGGGGCAGGCTGACCCCATGAAGCTGCTGATGCTGGGTGGGACCGAGTTCGTCGGCCGCGCCCTCACCGAGGAGGCGCTCGGGCGCGGTTGGGACGTCACGGTGTTCCACCGGGGCCGCCACGTCCCGCCCGCCGGGGTCCGTTCGCTGCACGGGGACCGCACCGCCCCCGGCGGGCTCGCGGCGCTGGCCCACGGGGAGTGGGACGCCGTCGTCGACACCTGGTCCGGGGCGCCGGTCGCGGTCCGGGACGCGGCCCGGCTGCTCGCCGGGCGCGCCGCCCACTGGACGTACGTTTCCAGCCGTTCCGTCTACCGGTACCCGACCCCCGCGGGCGCGGCCGAGGACGCCCCGGTCGTCGACTCCTCCCCGGACCTCGCCGAGGCCCCGTACGCCGAGGCCAAACGCGGCGGCGAACTCGCGGCCGAGGCGGCCTTCGGGCCGGACCGCACCCTGCTGGTGCGCGCCGGGCTGATCCTCGGGCCGTACGAGAACATCGGCCGGCTGCCCTGGTGGCTGGCCCGCGCCGCGCGCGGCGGCCCGGTCCTCGCCCCCGGCCCGCACGGGCTGCCGATCCAGTACGTCGACGTCCGCGACCTCGCGCGCTGGACCGCGGACGCCCTCGCGGCCCGGCTCGGCGGCCCGTACGACCTGGTCTCCCCGCCGGGCCACGCCACCATGGGCGCGCTGCTCGACGCCTGCGTCCGCACCACCGGTGACCGCGCCGAACTGTGCTGGACCGACCCGGAGACGGTGCTGGCCGCAGGCGTCGAGCCGTGGACGGACCTGCCGGTCTGGGTGCCCGCAGGGGCCGACCACGACGCCGTGCACGGCGCCGCCGTCGGGCGGGCGCTGGCCGCCGGGCTGCGCTGCCGGCCGGTGGCCGAGACGGTCGAGGACACCTGGGCCTGGCTGCGCTCCGTCGGCGGCACCGCGCCGCACCGCCCGGACCGACCGCCGGTCGGGCTCGATCCGCAGCGGGAGGCGGAGCTGCTGGCGGCCAGGGGGCGCTGAGGCCGGGCCGGGACCCTGCCGTCACCCGAGGCGCCGGCGCCCCGGCCCGCCGTGGCACCGACGCACGGGCCGGTCGTGCGGGGCCCGTCCGGCGGCCGGTCGTGCGGGGCCCGTCCGGCGGCGGGTCGTGCGGGGCCCGTCCGGCGGCGGGCCCGTCCGCGTGCGCGTGCGCGACGACGACGGACGCGGAGAGTGACGGGGCGTTGGATAGGATCCCGGCATGGCACCTCCGGATCCCTCCCGCCGCAATGAGCAGGCCCGCCAGGCCATCATCGCGGCGGCCTTCGACATCTGCGTCGAGCGCGGGTTCGCCGCCACCACCATCGAGGCCATCGCCGCCAGGGCCGGGGTCGGGAAGACCACCATCTACCGCTGGTGGCCCTCCAAGGCCGCGATCCTCCTCGAAGGCGTCGAGATCCACCGGGACGCCTCCGCCCGGTTCCCGGACAGCGGCGACATCATGGCCGACCTGGCCACCCAGACCGCCAACGCCATGGGGCTCTTCGAGAGCGACTTCGGCACCGTCTGGCGGGGGCTGATCGCCGCCGCGCAGTCGGAGGAGGTCGCCGCGCAGGGCGTGCGCCGCATCCTGCGCGGGTCCATCGACGAGTGCGTCGCCCGCCTCGCCAAGGCCCGCGACGCCGGCCAGATCCGCCAGGACCTGGACCTCGAGCTGGTCGTGGAGCTCGTCTACGGCCCGGTCTACCACACGTGGCTCCTGCGGACCCGGCCCGTACCGCCGGACTTCATGCGCACCGTGCTGGCCGCCCTCGAGCCCGCCCTGGTGCCCGCCGCCGACCGAGCCTGAGCGCTCGACCGAGATTGACATCGTGTTGCGCCTCCCTGCATAGTCGCAGCACAACGACACGAAACGAAGCGTTTCGTCAGTCGGGAAGCGCAGCTGCCCAGGACGTCCGGACCCGGGCGTCCTGCGTCCGCGCGCCGGTGCCGCAGCCCGCCGCACCGGCCGCAGCCCGCCGCACCGGCCGCCGCGGGCCGCACCGTGTGCCGCCGGACCCTCACGGGGGTGGGGTCCGGTGGCGCGCGACGTGCCACCGCCCGCCGGCCCCGGAGACCCTGCGGTGAACGGCCCGTCCGTACCCGGATGCCCGGACGCCGGGCGCCGCCTAGTACACGTCCTCGTCGTCGAACTCGGCATCGACCGCGGCGAGTTCCTCCGGCGTCGGCTCGTCCGCGCCGCCCGGCTCGCGCTCCGCGGCGAGCCGGGTCGGCGGCAGGAAGTCCCGCAGCAGCCGGCGGTCCCACCAGGCCCCGGTCTCGCGCCGCTCCTGCCACGTCGTGAACCGGTACCGGAACAGCCGCGCCCGCACGTACAGCGGCGGCGCGTCGGGGAACGGGTTGTGCCGCAGCAGCCGCAGCGTGTCCCGGTCGTTCACGAGCAGCCGGGTCACGAACGGGCCGAACCAGTCCCGCGTGTAGCCGGGGGACAGGGCGGCGAACCACATCAGCCAGTCCAGCCGCAGGTGGTACGGGGCGAACTGGCGCGGCATCCGCGTCACGTCACCCGGTTTGCCCTTGAACTCGTACGCCAGCCAGTGGCTGTCCCGCCGCGGCAGCGGGTCGGACGTCCCCTCGACCACGACCTCGTCGCGGATCCGGCCGACCGTGCCGAAGGCCCCGTACGTGTTGACCAGGTGCAGCGGGTCGAAGGAGCGGTTCATCACCTGGCGCCGGGAGAGCAGGTTGCGCGCGGGGTGGTAGCTCAGGACGAGGACCAGCGCGGTCAGCGCGCAGACCAGCACGACGTACCAGACCGGCGTCCCGCCGAAGTCGGCGCCCGTTCTCGCCGGCGCGCCCAACCACGTGAAGTCCACGGCCGAGACGGCGAGCGTGATCGTGATCCAGTTCAGCCAGGCGAAGTTCCCGGAGACCACCAGCCACAGCTGGGTGCCGATGATGGTCAGGGCCGCGACCGTGGCCACCGGCTGCGGGGTGAGGAGCAGCACCGGCACCAGCAGTTGCACGACGTGGTTGGCGGCGCACTCCACCCGGTGCAGCGACCTGGGCAGGTGGTGGAAGTACCAGCTGAGCGGGCCCGGCATGGGTTGGGTCTCGTGGTGGTAGTACAGGCAGGTCAGCCGGCGCCAGCACGGGTCCCCGCGCATCTTGATGAGCCCCGCGCCGAACTCCACCCGGAAGACCACCCAGCGCAGCAGCCACAGCACCAGCACCGGCGGCGCGACATCGGCGTTCCCCAGGAACACGGCCAGGAACCCGGCCTCCAGGAGCAGCGACTCCCAGCCGAAGGAGTACCAGGTCTGGCCGACGTTGACGATCGACAGGTACAGCGCCCACAACACCAGCCAGAGGCCCATCGCCGCGCCCAGCGGCACCGCGTCGGCCGCGCCGGCCGCCACGGCCGCGGCCAGCGCCGCCCCGGTCCAGGAGCAGCCGGCGAAGAGCCGGTCCGAGTAGCGCAGTTGGAACAGGCTCGGGGCGTGCCGGAACCGCACGTACGCCGTGTAGCGGGGGATCGGCAGCATGCCGTGCTCGCCGAGCAGCGCCCGGAACTGGAGGGCGGCGGCGGTGAAGGCGACGAGGTACAGCCCGGCCAGAGCCCGCTGGAAGACCAGTCGGCTCAGCCAGTAGCCGGGTGCCGAGAACCAGTCCATCGTCTCCAGTATCCGTCCGGATCCCGCCCCGGGCGCCCCGCCGCCGGCCCGCGGCCGGCGTCCCCCCGGGTCTCCGACCGGCCGACGCCCCCGCGCCCGCCCCCGCCTCAGCCCGCGCCGCGGCCGGCCCTGACGCCCGCCCGGCCCGCGCGCGCCCCGGCTCCACCCCCGTCGGAGCCGGTGCGCCCGCGCGCCGGGCGGGCGGGCGGGTGTCAGGCGGCCCCGGCGATCCGGCGCAGCCGCCGGCCGCACAGCCGGGCGAAGCGCATCTGGAGGAAGGGGACGACCGGGCCGGCGAGCCGGGTGTACCAGGTCGCGGGGCGGCTGAAGGCGGTCACCGTGAACCACACCGCTCCGTCCGCGTCCAACTCGACGACGAAGGACTCCTCGCCCCGCTCCGGATGCCCCGGCCGGGTGCCGTACGCGAACCCCATGAGGTCCCGCTCGTACGCCGCCCAGACCACCTCGCAGGGCACCGCGATGGCCAGCGGCCCGATGTCCAGGGCGTTGGCCAGCCGCACGCCCGGCTCGGCGCGCTCGCGGTCCGCCCGCACCCGCAGCCCGGCGGCGCGGTGCATGGCGAAGGTGGTGACGGCGGTGCCGGCCGCCTCGAACGCCGCCCGGCCCGTGCCGATCCGGGCGCGGTGGCGCAGGTGGTGGTAGCCGGCCGGGAGCGGGGTGCGCAGGGTGGCGCCGCGCTCGGGGTAGCTGAGGGTGTCGGCCTCGTGCGCCTGGTTCATGCCGTGGTCTCCTCGGTCCGTGCGGTGTGCGGGGCGTGCGCCGGCCGGGCGGTGGGCGCGGGGTGGCCGCCCCGGCCGCGGCCGGCCGTGTCCTCGGGGCGCCGGGCCGGTCCCGGCGGCCGCAGGGCGTCCGGTGCCGGGATCCGGTCCCCGTGCGGGGCGCGGTCCCGGCGCAGCCGGTGCCAGGCCAGGACCGAGCAGAGGGCGAAGCCGAGGGCGTTGCCCAGGCCGTGCGTGGCGGCCGTCCAGGTCAGGCTGAGGTGCGGCAGGCCGGTGGCCTCGCCGAGCGCCCAGCTCAGCGCCAGCACCATGGTGACCGGCAGGACCGCGGCCGAGACCCCCAGCAGGGCCCGGGTGAACCGGTCCGGCCCGCTGTCGCGCAGCTCTCGCCAGGTCAGCAGTGCGACCGTCCACATGCCCGCGGTCAGGACGAGCGCCCCCACCAGCTCCAACCAGTCGCCCGTGAAGTAGCCCGCGAGGACGACCAGGGTCCCGACCGGCACGCTGTACGCCGCGAAGCGCGCCCGCGGACCCGGGGCGACGGCCCGGCAGACCAGGCCCGCGACCAGGGCCGCGGTGAACCCGGCGAAGTGGAAGTGCGGCACGGTCAGCGCCAGGATGTCGAGGTCGAAGCCCCACAACCGGTACCCGGACCGCTCGGCCACCAGCGCGGTGCCCGCCACGGCGGGCGAGACCAGCGCGGTCAGCACCGCGATCTCGGCCGGCCCGAGGGACCGGGTGCGCACCCGTCGTACCGCCCGGCCGGCGGCGAGCGCCACGAGGGCGAGCGTGCCGAGGGCGTACACCGCGGCCAGGGCGGTGGCCGGGGCGCCGCGCGGCAGCCACGGGGCCGCGGCACCGGGCACCGCGACGAGCGGCCACCAGCGGGCGACGGTGCGCAGAGCGGCCGCCTCCCTCGACGCGCCGGCGCCGGTCGTCGCCCGCCGCCCGGCCACGGCACCCACCGGCCCCGAGGCGGCGGCCGCCCCCGAGGTGGCTGAAGCCCTTGACGTGGCCAAGGCCCCGGCCGGGACCGCCGGCTCGACCAGCCGCAGCCCGGCGGGCACGACGACCAGCATGCCGAGGGCCACCACCGGGTCGACCAGGTACGCGAGCACCGACATGGCATCCCCCTTGAACGCGTTCAATTCCTTGCGGCGGTGAGCCTACGCGCTTTCTTGAACGTGTTCAACACCCCCGGATGGGGGGCCCGTGCCCCCACTCGGACCCCTCCTGATTGCGACCGGAGGCCCGCCCCGGCACAAAAGGTGGGAAAGGGAGAACGGGCGCAGAGGAGTTCGCGTGCACGCACCGGTACGTCGCAAGACCCTCGCCGCATGTGCGGTGGCGGTGGGCCTCCTCGCCGCCGCCTGTTCGGAGGGCGAGTCGGGGGAGCCCGGCGCCGAGACGACCCAGGAGGTCCTCCTCCAGTCGGTCGCGGCAGCCGGGCCCGACCCCTTCACCCCCTCCTCCGCCACCACCACCGCGGTGCTGCCCTCCGTCCCGGGTGGCGGCCAGGCGGCCCCGCCGAACGCCACCGCAGCCCCGGGGGCGGCCCGGCCCCACAAGGCCCCCGGCGCCCCCGACCGGGGCCCCGCGCCGAAGGCGAAGCGCTCCGGAACCGCCCTGCGCAGCGTCAGCGGCGCCGTCCCCGGCCTGTACGGCGGCACGGAGCGGCGCGGCAGCTGCGACACCGAGCGCCAGGCGGAGTACCTGAGCGCCGACGCCGACAAGGCCAAGGCCTTCTCCCAGGCCGCCGGCATCGCCCAGGCCGAGCTCCCCGACTTCCTGCGCGGCCTCACCCCGGTGGTCCTGCGCGCCGACGCCCGGGTCACCAGCCACGGCTTCCGGGACGGCCGCCCCACGTCCTTCCAGGCCGTCCTCCAGGCCGGTACGGCCGTGCTCGTCGACGAGCACGGCCTCCCGCGGGTGCGCTGCGCCGCCGGCAACCCGCTCCTGCCGCCCGCCGCGGACCAGGACAAGACCGCGCACCAGGGCCGGCCCTGGCCCGGCTTCCAGCCCGACCAGGTCGTCGTCGTGCAGCCGACCACGCAGCTGATCAGCTCCTTCGTGATCGTCAACGTCGGCAACAACACCTGGATCGAGCGCAAGGCCGGCGACGACGGCGCCCAGGACCGCGCCCCCGACGTGCCGCCCGAGAACGACCCCGGCGGCCCGATCCCCGCCGACGCCCCCGCGCCCGTCGACACCCCGGCCCCGCTGCCCTCGGTGAACCCGGTCCCCGACGCGGGCACGGGCGCCGGCGACCCGTCCACCGGCACCTCCGGCGAGCGGCCCCCGGTCCCCGCCGGCCCCGACCCCGCCCGCCCGGACGCGCCGTCCGCGGTCCCGCCCGCCGCGCCGGGCGAAGCGCCGGCGTACCCCCCGCCGGGGGACCCGTTCGGCACCGACCCGTACGACCCGTCCGCCCCCGGTGACCCGTACGCACCGACGGACCCGTCCGCACCGACGGACCCGTCCGCACCGACGGACCCGTACGCCCAGACCGATCCGTTCGCGCCCGCGGACCCGTACCAGCCCGCGGACCCGTACCTGCCCGCGGACCCGTACCTGCCCGCCGACCCCTACGCCCCCGCCGACCCGGACGCCCCGTCCGCCCCGTACGGCGCGCCCCCGGACCCCTACGGCACCGAGCCGGGCGCCTACCTGGAGACGGCCTGAGCGGTCGTGGAGACGGACGAACAGTGTCATGGTGGACCGGTGCCGCCCACGGTATCGCTGCCGGACGACTGGCCCGCACACCCGGACCAGAGCCTCGCCCTGAACCGCATGGGCAGCTTCGACTGGGACCTCGCGACCGGGCAGATGCACCTGGACGAGGCCGGGCACGAGGTGTTCGACGTGCGGCCGGAGGAGTACGACGGACGGCCCGAGTCCCTCGCCCCGCGCGTGCCGCCCGCCGAGGCGACCCGCCTCGACGCCCTGGTCTCCAGCGCCCTCAAGAGCGGCACGGAGAGCTACGGCGCCTACTTCCGCATCCGCTGCCGCGACGGCCGGATGCGCTGGACCCACACCCAGGGCCGCGTCCTCCGGGACCCCGGGGGGCGGCCGTACCGGATCATCGGCATCGTCCGGGACGCCACCGAGGAGCTCAGCCACTCCGCGGAGCGCCTCGGGCTCGACGAGGAGCGCCGCCGCCAGACCTCGGTCGTCGAGGGGACCACCGCAGCCCTCGCGCACGCCCGCACCGTGCAGGACGTCATCGACGCCCTCAGCGACAGCCGGGGACTGGACCGCCTGGGCACCATGGGCATGGTGATGGGCCTGGTCGAGTCCGGCCGCATCCACCTCGTGGCCGAGGGGCCCGCGGGCAGCTACGTCCCGGGCACCCGTTGGACCCGCATCGACGAGGGCTACCCCATGAGCGAGGTGGTCCGCTCGCTCCAGCCGCGGTTCATCGAGTCCGCGCAGGAGTTCGCCGAGGGGTACCCGATCCTGTGGAACCAGATCGAGAACATGGAGATCTCGGCGGCCGCCTACCTGCCGCTGATCGCCCAGGCCCGCCCGATCGGCGCGATCGGCCTGCTCTACCAGGACAAGGACGGCTTCACCCAGGAGGAGCGCAACCTGCTCGTCGCGCTCGGCAGCAGCATCGCCCAGAGCCTCCAGCGCGCCATGCTGCTCGAACAGGAGCACGACCTCGCCGAGGGTCTCCAGCAGGCCATGCTGCCGCGCCGGATCCCCGCCGTCCCCGGCGCCCAGATCGCCGTCCGCTACCGCTCCGCCCGCATGGGCCGGGACATCGGCGGCGACTGGTACGACGTCATCCCGCTGCCCGGCGGCCGGGTCGGCGCCGTCATCGGCGACGTCCAGGGGCACGACACCCACGCCGCCGCGGTCATGGGCCAGCTGCGCATCGTGCTGCGCGCGTACGCCGCCGAGGGCCACACGCCCGCGACCGTCATGGCCCGCGCCTCCGTCTTCCTGCACGAGCTCGACACGGACCGCTTCGCCACCTGCACCTACGCCGAGGCCGACCTGACCACCGGTGTGCTGCAGATCGTGCGCGCCGGGCACATCGACCCCCTGCTGCGGGCCCCCAACGGCGACTGCCGACGGCTGTCCGTCGAGGGCGGCATGCCGCTCGGGCTGTCCGCCGAGTTCGGCCGCCTCGAGTACCCCGTGACCACCGTCGAACTCGACCCCGGCGAAACGCTCCTGATGTGCACCGACGGGCTGGTCGAGCAGCCCGGTGCCGACCTCGACGACGGGGTGCGGCTGCTCACGTCCCTCGTCCGGACCGGGCCCGGCGAACTGCACCGGCTCGCCGACCGGCTGTGCGAGGTCGTCGACGAGCGCGGCGGCGACGACGACATGGCCCTGCTCCTGCTGCGCCGCCGGTCCGAGGACGCCCCCCGCGGCGGCGGGCGGCTCCAGCAGCACGTGGCGCAGAGCGACCCGGAGGCCCTCGCCTCCGCCCGCCACATGATCGGCGCCGCCGTCCGGGCCTGGGGCGCCCGCGACCGCGTCGACGAGATCGAGCTCGTGGCGGACGAGCTGATGGTGAACGCCCTCATGCACACCGACGGTCCGGCGATCGTCACGCTGCGCGTGCTCACCGGCCCCGAACGCCGCCTGCGGGTGGAGGTGGAGGACGGCTCCAGCGCACTGCCGCGCCGCCGCGAGGCCGGCGAGTCCGGGGTGTCGGGGCGGGGCCTGATGCTGGTGGACCGCATCGCCGACGTGTGGGGCGTGGAGTCGCGGGGCAGCGGCAAGTGCGTGTGGTGCGAGTTCGTCGTGAGCTGACCGCACCGGGGCGGACCGGGGGAGACCGGAAGCGGAGCAGGAGGAGGCCGGGAAGGGACCGACGGGACCGAGAGGCGGAGGAACATGCCGGAACTGCCCGAGGTGGAAGCCCTCAAGGACTTCCTGAACGAGCACCTCACCGGGCGGGTCGTCACCCACGTCTGGCCCGCGGCGATCAGCGTGCTCAAGACCTACGACCCGCCCCCCTCGGCCCTCGAGGGGCAGCCGGCCGGCCGCACGGCCCGGTTCGGCAAGTTCCTCGCCCTCTCCGTCGGCGACCTCCACCTGGTCACGCACCTCGCCCGGGCCGGCTGGCTGCGCTGGCAGGACAGCCTGCCGGCCGCCCCGCCGAAGCCCGGAAAGGGCCCCCTCGCGCTGCGCGTCGCCCTCGACGACGGCGCCGGGTTCGACCTCACCGAGGCGGGCACGCAGAAGCGCCTCGCGGTGTACGTCGTCCACGACCCGGCCGAGGTGCCCGGCATCGCCCGGCTCGGCCCGGACCCGCTCGCGGAGGGCTTCGACGAGGCAGCGTTCGCCGCCCTCCTGGAGGGCGAGCGCCGGCAGATCAAGGGCGTCCTGCGCGACCAGAGCGTCATCGCCGGCATCGGGAACGCCTACAGCGACGAGATCCTGCACGCCGCCAGGACCTCCCCGTTCAAACTCGCGGCCGCGCTGACCCCCGAGGAGAAGAGCCGCCTGTACGCCGCGCTGGAGACCACCCTCGCCGAGGCCGTGGAGCGCTCCCGGGGGGTGGCCGCCGGACGCCTCAAGGCCGAGAAGAAGAGCGGCCTGCGCGTGCACGGCCGCACCGGTGAGCCCTGCCCGGTCTGCGGGGACACCGTCCGCGAGGTCTCCTTCGCCGACTCCTCCCTCCAGTACTGCCCCACCTGCCAGACCGGCGGTAGGCCACTGGCCGACCGCCGCCTCTCCCGCCTGCTGAAATAGGCCGTTTACACTGCGCGTCATGCTGCGCGCACTGGCCGTCGACGACGAGAAACCCGCCCTCGAGGAACTCCTCTACCTCCTGCGGGCCGACCCGAGGGTGCGCAGCGCCGAGGGCGCCACCGACGCGACGGGCGCGCTGCGCCGGATCGGCCGCGCGCTGGAGGCCGGCCCCGACGGCGAGGACGCCATCGACGTCGTGTTCCTCGACATCCACATGGCCGGGCTGACCGGACTCGACGTCGCCCGCCTGCTGTCCGGCTTCGCCCGGCCCCCGCACCTGGTGTTCGTCACCGCCCACGAGGGCTTCGCCGTCCAGGCCTTCGACCTCAAGGCGGTCGACTACGTCCTCAAGCCGGTGCGCCGCGAACGGCTGGCCGAAGCCGTCCGGCGGGTCTGCGACCAGGCGGCCCGCACGGCTCCCGCGGCCCCGGCGGGCCCCGCCCCGGCCGGGGTGGCCGAGACGGCCGAAGCGGGCGCGGCGACCGCGGGCGCCGTCGGGGCGGGCCCGTACCCGGTACCCGCCCGGCCGGCCGCGCCCGAGCAGATAGCCGTCGAACTCGGCGGCGTCACCCGCTTCGTGGCCGTGGCCGACATCGCGTACGCCGAGGCCCAGGGCGACTACGCCCGGCTCCACACCGCCACCGGCAGCCACCTGGTCCGCATCCCGCTGTCCACGCTGGAGGAGCGCTGGGCCCCGCGCGGGTTCGTCCGGATCCACCGCCGGCACCTGGTCTCCCTCGACCGCATCGACGAACTGCGCATGGACGCCGGGGCCGTGACCGTGCGGGTGGGCAGCGCCGAACTGTCCGTCAGCCGCCGGCACGCCCGCGAGCTGCGCGACCTGCTGCTGCGCCGGGCCCGGGGCTGACCGCCGGTGTCCGCCGAAACCCCCCGTCTGGAGCCCGCCCCCGGGTCCGCCCCGGCAGCCGACGTCCCTGCCCCCCGCCGCGAGGTGGTCACCGGCGTACCGCTCGCCGCCCGCCGCCGTGCCCCCGGCCGACCCACCCCGGCCCGCTCCGAGATCACCGAGCAGACCTCCCTCGGCGCCACGTACGTACGGGCCCTGATGCGCAGCCAGCTGCGCGCCGGCCTCGCGGCCCTGGCCGTCCTGGTGGTGCTCGTCGGCAGCCTCCCGCTGCTGTTCGCGCTCCCGCACACCCCCTCCGGCGCCGCCCCCGCGCCCCTGGTGTGGGCCGTGCTCGGCTGCGCCGTCTACCCCGTGCTCTGGCTGGTCGCCCGCTGGTACGTGCGCCGCGCCGAACGCAACGAGCGCGACTTCACCGGACTCGTCGCCGATCCGGCCGAGCGCGGCGAGGGCGGCCGCTGGTGAACCAGGGCTACGCCGTCGCCGCCGTCACCGCCGTGGTCCTCGCGACCCTCCTCGTCGGCGCCTACGGCCTGCGCATCTCCCGCACCACCTCCGACTTCTACGTGGCCTCCCGCACCGTCGGACCCCGCCTCAACGCGGCCGCCATCAGCGGCGAGTACCTCTCCGCCGCCTCCTTCCTCGGCATCGCCGGCCTCGTCCTGCTGCAGGGCCCCGAGATGCTCTGGTACCCGGTCGGCTACACCGCCGGCTACCTCGTCCTGCTGCTCCTGGTCGCCGCCCCGCTGCGCCGCTCGGGCGCGTACACGCTCGCCGACTTCGCCGAGGCCCGGCTGGAGTCCGCCGCCGTGCGCCGCCTGGCCGCGCTGTTCGTGGTCGGGACCGGCTGGCTCTACCTGCTGCCGCAGCTCCAGGGCGCCGGCCTGACCCTGCACATCATGACCGGCGCGCCCGACTGGCTCGGGGCCCTGGTGGTGGCCGTGGTGGTCACCGGCGCGGTGGCCGCGGGCGGCATGCGCAGCATCACCTTCGTGCAGGCCTTCCAGTACTGGCTCAAGCTCACCGCGCTCCTGGTGCCCGTCCTCTTCCTGCTCGCCGGCTGGCTCGGCGACGGCGCACCGCGCGCCCGGTTCGCCGAGCCGCCCGCCTTCCGCGAGCACGCCGCCGTCACCGTCGCGGACACCGTCCGGCTGGAGTTCGCCGAGCCGCTGCGGGTCACCGTGACGGGCCGGATCGACGGCCGCAGGTACGACGGCCGGCCCGCGGACCTCGCGCCCGGGACCCACACCGTGCGGGCCGGCACCACCCTGCGCTTCCCCGCCGGCGCCCCGGTGCCCGAGCGCGCCGCCCCGGCCGGCGCCGACGGCCCCCGCTGGTCGCAGGCGGCGGCCGGCAGCCGTGAGGAGCACCCCCTGTACGCCACGTACGGGCTGATCCTCGCGACCTTCCTCGGCACGATGGGCCTGCCGCACGTCGCGGTCCGCTTCTACACCAGTCCGCACGGCACCGCCGCCCGCCGCACCACCCTCGTCGTGCTCGGCCTGGTCGGTGCGTTCTACCTGCTGCCGCCCGTGTACGGGGCCCTCGGCCGGATCTACGCCCCCGAGCTCGCGCTCTCGGGCAACGCCGACGCCGCGGTGCTCGTCCTCCCGGAGCGGCTGGTCGGGGGCGTGGCGGGGGACCTGCTGGGCGCGCTGCTGGCGGGCGGGGCCTTCGCCGCCTTCCTCTCGACCGCCTCCGGGCTGACCATGGCGGTGGCGGGGGTGCTCACCCAGGAGGCCCTGCCCGGCCGCGGTGTGCGCCACTTCCGGCTGGCCACGCTGCCGGCCATGGGCGTGCCCCTGACACTGAGCGCGTTCGTCAGCAACGTGCCGGTCGCCGACGCGGTCGGCTGGGCCTTCGCCGTCTCGGCCTCCTCCTGCTGCCCGCTGCTGGTGCTGGGCATCTGGTGGCGCCGGCTGACGGCACCCGGTGCGGCCGCCGGGCTGCTGGTCGGCGGCGGGGCGGCCCTGGCGGCCGTGCTGGCCACCCGCGCCGGGGTGCCCGGCGCGGGCTGGGCGCACACCCTGCTGGCCTGGCCGGCGGTGTGGTCGGTGCCGCTGGGCTTCCTCACGATGGTGCTCGTCTCCCTCGCCACCCCGGGCCGGGTTCCGGCCGGGACCGCCGCCGTGCTGGCCCGGCTGCACCTGCCGGAGGAGCTGGCCGCGGGGGGTCCGGTGGCCGGCCGGACGGACGCCGGGCGCGGGGGCGCTCGTACGGACGCCGGGCGCGCGGGCGGCCGGACGGACCCCGGGCGCGCGGGCGGCCGGTCCGATCGTGCGGGCGCGCGGCGGAGCGGGTCACGGAAGCAGGGGGCGGCATGAGCGGGGACAGCGTGCTGGGCCTGGCACTGGCCGGGGCCGGCCTGCTGGCCACCGGCGTGGCGTTGGGCCGCTGCTGGGCCGCCCGGGGGGTGCGGCGCAGCGGTCCGGGCCTGGGCACCCCCGTCGAGCGGGCCACCTTCCACACCCTCCACACCGCCTCGCTGGCGGCGCCGCCGCTGCGCGGCGGGCTGACCGAGGACACCGCGCGCAAGGCCGTCCGCCGGCTGCGGCCGCTGCTGGGCACCGAGGCGCTGTGCCTGACCGACCTCGACGAGGTCCTCGCCTGGGACGGCCCGGGTGCCGGCCACCACCTCGGGGTGGTGATGGGCAAGGCGGCCCAGCCGCTCGCCTCCGGGCGGAGCCTGAGCGTGGAGACCGACTGCGCGCACCCCGGCTGTCCGCTGCGCTGGGCGGTGATCGCCCCGCTGACCGGCGAGGACGGGGTCGTAGGCGCCCTGGTGGCCTACGGATCGCGCGAGTCGGCGGTGCTGGTGCGGGCCGCGACCGAGGTGGCCCGCTGGGTGTCCGTCCAGCTGGAGCTGGCCGAGCTGGACCGCTCGCGGACGCGGCTGATCGAGGCCGAGATCAAGGCGCTGCGCGCCCAGATCTCCCCGCACTTCATCTTCAACTCGCTGGCGGCGATCGCCTCGTTCGTGCGCACGGATCCCGAGCGGGCCCGGGAGCTGCTGCTGGAGTTCGCCGACTTCACGCGCTACTCCTTCCGCAGCCACGGCGAGTTCACCCAGCTGGACGACGAACTGCGGTCCATCGAGCAGTACCTGGCCCTGGCCGGGGCCCGGTTCGGCGACCGGCTGACCGTCACGCTCCAGGTGGCGCCCGAGGTGCTGCCGGTGGCGCTGCCGTTCCTGTGCCTCCAGCCACTGGTGGAGAACGCCGTCAAGCACGGGCTGGGGGCCTCCGAGCGGGACTGCCGCATCACCATCGCCGCCCGCGACGCCGGTACCGAAGCCGTGGTGACCATCGAGGACAACGGCGTGGGCATGGAACCGGCCGTGCTCCGGGCGCTGCTGGCCGGCGAGGGGCCGGCTTCCTCCGGGATCGGGCTGTGCAACGTCGACGAGCGGCTGCGGCAGGTGTACGGGGACGCGTACGGCCTGGTGATCGAGACCGGCGTGGGCGCGGGCATGAAGGTCACCGTGCGGGTTCCCAAGTACCGCGTGGGCGTGCACCCTTCGGTGGCCGGGCCGTTCCCGGCCGGCTGAGCCGCGGTGCGCCGCCGCTGCCGCCCCGGCCGTTCCCCGGGCGGGGTCGACGCTGCCGCGTCCCGGCGCCGGGGGGTCAGAACAGGTGCATCGCCAGGTGTCCGAGCGGCAGCCCCAGCTGCCAGGCCGGGGTCCAGATGCGGGCGTTCTCGTCCAGCCCCGGCTCGCCCTCGCGCCGGTCGGGGGCCGCCTGGTCGAGGTTGGTCGCGTACAGCTCCGTACGGTCCAGCCAGTGCCAGGCCGCCCGCGCCAGCTCCAGGTCGGGGTCCTCGCCGCCGCGTTCGCGGGCCTCCTCGCCCAGCTGGAGGATGCGGGTCTGGGCCCAGTCGCGCCACGGGTGACCGTACGCGGTGAGCGAGAGCCACTCGTCGAGCTGCGAGACGACACGGATGCCGGAAAGCTCCCCGGCCGCGTCGGACAGGTAGATGGTCAGCGCCAGCGTGTCGCGGCCGGCCCGGAACTCCAGGCTGCTGGCGGGGATCAGCCGCCCGGTGCGCAACAACTCGTCCGCGATGTACTCGGCGTACAGCCAAGCCATCGGTACCGCGAGCCTGTCGGCCCCGTCGCCGCCGGTGCCGTTCGTACCCTCGGGGCGCACCGTGTCCACCTACTCCCGCGCATCGTGCTGCCGTCGTCGGTCCCGAGCCTTCACGCCGGGGCGGGACGGGCGGGGGCCGTTTACCCAAGTTGAACGGTCTGGTGGCGAATTCGCCGTGCCGTGGGCACAGTCTGCTCGCCCCGGCGGGCGGATTCTGGACGGACGGCCCCCGACGGGCGGGTCAGGCCCCGAGGCCGTAGCCCGGCAGGCCCTGCCGCAGGGCGCGCAGGGCGTAGTGCGTACGGGACTTGACGGTACCCGTGGGGATGCCGAGCTCCTGTGCGGCCTCTGCGACGGAGCGGTCGCGGAAGTAGACCTCGACGAGCACCTCGCGGTGCTCGGGGCCGAGGGAGCCCACCGCGCGCCGCACGTCGATGGCGATCGCCGTGGCGTCGAAGTGGTCCTCGGGGGCGGGGCGCTGCTCCAGGGCCTCCGCCTCCACCTCCTGGGGGCGGGAGAGGCGGGCGCGGCGGGCGTCGATCGCCAGCCGGCGGGCCACGGTGAAGAGCCAGGGCCGCATGGAGCCGTGCTCGTCGCCCCAGGCCTCGGGGTGCTGCCAGGCCCGCACCAGCGTCTCCTGCACCAGGTCTTCGGCGCGCTGGGTGTCGCCGTGGGTCAGCGTGAGGAGGAATCCGAACAGCGCCCGGCCGTGCTCGTGCTGCAGTGCGGAGATCTCCGCCGCGCCAGGGCGCGTGAGGGTGGGGGCGGGGCTCACGGGAGGCTCCTTCCGGGGCGAGCGGGCTGATGAACCCACCCTGACCTGCGCGTGGCGCTGCGGGAACCGTCCTGCGCCCGGTGCGCGCCGACAGGGGCGGCGCCGTCGTTCGACGGCCGCTCCGCACGACGAACGGTCGAACGGTGCGCCGAACGGCTGGTGCGTGCGCCACGACCGCCCGGTGTCACGGCGCCGTCACTTGACGTGACGGCCGTCCTCCTGTGGATTCGAGGCCGGATCAGCAGCCGATCCGATAGTCGTATTAACGGTCCCGGGGTCGAGAGCAGGGCAGATGAGCAAGCGCACACACCGGGCCGCGGCCACCCTCACCGCCGCCCTCCTCGCGGCCGGCGCCGCCGGCTGCACCGGCGGTTCCGCGCCGGCCCCGCCGGCCGGCGGCCAACGGGGCGGGCCCTCGGGATCCGCCCCCGGCTCGCCGGCGGCGCCGGGCCGCGGCTTCACCCTGGTCGCCAGCGGCGACGTACTGCCGCACCCCTCGGTCATCCAGCGCGGACAGGCCGACGCCGGCGGCGAAGGCTACGACTTCCGGCCCATGTTCGCCCAGGTCAAGCCGGTGGTGTCGGCCAGCGACCTGGCCCTGTGCCACATGGAGACCGTCTACGGCGAGGAGGAGGGGCCGTTCACGGGCTACCCCGCCTTCAAGTCCCCGCCGCAGTTCGCCGAGGCCCTCAAGGACGCCGGCTACGACGGCTGCTCCACCGCCTCCAACCACAGCCTCGACGACGGGGCCGACGGCATCCGGCGCACCCTCGAGCGCTTCGACAGGGCGGGCCTGAAGCACGCCGGCACCGCCCGCACGGCGGCCGAGGCGGCGGTGCTCACCACGTACACGGCCGGGTCCGCCAAGGTCGCCCATCTGGCGTACACCTACGACACCAACGGCTATCCGATGCCCGACGGGCAGCCCTGGGCCGTCAACCTCATCAAGAAGGACCGGATCCTGGCGGACGCCCGCAAGGCCCGGAAGGCCGGTGCCGACGTGGTGCTCGTGAGCGTGCACTGGGGCACCGAGTGGCAGACCGAGCCGGACGGGCTGCAGCTCTCCCTCGCGCGCGAACTGACCGCCGCCCGCACCGCCGGACGCCCCGACGTCGACCTGGTCCTGGGCACGCACGCACACGTCCCGCAGGCGTACGAGAAGGTCAACGGCACCTGGGTGGTCTACGGCATGGGCGACCAGGTCTCCGGGCGCATGGTCAACTACGCGGACCAGCCGGATCCGCGCGGCAACTACGGCTCCATCGGACGGTTCCGGTTCGAGCCGCCCACGGCGGCCGGCGGGCGCTGGCGGGTCACCAGGGCCGAGTTCGTCCCGCAGATGATGGACACCGACGCGGGCCGCGTGGTCGACCTGCCCGCGGCCCTGGCGGCCCACCCCGACCGCGAGGACTACCAGGACGCGCTCGACCACATCCGCGGGGCGGTCCTCAGCCGCGGGGCGGCCGAGGACGGACTGACGATGGGCCGCTGACCCCCGCCCGCTCCGCCGCGCGGACCCGCGCCGCGCTGCCTACAGTGCGAACCATGAGCGTCGCGGAGCAGACCCAGGGGACCCGGAACCGTTTCCTGAACCGGGTGCCCGACGCGTTCGGCGCCTTCTTCGGCGCCCTGGGACTCCTGTGCGCCCTGCTCGCGGTCTTCGCGGGCCTGCGGGCGCTGCTCCGGCCCCTCGTCCGCTTCCTCGACGACATCGTCGTGCCCGTCAGCGCGAACCTCGCCTACGCCGCCTTCCTCATGCTGCTCGCCGCGGCGCTCGGTAGCCGCAAGAAGATCGCCTGGTGGGTGGTGGTCGCCTACCTGAGCCTGCTCATCCTCTCCGACCTGCTGCTCCTGGCCGCTGAGGAGTACTGGTACTCCGTCCCGTCCCTGATCGTCGGCATCGCCGCCCTGGTCCTGCTGGTGGCGGCCCGCCGGGAGTTCTACGCCGACTCGCGGCACGGCGCGGTCTGGCGGGCCCTGCTCGTCCTCGGACTCGGCCTGCTCGCCGCCGTCTTCCTCGCCTGGGGCGTCGTCGCCGTCTGGCCCGGCACCCTGCCCAGCTCCCAGTGGCTGGACTGGGCCGCCAAACAGGTCTTCGGCGGCCTCTTCTCCGCCCGCCAGTTCGACGGCCGGCCGGCCCGGCCCGTCTACTTCCTGTGCGGCCTGTTCGGTGCGCTCGCCCTGCTCAACGCCGCCGCCACGCTGTTCCGCTCACAGCGCATGGAGGCCTCCCTGCACGGGGACGAGGAGTCCCGGATCCGCGCCCTGCTCGGCGCCTACGGCCGCAACGACTCGCTCGGCTACTTCGCCACCCGTCGCGACAAGGCCGTGGTCTTCGCCCCCAACGGCAAGGCGGCCGTGACCTACCGCGTCGAGGCCGGGGTGTGCCTGGCCTCGGGCGACCCGGTCGGCGATCCCGGCGCGTGGACCCCGGCCGTCAACGCCTGGCTGGCCGTGGCCCGCCGCTACGGCTGGCAGCCCGCCGTCATGGGCGCCTCCGAGGAGGGCGCGACCGCCTACGCCCGCTCGGGCCTGGGTGCCCTCCAACTGGGCGACGAGGCCATCCTGCACGTGGCCCGGTTCGACCTCGACGGCCGCGACATGCGCGTGACCCGCCAGGCCGTCAACCGCGTCCGACGGGCCGGCTGCACCACCGTGATCCGCCGCCACTCCGCCCTCACGGACGAGGAGATGCGGCGGATCGTCGACAGCGCCGACCGGTGGCGCGACACCGAGACCGAGCGCGGCTTCTCGATGGCACTCGACCGGCTCGGCGACCCGGAGGACGGCGACTGCCTGCTGGTGGAGGCCCTCGACGCCGAAGGCCGGCTGGTCGCCCTGCTGTCGTTCGTCCCGTGGGGCAGGGACGGCATCTCCCTGGACCTCATGCGCCGCGACCGCAGGGCCCCGAACGGGGTCATGGAGTTCATGGTCGCCGAGCTGTGCGCGCACGCCCCGAAGGTGGGCGTGCGGCGGGTCTCCCTCAACTTCGCCGTCTTCCGCTCCGTCTTCGAGGAGGGCGGCCGGATCGGTGCGGGCCCCGTGCTGCGGCTGTGGCGCCAGCTGCTGCTGTTCTTCTCCCGGTGGTGGCAGCTGGAGGCGCTCTACCGCTCGAACGTCAAGTACCAGCCCGAGTGGTACCCGCGGTTCCTCTGCTACGGCGACGCCGGATCGCTGGCCCGCATCAGCCTCGCCTCCGGTATCGCGGAGGGCTTCGTCTCCGTACCCAGCCTGCACAAGCTGTGGGGTCGCAGCCACCGGCGCGGCGCGGTCTCCGCCCCCGCCACCACCGCCGGCCTGCCCTCGATCGAGTCCCTCGGCCTGGTCGAGGAGGGCGGGGGCGGGGCGGGCGCCGGCACTGCCCTGCCCGAGCAGGTACGGGTCCGGCACCGCAAGCTCGAGCGGCTGCGGGCGGCGGGAACCGACCCGTACCCGGTCGGCATCCCCGAGCGCACCCACACCGTCGCGGAGCTGCGGGCCGGCCACCCGGCGCCGGCGCCCGGGGCCCGTACCGGAGAAGCGGTGACCGTGGCCGGCCGGGTGATGGTCGTGCGCGACCTCGGCGGCGTCGTCTTCGCGGTGCTGCGGGACTGGTCGGGGGACCTCCAGCTGATGTTCACCCGGGACGGCTCCGGGCCGGAAGCCCTCGGTTCCTTCACCGCCACCGTCGACTTCGGCGACCACGTCACCGCCACCGGCGAGGTCGCCGGCAGCCGCACCGGCGAGCTCTCCGTCCTCGTCACCTCCTGGCAGCTCACCGGCAAGTGCCTGCGCCCGCTGCCGGACAAGCGCAAGGGCCTGGCCGACCCCGAGGCCCGGGTGCGCCGCCGGTACCTCGACCTGGTGGCCCGCCCCGAGGCCCGCGACGTGGTCCGGGCCCGGTCCGTCGCCGTACAGGCGCTGCGCCAGGGCCTGCTGGACCGCGGCTACCTGGAGGTCGAGACCCCGATGCTCCAGCAGATCCACGGCGGCGCCAACGCCCGGCCCTTCCGCACCCACATCAACGCCTACGACCTCGACCTCTACCTGCGCATCGCCCCCGAGCTCTACCTCAAGAGGCTGTGCGTGGGCGGCATGGAGAAGGTCTTCGAGATGGGCCGCACCTTCCGCAACGAAGGCGTCTCCTACAAGCACAACCCCGAGTTCACGATGCTGGAGGCCTACCAGGCCTTCGCCGACTACGACGTCATGCTCGACCTGACCCGCCAACTGATCCAGGACGCCGCGACCGCCGCCAACGGTGCCACCGTCGCCCGCAAGGCCGGCCCCGACGGCCGGCTCGTCGAGCACGACATCTCCGGGCTGTGGCCGGTCAAGACCGTGTACGGCGCGATCAGCGAGGCACTCGGCGAGGAGGTCGACGCCGACACCGACGAGCTCCTGCTGCGCAGGCTGTGCGACTCCGCCGGCGTCCCGCACGGCCCCGAGGACACGCGCGGGGACGTGGTCCTGGAAATGTACGAGCGACTCGTGGAGGAGAAGACGAAGCTCCCCACCTTCTACAAGGACTTCCCCACGGACGTCTCCCCGCTCACCCGCCAGCACCGCAAGGACCCCCGGCTGGCCGAGCGCTGGGACCTGGTGGCCTTCGGCACGGAGCTCGGCACCGCGTACTCGGAGCTGACCGACCCGGTGGAGCAGCGCCGGCGGCTCACCGCCCAGTCCCTGCTCGCCGCGGGCGGCGACCCCGAGGCCATGGAGATCGACGACGACTTCCTGGACGCCCTGGAGTACGCGATGCCGCCCACCGGCGGCCTGGGCATCGGAGTGGACCGGCTCGTCATGTTCATCACGGGACTGACGATCCGCGAGACCCTGCCGTTCCCGTTGGTGCGAAAGAACTAGGCCCCTGCTCCGGACGAGTGCACATTCCCTCTTGACCAGTGTTGTTGAAGCACCGACGCTGTCTGGCGTGCGAGCAATTGATAATGAAATCGGATGACCTGCTTCCGGGGCGGCGGGATGTGCTGCGCACCGCCGTGTTCCTCGGAACCGCCGTCGCCGCCGGACTGCTGACCGGGGGAGAGATCGCCGCTCCCGGTACCCCGGCCGAGGGGTCGGCCGCCGCACCGCACCCCGGCGCCTCCCGGGCCGCGGGCGCGGGCGGTGCCCCGCCCCGACCCGGCCCCCCGCAGTCCGTACGGCCGCAGTTGCCGTCCACGTACCGGCTCAGCCCCATGACGGCCGAGCTCCCGCCCCGGCACCGGCCGGCGCTGCCCCCCGTACGCACCCGCCCGCTGCTGGAGATGCCGGCGGCGGACGGCAACATCGTGCTCACCTTCGACGACGGGCCCGACCCGCGCTACACCCCGGGCATCCTCGACACCCTGCGCCGGTACGACGCGCGCGCGGTGTTCTTCGTCTGCGGCGAGATGGCCGTGGACAACCCGGACCTGCTGCGGCGCATGGTCGACGAGGGCCACGTCATCGGCAACCACACCTGGACCCACCCGCTGATCCCGAAGCTCAGCCGGTCGAAGCTGGCCTGGGAGATCGGACACACCAGCGACATCGTGGACAAGACGGTGGGCCGTCCGCCCGTCTGGTTCCGCGCGCCGTACGGGGCCTGGAACCGCGCGGCCTTCGAGATCGGGGCCGAGCTCGGGATGGAGCCGCTGGCCTGGACCGTGGACACCCTCGACTGGACCGAGCCGGGCACCTCGGTCATCGTCGGCCGCGTGCTGAAGGGCGCCGCCCCGGGCGTGGTGGTGCTGTCGCACGACGCCGGCGGCAACCGCTCGCAGAGCGTCGCGGCGCTGCGCACGTACCTGCCGCGGCTGCTGGAGCGCGGTTTCCGGCCGACGCTGCCGCAGCTGCCGGCCCGCCGCTGAGGCCGGCGGCGGCCGTGGGGCGGGGCGCCCGAGGTCCGGGAGCCCCGCCCTTCTGCTGCCGTCTTCGGCCTCGGCCTCTTGCCCTCTGCCTTCGGCCTCGGCCTCTCGGTCTCGGCCCTCGGCCTCCGGCCCGGCGGTGCCCCGGTCCCCGTCAGCGGGAGTCGACCATGCGGGCGAAGACGACGACGTTGCCGTCGTAGCCGCGGGCCCGCGAGTAGCCGCCCCCGCAGGTGATGACGCGCAGCTCGGGCTGGCCCGTGTCCCCGTACACCCGGGCGCCGGGGAAGTCGTTCTTGGAGAACACCTCCACCCCGTACACCTCGAACACCGCCGTCTTGCCGTCGTACCGGCTCACCTCGATGTGCGCGCCCTTGCGGATCGCGCCGAGGCCGTAGAACACCGCCGGACCCTTGTCGTTGTCGACGTGGCCGACGATCACCGCCGAGCCGCGCTGGCCGGGCGCGATGCCGTTGAGGTACCAGCCGGCCAGGTTGGAGTCCTGGGGCGGGGGCGCGTCGATCCATCCCTCCGCGTCGAGACCGACGGACATCACGGGCGCGTCGACGTTGATCGACGGGATGCGGATGCGCTCCACCGTCGAGTGCCCCAACTCCTGGAGGTCGGTCGGCGGTACGGGGGCCGCCGTGGCGGCACCGGTACCGGAGGTGCTGACGGCGGCGGCCGCGGCGGGCTGGGGCGGCCCCGGGTCGACGTCCGCCCCGTTCCGCATCATGGCGAGGCCGGTGAGCATGACCAGGGCCAGTGCCCCCCAGGGGGACCGCCGCCGCGGCTGCCCGTGCTCGTCCTCGGTCATGGCTCTCCCTTCCCGACGCGGGATCCGGATTCCCGCGTTCTCTTCCCCCCTTCTCCACGCACGCTAAGTCGGCGCGGGCGGGAAGGCGAGGAGGGAAGGGCGAACGGGTGGCGGAGAGCCGGATGGGATGCACCCGTTCGAGTAAATGTCACATAACCATCCGATGGGGCGTGACCTGCGCATCCGTCGGTGACGCACCGAACGGTCCCGGCGTGTCGCCTCCATCGGGCGGACCACGGAAGAAATGCGGCGATTGCGGCGGAAGGTGATGGTTCGTCATGGGATGCGTTCTCGTCGATCATCCCGGAGCCACCGCTCCGGGGCGCTTCCCGCTGGAGGTTCCACCATGCGTGCTGCACACGCACTGACAGCCGCCGCGGCGCTCGCCGTGGTCGGCCTCGCGACACCGATCGCCGCCGCGGGCGGCGCGCCGGGGGGCAACGGGCCCACCAACATCACCGTCAGCCCCTTCCGGGTCCACCAGGGCTCGACCATGCAGGTCAGCGCCGCCGGCTGCCAGCAGGGCGGGCTGGTGTTCTCGCGCGACAACACCTTCGACTCGGAGCGGCTGTCGCCGGGGTCCATCGGCTTCGCCACCGTCCGCATCCACGACCACGCCCGCCCGGGCCGCCACGAGGTCCACGTCCGCTGCAACGGCAGCGAGCGCGAGGGCAGCCGGGAGTTCGAGGTCCTCGCCGCCCGCGGTGCGCAGGGCGGCCTGGGCGGCTCGTTCGGGCCCAGCACCACCGAGACCGCCATCGGCGCGGGCCTGGTGGGCAGCGCGGCCCTGGGCGCGGGGATCCACCTGATGCGCCGCCGCGTGCGTGCGACCCGCGCCCGCGTCTGACCGGCCGAACCTCCCCGGTCGGGCCGCGGAACCGCCCGTCGCCCCGAGTCCCGGCCAGGACTCGGGGCGACGGGCGTCCGTCGTCGCCCCGCCCTGCGCGCGGCCGGTGCACGCTGCAGGCTCCGCGGGAGCGCGGGAGCGCAGGTGTGCGGGTCAGTGGCGACGGGCGGCCGCACGACGCCGGACCACGTACGCCGTACCGAGGCCCGCCGCGATGAACAGCCCCGCACCGGCCGCGATCTCGCCCGGGTCCATGCCGGCGATGCTGCCGCCCACACCGCCGCGCACGCCGCGCGAGACGGTGGTGGAACTGGTGGTGGGCCGGCTCGTGCTGCCACCGGCGATGGTCAGGTCGGCGGAGCCGTTCTCGTTGTTGCAGGTGAAGGTCACCGAGTAGACGGCGCCGCGGCGGGCGTCCCGGTCCACGGTGACCCGCACGCTCTGGCCGCGCGGGATGCTCACGGTGTCGAAGACGCCGGAGGAGGCCGTGGCGAAGGACGCGTCGCAGCCGCTCACCGACAGCGTGACCTGGCCGCCGGGGGCGACCGTGGCCGGCGTGATGGCGAAGCCGAACGAGGTGACGGGCTGCTGCGGTCCGGTCGCCGGGGCCGCCGCGGTCGACGTCGCGCCGAACGCGAGGGCGGCTCCCACGGCACCGGTGGCGAGCAGGGCGGCGGACGCGGTGCGTATCGCGGACATGGTCAGTCCTCCGGGTCCCGAGGAGCATCTGCGGAACCGTTTCCACAAGTGACGGATGGTGCGCCTCGATGTCCGCCACGCTAGGTCCGGCCGCCTCCGCCCGCGATCAGAGTCGGGCGAATGGGGGTTCCTGCTCGGCCACCCGGGGGACCACCGCGGCGCGCCCCCTGGCCCACCGGATCCGCCGCCCGGCCCCGCCGGTGCCGCGGCGGCCGCCACGGGCCGCCGGCGGGCGCACCGGTCAGGGGCGGGCGGACGGGAAGTACCGGAGGAAGGGCTCCGCCGTGGCGGAGATGCCGCGGCTGAACGGGGCGTCGAAGTCCCAGACGAGGAACAGCAGGAAGGCGATCAGGGCGCTGAAGAGGCCGGCGAGCAGCAGCTCGCGGAACGAGCGGCGGATCTGCAGCGTGAAGACCAGCCCCACCGTCACCAGCGCTCCCGCGATCAGGCCGAACCACACCACGCCCGGCATGACCGCGCCCACGCTCGACGCGCGCCCGCTGCGGGCGTCGTCCGCCACGCCCACCTGGTCGACCAGCGGCTGGTAGGCCTGCCCCTCGTGGTCGGTGCGGGGCTCGTAGTCCGTGACGTCGCGGCGCACCTTCTCCAGCAGCCGGTCGCCGTGGGTGGTGAGGCGGTCCTGGTCCGCCATCACCTGCCACTCCGTGGTGACGACGTACGACACGTACGCCTCCGCGTCGGCCCGGATCCGGGCGCGCACCTGGGGCGGGTAGACCTCGGAGCGCACGCTCACCTCGTGCAGGGCCTGCGCTTCCTGGCGCACGTACTCCTGGGCCGCCCCGCGGGCCTCCCAGACACCGGCGATCGCCAGCCCCAGGACGATCGCGTAGATCACGCCGATCATCATCGTCATGTACTCGATGACGTCGGGGGTTTCGTTGGGGTCGTCGTCCTCGCCGATCCGGCGGTTGTTCAGTAGGGCGATGGAGAGCACCACCGCGCAGGCCGCGGCCATCGCGATGGTCAGGACGAGCCACTCCGACACGTTCACTCCTGTCTGTCGGCTGTCTGTCGGCTGTCGTTCGGCTGGCGTACGGGCCGCCGGGGCCGGCCCCCGCCGCTGCGGCCGCGCGGGCCCGGGGTGGCGTGCGGATGCCGGATGCCGGGTGTCGGGCGCCGGGCGGGGTGGGGGTCAGCGCGGACGCAGGGCGACGATGGCGAGCACCGCGGGGGCGGTGGCGAGCAGCGTGAAGGTGAGCACCGAGACGTGGTGCTCGCGCGGCTTGCGCGCGGGGGCCCGGTAGGCGGGCCGGGCCACCGGACGGGGGCGCGCCTTCGGCGGCGGGGTCAGGCTCGGCCGCGGTGGCTCCGCCACGGTCCGTACGGGCCGCGGCCGGGGCGGCGCGGGAGCGGCCCGGACCGGCCGGGGCGGGGTGGGCCGGGGCTCGAGGGTGGGTCGCGGACGGGTCGGCCGCGGCTTCGGGGTGGGCGTGGGCCGCGGGGTCGGGGTCGGCTCGGCGGTCGGGGTGGGCTTCGGCGTCGGCTTGTGCGTCGGCTTCTGGGTGGGCCTGGGTGTGGGCTTCGGGGTGGGGGAGTGCGTCGGCTTCGGGTCGCAGTGGTGCCCCCGTCCGCGGCCCCGCCCGTGGTGGTCGTGTCCGCGGCCGCGGTCGTCGTGCGGCCGGCAGCCGCAATGCCGGCCCCCGAACGCTTCGCCGCCGTCGTCGCGGTCGCGGTCCCCGCCGGGCCCCTGACGGGGCCGGCACCCGCAGTGCCGCCCGCCGTACGCCTCACCACCGCCGTCACCCGCCACCGCCACGGCCGTGATGCCGTCGGGCCCGATGCTCGCGTACGCGCAGCTGTCGGCACCCGCGGGAGCGCTGCCGAGGAGCAGCCACAGCACCAGTGCGACCGCCCCCAGCGCGCTGCCGCCCGCCCACGGTCCGCGTCCGCGCGGCCGTCGAGGGGAAACGAGAGGGCCCGCCGGCCCGGAGCCGCTGCCTCCGCTCACCGGTCCCCCGTCGCGGACGTGTTCCTGACGGGGGCCGCCGGGCACCAGTCGCCGGTGCGGGGCGGCGCGGAAGGAGCGTCCTAACCGCGGGGCAGGGGGTCTCGTCACGCCGGGAGCATGGGCTCGGGAACGAGCCGGCACGCGGGAGTGGCGGCTGATTCCCCTGAACGGGCGGTCTTTCGACCCTACAGGTTTGAGCCAAAGGTGAACGTGACACGGGCGCGATGCGGGCGTGCGTCTTCACGTTCCAAAAGGGATTTGTCGGTTTCAGTCAACAGGTGATCCCGCTCTGGCACGTGCCTTTGGTGTGTGACGAAGAACGGATCGCCAATTTCCGCTTTGACTCGCCCCTATGAGCAATGATCAGTAGATTCTCCTGCGGCAGTAGACGACTCGGCATGGGGAGACCTCGATGGACCGCCCGCACTGGGCACCGCCCGGCATCGACATATCGGTGCCCAGCGTGTCCCGCATCTACGACTACTACCTGGGTGGGTCGCACAATTTCGAGGTCGACCGGCAGACGGCCCGCCGGGCCATGGAATTCATGCCGGGCCTCCCCAAGACCATGCAGGCCAACCGTGCGTTCATGCGGCGCGCCGTCCGCTACGCCGTGGCGGAGGGCATCACCCAGTTCCTCGACATCGGCTCGGGCATCCCCACCTTCGGCAACGTCCACGAGGTCGCCCAGGCCGCCAGCGAGCGGGCCCGCGTCGTCTACGTCGACCACGACCCGGTCGCCGTGGCGCACAGCCGGGCCGTCCTCGCCGGCGACGAGCGCACCGACATCGTCCCCGCCGACCTGCGCAAGCCGCAGGACATCCTGAACAGTCCCCAGGTGACCGACCTCCTCGACCTCGACCGCCCCGTGGCCCTGCTCCTCGTCGCGGTCCTGCACTTCCTGGAGGACGGTGACGACCCGTACGCGCACGTGGCCGAGCTGCGCGACGCCCTCGCCCCCGGCAGCCTGCTCGTCCTCACGCACGCCTCGTACGAGGGCATCCCGCTGCCGGAGGAGGTGGCCAGCGGCACGGTCCAGGTCTACCGCGACGCCCGCAACCCCCTGGTCATGCGCAACCGCGACGAGGTCGCCGGCTTCTTCGAAGGCTTCGAGCTCGTCGCGCCCGGCCTGGTGTCGATGCCCCTCTGGCGCCCGGACGCCCCCGAGGGCCAGGAGGACGCGTACGCCTTCGCGGGCTTCGCCGGAGTGGGACGCAAGGCGTGAGACTTCCCGCCCAGGCGGAGGGCTCCGCGACGCGGTCCGAGGTTGCGGAGGACCGCGTCGTCCGGTTCGCCAGGATCTGGAGCCGGGCCATCTTCCCCGCCACCGCCACCTCCCTCACCCGTCAGGAACTCGAGGATCACCTGCTGCCCCAGGCCCGAGTCCTCTCCGAGGCCCTCCACGCCCGCCCGTTCGACGCCTCGCCCGCCCAGCGGGTCGGCGCCTACCTGGTCGAGACGCACTGCACCGACCCCGAGGCCCTGTCCGGCACCCTCGGGGTCATCGAGGCGTACCTGGTGCTGTACTGCTCCGACGGCGGCACGGAGAGCGCCGAGGAGTACCGGGCCCGCTGCGCGCGGCTCCAGCACGGCCTGGCCGCCGGCTTCGCCCGCGCGCTGCGCGAGCGCACCCTGAGCGAGCAGGAGGCGATCGCCCGCTCCGCCCTCACGGCCCGCTCCGACGCGCAGGTGGCCCTGCACGCCAGCGAGGAGCGCTTCCGCGCCGTCTTCGAGGGCGCCGCCGTCGGCATCGGCATCGCGGACCTCGACGGCAACGTCCTGGAGGTGAACGAGGCCCTGCTGCGCATGTTCGGCGGCATGGACGGCCACGTCCGCAGCCGCAACGTGGCCGAGTGGGGCCACCCCGAGGACGCCCCGAACGTCTGGAAGATGTACGGCGAGCTCGTCCGCGGCGAACGTGACCACTACCGCGTCGAGAAGCCCTACTACCGGCACGACGGGACCGTGCTGTGGACCAACCTGACCGTCTCCCTCCTGCGTGACGCCGACGGCAAGCCCCAGTACCAGCTCGCGCTGATGGAGGACACCACCGAACGGCGGCTGCTCAACCTCCGGCTGCGCTACGAGGCCACCCACGACGCGCTGACCGGCCTGCCCAACCGCACCCTGTTCTTCGAGCGCCTGGAGAAGGCCCTCTCCGCCAAGGACGGCAGCCGCTTCGGACTCTGCTACCTCGACCTCGACGGCTTCAAGGCCGTCAACGACAGCCTCGGCCACTCGGCCGGCGACCGGCTCCTCGTCGAGGTCGCCGACCGCCTCCAGGCGTGCGCCACCGCGGCCGGCGAGATGGTGGCCCGGCTCGGAGGGGACGAGTTCGTGGCCCTGACCACGGGCCCGAACACCGAGGAGGAGGTCACCGAGCTGGCCGTGCGCATCCTCACCGCCCTGTCCACGCCCATCCGCCTCGAGGGCCGCGAGCTCACCGTCCGCGGCAGCATCGGCATCGTCGAGGGACCGGCCGGTGAGCGGACCCCCGCCGAGGTGCTGCGCAGCGCCGACATCACGATGTACCGGGCCAAGGGCGCGGGCGGCAACCGCTTCGAGATCGCCGACGCCGAGGCCGACGCCCGCGCCATCACCCGCCACGGCCTGACCAACGCGCTGCCCGCCGCCCTCGAGCGCGGCGAGTTCTTCATCGAGTACCAGCCGCTGGTGCACCTGCACGACGGCAGCGTGCACGGCGCGGAGGCCCTCGTGCGCTGGTCGCACCCGCAGTACGGGGTGCTCGGCCCGGACCGCTTCATCCCGCTCGCCGAACGCACCGGGCTGATCGTGCCGCTCGGCCGCTGGGTCCTTGAAGAATCGGTCCGGCAGGCCCGGGAGTGGCAGCGCCAGCACGGCGGCCGGGCCGCCGGCGGACCCCTGCGGGTCAACGTCAACCTCTCGCCCACCCAGCTCCACCACCCCGGACTGGTCGCCGACACCCTCCGGGTGCTGGAGAGTTCCGGACTCGAACCGGGCGCCCTGTGCCTGGAGGTCACCGAGTCCGCCCTCATCGGCGCCGACGACGAGCTGCTCGAGCCCCTGCGCAGGCTCGCCGCGATGGGTGTGGACATCGCCCTCGACGACTTCGGCACCGGCTACTCGAACCTGGCGAACCTCCGCCGGCTCCCGGTCAGCGTCCTCAAGCTGGACCGCTCCTTCACCCGGGGCATGCAGCAGCAGCCCGCCGATCCGGTGGACGTGAAGATCGTGGAAGGCATCGTCGCGCTGGCGCACAGCCTCGAACTGGCCGTGACGGTCGAGGGCGTGGAGACCGGAGCCCAGGCCCGCCAGCTGCGCGAGCTGGGCTGCGACACGGCCCAGGGCTGGTACTACGCCCGCCCCGGTGCCCCCGACCGCATCCACGCCCTCTCGCTCTCGGACGCCGTCACCCCCTGACCTCCGGTGCCGCCCCGCCGCACCCCTCAGCGAGCCCGTCCCCGGAGCCACGCCGCCACGGGCTCCGGGTCGGCACCCGGCACGAGCAGCGCCAGGTGGTGGTCGGGGCGTATGAGCACCAGGGCCTCGCCCGGGACACCGAACGCCCCGCGTACGGCCGCCTCGTCGGCCGGCGCCACCCGATGGGTCCGCAGCGGCCCGGACCAGCCGTCGGCCACCTCGCGCAGCGCGGTCCCGGCTCCGGCGCCGATGCCGAGCAGGGTGAACTCCGGCCCGGCCAGGACGTCGTACAGCCGTCCGCCGCCGGCCAGCCGCACGTCGGGCGCCACGTCGCCCGGCGCGAGCGCCGCCGTACCCTGCGCTCCGGCCAGTGAGCTCCACCGGTACCCGGTGGGCACCTCGTCGGTCAGCGCCTCCTCGATGCCCGTGCCGGGCGTCCGGACCGCGGAGACCACGTGCCGCATGCGATCGTCCGTGATCTTGAGAGTCCATGCGGCTATCGGCAGACGCTCCTCCTCGTAGGTGTCGAGCAGCTCCGGACCGCCGCGGCCGGCGAGGGTCTCGGCCAGTTTCCAGCCCAGGTTGAACGCGTCCTGGATGCCTGTGTTCATGCCCAGCCCGCCCGCGATGGGGTGGACGTGCGCGGCGTCCCCGGCGAGGAACACCCGGCCCCGCCGGTAGCTGCGGGCCATGCGGACGTTGACCCGCCACGTGGACAGCCACGTCGCCTCGCCCAGTCGTATCCCCGGTACCTTGGCGTGCCGGTCGAAGGCCCGCTGGAAGCCCTCCAGCGACGGAGGCACCGCCGCCCCCTCCGCGTCCCGCTCGATCCCGGCCTGGAACTGGAAGGTCTCGGTCCCCGGGACGGGCCACATGAGCACCGCGCCCCCGTCGGTGAACCACTGGTGCCACACGTCCCGGCTCAGCCCCGGCGCCTCCACGTCCCCGACGACCATCGACTCCTCGGCCCCACCCCCACCGTGCCCTTCGAAGGCCACGCCGAGCAGCCTGCGGACCGTGCTGCGGCCGCCGTCGCACCCGACGGCGTAGGCCGCCGTCACCACGCTGCCGTCGGCCAGGGTCGCCCGCACGCCCTCGGCGTCCTGGGACAGGGCGGTCACCTCGGCGCCGAACTCGACGCGCCCGCCGAGCTCTTCGAGCCGCTCACGCAGGAAGCCCTCGGTCTGCCACTGGGCGAGGAACACGGCACTGTCGAAGCGGGCGGCGCTCGCGCCGGCCTCGGCCGGGGCGAACGGGTCGGTGTCGCTGACGTGCTCCCCGTCGAAGTACTTGCGGAACACCTGGTGCGCGGTGCCGGTCGCCGCGATGCCCTCGCCCGCCCCGAGGTCGGTGAGCACGTCCAGCGAGCGCGGATGCAGGGTCTTGCCCCGCGATTCGCGGTGCGGCCGCGCCGCCCGCTCCAGCACGCGCACGGCCACCCCGCGGCGGCTCAGGTCGCAGGCGAGCGTCAGCCCCGTCGGGCCGGCACCCACGACCAGCACCTCCGCACCGCCCGTCGTACCCCCGGAGCCCGCCGAGCCGCTGCCGCCCGTCGCGCCGGTCACGTCCTGCGTCGTCATCTCGGACATCGCGATCCCCCTCCTGGTCCGCCGCGCGGCCGGAACGGCCGCGCAGCACGGTTCTGCAGGGAGCAATCACGCTGCGTGACCGCTCCGTGCATCCAGAAAACCGCACCGACCCCGAAAATGCAACCCGGTAACGAAATTAACTTGGTTGCATCTGCTCTGATACAGTGCCGGGCATGGAGACCTCGCCCGGCCTGCGGGAGACGAAGAAGCTGCGCACCCGCCGCCACCTGGCGGACACGGCGCTGGAGATGTTCCTCGAGCGCGGCTTCGGGGAGGTGTCGGTGGCCGAGATCGCGGCGGCGGCCGAGGTCTCGAAGCCCACGCTGTTCCGCTACTTCCCGAGCAAGGAGGACCTGGTCCTGGACCGCTTCGCGGACCACCAGGACGAGGCCGCCCGCGTCGTGCGCGCCCGCCCCGCGGGCCTCACCCCCGTCCGGGCGCTGCACGAGCACTTCCGCACCGCCCTCGCCGGGCGGGACCCGATCACGGGCCTGTGCGACCACCCGGACGTGGTGGCCTTCCAGCGCCTCCTCTACACCACTCCGGACCTCGCCGACCGGCTCCAGCACTACACCGCCCGCGAGGTGGAGCTGCTCACCGAGGAGCTCCTGCCGGAGTACGGCTCGCCGTTGGAGGCGCGGCTGGCCGCCCTCCACCTGGTCACCGTCCGCCGCGAGCTCGGGCGCGAGAACTGGCGCCGGATCGCCGGCGGCCGCACCGCCGACGCGCTCTACCCGCGGGCCCTGGCCGACGCCGACCGCGCCTTCGGGATGCTGGCCACCGGCCTCGACGCGGCCGACGCCCACCAGTCCTGGAAGGGTCCTAGAAGGCCGTGAAGCCGGACCTGACCCGCCCGAAGTCGCCCATGGCCCGGATCGCGCCGGCCATGAGGGGGAGTGCGCCCGCCGGTACCGCGCCCCCGTCGGTGTAGGAGACGGGCGTCCCCAGTGCCCCGGCCAGCATCTTCAACTTCTCCATCGTGACCCGGTCGTCGACGAACTCCTGCGCCGGGTAGGCCTGGTGGACCTTCTTGAGCGTCTCCGCGTGCTGGGTCAACCGCTGCCCCGCCCGGTGGCGGTCGTTGTCGTACAGGTCGTCGAGCGCGTGGAAGGTGACCTCGCTCGTCCACAGCCCGACCGCGTGCACCACCACCGTCTCCTCGCTCAGCACCGGGCCCCCGGCAGGCCGCCCGGGAGCCGCCGCACCCACCAGCTCCGGCTCGTAGCTGCGGCCGGCCCGGGCCGCCGTGTCCACGTACTGCACGGTGGCCCGGCCCACCCCGTCCGCCGGGTCCCAGTCGTCCGGCACCTGCACCTCCAGCACCACCCAGTACGTCTCGCCGAACGCCAGGTCCGGCGCGAAGATCCGGATCCCCTTCTCGTCCGTGATCAGGTCGGGCAGCGGGTCGGTGCCGTACTCCTCCCGTGCCGTCCTGGCCGCCTCGTCCGCGTCACGCAGCACCCGGGCCCGCACCCTCGGCTCGGTGACCAGGTCGTGCCCGTACAGGTGCCACACGGTCACCGCAGGGTCGATGTCGATGCGCAACTGGAGGTCGATCGCGGCCAGGTGGTCCCGCCGGTTCAGGTCCTCCAGAAGGCCGGTACGGACCTGCTCGGGCCGGGTGACGAAGGTGCAGTGCCCCCCGGCTGTCCCGGCGAGGGCCGAGAGCTCGGTCATCCGGGCGTCCGAGCCGAAGCCGAAGCACGACAGGGTCAGGTCGCCGCGGAGCCGGGCCGCCGCGTTCTTGCGGATCGTGATCCAATGCGTCTCGCCGGACGTCGGGTCGCCGTCGGAGAAGAGGTAGAGCCGGTTGACGGTGCGGCCGCCGGCCGCCTGCCGGCCGATCTCGGCGATCCCGTACTGGAGGCCGAGGTTGATGTCGGTGCCGCCGTCGGCGCTCATGCCCGCCACGATCGCGGCGAACCGCTCCGGCGCCAGGTCCTCCTTGCGCGTGCCCTGGAGCAGGGTGGACACGCCGGTGGCGAACGTGACGATGCCGAGGGAGTCCGCCGGGCGCAGCCGCTCGTAGATCTCCTGGAGCGCGGACTTCACGGTGTCGAGCTTCTCGCCCCGCATGGAGATGCTGGTGTCCACGACGAACACGAAGTTCACCGGTAGCGGGGCCTTCGCCACGGTGCCGGGGGCCCCGGCCGCGCCGGCCTTCAGGGCGATCTCGACGAAGTGGGTGCTCTCCTCGTGGGCCTTGGAGTCGCCGGGCACCGGCGCGATCCCGTGGCTGACCGCCAGCGCCTCGCCCGCGCCCGGCTCCGGCACCTGGTCCGTGCGCGAGGCGACGAAGTCGTCGAAGCGGATGTCCTCCTGCTCCACCATGACCCCGCTGTCGATGAGGTCGGAGATCCCGAGCACCGAGCGGGTGCCGAAGGCGGCGCTCCGGCGGATGAACAGGCCGTCGTGGGGGAGCGGCACCCCGCTCGGACGTCCGGCGGGGCCGGCGTCGCCGGAGTGCGGGCTGCTGAAGCCCCAGCCGGCAGTCCCCCCGCCGGCGGCTTGGGCCCCGACGACCATGGCGCCCCCGGCTTGGTAGGCGGTGGCGTAGTGGTCGAAGCTGGTGATCCTGTCGACCTTGACGGACCGCGCCTCCAGGACGTCCTCATCGTCGTCCGACACGGCCACGCGCCGCCGCGGGGCGCTGGTGTGCGGTCCCCGCGCCCCGTCCTGGCCACCCGGGTGCTCCGTGGAGCGCGCGGTCGACCGGCCGGCCGGCCGGTCCATCGGCTCCGCGGACCCCGGCACGTTGCCGGCGGCGCGCCCGGAGTCGGGCAGCGCGTCGAGGGGCCCGAGCGCGTCACCCTCCGGGCTGCGCACCGCGTCCGGCGGGCGGACGATCCCACTGTTCCCGGCGCCCCGCTGGAACCGCAGCCCCACCGTGTACCTGCGGAAGTCCCTCGCCGCCCCCGCGGAACGGAGCACCCGCCCCTCACCGAGCCAACGCGCGTACGCCCGGTCCTCGCCGGACAGGCCGGTGAGGGCGTTCGGATGGACGACGACCACCGTCGCAGCCGGGTCGACGGTGCCGATCTGCAGGGAGCGGACGAACGTCCAGTACGCGTGCCGGTCCTCCAGGACCTGCACGACGGGCCCGAGCCCGTGCCGCCGCGCGTACGCCTCGCAGTGCGCCTCGCGGCGGCGCAGCACGGCGTCGGGCGGGCCCGCCTGGTGCAGACCGGTCGGCAGGAGCACCGCCCAGCGGTCCGGCGGGAGGTCGTCCCGGGCGGACTCCCGGGCCCGGTCGTCGGCGAGCACGAGCGTGAGACCGACGGAGAGCAACGCTCCCGGACCCCAGCTCCTCCCCGGCACGCCTTCGTCGGACAGCGGCAGCACGTACACCCCGCAGTCCGGCCGGTGGCTCCGCAGTAACGCGTCGACCTCCGCCTCGTCCCCCGCCGTCCGGTCCACCAGCACCAGCCCGCGGGCTCCGGCCCGGTCGCGGGCCTCCCGCTCGGCCGCGGCCGGCACGACGCCGAGGTCGGGTCGGGGGACGTAGAGCACGGCGGTCCTGTCCGTCCGCGGGCCGCTCGGGGGGTTGTTCATGGGCACCTCGTCCGAATCCTTGTCCGTGTGGTGGGGGCGGGGGCCTCGGGCGGTCCCGCAGTCAGATCCTGTTCCGGGCCTCACGCACGGGCGGGCAGCGGGCATCGCGCGTCCAGCTCGGTGTCCGTGTGCACCCGGCCGTCCAACATCCCCTCGGCGCGCAACCGCCTCAGCCAGACGTCCAGTTCGGAACCGAGGCCCTCGCTCCCCGTGGCGAGCCGCTGCGCCTGCGCGCGGTCCGGCGCCGCCCCTCCCACCAGCAGGATCCTGATCTTCAGGGCGATGCCGTGCGGGTTGCGCGGATCGAGAGCGAGGGCCTCGTCGACGTACCCCGAGGCCACCGCCGTGTTCCCGCGGGCGAGGGCGATCCTGGCCTTCCAGTACCAGTACTCCTCGGCCTCCCGGTCCATGCCCGCCGACTCCAGGGCGCGCTCGGCCCGGTCGGCCTCGCCGGCCGCCACCAGGCGCGCCACCTTGGCCGGCGCACGCTCGTCCGCCGCCCCGGACGGCCGCCCGGATCCGGTGTCCGCGGCCGCGTAGCGCCCCACCAGCAGCAGGACCACCAGGAGGAAGCCGAGGACGAGACCCACCAGGAGGAGGAAGCGCTGCGCACCGGCCCCGTCCGCCAGCGTGGCGAAGATCCCGAGGATGGCGATGGCGAACGTGAACGTGATGACGGCGCCGAAGAGGGCCGTGGCCTGGGCGCCGGTCAGCGTCCGGAACATCTTCTCCCGGATGATGTTGCGGACGAAGTCGCGGTACAGGAGGACCAGCGTTCCGAGGGCCAGGCCGCCGATCCCGGCGATGCTGCCGAGCACCTGAAAGTCCAACATGCCTCGGACTGTAGATCCCCGGGCCGCCACCTGTCCGGCGGATGGTCAGACCGGCCCCTGCCGCCCCGCCAGCAGCACCCTGCGCAGCTCCCGGGCCGCTCGCGGCGGGGCGACGTCCGTGCGGTGTGCGAGTGCGACGGTGCGCCGCAGCGGCGATCCTGCGAGCGGCGTGGTGCGAAGTCCCGGACCCGCGCGGTCCGCCACCATCGCCGGAACCACGGCGAGCCCGAGCCCGGCCCGTACGAAGCCCAGTACGGCGTCCATCTCCCCGCCCTCCACCGTGAACGCGGGCTCGAACCCGGCCGCCCGGCAGGCCGCCACCGTCAGCTCCCGCAGGTCGTAGCCGTGCCGGAACATCACCATCGGCTCGTCGCGCAGGTCCGCCACCGCCAGCGGGCCGCCGCCGCCCGGCGGATCCGACTCCGCGGCCGTCACCACCACCAGGTCCTCGGTGAGCAGCTCCACCGTCGTCAGCGCGGGTGCCGCGGGAGGCAGCGGCAGCGCGACGAGCGCCAGGTCCAGGGCGCCGCGCGCCAGCTCCCGTACGAGGTCGTGCGAGCCGCCCTCCTCGATCAGCAGCCGGATGCCCGGGTGCGCGTCGTGGAAGGCCCGCAGCACGTCGGGCAGCAGACCGGTGCACAGGCTCGGGGTGGCACCCAGCCGGATCCGGCCGCGCCGCAGCTGCACCAGCTCCTGCACCTCCAGCCGTGCGGTGTCGGTGTCGGCCAGGATCCGCCGGGCCAGCGGGAGCAGGGCCTCGCCCGCCTCGGTCAGTGCGACGTTGCCCCGGGCGCGGCTGAACAGCTCGGCGCCCAGCTCCCGTTCGAGTGCCTTGATCTGCTGGGAGAGCGAGGGCTGGGCCACGTGGACCCGCTCGGCGGCCCGGGTGAAGTGACGGGTCTCGGCCACGGCCACGAAGTACACCAGCTGCTGGAACTGCATGGCCGCCAGCCTAGCCCTCCATAGGCCAGCCCTATCAACATCAGCCGCTCCATGTCTTGGACCTTTCGATACCTCCGTCCCTAGCCTTTTCGTCATGGCTGCTCTGGCAACGCGCACGGACCGCCCCCCGACCCCCGGCCGCAGGCCGTCCCTCCCGCGCCTCCTCTGGAACTCCACGCTCGGCAAGAAGACCGTCATGGCCGTCTCCGGGCTGGTCATGCTCGCGTACCTGGTCGTCCACATGATGGGCAACCTCAAGATCTTCTTCGGCCCGGAGGAGTTCAACGGCTACGCCCACTGGCTGCGGCACATGGGCGAACCCTTCCTCCACAGTCACTGGGGGCTCTGGGCCGCCCGGATCGTGCTGCTCGCCGCGGTGATCGCGCACGCGGTCAGCGCGTACCAGCTCAGCCGCCGTGACATCAAGGCCCGCCCGGTGCGCTACGCCCACCGCCGGCGCCGCGCGAGCTACGCGACCCGCACCATGCGCTGGGGCGGGGTCATCCTCGGCCTGTTCATCGTGTGGCACCTCCTCGACCTGACCACGCTCACCGTGAACGAGCGGGCCTGGCAGGGGCATCCGTACGAGAACGTGCTCGCGACCTTCTCGACCTGGTACGGCAACACGATCTACATCATCGCGATGCTCGCGCTCGGTCTGCACGTCCGGCACGGCTTCTGGAGCGCGGCGCAGACCCTGGGAGCCGGCAGCGCCGCCCGCGACCGCCTGTTCCGGACCGCGGCCTCCGTCCTGGCACTGGTGCTGACCGCGGGCTTCGTCTCCGTCCCCGTCGCCGTCATGACCGGAGTGGTGCACTGACCATGAGCACGAACCCGAACCCGAACCCGTCCCCCACCGGGACCCCCCACCACGCCACCGGCGCCCCCCGCTACACCACCGGCGCCCCCCTCGTCGACACCAAGGCCCCCGCGGGCCCCGTCGCCGACCGCTGGGACCGCCGCCGCTTCGAGGCCAAGCTGGTCAACCCCGCCAACCGGCGCAAGCACACCGTGATCGTCGTCGGCACCGGCCTCGCCGGCGGTGCGGCCGGCGCCACCCTCGCCGAACAGGGCTACCACGTCGTCCAGTTCTGCTTCCAGGACTCCCCGCGCCGCGCCCACTCCATCGCCGCCCAGGGCGGCATCAACGCCGCCAAGAACTACCGCAACGACGGCGACTCGGTCCACCGCCTCTTCTACGACACCGTCAAGGGCGGCGACTTCCGGGCCCGCGAGTCCAACGTCCACCGCCTCGCCCAGATCTCCGTCGAGATCATCGACCAGTGCGTGGCCCAGGGCGTGCCCTTCGCCCGCGAGTACGGCGGTCTCCTCGACACCCGCTCCTTCGGCGGCGTCCAGGTCTCCCGCACCTTCTACGCCCGCGGCCAGACCGGCCAGCAGCTGCTGCTCGGCGCCTACCAGGCACTGTCGCGGCAGATCGCCGCCGGCAACGTCGAGATGCACGCCCGCACCGAGATGCTCGACCTGGTCGTCGTCGACGGCCGGGCCCGCGGCATCGTCGCCCGCGACCTGGTCACCGGCGCGGTGACCACGTACTTCGCTGACGCCGTCGTCCTCGCCACCGGCGGCTACGGGAACGTCTTCTACCTCTCCACCAACGCCATGAACTCCAACGCCACCGCCGTCTGGCGGGCCCACCGGCGCGGCGCGTACTTCGCCAACCCCTGCTTCACCCAGATCCACCCCACCTGCATCCCGCGCACCGGCGACCACCAGTCCAAGCTGACGTTGATGAGCGAGTCGCTGCGCAACGACGGCCGGATCTGGGTCCCCAAGGCCAAGGGCGACACCCGTCCGGCTGCCGACATACCCGAGGACGAGCGGGACTACTACCTGGAGCGCGTCTACCCGTCCTTCGGCAACCTCGTGCCCCGCGACATCGCCTCCCGGGCCGCCAAGAACGTCTGCGACGAGGGCCGCGGCGTCGGACCGGGCGGCCAGGGCGTCTACCTCGACTTTGCCGACGCCATCCGCCGCATGGGCCGGGACGCGGTGGCGGAGAAGTACGGCAACCTCTTCGAGATGTACGAGCGGATCACCGCCGAGGACCCGTACGAGGTCCCCATGCGGATCTACCCGGCCGTGCACTACACGATGGGCGGCCTCTGGGTCGACTACGACCTCCAGACCACCGTCCCCGGACTGTTCGCCGTCGGCGAGGCCAACTTCTCCGACCACGGCGCGAACCGGCTCGGCGCCTCCGCCCTCATGCAGGGCCTCGCCGACGGCTACTTCGTGCTCCCGGCCACCATCAGCGACTACCTGGCCCGCCTGCCCGCCGTGGACCCGGCCCCGGTCGACGACACCCACCCCGCCGCCGTGGCCGCCGTACGGGAGACCCGCGAACGGCTGGAGCGGTTGCTGGCCGTCGACGGCGACCGCACCCCCGACTCCTTCCACCGCGAGATCGGCGAACTCATGTGGGAGCACTGCGGAATGGCCCGCGACGAAGCCGGCCTGCGCAAGGCGCTCGACCGCATCCCCGCCGTCCGGGAGGAGTTCTGGCGCCGCGTGAAGGTCCCCGGTACGGGCGAGGAGCTGAACCAGTCGCTGGAGAAGGCCAACCGGATCGTCGACTACCTCGAACTCGCCGAGCTGATGTGCCTCGACGCCCTGCACCGCAGCGAGTCCTGCGGCGGTCACTTCCGGGAGGAGTCCCAGACGCCCGACGGGGAGGCGGCCCGCCGCGACGAGGAGTTCTCGTACGTGGCCGCCTGGGAGTACGGCACGCCCGACGGCTCCGGAGCCGCCCCCGCGCCCGTCCTCCACAAGGAGGACCTCGTCTTCGAGTACGTCCACCCCACCCAGCGGAGCTACGCATGAGGATCGACCTGCGCGTCTGGCGCCAGAAGAACGCCGACGCCCCCGGAGCCATGGTCACCTACCGGGTCGAGAACGTCTCCCCCGACATGTCGTTCCTGGAGATGCTCGACACCCTCAACGAGGACCTCCTGCTGCGGGGCGAGGACCCGGTGGCCTTCGACCACGACTGCCGCGAGGGCATCTGCGGAGCGTGCAGCCTCGTCATCAACGGCGACGCGCACGGACCCGAGCGGACCACCACCTGCCAGCTCCACATGAGGGCCTTCGCCGACGGCGACACCATCGACGTGGAGCCGTGGCGGGCCGCGGCCTTCCCGGTCGTCAAGGACCTCGTGGTGGACCGGACCGCCTTCGACCGGATCGTCCAGGCCGGCGGCTACATCACGGCCCCGACCGGTTCGGCCCCCGAGGCGCACGCCACCGCGGTCCCCAAGGCCGACGCCGACTCCGCCTTCGAGCACGCCGAGTGCATCGGCTGCGGGGCGTGCGTGGCGGCCTGCCCCAACGGCTCGGCGATGCTCTTCACCTCGGCCAAGGTCAACCACCTGAACGTGCTGCCGCAGGGCGCGCCCGAGCGCGAGACCCGCGTCCTCGACATGGTCGCCGCGATGGACGACGAGGGTTTCGGCGGCTGCACCCTCACCGGCGAGTGCGCCACCGCCTGCCCCAAGGGCATCCCGCTGCCGTCCATCGCCGCGATGAACCGCGAGTGGCTGCGCGCCACCCGCAAGGCCCGCCGCTGACCCGCGCGCCCCGGCCGCGGGCGCGCAGGGACGCGTCACCGGCGCTACGCGTCGCCGGGCAGCAGATGCTGCGGGCCGCCGTCATCCGCCCGACGCGGCCCGCGGCGCCAGCCGCCGCGCGAGGTAGGGCGCCGTACGACTGCCGGCCGCCCCGGCGACCGCCGCCGGCGGACCCGCCGCCACGACCCGGCCGCCCGCCTCACCGCCGCCCGGGCCGAGGTCGATCACCCAGTCCGCCCCGGCGACCACGTCCATGTCGTGCTCGACCACGACCACCGAGTGCCCCGCGTCCACCAGCCCGTGCAACTGCGCCAGCAGCACCTCCACATCGGCCGGGTGCAGCCCGGTCGTCGGCTCGTCCAGCAGGTAGAGCGTGTGGTCGCGGCGCACCCGCTGCAGCTCCGCCGCCAGCTTGATGCGCTGCGCCTCGCCGCCCGACAGCTCCGTGGCGGGCTGACCCAGCCGGAGGTAGCCGAGACCGATCCCGCGCAGGGCGCGCAGGCTGCGCGCGGCGGCCGGGACACCGGCGAAGAACCCCTCGGCCGACTCCACCGTCAGCTCCAGCACCTCGGCGATGTTCAGGCCTTCGTGCCGCACCTCCAGCGTCTCCGGGTTGTAGCGCGCGCCGGCGCAGTCCGGGCAGGGCGCGTACGTGCTGGGCAGGAAGAGCAGCTCCACCGAGACGAAGCCCTCGCCCTGGCACGTCTCGCACCGCCCGCCCGGCACGTTGAAGGAGAACCTCCCGGTCTTGTAGCCGCGCGCCTTCGCCTCCGCGGTCCCCGTGAAGATCTTGCGCACGACGTCGAACAGGCCCGTGTACGTGGCCAGGTTCGACCGCGGCGTGCGCCCGATCGGCTTCTGGTCGACCTCCACCAGCCGCGTCACCGGTCCCGCGGTCCCGTCCCCGGCCGCCAGGCGCTCGGCCACCGTCTCCGCCAGGGCGCGGCCGACCAGCGTGGACTTGCCCGAGCCCGAGACGCCGGTCACGGCCGTGAACACCCCGAGCGGGAAGTCGACGTCGAGGTCGCGCAGGTTGTTGCGGGTCACGCCCGACAGCGCGATCCGGCCGGCCGGACGGCGCACCCCCCGCGCCGGCGCCGGACCGTCGGCGAACAGGAACCGGCCCGTCGCCGACCCGGCCACCTCCGCGAGCCCGGCCGGCGGACCGCAGTGCAGGACCCGCCCGCCGTGCTCTCCGGCCCGTGGCCCGACGTCGACCAGCCAGTCCGCGTGCCGCACCACGTCCAGGTGGTGCTCCACCACGAACACCGTGTTCCCGGCCGCCTTGAGCCGGTCCAGTACGCCCAGCAGCGCCTCGGTGTCGGCGGGGTGCAGCCCGGCCGACGGCTCGTCCAGCACGTACACGACGCCGAACAGCCCCGAGCGCAACTGCGTGGCCAGCCGCAGCCGTTGCAGCTCGCCCGCCGACAGGCTCGGTGCCGTGCGGTCCAAGGACAGGTAGCCCAGGCCGAGTTCGGTGACCGTGGCGATCCGTCCCAGCAGGTCCCCGGTGAGCACCCGGGCGGTCTCGCCCGCGCCCGGAGCCGCCCCGGGCGCCTCCCCGGCGCCGCCGGCGCCCTCCGCCAGCACCCGCGCCAGCCCGGTCAGCGGCAGCGCGGCGAGCTCCGCGATCGTCCGCCCCCCGAACGTCACCGCCAGCGCCTCCGGCCGCAGCCGGCTGCCCGCGCAGCCCGGACACGCCACGGAGGTCAGGAACTTCTCCGCCCGCGCCCGCAGCGTGTGGCTCTTGGTGTCGGAGAAGGTGCGCATGACGTAGCGGTGCGCACTCATGTAGGTGCCCTGGTAGGGGCGCTGGATCCGCTCCGCGTCCCGCACGGGGTGCACGGTGACCACGGGCTGCTCGTCCGTGAAGAGGATCCACTCCCGGTCCTTCGGGTCCAGCTCCCGCCACGGCCGGTCCACGTCGTAGCCGAGCGCGTCGAGCACGTCGCGCAGGTTCTTGCCCTGCCAGGCCCCCGGCCAGGCCGCGACGGCGCCGTCCCGGATCGACAGGGACGGGTCGGGGACCAGCAGCTCCTCGCTGGTGCGGTGGATCCGGCCCAGGCCGTGGCAGTCCGGACACGCGCCGGCGGCGGTGTTGGGGGAGAAGGCGTCGGAGTCCAGCCGCTCCGCCCCCGCCGGGTAGGTGCCCGCGCGCGAGAAGAGCATCCGCAGCGAGTTCGACAGCAGCGTCACGGTCCCGACGGACGAGCGCGAGCCCGCGGCCGAGCGGCGCTGCTCCAGCGACACCGCCGGCGGCAGCCCGGTGATCTCCCCGACCTTCGGCGCTCCCACCTGGTGGATCAGCCGCCGTGCGTAGGGGGCCACCGACTCGAAGTAGCGCCGCTGGGCCTCGGCGTAGATCGTGCCGAAGGCCAGCGAGGACTTGCCGGAGCCGGAGACGCCGGTGAACACGGTCAGGGCGCCGCGCGGGATGTCGACGTCGACCCCGCGCAGGTTGTGCTCGCGCGCCCCCCGGACGCGCACGTAGGGGTCGGGGGATCCGTCGGGTCGTACGTCCACGCTGTGCATTTGTCCGATTCTAGGCGGCGGTCCCCCCGGGACCCGGCCGTGGGCGCCGGGGCGCGACGGGCGACACTTGACCCTGACACCGTGTGAGGCCGTGCAGTAGGGGACGTCATGTTCACCATCGGAGACTTCGCCCGGCACGGCCGCGTATCGGTCCGCATGCTGCGGCACTACGACGCCCTCGGCCTGCTGCGGCCCGCCCTCGTGGACCCGTTCACCGGCTACCGCTCCTACGAGGCGGCCCAGCTCGCCCGGCTCAACCGCGTCATCGCCCTCAAGGACCTCGGCTTCACCCTCCAGCAGGTGGGGGAGATCCTCGACGACAAGGTCGGGGCCGAGGAACTGCGGGCCATGCTGCGGCTGCGCCGGGCCGAACTGGCGGCGGCGCGGGCGGCGGCCGAGGCCCGGCTGGCCCAGGTCGAGGCGAGGCTCCGGTCCATCGAGAGCGAGGGGCGCATGAGCACCCACGACGTCGTCGTCAAGCGGATCCCGGCCGTACGCGTGGCCTGGCTGAGCGCGGTCGCCGAGGGCTTCGAGCCCGAGGCCGTCGGACCGGTCGTCGGCCCGCTGTTCGACGAGCTGTGCCGGCGACTGGCGGAGGCGGGCGTCGAACCGACCGGCCCCGCCGTCGCACTGTACGAGGACCACCCGCGGGCGTCCGTGGCCGACCGGGCCGCGGCCGCCGGAGCGGAAGGCGCGGAAGGCGCGGACGGCGCGGACGGCTCCGGATCGGGGGCGGTCCTCGTGCACGCCGCGCTGCCCGTCCCCGCGTCGGCCACCGCTGCGGCGGCCGCGGCCGGCGGTTTCGAGATCGTCGAGCTGCCGGCGGTCGAGGCGGCCGCCACCGTCGTCCACCGCGGCTCCATGGACGACGTGCTGCCCACCGCCCAGACCCTGGCGGCCTGGATCGACGCCAACGGCTACCGGTCGCGCGGCTACGCCCGCGAGCTCTACCTGGAGTGCCCCGAGGACCGCGGCGGCTGGGTCACGGAGCTCCAGGAGCCGGTCGAGGGTCCGCCGGCGCCGGCCGCGCGGTGAGCCCGGCCAGCCGGGCCAGGCGGTCGTAGGAGTCCAGCAGGGCCGCGCGGTCGTAGGTACTCGTGGTGACGAGCACCTCGTCGGCGCCGCTCTCGACGACCGCCCCGCCCAGCTCGGCGGCCACCTGCTCCTCCGTGCCGTGGACGTGGCCGGACAGGGCGGCCTCGTAGAACCCGCGCTGCTTCGGCGTCATCTCCAGCCCCTCGACCTGCTCGGCCGGGGCCAGCGGGGGGAAGCTGCCGCGGGTGCGCGAGTACGCCGTCGCCCACGCCTCCGGCACGAGCAGGCGGCGGGCCGCCGCCTCCGTCCCGGCGACCGCCACGGTGCCGGAGACCACCACGTACGGGCGCTCCGCCCACGCGGAGGGGCGGAAGCCGCGGCGGTACGCGTCGACCGCGGCCAGCAGCCGGTCGCGGCGCCGCAGGTCGCCCACGACCAGGGGCAGCCCGGCCCGGGCCGCGATGCCCGCGCCCTCGCCGGTGGCCAGCACGTACGGGGGGATGGCGAGGCCCTCGGCCGGGCGGGCGTGCACCTGGGGGTGGGCGGTCTGGGTGCCGTCCAACCAGCCGAGCAGTTCGGCCAGTTGCTCCTCGAAGCCGTCGGCGTCGGCCACCCCGCGGCCGAGCGCCCGCCGGATGCCGTCGGTGAACCCGACCGAACGGCCCAGGCCCAGGTCGATCCGACCCGGGAAGAGGGCCTCGAGGACGCCGAACTGCTCTGCCACGACGAGCGGCTGATGGTTCGGCAGCATCACCCCGCCGGTGCCCACCCGGATCGCCGAGGTGGCGGCGGCGACGGCGGCCGCCAGCACCGTGGGGGCGGAGCCGGCCACCCCCGGGACGCTGTGGTGCTCGGAGACCCAGAACCGGTGGTAGCCCAGCCGGTCGGCGCGGCGGGCGAGGTCGACGGTGTCGCGCAGCGCCTCCGCGGGCGGGCGGCCCTCGCGTACGCGCGAGCGGTCGAGGACGGAGAAGGGCACCCCCGCGAGGGCGGGGTGCGCGGGGCGGTTCGGGCTCACGGTGGGTTCAACGCCGCCGTGGCCGGGAGATTCCCGGGTGTCGGTGGCCGTCCCTAGGCTGGCCTGCATGACGCATGCGAGAAGCGACAGCACACGGCGGCCGCTGGCCGTCTTCGACCTCGACGGCACCCTGGCGGACACCGCGCACCGGCAGCACTTCCTGGAGCGCCGGCCGCGCGACTGGGCCGGGTTCTTCGCGGCGGCCCCGCAGGACCCGCCGCTGGAACGCGGGGTGGCGCTGGCCCTGGAGAGCGCCGAGGAGTGCGAGGTGGTCTACCTGACCGGTCGGCCGGAACGGTGCCGCGCGGACACCCTGGCCTGGCTCGCGGAGCAGGGGCTGCCCGACGGCAAGCTGTGGATGCGGGGCGACCAGGACCGCCGTCCGGCCCGGACGACCAAGCTGGAGGTGCTCCGGCGGATCGCCCGGGGGCGGACGGTGCGGATGCTCGTCGACGACGACGAACTCGTCTGCGACGAGGCGCGGCGGGCCGGATTCGCGGTGGTGCGGGCCGACTGGGCCGCGCCGTCCGAGGAGCTCAGGGACGCACAGGAGCGGACCGGTCGCACCTGAGACGGCCTGCGTGGTTCCCCCCCGTACGGCGCGCGGGCTCCCCGGGGCGGTCGGGGGTCCCGGCCGTCCCCCGACCGGTGCGCCCACGCCGGCCGGCGGGCCGACCTCAGTCCTCGCCGTCCAGCCGGAAGCCCACCTTCAGGCCCACCTGGTAGTGCGCGATCGCACCGTTCTCGATGTGGCCGCGCACCTGGGTGACCTCGAACCAGTCCAGGTTGCGCAGGGTCTGGGACGCGCGGGTGATGCCGTTGCGGATGGCCTGGTCGATGCCGTCGGGGGAGGTCCCGACGATCTCGGTCACGCGATAGGTGTGGTTCGACATTGGACGCTCCCGTGCGAAGTGGCGGTGCTCACTCCACGGTGCCCCACCCGGCCCGGGTCCGCGAGGCGTCGCGCCGGGCCGGACGGGTGACGGTCGGTCGCGCCACCGACCCGCACGACGGGCCCCGGGGCCTGCGCCACCCTGTCCGATAGCACGTCAAAGGTCCCGGTTTGGGCGCGAGTCGCGTCATGGCGCGTGTGGTTTCCGTGAAGAAAACCTGGCCTGATCCCCTTGACCCGTTCAATTGGTCCATGCCAATTTCAAGCCATCCCCGCACGACCCGAAGGTGGCTTCTGTGAAGTTGCGCATGTTTTCTTCCGTATGCACCGCCGTGGCCGCGGCCACGGCGCTGTCCGCCTGCGGCGTGCTCGGGTCCGACGACGGCGGTGCGCGCAAGGTCACCGTCTGGCTCATGAAGGGCAGCGCCTCGGACGACTTCCTCGACCGCTTCACGGAGGACTTCGAGGCCGCGCACGAGGACATCGACCTGGACATCCGGATCCAGGAGTGGACCGGCATCGGCGAGAAGGTCCACAAGGTGCTCCGGGGCGAGGACACCGCCGACGTGATCGAGGTCGGGAACACCCAGGTCGCGCAGTACGCCGAGACCGACCACCTCACCGAGCTGACCCTGGAGGGCCTGCGCGACTGGGGCAGCAAGGACTGGCTCAAGGGCCTCGCCGACCCGGGCAGCGTCGACGGGGCGCAGTACGGCGTCCCGTGGTACGCGGCCAACCGCGTGGTGATCTACAACAAGGACCTCTTCGAGGCGGCCGGCATCACCAGCCCGCCCAGGACCCGCGCCGCCTGGCTCCGCGACACCCGGAAGCTGGACCGGGGCGAGCAGCAGGGCATCTACCTGCCGGGCCAGAACTGGTACGTGCTCGCCGGCTTCGTCTGGGACGAGGGCGGCGACCTCGCGGTCGAGGGCAACGGCCGGTGGAACGGCGCCCTCGGCAGCCCGCAGGCCCTCCGCGGCATGCGCTTCTACCAGCAGCTCCAGGCCCTCGGCGACGGCCCGAAGAACGCCGACGAGGAGACACCGCCGCAGGCCGAGGTGTTCGCCCGCGGCAAGGTGGCGCAGATCATCGCCCCACCCGGCAGCGCGGCCCTGATCGAGCAGGCCAACCCCGAGCTCGCCGGCAGGCTCGGCTACTTCCCCGTCCCGGGCAAGACCGCCGAGAAGCCGGGGGCGGTCTTCACCGGCGGCTCGGACCTGATCATCCCCGCCGGCACGGAGCAGCGGCGGGCCGCGGTCGAGGTGATCTCCGCGCTGGTCAGCGAGAAGTGGCAGACCGAGCTGGCGCGGGAGATGAGCTACGTGCCCAACAAGACCACGCTCGCACACGTCATCGACGACAACGACGGCGCCGCGGCCATGGCCAAGGGCGCCGTCCAGGGCCGCGCCACCCCCAAGTCGGCCCGCTGGGCCGAGGTCGAGGCGCAGAACCCGATCAAGCCGTACATGACGGCGGTCCTGAACGGCGAGGACCCCGAGCGGGCCGCCGCCACCGCGGACGAGACGATCACCCGGGTGCTCAGCGCCGACCACTGACGCACCTCGGGGGCCCGCGCGAACCCGTCATTCGCCATCCGCACATCCGCGGGCCCCTGCGCCGTCATGTCGAATCCAGCCGGTCACGGAAGAAGTAAGGAGCCAGGCCCACCACCCGGCCTGGCGACCTGCCCGGACCAGGAGCCGCCATGACCATCGCCCCGCTCTCCCCCGTCCCCGCCCCCACCGCCGCACCGGGCGCCCCCGCCCCCACCCCGCCCGCGGCTCCCGCCGCCGGCGGTCCGGCGGCCCGGTACACCGTCCGGCTCGCCCGCGACGAGGCCGAGGTGCGCGCCGCCCAGCGGCTGCGCCACCAGGTCTTCGCCGGCGAGATGGGAGCCCGCCTCGACGGCCCCGAGCCCGGCCTGGACTCCGACGCCTTCGACGCCTACTGCGACCACCTCCTCGTCCTGGACGAGACGACCGGCGACGTGGTCGGCACCTACCGCCTGCTGCCGCCCGAGCGCGCCGCGGTCGCCGGGCGGCTCTACTCCGAGGGCGAGTTCGACCTCGGCCGGCTCGCCCCGATCCGGCCCGAGCTGGTCGAGGTCGGCCGCTCCTGCGTGCACCCCGCCCACCGCAACGGCGCCGTGATCGCCCTCATCTGGGCCGGCCTGGCCCGCTACATGGAGCGCAGCGGCCACAACTGGCTGGCCGGCTGCTGCTCCGTACCGCTCGCCGACGGCGGGGCCCTGGCGGCCGCCACCCGGGAGACCGTCCTCGCCCGCAACCTCGCGCCCGAGGAGTACCGCGTGACCCCGCACCGCCCCTGGAACGCCGCGGGCGTCCCCGTCGCCGGGCGCGTCGAGCTGCCGCCGCTGCTGCGCGGCTACATCCGGCTCGGCGCCTGGGTCTGCGGGGAGCCGGCCCACGACGCGGAGTTCGGCGTCGCCGACCTCTACGTCCTGCTGTCGCTGCGCCGCACGAACCCGCGCTACCTGAAGCACTTCCTGTCGCTGGTGCCCTCGTGACCGGCGTCTGGCTGCCCGCCGCGCCCTGCACCCCCGCGGGGTGCGCCGACCGGCCGGACCGGCCGGCGGCCGTGCCCCTGGCGGTACTGCGGCTCGTGGCCGGCTGCACCGTCGGCCTGCTGGGCGTCCCCGGCGCCCTGCTGGTCCGCCCGCTGGGCCCGCGCGCCCGGCACGCCGCCGTACGGTGCTGGGCCCGGACGCTCCTGCGCGCGTTCGGTGTGCGCGTCCGCCACCACGGGTGGCCCCGGCCGGTGGTCGGCCACCTGGTCGCCCCGAACCACGTCTCCTGGCTCGACGTCCCGCTCGTGGCCGGCGCCCTGCCCGGCCGGATGCTGGCCAAGAGCGAAGTACGCGGCTACCCCGGCCTGGGGTTCCTCGCCGCCCGGGCGGGCACCCTCTTCATCGACCGGGACCGGCTGCGCGCCCTGCCCGGCACGGTCGCCGGGATCGCGGGGGCGCTGCGGGCCGGGGCGCACGTCACGGTCTTCCCCGAGGGCAGCACGTGGTGCGGCCGGGCCCAGGGGCGGTTCCGCCCGGCCGCGTTCCAGGCCGCGCTCGACGCGGGAGCGGCCGTGCAGCCCGTACGCATCGACTACCGCCTCCCGGACGGCGGCCTCGCCACCGCTGCCGCCTTCGTCGGGGACGACCCGCTGGGCGCCTCGCTGTGGCGGGTGGTGCGGGCCCGCGGGGTGACGGCCGAGCTCCGGCTGCTGCCCCGGATCCCGGCCGGCCGGTACGGCGACCGGCGGGACCTGGCCCGCGCGGTCCAGGAGGCGGTGGCCGACGCCGTGCCGCTGCCGCCGCCCGACGTCCGCCACGCACCGGCCGGCCGGTCCGTACCGGCCCCGTTGCCCCTGCCGCGTCAGGCGGCGGTGGCCAGCGAGAGCGCGAACCGCCCCGCCGCGTCCGTCCACCACCGCGAGAGCTCCAGCCCCGCCGCGGCGAGTTCCGCCGCGACCCGCTCCTGACGGAACTTCGCCGACACCTCCGTCCGCATCTCCTCGCCGGCCTCGAACGGCACGACCAGGTCCAGGGCCCGGATCTTGACCGACAGCTCGGACCGGGCCCGCAACCGCATCTCGATCCACTCCTGCTCGGCGTCCCACACGGCCACGTGCGCGAAGTCGTCCGGGTGGAAGTCGGCGTCCAGCTCACGGTTGATCACCGCCAGCACGTTCTTGTTGAACTCCGCGGTCACGCCGGCCGCGTCGTCGTACGCAGCGACGAGCGTCCCCTCGTCCTTGACCAGGTCCGTGCCCAGCAGCAGAGCGTCCCCGGGCGAGAGCATCGCCCGGACCGCGCGCAGGAACGCGGCGCGCTCCGCCGGCAGCAGGTTGCCGATCGTGCCGCCCAGGAAGAGCACCAGCCGCGGCCCCGGGGAGTCGGGCAGCTCGAGCGCCTTCGTGAAGTCCGCCAGCAGCGCGTGCACGCGCAGCGACGGGTGCTCCGCCTGCAGCGTCCGCGCCGCCCCGGCCAGAGCGCTCTCGCTGACGTCCACCGGCACGTACAGGTCGAGTGCGGGCATCGCCGCGATCAGGTGCCGGGTCTTGTCCGACGACCCGGAGCCCAGCTCCACCAGGGTGCGGGCCCCGCTCGCGGCGGCGATCTCGGCGGCCCGGGCCACCAGGATCTCCCGCTCGGCGCGCGTCGGGTAGTACTCGGGCAGGCGCGTGATCTCCTCGAAGAGCTCGCTGCCGCGGCCGTCGTAGAACCATTTGGGCGGCAGCGTCTTGGGCGTGGTCGTCAGCCCGTGCAGCACGTCGTCGCGCAGCGCGGTCTCCGCCGCGTGCTCGTCGAGGGTTCGGGTCAGCAGGAATCGGCTCACGTGTTCGGCTCCTTGAGGGGGGTCAGCTTGATCTCGTCGCGCGTGGCGGTCAGCAGCGTCCGGTCGGGCACCTCCTGCCAGCGCGGATCGTCGTCGTACGGCTCGGAGGCCACGACCGTCCGCAGTGCCTCGGGCTCGGCGAGGTACCAGAGCGAGTCGCCCCAGGCGGTGGCCAGGATCCGGGCGCCGTCGGTCAGCAGCAGGTTCAGCCGGGACCCGGGCGCCGCGCCGGCCAGCTCCCGCACCACCTCGGACACCGCCCCACCGGGCTCGTCCCCGCGCCGCAGCCGGTGCGCCACCAGGGCCCACACCAACGCGGAGTCCGTACGGCACTCCATCGACAGCAGCTCCGCCGCCGGCAGCGCGGCCGCGAGCGGCGCCACCGCGTCCGGCCAGTCGCGCAGCGCGCCGTTGTGGCTGAACAGCCACCGCCCGTCCGCGAACGGCGCGGCCGCCGCCTCCCCGTCCGACCCGCCCACGGTCGCGTCGCGGACGGCGGCCAGCAGCGCACCGCTGCGCACCACCCGGACGAGGTCGAGGAAGGACTGGTCGGCCCAGATCGGCCCGAACCTCCGGAACCGGGCCGGCAGCGGATCGTACTCGGCGTACCATCCGACCCCGAAGCCGTCCGCGTTGACCACCCCGCTGGCCTGCCGGCGCGGCTCCCAGGACTGCCGGAAGAGGCTGTGGTCCGGCTCGGTCAGCAGCTTCCCGAGGGTGACCGCCGGCCCGAGGTAGGCGAGGTGACGGCACATCAGGCGTCCCGCACGGTACGGAAACCGGCGAAGATCTGGCGGCGCACGGGCAGGTCCCAGTTGCGGAACGTGCCGCGGCAGGCCACCGCGTCGACCGCGAACGAGCCGCCGCGCAGCACCTTGTGGGCCGGCCCGAAGAACACCTCCGAGTACTCCCGGTACGGAAAGGCCCGGAAGCCGGGGTAGCCGGTGAAGTCGCTGGCGGTCCACTCCCACACGTCGCCGATCAGCTGCCGCACGCCGAGCGGCGAGGCGCCTCTGGCGTAACTGCCGGCCGGGGCGGGGCGCAGGTGGCGCTGGCCGAGGTTGGCGTGCTCGGGGGTGGGGTCCTCGTCGCCCCACGGGTAGCGCCGGGAGCCGCCCGTGGCCGGGTCGTGCCGGGCCGCCTTCTCCCACTCCGCCTCCGTGGGCAGCCGCCGCCCGGCCCAGCGGGCGTACGCGTCGGCCTCGTACCAGCTCACGTGCAGGACGGGCTCGGCGGCCGGAACGGGCTCGGTCACCCCGAACCGGCGGCGCAGCCACTGGCCGCCCTCCGACCACCAGAACAGCGGCGCCCCGATGCCGTGCCGGCGGATCTGCTCCCAGCCCTCCGGGGCCCACCAGCGGCGGGTGGTGTAGCCGCCGTCGGCGATGAACCGCTGGTAGTCGGCGTTCGTGACCGGCGCGGTGTCGATCCAGTACGCCGCGACCTCCCGCTCGTGCGCGGGCCGCTCGTTGTCCAGCGACCACGGCTCGGCGGAGGTCCCCATCATGAACGGGCCGGCCGGCACCAGGGCTTCGCGGGCGGCCGGAGGCGGGCCGGCCGGCGGGTCGGGGTCGGGGGCGGTGAGCACGGCCGCGCCCCTGCGCAGCTGATGGGTGATCAGCATCGTCTCGTCGTGCTGCTGCTCGTGCTGGGCGATCATCCCGAAGGCGAAGCCGGCGTCGAGCAGGTCGCTGCCCTCGAAGGGGGTCTTCTCCAGCACGTCGAAGACCTTGCCGCGGACCTCCGCGGTGTAGCGGCGGGCCTCGTCCGGGGGCAGCAGCGGCAGCGTGGGCCGCTCGGCGCGCGGGTGCTCGAAGGCGTCGTACAGCGGGTCGATCTCGGGGTGCATGGGGTCGTGGCCGGCCACGTTGCGCAGGAGCCACAGCTCCTCCATGTTGCCGATGTGCGCCAGGTCCCAGACCAGCGGCGACATCAGGGGGGAGTGCTGGGCGGTGAGGTCGTCCGCGTCCACGCAGTCGGTGAGGCCAGCCGTACGCTGCCGCGCGGCGGTGAGGGCGGTCAGGGCCTGCTCGCGCAGGTCCTGCGGAGCGTCGTTCACGTCAGCGGTTCCTTCCGGTACGGCGGTGCGGACGGACGGCGGAGGTCGGACCCGCGGCGGTCGGAGCGGTGGCGGGCGGATCGTCGGCGGGGCAGCGGCCGCGGGCGACGTAGCGCTCCGCGAACTCCCCGACGGCGTCCACGACGGCCCCGCCGGCTCCCAGCCGGGGCAGCGCGTCCAGGGCGGCCCGGAAGCAGGTGTCGGCGGCCGCGCGCAGCTCGGGGTCGGCGGGGCCCGAGCGGGCGGCCTCCCGCCACAGGGGGTTGCGCGGGGCGGGGTGCGGGCCGGCCCGGTCGGACAGCGCCTTGACCGCGCGGTACGCCGTCTCGGCGGCCTGGGGGTCGTCGAAGAGCGCGGTGGTGACGGCCACCGGGACGAGCCAGCCGTCGTCCCCGGGCTGCGCGTCGATCATCCGCAGTTCCAGGTGGCCGCGCGGGCGCACCGGGGGGAACAGCGTGGTCAGGTGGTAGGCGAGGTCCTCGCGGGTGGGCGGGCGCGGACCGCCGTGGCGGACCCAGTCGCGGAAGGTCATGCCCTGCGGGGCGTCCCACGGCCCGCCGTCGGCGGACCGTACGCACATCACCTCGGTGTCCAGCGCGTGCCGGGTCCACGCGGCCCGGGGCTCCCGGCCCAGCGGCGGCGCGAGGTTGCGGCGCGGGTCGAGGTCCGCCCAGATGCCCTGCCGGGACGACCGCCAGCCGCGGTAGGGGCCGCTGTCGGCGGGGGAGTTGGCGAAGGCGGAGACGAGGACGGCGCCCAGCAGGTGGGCGAGCAGCCAGCGTCGGCCGTGACCGAGGGGGCCGGGTTCCTCGTAGCCGGCGTCGACGCACACCTGCACCGAGGCGGAGGCGCACATCATCTGCCGGCCGGCCGGGCCGCAGCGGTCGAAGTACCGCTCCATGGCGTCGTAGCGCGGGGCGTGCAGCAGGCGGTGCGGGGGGCGGCGGGAGTCCTGGCCGCGGCCGACGAGGTAGAGCCCCAGGTCGTCCAGGGTCGCCCGGACGGCGGACAGATCGGCCTGGAGGGCGTCGAGGCAGCCGGTGAGGGAGGTGGCGACCGGGGAGCTCAGTTCGAGCTGGCCGCCCGGCTCGACGGTGAAGCGGGAGTGCAGGGGGAGCGCGCCCGCGGCGGCGTGGGCCGCGTGCAACCGCTCGTCGGAGACGGGGGCGCCGGGGGAGGCGCGGTCGTGTATCAGCCATTCGAGTTCGGCGCCGACGTACCGGGGCGGCCCGGTCTTGAAACAGATGCCGTGGACCAGATCCTCGGTCTCGGCCTCGGAGACCGCAGGGGCGGTCCCAGGACGGGACGTCTGGGGCATTGCCTGATCCTCCTGTCAACACTCTGACGAGCTCGGGTCGAGGCTACGCACCGAGGTTCGACGATCTCTCGCGGAATCCTCAAGAGCGAATTCGAGCCGCAAGTGGGCAGATTGGCGAAAAGTGTCTCTTGCCTCCAGACCCGGGTGTGGGGCGTCCCGGCATGCGCTTTCCGAAGGAAAGCTGATCCGCCTTCCAGGATATATGCGAACGAAAAGGGCGCTCGGCGAACGTCTTCCCCCGGTCACTCTGCGTACCCGCCCCTCCGTGGTGCCGCCGGCCGGCCTCGCGGCGGCGCGTACGACGAAGCCGGCCCGGGGGGTGCACCGGGCCGGCTTCGGGAACGTGAGTGGGGCTCCAGGGTTTGGTGGGACCTGAGAGCGGGGAGAGTCGATCAGGTCCAGCCGTACCGCTCGCGCAGGCGTGTGATCACGAGGTCGAAGCGGGCCCGATCCAGGGCGCAGGCCTCGCGCCGCATGCCGGCGTCGGTGATGCGCAGGATCCGGTCCACGTCCACCCAGGACGGCCGCCCCTCGCGGTCCCAGGGCCCGGCGCCGAGCGCGATCCACTCGCGGTCGTCGTCGTGGCGCTTGCTCGACAGCTGGACCGCAAGGAGCGTTCCGGACACCTCACGGGCCACGACCAGGACCGGCCGGTCCTTGCCCCGCCCGTCCCCCTCCTCGTACGGCACCCAGGTCCAGACGATCTCGCCGGGGTCGGGGTCGCCGTCGTACGCCGGGGCGTACTCGGTGCGCACCGGTCCGGTCGTGTACGGGTCCACTTCGGTCGTCGCAGTCACGCGGGACACGGTACGCCGACCGGTGGCGGCGGTTCCGCCCGCGGCGGCGTTCCGACGGGGGACGCGCCCGCCGGCCGGTTGACGCCCGTCCGGCCCCCCGTCGGCACCGCCCCGTACCGGTCGGGCGGAACCGCAGGCCGGCGGGCCCCGTCACAGCCCCGCTCCGGTCCGCACACGACCGGACCGGACAGCCGTACGACACACATGGGGGGCACGTATGCGCATCACCACCACCCGTACCGGCACAGGACGTGGGGGAACCCGAACGGCCCTGCTCTGCACGGCGGTCGTGCTGGCGGCCGCACTGACCGGCTGCGGCACCGACGAGGGGCCGGACACGTCGGGGTCGAGCCTGGTGGCCGCCGCGGCCGACTGCCCGCAACTCGCCGACGACCCGGCGCAGGAGGACCCCACCGCACCCCCCGCCACCATCGACGGGAGCCCCGCCAACACCCGGGAGGCGGAGGCCCTCGCGCAGGCCGTCGGCGAGCTGGGGCGGGTGGCCTTCGCGGACGTGTACGCCGAGATGCGGGTGGACTCCCCGCCGGGACGGGTGCTCCTGTGCGTCACCGACCTCGCCGAGGGGCGGAAGCTGCTGGCGGCCGCGAAGGCGGCCGATCCGTCCGTGGACCCGGGCCGCGCGGACCTCTACCTGGCCCGGTACGGCAGGCGGCAGCTCGACACCGCCCTGCAGCGGGTCATGGACGCGGGCGAGGTCGCCGGATTCCGGGTCTACACCGGTACGCCCGAACACGACGCCTCCGGCGTGGTGGTGACCACCAGCAAGGAGGGTGCGGCCTCGACCGCGTTCGCCGCGGAGGCCCGCCGACTCGCGGGGGAGGTCCCGGTCCGGGTGCTGGCCGGTGAGCCGGTCCGCGTGCTGGCCGACGAGCCGGTCCGGGAGCTCGTCCGTCCCGGTAGGTCGCCGGCACCGCGGGGCTGAGCGGAACCTCAGCGCACGGTGCGGATCGGCCGGACGGCCAGTGCCCCGGCCACCGACAGGACGGCCGCGACGAGGAAGAGCGCGGTGTAGCCGCCGCTGAGGGAGACGACCAGCGAGGCGATGAACGGCGCGATGATCTGCGGTCCGGCGTTGGCGACGTTCAGGACGCCCATGTCGCGGGCGGCGTCCTCGGCGGTCGGCAGCACCAGGGTCACCAGCGCCGTGTCGACCGCCATGTAGCAGCCGAAACCGAGCCCGTTGACCACCGAGAAGGCCAGCATCGCCGGCCAGCTCGCCGAGGCCGCGGGGATCAGCAGGGCCACCGCGGAGAGCACGGCCGAGGCGCCGACGAACAGCTTGCGCCGGTCGAACCGGTCGGAGAGGTGGCCTCCGACCACGGTGGAGACCACCATCGCCACGCCGTTCAGCGGCATCAGCAGCGCCACCGCCTCCTCGGCCTCCATGCCCTCCGGCAGCCGGGTGCGGTCCTGGAGGACGTAGAGCTGGTACGCGCTCACCGCGAAGTACTCGAGCGAGGCCGCCGCCCAGGATCCACGGATTGCGCCGCCCGGAGCGGTCGGACAGGGGCCCCGGCGACGGGGTTGAAGACCGTCGCGAAGAGGGCGGAGACCCCACCGATCAGGCCGAAGTTGGCGACCTTCGCCGCCGGGTCGATCTTCTCGACCTGCAGCGCGAGCAGGACGCCCGCGACGCCGACGTACAGGGCGTACATCGCCGTGTTGCCGACCAGCAGCAGGGGCCGCAACCCGCGGCCGGTTCCGGGGCGCGGGGAGGGGGCGGCCTGGGACGTGCCGGTGCCAGGGGAGGAAAGGGCCACGGTGCCCTCCAGGGCAGGGGGGAACGGATGAGGGGACGTGCCGGCGCGGCGCCGGGGGAGGCGGGCGCGGCGGGGCACGGACGACGCGTCGGCGGAGCTGCCGCGGAGTCCCTGACGACCCCGCGGCGACCACGTGGTTACACGTGTCAATGAATCGTGTAACCACTGTGTAGCACTCGTTTCCGGCCATCCGCCAGACCTGGGACCCGACGGGTCTGGAAAGATGCCAGCGCAATGTCACAGTCATCCAAGCCAGGGGCCCCCGCTCCCGCCGCCCCAGCCGTACCGACCAGCGCCGACGTGGCCCGCCTGGCCGGGGTCTCCCGCGCGACCGTCTCGTACGTACTGAACAACGCCGAGGCCGTCCGGATCAGCGAGCCCACCCGCCGCAAGGTCCGCGAGGCCGCGGAGGAACTCGGCTACGTCCCGCACGCCGCTGCCCGCAGCCTGCGCGCCGGGCACACCCGCATCGTGCTGCTGCCCACCCCGCACGTCCCGATCGGGCCGCTCTACAGCCGCTTCCTCAACGAGCTCCAGTGGGCCCTGCGCCGACTCGACTACACCGTCGTGCAGTACGGCAGCCTCGGCCTCAGCGGCGACCAGGCCGCCCGCGCCTGGGCCGAGCTGAGGCCGGTCGCCGTGATCTCCCTCGGCGAGATCACGCTCTCGCCGCGCAACGTCGCCACCCTCAAGAGGGCCGGCGCCCGTGCCGTGATCACCCTGGGCCCCGAGAGCGTCCCCGGCGCCCACGCCCTCGTCATGGACCAGACCGAGGTCGGCGCGCGCGCCGTCGGCCACCTCGCCGCGACGGGCCGGAGCCGCATCGGCGTGGTCGTTCCCGAGGAGGAGGGCCTCGGACTGTTCTCGGCGCCCCGCCTGGCCGGGGCCCGGACGGCGGCGGCCGAGGCCGGCGTGCACGTCGAGCCGCTCCCCATGAGCTACACCGAGGTCTCGGCGGAGCGGCTGGCCGCCCGCTGGCCCGACCTCGGCCTCGACGCCGTCTACGCCTACAACGACGAGTACGCCATGCTCCTGATGCGCGCCCTCCAGGACGCCGGGGTCCGCATCCCCGAGGACACGGCCGTCGTCGGCGCCGACGACCTGCTCCTCGGCCGGCTGCTGCGGCCGCGCCTGAGCACCGTGCAGATCGAACTGCCCACCGGCGACACCCTCGCCTCCCTGGTCGACCGGGTGGTGCGCGAACCGGGCGAGGCGCAGGAGCGGCACGACCTCATGGCGGCCCGGATCATCCGCCGCGAGTCCAGCTGACCGCTCGTCCCCCGGCTCCACCCCCCACCACATCCCCGCAGGTCAACCCCCCCGACCGTTGACAGTGAGGCGCCCGAGGCGGAGACTGCGGGCGCGTTGATCAGGACGCGCCCCATCCGCGGCGGCACCCCCGCCCGCACCGTACGGATCCGCCCAGGAGACCCCGATGAGCATCCGCGACGTGTACATCGTCGACGCCGTCCGCACCCCGATCGGCAAGTTCGGCGGCGCGTTCGCCGGGGTCCGACCCGACGACCTGGCCGCCCACGTCGTGCGCGCCCTCGTCGACCGTACGCCCGACCTCGACCCCGCCCGCATCGACGACGTCGTCCTCGGCGACGCCAACGGCGCCGGCGAGGACAACCGCGACGTCGCCCGGATGGCCGTGCTACTCGCCGGGCTGCCGGTCAGCGTCCCCGGCGTCACGGTGAACCGGCTGTGCGGCTCCGGCCTCGAAGCCGTGATCCAGGCCGCCCGCGCGATCGCCCTCGGGGACGCCTCCGTGGCCATCGCCGGCGGCGTCGAGTCGATGACCCGTGCACCCTGGGTCGTGCAGAAGCCCGAGCGCACCTTCCCGGCAGGCCACCAGCAGATGTGGTCCACCACCCTCGGCTGGCGCATGACCAACCCCCGCATGCCCGAGGAGTGGACCGTCTCGCTCGGCGAGGGCGCCGAGCTCATCGCCGACAAGCACGGCATCACCCGCGAGGCGCAGGACGCCTTCGCCCTCGCCAGCCACCGCAAGGCAGCCGCGGCCTGGAACGCGGGCCTCTACGACGGCGAGGTCGTGCCGTACCCGGACGTGGTCCTGGCCCGCGACGAGTGCATCCGGGAGTCCTCGACCCCCGAGGCGATGGCGAAGCTCAAGCCCGCCTTCCGCCCCGACGGCACCGTCACCGCGGGCAACGCCTCCCCGCTCAACGACGGCGCTGCGGCCCTGCTCCTGGTCGACGAGGAGGGCCTGCGCGCCACCGGGCGCGAACCGCTGGCCCGGATCCGCACCTCGGCGGTCACCGGCATCGAGCCGCACCTCTTCGGCCTCGGTCCGGTCGACGCCGTCCAGCGCGCCCTGGCCAAGGCCGGCCGCGGCTTCGGCGACCTGACCACCTTCGAGCTCAACGAGGCCTTCGCCGCCCAGGCCCTGGGCTGCCTGGCCGAGTGGCCCGAGCTCGACCCCGCACTGGTCAACCCGCGCGGCGGCGCCATCGCGCTGGGCCACCCGCTCGGCGCCTCGGGCGCCCGGCTCGCGGGCTCGGTCGCCCACCAGCTCGCGGCCGCCGGTTCCGGCACCGGCCTCGCGGCGCTGTGCATCGGCGTGGGCCAGGGCATCGCGCTCGTCCTGGAGCGCTGAGGCCTCGGACCCGCCGGACCCGGACCCACTGCTTTCCGGTCACCAACTGCCCAATAACTGAACAGATTTGGGGATGCGGGCTGGCTAGCATGGCGGCTGCCCGCAGCCCGGCCGGGCCCCCGCAGTCCGGGCCCCGCCCCCCCGCCGCCCCGCGCGCGGCGACTCCCCCGAGAGGCCCCGCCATGCCGCTGCTCGACCCCGCCACCTGGCAGTCCGAGACCCCGCTGACCGGCGGCCCGGCGCCGGTCGTCGAGCCGGCCACGGGGGAGACCCTGGCCACCGTCCGGCTCGCCGCGCCCGCCGACGTCGCGGCGGCCGCCGCGCGCGCCGAGGCGGCCCGGCGGGCCTGGGGGAGCGCCCCGTACACCGGCCGGGCGGCCGTGCTGCGGCGCGCCGGCGACCTGTTCTCCGAGCACGCCGCCGAGCTGCGCGACTGGCTGGTGCGCGAGACGGGCTCCGTACCGGGCAAGGCGGACTTCGAGCTGCACACGGCCGCCCAGGAGTGCTACGAGGCGGCCGCCCTGGCCTCGCGTCCCGGCGGGCAGGTCCTGGCGAGCGAGGCGCCCCGGCTCTCGTACACCCGGCGGGTGCCCGCCGGCGTCGTCGGCGTGATAGCCCCCTTCAACGTGCCGCTCGTCCTGGCCGTACGGTCGGTCGCGCCGGCCCTCGCCCTCGGCAACGCGGTGCTCCTCAAGCCCGACGCGCGCACCTCCGTCTCGGGGGGTCTCGCGCTCCGGGCGGTCTTCGAGGCCGCCGGACTGCCCACGGACCTGCTGCACGTGCTGCCGGGCGGCCGCGAGACCGGGGCCGCCGTGGTGGACGAACCCCTGGTCCGTATCGTGTCGTTCACGGGCTCCACCGCCGCCGGCCGGAGCGTGGGCGAGGCGGCGGGCCGTGGACTGAAGCGCGCGCACCTGGAGTTGGGCGGCAACTCCGCCCTGATCGTGCTGGCGGACGCCGACCTCGACGCGGCCGTCTCCCAGGCGGCCTGGGGCTCCTTCTTCCACCAGGGCCAGATCTGCATGACCGCCGGCCGGCACCTGGTGCACGCCTCCGTGTACGAGGAGTACGTCGAGCGGCTGGCCGCCAAGGCCGAGGCCCTGGCGGTCGGCGACCCGTACCGCGCCCGGGTGCACCTCGGACCGCTCATCGACCGGGGCCAGCTCGAGCGCGTGCACGCGCTGGTGGAGGCGAGCGCGACCCAGGGCGCCAAGATCGTCGCGGGCGGCCGGTACGAGGACCTCTTCTACCGCCCCACCGTGCTCGCCGGCGTCGGCGACGACACCCCCGCGTACGCGGAGGAGGTCTTCGGCCCGGTCGCGCCGGTCCGCTCCTTCGGCACGCTCGACGAGGCGGCGCAGCTGGCCGCGGCCGGCCCGTACGGGCTGTCCCTCGGCATCGTCACGCGGGACACCGCACTGGGGCTGGAACTGGCCGACCGCATCCCCACCGGCATCGCCCACGTCAACGACCAGACCGTGAACGACGAGGCCGTCGCGCCCTTCGGCGGCGTGGGGGCCTCGGGCACCGGCGCCCGCTTCGGCGGGGAGGCGAACCTGGACGCGTTCACGGAAGTCCGCTGGACGACGGTCAGGCGCGAGCCGGCTGGGTACCCGTTCTGAGAGGGACCGGAATAGCCGGGCTCCTGGTGCGGTTGACGGGGACGGCTGAGCGCGGCCTCACCGGAGGCCCGCGGTTGACGAAAGTAGGGACGGACCCATGGCCACCGTGGAACTGACCAAGGACAACTTCGACCAGGTCGTGAGCGAGAACGATTTCGTCCTGATCGACTTCTGGGCGTCCTGGTGCGGCCCCTGCCGGCAGTTCGCCCCGGTCTTCGAGAAGGCCTCCGAGACCCACGCCGATCTGGTCTTCGGCAAGGTCGACACCGAGGCGCAGCAGGAGCTGGCAGCGGCGTTCGGGATCTCCTCGATCCCTACCCTCATGATCGTCCGTGACCGGGTGGCGGTCTTCGCCCAGCCCGGCGCGCTCCCCGCGGCCGCCCTCGAGGACGTCATCGGCCAGGCCCGCGCCCTCGACATGGACGACGTCCGCAAGCAGGTCGAGGCCGCCCAGGCGGGACAGCCCGGCGGAGCCGAGGCCTGACCCCCGGCGCGCCCGCCCGGCACCCGTGCGGGTGCCGGGCGAGACTGACCGTATGACCGAAGCTGTGGAGTACGACGTCGTGGTGCTCGGCGGGGGCCCGGCCGGCGAGAACGTGGTGGACCGGACCCGCGCCGCGGGGCTCAGTACGGCGCTGGTGGAGGCCGAACTGATCGGCGGGGAGTGCTCGTACTGGGCCTGCGTCCCGAGCAAGGCGCTGCTCCGGCCGGCCCTCGCGCGGGCGGACGCCCGCCGGGTGCCCGGCCTGCGCCAGGCGGTGGCAGGCCCGCTGGACACCGCGGCCGTCCTCGCGCACCGCGACTACTGGACCGGCGACTGGAAGGACGACGGCCAGGTCGACTGGCTCGACTCCGTCGGCGCGCACGTCTACCGGGGCCACGGTCGCCTGCACGGCGAACGCCGGGTGGGCGTCACCGGCCCGGAGGGGGAGCGCCACCTGCTCGCCGCCCGCCACGCGGTGGTCGTGGCCACCGGCACCCGGCCCCTGCTGCCCGAACTGCCCGGCCTCACCGGTGCGCGGCCCTGGACCTCGCGCGAGGCGACCAGCGCCCGGCACGTGCCCCCGCGGCTGGCCGTCGTGGGCGGTTCCGTCGTCGCGGCCGAGATGGCCACCGCCTTCACCGCCCTCGGCTCCGCCGTCACACTGCTGGTGCGCGGCGCGGGTCTGCTGCCGCGCATGGAGGACTTCGCCGGCGAACTGGTCGCCGAGGGCCTGCGCGAGGCGGGGGCCACCGTCCGTACCGGCACGTCGGTCGAGGCGGTCGTGCGGGACGGCCCGACGGGACTGGTGACCGTCGTCCTCGAGGGCGGCGAGACCGTCGAGGCCGACGAACTGCTCTTCGCCACCGGCCGCACCCCGCGCACCGACGACATCGGACTGGAGACCGTGGGCCTGACGCCCGGCGGCTGGATCCCCGTGGACGACGACTGCCGGGTCCGCGGCCATGCGTGGCTGTACGCGGTGGGGGACGTCAACCACCGGGCCCTGATGACCCATCAGGGCAAGTACCAGGCGAGGATCGCGGGGGCCGCCATCGCGGCCCGGGCCGCCGGCGTCCAGCCGCTGGAGACCGACCGCTGGGGTGCGCACGCGGCCACCGCCGACACCGACGCGCTGCCGCAGGTCGTGTTCACCGACCCCGAGGCGGCCTCGGTCGGACTGACCCTGGCCGCCGCCGAGCGGGCCGGCCACCGCGTGCGGGCCGTCGACCACGACCTCGGCGCCGTGTCCGGCGCGGGCCTGTACGCGGACGGCTACCGCGGCCGGGCCCGGATGGTGGTGGACCTCGACCGCGAGGTGGTGCTCGGCGCCACGTTCGTCGGACCGGCCGCGGGCGAGCTGCTGCACGCGGCGACGATCGCGGTGGCCGGCGAGGTTCCGCTGGCCCGCCTGTGGCACGCGGTGCCCGCCTTCCCGACGATCAGCGAGGTGTGGCTGCGCCTGCTGGAGGCGTACCGGGGCTGACCGGCGGGGCACTGCGGCGGGCAGGCGGCCCCGGGGGCCGTTCGGCGGGCGACGCCCCGGGGACGTCACCCGCCGCACGGCTCTCCAGGAGGCCCCGGCGATCAGCCGATGTGGTAGCTGTCGCCGTAGACCTTCCAGTCCAGCGGGGTGTTGAGGTCCAGGTTGCGCTTCTTGAGGAACACCCGCTGGGCGGTGTCGACGCGGCTGGTGTCGCTGTGCGCCTCCTCCTGCTTCATGGCCCACACGCGCGCGTCGAGGAACGCGCCGATCCAGACCGCCTCGTCGCCGCCCTGGACCGGCGGCTTGGCCGAACGCAGCGCGCGCTTGCGGATGTTGCGGAAGCTGGTGGGGTCCGAGCCGTCGCCGTGCATGACGATCGCGTCGTAGTACGCGAACTGGCCCAGCGCGCCGATGCCGTCGGACTTGCCCTGGCCGACGGCGGGGTTGAAGTAGACGCGGTCGCGCTCGTCGTTCTGCGCCTGCTGGAAGACGCGGTCCCCGGCCGCCGTGCGCCAGGCGCGCTCGAAGGCGGAGCCGAGACCCGAGTGCGAGTCGGTGCCGTCGACCCGGCGCAGGGCCGGGAGGTAGCGGGACAGGACGTTGCCCGGCTTGCGGCGGTCGTAGAGTTCGACCAGGTCGAGCATGTCGCCGGTGCCGGAACAGAAGCCGATGATGCCCGCGGTGTAGCCGCGGCCGTCGTCGATGTCCTCGATGTAGCCGTACTGGGCCTTCCAGTCGAGGGAGGAGTTCTCCGCGCTGGAGACCAGTTTCATGGCGATCTCCTTCTTCGCCGGGTCGTCGAGGTCGACCCGGCGCACTCCGGCGCGGCGGGGCGCGGGGACCGGCGGGGCGCTCGGGGTGACCGCGCCGGCGGCGGCCGGGACCGCGAGGGCGGCGGCGCCGAGGAGGGTGCCGGTGAGGAGCGCGCGGCGCGACGTGGTCCGGCGGTGAGGGGTGCCCACGGGTGGCCTCCTGGATTGATAGGAAACTTTCCTGTCAGTCTGGCCATAGTGGCATGCTCTCGTCAATGGGGCGGAAGTGCGGGTGCCGCGCGGCGAAATCGCCCGTCCCGGCATAGAGTTGGGCCCGGTATGTCGCTGTACGGCGCTTTTGTCCGTTCGGTTCCGAGAGGTCGTTCCATGCCCGAGACGCACCACAGCACCGAGGACGCCACCATGCGGGCCATGACGTACGACCGGTACGGCGGCACGGAGGTGCTCTCGCTCGGTCGCCGCCCGATTCCCAAGGTGGCGCCCGGCGAGGTCCTCGTCCGGGTGCGGCGGGCCGGGGTGAACCCCGTGGACTGGAAGATCATGGCGGGCGGCCTCGACGGGATGATGGACCTGTACTTCCCCGCCGTGCCGGGCTGGGACGTCGCGGGCACCGTCGAGCGCGTCGGCATCGACGTCCCCGAGTGCCGGGTCGGCGACGAGGTCATGGCGTACGCCCGCAAGGACTACGTCAGCGGTGGCACGTTCGCCGAGTACGTCTCCGTACCCGTGCGCTGCCTCGCGCCGAAGCCGGCCGCGCTCGACTGGGACGCGGCCGCCGGACTCCCGCTCGCCGGGCTGACGGCGTACCAGCTGCTCACCCGGCTGCGGCTCGACGAGGGGGAGACCGTCCTCATCCACGGCGCGGCCGGCGGCGTGGGCTTCCTCGGGGTCCAGATCGCCTCCGCCTTCGGCGCCCGGGTGATCGGCACCGCCTCGCCCCGCAACCACGACCGGCTGCGGGCCGCGGGCGCCGAGCCCCTGCAGTACGGGGACGGGCTGGTCGACCGGGTCCGGACGCTCGCCCCGGAGGGCGTGGACGTCGTCGCCGACTTCGTCGGCGGCGTGCTCGACGTGACCACGGCGGTGCTCCGCGAGGGCGGCCGGCACGCCTCCGTCGCCGACCCCTCGGTGCTCGGTGCGGGCGGTGAGTGGATGTGGGTACGGCCCGACCGCAACGACCTGCTGGCGCTGGGTGAGCTGGCCGACGCCGGCCAGCTCACCGTCCCGGTCGCGCGGGTCTTCCCGCTGGAGGACGTGGCGGAGGCCTTCGCCCTGAGCCAGACGGGGCACGTGCACGGGAAGATCGTGATCTCGGTCTGAGACCGCGACGGGTCGGCGCGGGCCCACCACTCCGGGATGCACGCCGCGGCGCGGCACCGCCCGGGCCGGCCGCCCCGTCGGACCGGCTAGCGGTCCTTGACCGCTCGCAGCACCACGAACTTCGGGTCGCTGGCGACCAGTTCGCAGTTCCCGAAGAGCCGCCGCAGCTTCAGGTGGTAGCCCAGGTGCCGGTTGCCGATCACCCAGAGCTCCCCGCCCTTGCGCAGGGCGCGCCGCGACTGACTGAACATCCGCCAGGCCGTCGCGTCCGTGGTGGCCTGCTGGGAGTGGAAGGGCGGGTTGTTCAGCACCGCGTCCACCGTGCCCGGCGCCACGTCCGCGAGGCCGTCGCCCACCACGAACTGGGCGAGCCCCGGGCGGCGGGACGCGTTCGCACGGTACGTCGCCTCGGCGGACGCGACCGCCTGGTACGACTCGTCCGTGAAGATCACGTCCACCTCGGGGCTGTGCTTGGCCAGCGCCGTGCCGACCACGCCGTTGCCGCAGCCCAGGTCCGCGATCAGGCCGGGGCCGCGCCACGGCGGCAGGTGGGCGAGCAGGAAGCGGGTGCCGATGTCCAGCCGGTCGGCGCAGAACACCCCGCCGTGGTTGGTCACCGTCAGACCCTCGGCGGGCCCGGCGCCCGCCTCGGGACCGAGGGTGTAGGTGAGCGGCCACGGGTTGGCCGGCTCCTCCTCCTGGAGCTCCGGGGTGGTGAAGATCAGCCGCGCCTTGCGCTCGGCGAGCGAGGTGCGGGTGGGGCCCAGGATCGTCTCGAACAGCTTGAGCGTCGAGGTGTGGATGTCCTTGACCATGCCCGTGCCGACCACCACGGAGCCCGCGTGGAGGCTCGGGGCCAGCCTGCAGAGCTGGTCCTCGAGCAGGGCGAGGCTCTTGGGCACCCGTACGACCAGGACGTCGATCCGCTCGGGCGGGGCGTCCTGGGTGCTGAGCAGCCGTACCGCGTCCGGGGCGACCCCGGCGCGGTCGAGGTTGGCGCGGGTGGCGCGCTGGGTCAGGTACGAGTCGGTGATCTGCGTGAGGGTGCCGGTCCGGCCCGCCAGGGCCGTGACCAGGGCGCCCCAGCGGTCGCCGAGCACGGTCACGGCGCGCCCGGCCACCTCGACCGGCCCCACCTCCCCGGTACCTCCGTCGAGGTGCCGGAGCAGGTACTCGTCCGCGGCGTCCCAGGCGCGCAGCCGGTCGCGGGGGTCCTCGGGGAAGCGGGTGAGCCGGTACGTGCCCCAGGGGGCGGTCAAACGGTCTTCAGCGGTGCCAGTCATCGTGTGCCCAGGCTATCCGAGCCGCGGCGTGCTCGACGCGTCACTCCTCGCCGAAGTCGCCCGCCATCGCCGCGGCGATCCGCAGGTACGGCGCTGCCTCCGCGGCACGCCCCTGCCGCTCCAGCGTCCGCCCGAGCATCAGCTGCGCGTAGTCCTCCACCGGCCAGCGCTCCAGGATCCCCCGCAGCTCGGTCTCGGCCCGGCCCAGCTGCGCCGAGTGGTAGTAGGCGCGGGCCAGCAGCAGCCGCGGTGCCAGCTGCTCGGGGACCTCCGCGGCCAGCCCCGACAGCACGCGCGCGGCGTTCGTGTACTCCTTCGCCTCGAAGAACAGCTGCGCCCGCGTCCAGCGCTCCGCCGCGGTCCCGTGCTCGTAGTACGCCATGGCCCCGGTCATCTCCGCCCAGCCGTCCTTTCGCCGTCCGTTCCGTTCCGCCCGTGCAACACCACCGGACGCTTTAAGATTCCACTAAAAGTGGGACCGGTCGCGGGTGCGGTACTCGCCCCGGGCCCGCCCCCCGCGGGTTTAGGTTGTGGGACATGAGCAATCTCGATCGCCAGGCAAGCCTCTCGGTCTGCGGCGGCCGCGGCTTCGTCGTCGCGGAGCCCGTACGCGAACTCCTCCCTCCGCGTCACGTCAAGCTCGGCGAGTCCACCGAGGTCCGTCGACTGCTCCCGAACCTGGGGCGCCGCATGGTGGGCGCCTGGTGCTTCGTCGACCACTACGGACCCGACGACATCGCCGACGAGCCCGGCATGCAGGTGCCCCCGCACCCCCACATGGGCCTGCAGACGGTCAGCTGGCTCCACGAGGGCGAGGTGCTGCACCGTGACAGCGTCGGCAGCCTGCAGACCGTGCGCCCCCGCGAGCTCGGCCTGATGACCTCGGGCCGCGCGATCAGCCACTCGGAGGAGAGCCCGAAGCCCCACGCCCGCTTCCTGCACGGCGCGCAGCTGTGGGTGGCGCTGCCGGACGCCCACCGGCACGTCGAGCCGCACTTCCAGCACCACGCCGACCTACCCCGGGTGACGGCCGCCGGGCTGGACGCCACGGTGATCCTCGGCTCCCTCGACGGCGCCGCCTCGCCGGGCACGACGTACACCCCGATCGTCGGGGCCGACCTCAGCCTCACCGCGGGCGCCGACCTGCGGTTGCCGCTGGATCCCGACTTCGAGTACGCGGTCCTGGCGATGTCCGGCGAGGCGCACGTCGACGGCGTCCCGGTGCAGGCCGGCTCGATGCTCTACCTCGGCTGCGGCCGCACCGACCTCCCGTTGCGCGCCTCCTCGGACGCGTCGGTCATGCTGCTGGGCGGCGAGCCGTTCGAGGAGGAGATCGTCATGTTCTGGAACTGGATCGGCCGCTCCCACGAGGATATCGCACAGGCCCGAGAGGACTGGATGAATGGGACACGCTTTGGCGAGGTAAAGGGCTACGGCGGCCCTCCACTTCCGGCCCCATCTCTCCCCCCGACGCACCTGAAGCCACGAGGACGAGTCCGCTGACCTGTGATTATTCGGAAGCCTGACCTCTTAGGCGGCTTGGCGTACACGCCTCCGCTTGTTGAGCTCGTGGGATTGTCGATCGAGCCCTGCGCTCCCCTTCCGGGAGCGCAGGGCTTTTCCCTTCCATGGGTGTCCGTGGGAGGGTCTGTGTCTACGAATGCTGACCCAATGCTGACTTTACTGATGAGTAATCAGATAGGCATCGTCCGTCTGCTTGATCGTTTGGGAGGCAGCGTCGAGCGGCTTGGCGGAGTACCTGGGCCCGCGGCGATGCCAGGTGACGCCCGGAGGAGAGGGCGGTCGGAAGCTCGAGTATGGCCCCTCGTCGACTTGATGTACCGCTTGTAGAAGGTCGACAAGCAAGGACCTTGATGGCCATGGGCTGCTGGAGCAGCGTCTTGCATCATGGGGTGATGGAGAGTGATGAGGACCTGCGCGTCGTGATGGTCATGGTTGACCCCGAGACCGAGACCGTCGTGCTGACGAGGTCCGATGGCAAAGAGGCTCGGTTTCCGCTCACGTCCCCGATGTTCGAACCGAGCAGCTTGCTCTCCCGACTCGCCTATCCGCCCACCTTCGAAGGACTGCTTGTCCAGACCCGCAAAGGCGACACCATCGTGTTCGACTTGCCCCGCTCTGATGGGGCAGACCAGCTGAACGGCAGGTTGGTCGTCTACTTGGACCAGAACAAGTGGCGCCCCGTGAGTGACGTGCTCCAGGGGCGGTGCGGTGGCGCAGCCGCCGATCGGGAGGCGGCGCAGCGACTCGTGGAGTGGGTGGAGGCAGGAAGGATCATCCTTCCCGCCTCGGCGGGCCACTACTACGAGACGACGAAATGGTCCGACACTGAGGGGCGCTACCGTTTGGGCCTGTCCATCCTTCAGCTGAGTAGAGGCTGGCAACTGCGGGATCCCCTCCAGGTTCGTCGGGACGAGCTGCGTTGGCTGTTCCGCAACAGGCTGGCACCCGGTGGGGTATTGCCGACAGCTGTCACGCTGGCGCCGAACGTCATCCATTCCGCCGCGCGCGGGTTCACGCCCCTCGGCCCTCCGCCAGACTTTCCAGCGCAGGAAGCGTTTCAGCACGAAGCGCTCGTGTCGGCGACGACGCTCATCGATCTCATGCTGGACTCGGAAGGTGGGGAGCGAGGTCCGGAGACCGGCTGGACGCAGGACAACCAGCGGTTCAGTGATTGGTTGGACAGCCAGGACGGAGACTCCCAGAAGAAGCGCAAGGCAATCGATGCCTGGCTCTTTCGTGACCTCCAGCGCGAGTTGGCCGAGGAGTCGTACGCCGCCGGCCTGACGGCAGAGCGACTCAAGGAGTGGGGCAGCGCATCGCAGCCCGTGCAGGAACTGGCTGCCCTTCCGTGCCTCGGTCTATTTCGGGAGATGCTTCACGAGCGCCATCTCAACAAGGGGACCACCTGGAAGCCGAATGATGTGATCGACATGGTGTACCTGTCCTGTGCTGCTGGCTATGCGGACTTCGTCGTCTGCGAGCGGCAGATGCGTGAACCTTTGGCGCGTGGTATTGCCCGACTGGGGCGGTCCACCCAGGTCTTCCGAAGCCTCGCCGAAGCCGTATCCGCCATCGCGGCAGCACTCGACGCGGGATCGAATGCCTAAGGGTTGTCCCGTAATTGATCTTTAGTGGTTCGAGGCGCGGCCGGTCGACCGCGAGTGTGATGGCTTACTGAGGATTTCGACGTGGTGTCGGGGGCTGACATCCGCTGATCGTCGCGGTAGGCCGGTTGTATGAGGTATCCGCAGGGTGGGGGTCTGACGCCGGAGCGTCAGGCGTTCCGGGAGGGCCTTCGTTTGGAGGCGGCTGATCTCTTCGCCGAAGGTGTGCCCAGTGCCGTAGTCGCGAAGCGATTACGGGTCAGCGAGCGGTCGGTGCAGCGCTGGCGCAAGGCTTGGCGCGACGGCGGCCGAAGAGCCCTCCGTTCAAAAGGCCCGATGTGTCGGCCGCAGATCAGCCCCCGACAGTTCAAGGTGCTGGAGGCCGAGCTGGTCAAAGGGCCGGTCGCCCATGGCTGGCCGGACCAGACCTGGACGCTGGCCAGGATCCAGAAGGTCATCGGCCGCCGTCTCCACAAGGTCCTGAGCATCGCGGCGGTCTACCAGACGATGCGACGCAACGGCTGGAGTCGACAGATCCCGGCCAGACGCGCTCTGGAACGGGACGACACGGCGGTAGCCGGATGGGTGAAAGACGTGTGGCCGCACGTGGAATGACTGCGGCGGCGCTCGGGGCCTGGATCGTCTTCGAGGACGAGGCAGGCTTCTCGATGACGCCGCCTTCCCGCGGAACGTGGGCCGTCGCGCCCGCACACCCACGGTCCGGATGCGTGGCTGGACCCGCTGCCGCGTCACCCTCGCCGGGATGTGCTGCTACAAACCCGGCGAACGCTCGCGGCTGTTCTACAAACTCCACGTCCATAGCCGGCGACCCGCCAAGGGCGAGCGTCGCAGCTACGACTGGAGAGACTTCCGCTGGTTTTTGGTCTACGCCCACGGCCGGCTCGGCGCCCCGATCATCCTGATCTGGGACAACCTCAACACCCACCGCACCAAAGGCATGCGCGACTTCATCGAGGCCACCGACTGGCTCACCGTCTACCACCTGCCCGCCTACACACCCGAACTCAACCCCGTCGAGGGCATCTGGTGAGCACTTCGGCGCACCGCTCACGCCAACACGGTCTTCACCACGCCTGAAGACCTCGTCCGATCCCTCAGAACCGGCCTCAAGAAGATCCAATACCGCAGCCACATCGTTGACGGCTGCCTCGCCGAGACCGGACTCAGACCCTGACGACATGACGCCAAAAACCTCAGTATGCAGCCTGGATCAGGTTGTGTAGACGGGCGATGCCGAGCATGGCGTGGTGGACGCCGTCGCCCTTGAGGCGGCAGTCGCGCAGGATCTTCCAGGTCTTCATCCGGGCGAAGACGTGCTCGACGCGGGCTCGGACCTGCTTGTGTTCACGGTTGTGCTCGGCCTGCCACTCGGTGAGTTCGCCGCCCTTGGAGCGTCGGTGCGGGATGACCAGGCCGGTCCCCGGGTAGCCACCGTCGGCGATCGTGGTTGTCCGGCCGACGGCCGCTTTGGCGCCGGACTCCTCCCATGCCTTGCAGTCGTTTCGATTGCCCGGCAGAGGTCTGCCGATCACCACGACCAGGCGGGAGTGGGCGTCGATGACCACCTGGTGGTTGGTGGAGTACCTGTAGTTCTTCGACTTCTCCGCGATGGTGTGGTCGCGGGTGGGGACGAGGGTGCCGTCGACGATCAGCACGGTGTCCTTGCGGAACCGCCTCCGGGTCCTGAGCGCCAACAGCGGGCCGACGTGGTCGATGATGCGGTCGGCCGCTGACTTGGACACGCCGAATAGCGGCGCGAGCTGCCGCAGTGTCAGGTTGGTCCGCCAGTAGGCCGCGACCAGCAGGACCCGGTCCTCCAGCGGAAGACTCCAGGGCCGGCCCGGCCGCACGGTGTCAGCGCCCTCTCGGCAGAGCGCTGTCATCAGCTTGCGGAAGTCGCGCGGGCTCAGCCCGGTGAACGGGGTTATCCAGGACGATTCCGACGCCGTGATCACACCAGCCATGGCGAGATCATCCCAGCCGTGATCACTGCTCCGGGAGCCAGCTCGCCGCCGCATACTGGCGGGCCAACCTCCGCTGCGGCAGTTGGCGCCGCTATTCGGCGTGTCCAAGTCGGCGGCCGACCGCATCGTCGACCGCAACGCCCCGGCGATGGCGCCGCAGCAGCGAACCGGTGGTGGCGACCAGCGCGGCGGCGGCCAGGTTCGCGGGCAGCTCGGTGATCAGTGCCACAAGGGTCCCGTGTTGCCGTCGCAGTTAGCAGAGCAATCGCCGGCGCCGGATGCCGCGGTCAAGATCAGCCCGAAGACGATGAGAGCCAGGACGATCCAAGCCACATGGGCGAAGTCATTGCCAGGTGGGATCTTCCGACCGCTGCTCTGCGGCACCTCAGTGTGGCTCTCGGGCTCGCCACTGGGTCCGTCGTGTCCCTCTGCCGCCATCGTGTCATCCCCCGTCGCGGTGTGTCCTCTCATGGCACGACGTCAGATCCCGTCCGTCAAGGCCTGCGGCGGGTTGCTATCGAGAAGAGCCGCACCGGCTTGACGGATCGTCGCGGACGGGGAGGGAGTGGACGCTGCGCTCTGGCCGGCTCAAGGGCGACGGCGTCCACCACGCCATGCTCGGCATCGCCCGCCTCCACAACCTTCTCCAGGCCGCATAGCCCGACCCACCGGCGATCAGCCCACCTCGTCCCGGCCATCTCAACGGTCAATTACGGGACACCCCTTAACCGGGGATCCTCTGGTATAAGACCGGCTACGCAGTCAGATATACGTTGAGCATCTTGGCCGCCTGGCCGATCGATCCGGGCATGAGGCGCCGGTAGATCTTGAACGTGATCTCCAGGCTCTTGTGGCCCATCCACTCCGCGACGTCGGTAATCGGGATGCGATGTGCGAGGCAGTTCGAGGCGAAGAAGTGTCTGCAACCGTAGATCACCATGTCCTCTGGGATGTCGAGGGCGCCAGAGCGCTTCAGCCTCTGCCATTGGTTCTGGAGCAGGTACGGCTGGTACGGACGGCCGGCGTCGTGCGGGTGGCGCAACAGATAGCCGTCCACCGTGCCGTACTTGTCGGCGTACCACTCGATGCTGTCCTTCACTCGGGCAGGCAGGGGAACGTCCCGATACTCGCCCGGCTTCCGGTGCTTGAGGCGCTCGTAGTGCTTGGTGGTCTGGTTGACCTGCTCGGTGACGCGGTACACGTCGTCGGCGACGATGTTGTTCACGTTGACCGCGGCCGCCTCCGCGTTGCGGAGGCCGCACCCGCTCATGACGTCGACCAGCAGGGTGAAGATGTCGTCGCCCGCGAGGCGCAGGTTGCGCAACTGCTCGGGGGACGGGATGACGGCCTTCTTGGGGTCGTAAACCGGTGCTTGCACGCCGAGCAGTGGGCTCTCTTCGAAGAGGCCGAGGCGGTGCGCGTCGAGCAGGATCGCCTTGAGCTTGTCGAAAGCATTCGACTGCGTCGCCAGCCCGGCGCCGTTCCGCTCCATCGTGCGTATGAACCCGTCGACGACCTTGTGGTCGAAGGTGCCCATCCGGCGGCTGGCGAAGGCCGGATAGAGGTGGTGCTGCAGCAGCGAGTCGAGGTGGCCGACGGACGCCGGCGCGAGGTGGCGTTGGCCTTCCTTCCACGCGGTGGCGTACTCGTCGAACCGCATCTGGCTGTATCGCGCGATGCGCTCGGCCTTCGCCTGGTTCGCCGGCTTGGAGGCCTTCTGGTTGTGGATCTCCAACAGGCGCTCGGACGCCTTGTCCTTCTCGGCGAAGCCGGACTCCTGGCTCTGCTTGCCGAAGGCATTGCGGTACCGGATCTTCCAGCCGTGGGCACACTTCGGCCAATAGGAGGGCGCGTGCCCGCAGTCCTTGAAGACGGTGCCGATGCCGTGGATGGTTGTCGTGGCTGCCACGGTGGTAGTACTCCTTGGCTTGCGATGCTGACGGTTTGCTGACCTTCAGCGGCCTAGGAGTGCTCTGACCTGCACCGATGCTCCTGAGGAGCGGTATGTTCTGGAACTGGATCGGCCGGTCCCACGACGAGATCGCGCAGGCCCGCGAGGACTGGACGAACGGCACCCGCTTCGGCGAGGTCAAGGGCTACGACGGCCCTCCGATTCCGGCCCTTGAACTGCCGCCGACCCACCTCAAACCCCGGGGAAGGGTTCGCTGACCTGCTGCTTCATGCAGTTCGGGCTGGGGGTGACGCTCGCACTTCAGCCCTCCGGTTCCGGCTCTCCGCATGAGACTGCCGGGGCGTGTCAACAACGCTCGTGATCAATACACATTGCGCGAGCCTTGCGCGCGGCCGCGAGCCGCAGGGCCGAGCCGCCGTCGGCGGCCTTCTCGACCTCGAACTCGCGCGCCTGAAGGTTGATCTTCAGCGCGGACGAGGTGGGGATCGTCCTCCACCACCAGCACCCAGGTCATCGGTGTGCAGCCTTTCCTTCGTTACGGGCACGGTCAGGAGCCGGCGGGGCGCTCGGGCCCCCTCCCGGCGTTGGCTGGGGGAGTCCCGCGCCCCGCCGGCTCCCGGTCCGTGCGATGCGGAACATCAACGCTCGGTCAGTGCCTTGAGGGCGGTGTTGAGCTCGAGGACGTTGACACGGGGCTCACCCATGAAGCCGAGGGTCCGGCCGGTGGTGTGGTCCGCGACGAGCTTCTCGACCTGCCTGACGTCGAGCTTGTTCTGCTCGGCGACCCGGTGGACCTGGAGCCTGGCGTACTCCGGAGAGATGTCCGGGTCCAGGCCCGAGCCGGAGGAGGTGACGGCGTCGGCCGGTACGTCCTCGGGCTCGACCGTGTAGGAGGCGGTGGAGTTGTCCGCGACGACCGCCTCCTTGGCGGCGATGACCTGGGCGCAGAGGGTGCCTTCCTCGGCATCTTTGGTGCACTTGCCGTTGACGGCGCCGTCGTCCGCGGAGCGGTTGGTGGCGCCGGAGAGGACCAGTGAGTACTGGGTGTTGACCGAGTTGCTGCCGAGGCCGTTGGAGGGGCGGGGCTGGAACCACTTCAGGTCCGGCTCCGCGGTCTCTTCGGCGTCGTCGCCCGCAGTCGGATCAGAAGGGGCCGGCTTCGGGAGGTTGTAGGTCTGCCCGATGAGGGAGGAGCCGACGACCTGCCCGCTCTTGTCCTTGATCTCGGAACCGTTGGCCTTGTCGTGGAACAGGGCCTGGGCGATGCCGGTGACGGCCAGCGGGTAGATGACCCCGCAGATCACGGTCAGGACGAGCAGGGCGCGCAGGCCGGCCCCGATCAACCGTGCTGTGTTGCCTACAGAGTTGTTCATGTCGTCTCAGCCGATTCCGGGGATGAGGGTGATGAGCAGGTCGATGATCTTGATGCCGATGAACGGGGCGATCAGGCCGCCCACGCCGTAGAGCCCCAGATTGCGGCGGAGCATCCTGTCGGCGCTGGTCGGCTTGTACTGGACGCCCTTGAGGGCGAGGGGGACGAGCGCGATGATGATCAGCGCGTTGAAGATGACAGCGGAGAGGATCGCCGACTCGGGCGAGTGGAGGCCCATGATGTTGAGCTTGTCGAGGCCCGGGTAGACCACGGCGAACATGGCCGGGATGATCGCGAAGTACTTGGCGACGTCGTTGGCGATGGAGAAGGTGGTCAGGGCGCCCCGGGTGATGAGGAGCTGCTTGCCGATCTCGACGATCTCGATGAGCTTGGTGGGGTTGGAGTCCAGGTCCACCATGTTCCCGGCCTCCTTGGCGGCCGAGGTACCGGTGTTCATCGCGACACCGACGTCGGCCTGGGCGAGGGCCGGGGCGTCGTTCGTGCCGTCGCCGGTCATCGCGACGAGCTTGCCGCCGGCCTGTTCCCGCTTGATGAGGGCCATCTTGTCCTCGGGGGTGGCCTCGGCGAGGAAGTCGTCGACGCCGGCCTCCTCGGCGATCGCCTTGGCCGTCAGCGGGTTGTCACCCGTGATCATGACGGTCTTGATGCCCATGCGGCGCAGCTCCTCGAAGCGTTCGCGCATGCCCTCCTTGACGACGTCCTTGAGGTGGATGACGCCGAGGACGCGGGCGCCCTTCTCGTCGTTGACGGCGACGAGGAGCGGGGTGCCGCCGGCCTCGGAGATGCGGTTGGCGAGGAGGTCGGCGTCGTCGGAGACCCGGCCGCCCTGCTCCCTGACCCAGGTGATGACGGAGCCGGCCGCGCCCTTGCGGGTCTGCCTGCCGTCGACGTCCACGCCCGACATGCGGGTCTGGGCGGTGAAGGCGATCCACTCGGCGTGCGCGAGGTCGCCCTGGTGACGCTCGCGCAGCCCGTACTTCTCCTTCGCCAGGACGACGACGGAACGGCCCTCGGGGGTCTCGTCGGCCAGCGAGGACAGCTGGGCGGCGTCGGCCAGCTCGGCCTCGGTGGTGCCCTCCACGGGTACGAACTCCGAGGCCTGGCGGTTGCCGAGGGTGATGGTGCCGGTCTTGTCGAGCAGCAGCGTCGAAACGTCGCCCGCGGCCTCGACGGCCCGGCCCGACGTGGCCAGGACGTTGCGCTGGACCAGGCGGTCCATGCTGGCGATGCCGATCGCGGAGAGCAGGGCGCCGATGGTGGTCGGGATCAGGCAGACGAGGAGGGCGGTGAGCACGATCATCGACTGCTCGGCGCCGGCGTAGATCGCGAAGGGCTGCAGGGTGACGACGGCCAGCAGGAAGACGATGGTCAGCGAGGCGAGCAGGATGTTGAGTGCGATCTCGTTGGGCGTCTTCTGTCGGGCCGCACCCTCCACGAGAGCGATCATCCGGTCGATGAAGGTCTCGCCCGGCTTCGTAGTGATCTTGATGACGATCCGGTCGGAGAGGACTTTCGTACCACCGGTGACGGCCGAGCGGTCGCCGCCGGACTCCCGGATGACGGGAGCGGACTCGCCGGTGATGGCGGACTCGTCGACCGAGGCCACGCCCTCGACGACGTCACCGTCGCCGGGGATGGTGTCCCCGGCCTCGCAGACCACCAGGTCGCCGATCTTCAGCTCGGTGCCCGGTACGGACTCCTCGCCACCGTCCTCGGTCAGGCGGCGGGCGACGGAGTCGGTCTTGGCCTTCCGCAGGGTGTCGGCCTGGGCCTTGCCGCGGCCCTCGGCGACCGCCTCGGCGAGGTTCGCGAAGATCGTGGTCATCCACAGCCAGGCGGTGATGGCCCAGCCGAACCAGTCCGTCGGGTCCTTGATGGCGAGGACGGTGGTGACCACCGAACCGATGAGGACGACGAACATGACCGGCGACTTGATCATGACGCGTGGGTCGAGCTTGCGGATCGCGTCGGGGAAGGACTTGACCAGTTGCGTGGGGTCGAAGAGGCCGCCGCCGACGCGGTCGGCAGGCGGCTTGTGGGCCGTGGGAAGGTCCTCGTGCGGAGCACGGGTCGGAGTGGCGGTGCTCATGATGCGAGCCCTTCGGCGAGCGGCCCCAGCGCGAGGGCGGGGAAGTAGGTCAGACCGGTGACGATGAGGATCGTGCCGACGAGCAGGCCCGCGTAGAGCGGCTTGTCGGTACGGAGGGTGCCTGCCGTCTCGGGGACGGGCTTCTGCTCGGCCAGCGAGCCGGCCAGCGCCAGGACGAACACCATGGGCAGGAAGCGGCCCAGGAGCATCGCGAGGCCGATCGTGGAGTTGTACCACTGGGTGTCGGCGTTCAGGCCGGCGAAGGCGGAGCCGTTGTTGTTGGCGCCCGAGGTGTAGGCGTACAGGACCTCGGAGAAGCCGTGGGCACCCGGGTTCAGCATCGAGTGCGGCGGGGTGGGCAGGGCCATGGCGGCGGCGGTGAAGCAGAGCACCAGGGCCGGGGTGACGAGGATGTAGCAGGCGGCGAGCTTGATCTCGCGGGTGCCGATCTTCTTGCCCAGGTACTCGGGCGTCCGGCCGACCATCAGGCCGGCGATGAACACCGCGATGATCGCCATGACGAGCATGCCGTAGAGGCCGGAGCCGACACCGCCTGGGGCGATCTCGCCCAGCTGCATGCCCAGCAGCTGGATGCCGCCGCCGAGGCCGGTGTAGGAGGAGTGGAAGGAGTTGACTGCGCCGGTCGAGGTCAGGGTCGTGGCGACCGAGAAGATCGCGGAGGCGCCGACGCCGAAGCGGGTCTCCTTGCCCTCCATCGCGCCGCCCGCGACGTCGAACGCCGGGCCGTGGTGCGCGAACTCGGTCCACATCATCAGCGCGGTGAAGCCGATCCAGATGGCGGCCGTCGTCGTGAGGATCGCGTAACCCTGGCGCAGGCTTCCGACCATGCGGCCGAACGTGCGGGTCAGCGCGAACGGGATGACGAGGATCAGGAAGATCTCGAAGAGGTTGGAGAACGGGGTCGGGTTCTCGAACGGGTGGGCGGAGTTGGCGTTGAAGTAGCCGCCGCCGTTCGTGCCCAGCTCCTTGATGACCTCCTGGGACGCGACCGCACCGCCGTTCCACTGCCGGCTGCCGCCCGTGAACTGGCCGACCTCGTGGACCCCGGCGAAGTTCTGGATCGCGCCGCAGGCGACCAGCACGATCGCGCCGATCACGGCGATCGGCAGGAGGATCCGGACAGTGCCGCGGACCAGGTCCGCCCAGAAGTTGCCCAGCTCACCGGTACGGGAGCGCGCGAAACCCCGTACGAGCGCGACGGCGACGGCCATGCCGACCGCGGCGGACACGAAGTTCTGCACCGCCAGGCCGCCGGTCTGCACGACGTGCCCCATGGCCTGCTCGCCGTAGTACGACTGCCAGTTGGTGTTGGCCACGAACGACGCGGCGGTGTTGAAGGCCTGGTCCGGGTCGATCGACTGGAAGCCGAGCGAGCCGGGCAGGACGCCCTGGGCGCGCTGGAGCGCGTACAGGAAGAGGACGCTGACCGCGGAGAAGGCGAGGACTCCGCGCAGGTAGGCGGGCCAGCGCATCCCGGCGGACGGGTTGGCGCCGATCGCCTTGTAGATCCACTTCTCCGGGCGGTAGTGCCTGTCGGAGGAGTAGACGCGGGCCATGTAGTCGCCCAAGGGGCGGTAGGCCAGCGCGAGCGCGGCGATCAGTGCGAGGAGCTGGAGCACACCAGCGAGAACGGGACTCATCGGTGGCTAGAACCTCTCCGGCTTGACGAGGGCGAGGACGAGGTAGCCCAGCAGGGCGACGGCCACGACGAGGCCGACGATGTTCTCGGCGTTCACAGCTTGGTCACCCCCTTGGCGATGAGAGCCACCAGCGCGAACACCGCGACCGTGGTGACGACGAAGGCCAGATCGGCCATCGCGAGCTCCTGAGTGAAGTGGGTCGATGAATCGGCCAGATGGCCGATGACGAGACAACCGTGTCTTCAAGCCGGCGTTAAGGCGCCTTGACGGTGTCCATACGGGCGCAGGGGAACTCTTAACGCCACCCTTGCGGGAAGGGACGGGAAGGCCCGGTCAGCCCAGGTGGGGCAGGCCGGCTGTGGCCAGGGCGGAGCCGGCCTGCGCGACCAGTGCGACGGCCAACTGGCGGTCCTGTTCCGTGGGCAGCGGGCCGGGGCGGGGTTCCGGCGCGGAGACCGAACCCGCCCACCTGTGGCAGCGGCTGCTCCAGAACCAGCGCGGCTCCGTCGTCGCCCACGCGGTCCGCCGCGACACCGAAGCCGTGATCTGCCGGCTGCGCTTCCGGCTCACGGCCGACGCACGCTGATGGGCGTTGACGCACCTCTGACGGCGACTTGACGGTGGTGCCACCCCGCCGGCTCGTCCGGCGCAACGTCAGCGCCATGAGCGGACGCGCCGTCGAGGCCGCCGGGGAACCCCTTCGCTAATCCGTCTTGCTAAGTACCGGTAGTCGGCGTTACGGTGTACCGGTAGTCAACGTTGCTTAATAGCTCAGGGGGGAGGTGTTCCATGGCCAAGCTGCTGACCGAGATGCTCAAGGGCACGCTGGAGGGCGTCATCCTCGCGTCCCTGGCCGGCAGACCCGCCTACGGGTACGAGATCACGGCGCGCCTGCGGGAGCAGGGCTTCTCCGACATCGCCGAGGGCACCGTCTACGCGCTGCTCGTCAGGATGGAGAAGCGCGGTCTCGTCGACGTGGAGAAGGTCGCCTCGGAGAAGGGACCGCCGCGCAAGGTGCACTCCCTCAACGCCCAGGGGCGTGAATATCTCGAAGAGTTCTGGAGGACGTGGAGCTTCCTCGCGGAACGACTGGAACAGCTCCGCGAAGGGGAGGGCGGGTAGCCATGTCCGAGGTCGAGAAGAGCGGGATCATCGCGAAGGTGATCGGGCCCAAGAAGCGGTGGAGGGCCTACAAGGCGCGCGTCAAGGAGCTGCCCGCAGGCCACCGCACGGCGGTCGGGGCGATCGAGCGGCACCTGATGCACTTCGTGCCGGTCGACGCCGACAGCAATGCGGCGATGTTCGAGGACCTGGCCGACCTGTTCGAGGGGGCCGCCGCGGACGGCACGCCGATCCGCGAGATCGTCGGCGAGGACCCGGTGGAGTTCGCCGAGGCCTTCGCGCGGAACTACTCGGACGGCGGCTACGTCCCCGCCCGCGCGCGCAAGCGCCTCACCGACGACATCGAACGCGCCGCCGCCGAAGCGGCCGGGACGGTCTGACGGCGGCACGGCGGCACGGCGGCACGGCGAAACGGCGCACGTCCACGGGGGTGGCTCCCGGCGGGCCACCCCCGCCGCATGTCAGCGGCGGTGCCGCGAAGGCGACCGCACACATCACGGACGCCGCATCGAACTGGAGCTCGTAAGAACGGGCAGGGGGATTCACGATGGGACGAGGCAACAAAGGCTTCTCCGCGGCAGGACTTCGCAGACTGGGTGAGGTGCTGCGACGGCACGTGGAGTCCGGGAGGATCCCCGGGCTCGTCGCCCTGGTGAGCCGGGGCGAGGAGACACACGTCGAAGCGATCGGGACGATGCACCACGATGGCGGCCGTCCGATGCGCCGGGACACCATCTTCCGGATGGCCTCGACGACCAAGCCGGTCGCGTCCGCCGCGACGATGGTCCTGCTGGACGAGTGCCGCATACGGCTGGACGACCCGGTGGACCGGTGGCTTCCCGAGCTCGCCGACCGGCAGGTCCTCAAGCGGGCCGACGGGCCGCTCGACGAAACCGAGCCGTCGCGGCGCCCGATCACCGTGCGGGACCTGCTCACCTCCACGCTCGGCCTCGGGCTGGACATGACGGCGCCGACCTCTCCGATCATGGGCGCGATCTTCGAGCGAGGCGTGTACGGCCAGGAGGACGGCTGGCTGCTGCCGGCACCGGAGCCGGACGAGTGGATGCGCCGCCTGGGCACGCTCCCTCTGATGCACCAGCCCGGCGAGCGGTGGCTGTACAACGTCGGCGACGACGTGCTCGGAGTGCTGGTTGCCAGGGTCACCGGCCAGTCGTTCGAGGCGTTCCTGCGCGAGCGCGTCTTCGAGCCGCTGGGGATGAAGGACACCGGCTTCCACGTGCCCGCCGACAAGATCGACCGGCTGCCACCCCTGTACGCGCCGGATCCGCAGACCGGCGAGTTCACCGTGGCGGACGCGGCCGAAGGGGGACACCACAGCCGGCCCCCGGCGTTCCAGTCGGGCGGCGGCGGACTCGACTCCACGGTCGACGACTACCACGCCTACTTCCGGATGCTGCTGGATCACGGGACTCACGGCGGCCGGCGGATCCTGTCCCGGCCCGCGGTCGAGCTCATGACCACCAACCGCCTCCCCGCCGAGCAGCTGGCCGAGCGGGAGGACCGGGCCCGCAACCTCGTCCACCTGTCACACGGCCAGGGGCAGCACGGCGGCTGGGGCTTCGGGATGGCGGTGCGCACGTACCGCGGCGATTACGCGCCCGTCGGCCAGTTCGGCTGGGACGGCGGAACAGGCACCACCGCGTACGCCGACCCGGACCACGGGCTCGTCGGCATCCTCCTCACCCAGACCGGGATGTCCACACCGGATTCGGCGCGGGCCATCAGCGACTTCTGGACCACCCTCTACCAGGCGATGGACGACTGACCGGCCCACCTGGTCGAGGCAGACCCGACGCCGGCCAGAGCGTCAGAATCGACGCCGGCCGGACGATTGCCGTCAGAGTCGCCGTGCGCGGACGACGACCAGTTCCTCGCGGTCGGCGCCGTCCTGCACCAGGCCCTGGGCCTGCAACCAGGCCCGCCGTGAACGCAGGACCGGCCCCCACGCCACCTCGGCGCGGTCGGTGACCTGTGCCGGGAGCCCGTGGTCCGCCAGGAGGGCCAGGGTCCGCTCCGGCCCGCACAGCTGGGAGTGGACCATCAGCAGGACGCCCCCGGGCCGCAGCACGTCCGCGGCGGCCGCGCAGACACGGTCGATGACGGCCCGCCCGTCGGCGCCCGCGTCCCAGGCCCGGGCCGCTCCCTTCGGCGGAGAGGCGTCGGGCGTGGGGACGTAGGGCGGATTGGCCAGCATCAGATCGAAGCGGGCCCCCGCGGTACGGGCGGCGAAGTCGCCGTGCAGGACGCGCAGACGCAGGCGCCGGCGCCAGGCGTTCAACCGGGCCGCCAGAACGGCGCGCCACGCGATGTCCACGGCCGTGACGGTCGCGCCCCGGGCTGCCGCACGGAGGGCGAGCGCTCCGGTGCCCGTACCGATCTCGAGTACCTCGTCACGAGGTCCCAGGCGCTCCCTGGCGAGGGCGTCGGCGAGCAGCAGGGTGTCGGCCTGGGGGCGGTACACGCCGGGCGGCGCGATCAGGCCCGTGACGGGGATCTCGTACGTCGAGGCGGTGCTGGTCACCCGTACCTCCGGCAAGGCGCGCCCGACCACGAGCGCTGCGGATCAGCGGTGGCGCGGCCCGTCGGGGCCGCCGGTCGACTCGTCCGGCGTCTGCCAGGAGTCCTCACGGGCCCGGGCGGGCGGCGTGTGGTCCATGGGCCGCGCACCGGGATCCCTGCGCGCCCGGACGCGGCGGGAGCCGTACCAGAACGCAGAGATCAGCACCGCGACCACGACCACTCCGGCCGCGATCATCCACAGGCTCGGGGATCCGACGGCGGCAAGGGGAACGGAGGCGAGAGAAGCGATCATGCGCCGCGTCTACCCCTGGTCCCGGATTTCTCACACAGGAAGTGTCCGCTGCACCGCCCGGTGAGCGGGCGGCGCGTCGTCGACGTCGCGCTACCGGGGATCGGCGGGTCCAAGGGGGAATGGGGTCGGCGACGTGGGGCAGCAGCGCGGGTCAGAGCCGGTAACGCGAGCGGTTCGAGGAGGGCTGATGGCCCATCCCGTACGACGCCGGTGCGACTGCGGCACCGTGGGGGCCGCGGCCCGGGCGCGCGAGGAGGTCCGCCGCTTCGTCGACGACGCCCGCACCTGTGGCCACGTCGTCCCCGCCGTCGTCCAGGAGACCGCGCTGCTGGTCGTGTCCGAGCTGGTCACCAACGCCGTCCGCCACACCCCGGGGCCCTGCACCCTGGCGCTGGCCTGGGCCGGGGGCGGCATCGACGTCGACGTCACCGACACCAGCCCGGAAGTCCCCCGCCTGCGGGCACAGGACGTGGCGGGCGCCGGCGACGGGTTCGGCTGGCGACTGGTGAACCGGCTGGCCGAGGGCGTGGAGGTCCGACCGACGCCCGAGGGCGGCAAGACCGTCCACGTCCACCTCGCGGCGGCCTGAGCGCCGACCGGCTCGGGGGCATGCCGGCCGGCCGTACCGTGGTCGGGATCGGAGTCCTGCGCACAGGACCATCCTCAGGACCCGGCCCGCTTGCAGGAGCTCGGCAGGACCGGCCCGCGTGCACGGGCTCGGTCAGGACCGGCCTGCTTGCACGGGCTCGGTCAGGGCCGGCCCGCGTGCAGGAGCCTCAGAACGGCCCGCTCGACCGCCCCCTGGGTGGCGGGCCGCCCCAGGGGGCCGTCCTCGCCCAGGACGCCGAGGGCGGGGGCGACGGTCCGGCCGTCCTCGTAGAGCTCGATGACGCGGGGGTCGATGTAGGAAGCCCTGCACACGGCGGGCGTGTTGCCCAGGTATTCGCTGACCTCGCGCACGGCGCGCGCCTCGATCCTGCCGCGCCGGACGGGGGACGCGTCGGCCGCGCCCTGGGACACGGCCAGTGCCACCGCCGCGAGCACGGTGGCGTACCAGGTCCTGAAGTCCTTCGCGGTCACGTCCCGACCCGACCCCGCCCGCAGGTACGCGTTCAGGTCCTCGGCGTGGACCTCGTGCCACGCCCCGTGCTCCCAGTACGCGAAGAGCCGCGGCCCGGGTTCCCTGCGCCGGATCAGCGCCCTGACCACCCGGTGAGCCTGCTCGTCCACGAGCGTCCGGGTGATCGTCCGGCCGGACTTGGCCGGGAAGTGCAGCCGGATCTCGCCCCTCCGGCACGTGGCGTGCTCGCGCAGCAGCGTGGTGAGGCCGAAGCTTCCGTTGTCCCGGGCGTACCGTTCGCCCCCGATCCGCAGGAACCCCAGGTCGAGCAGCCTGGTCATGCAGGCCAGGACCCGGGCCCGGGTGAGGCCGCGCCCGGCGAGGTCGTGCGTCACCTGCGCGCGCAGCCGGGGCAGCGAGCGGGCCACGCTCTGGACGTGCCTGTGCTTGGCGGCGTCCTGCTGTTCACGGAACGCGGGGTGGTAGAGGTACTGGCGTCGCCCGGCGGCGTCGGTACCCACGGCCTGGATGTGGCCGTTCGGCCACGGGCAGATCCAGACGTCCTTCCAGGCGGGGGGTATCACGAGGGCGCGGGCCCGCCGCAGGTCCGGCTCCGCCGGCGGGCGGCCGTCCGCGCCGAGGTACCGGAAGCCCCGGCCGTGGCGCACCCGTCGCAGGCCGGCCACGTGGGGGTCGCTGGTCCGCAGCCGCACGGCGGCTGTCAGTCCGTGTCAGGGTGTGCCTGCGTGCGCAGGGTCCACGCCTGTCCCGAACAGTCGTAGGGCAGCGGCGGGAAGCGGTGCCCCCGTACGTCGGTGCTCTTGCTCCACAGGTGGACCTTGCCGCAGTCGCAGGCGTAGATGCCGCTCTGCGGCACGACCTCACCCGGCTTCCATGGTCCTGGGTCGCTCATGCCAGGCGTCTACCCGCACGGACGCGGTCACACCCCGGCGGTGGCGGTGGGTTCGTGCGCGGCCGGTCAGACCTTGAGGGGGCGGCCGGGGCGGCCGGGGCGGCCGGCTCGTTCGACGAGCCTCAGGGCCGCTGCGGCCGTCTTGAACTGCGGCTGCTTGGAAACGGGATCCCAGACGGTGGCGATCACCTCGTTCGCGGCCCGCCCCGGAACTCCGGAGCGCGGGGCGCAGCCGGCCGGGGTGTCCCAGTACCCGTAGTGGAAGGGCACGAACAGGACTCCCGGGCGGACGGAGCCGATGCGCAGTCGTCCGCGCAGTGCTCCGCACCGCGTGGTGACCTCGACGAGGTCGCCTTCCGCCAGCCCGAGGCGGGTGGCGTCGGCGTCCGCGATCTCCACCCACACGTCCGGGGCGGCGTCCGCGAGTTGGGGCGTGCGTCCCGTCTTGGTGCGGGTGTGGAAGTGGTAGAGGGTGCGTCCGGTGGTCAGGTGGAAGGGGTGGTGCTCGTCCGGCCACTCCTGCGGCGGGACGTAGGGGGCGGGCCTGATGAGCGCCTTCCCGTCGGGGTTCACCGACCGGTACCACTCCTCGCCCAGCGGCTCGCCGGTCACCAGGTCCTTGCCGTACGACTCGCACAGGTCCGGATGGGCCCAGGCCGCGCCGTGGCGGTAGAGGCGGTCCGTGCCGTCGGGGGCGTGCCCGGTGCACGGCCACTGGATGCCGCTGGGGCCGCGGAGCTTCTCGTAGCTCAGCCCGCTGTAGTCGCAGGGGCGTCCGGCGCTGCACCGCTTCCAGGCCTCGAAGGCCTCCTCGGGACCGCTCCAGTGGACCAGGCGGCCGCCGTCCTTGTCCTCGAAGCCCATACGGGCCGCGTAGTCGAGGAAGATCTCCAGGTCCGGCCGGGCCTCGCCGGGTGGGTCCACGGCCTTCTCGGACAGGTGGACGGTGCGGTCGGCGTTGGTGAAGGTGCCCGTCTTCTCGCCCCACGTGGCTGCGGGCAGCACCACGTCGGCGAACTGCGCGGTCTCGGTCAGGAACAGGTCCTGGACGACCGTGAACAGGCCGTCCTGGGAGAGGATCGAGCGGATCCGCGCCAGTTCGGGCAGGGACACGGCCGGGTTGGTGGCGCTGATCCACAGCATCCGTACCGCGCCCTGCTCCGCCAGGCGGAAGATCTCCATGGCGTGCGTGGGAGGTCCGTCGTGGGGGATGGCCGACGGTTCCACGTTCCAGAGCCGCGCCAGGTCGGCCACGTGGTCCTCGTTCTGCCAGTTCCGGAAGCCCGGCAGGTCCCCGTCGGCTCCGCACTCGCGCGTGTTCTCCGCGGTGGGCTGGCCGTTCATCTGGAGGACCCCGGCCCCGGGACGGCCGAGCATGCCGCGCAGCAGGTGCAGGTTGTTGACCTGGACGGCCGCGGCGGTCGCCTGGTTCGCCTGGTAGAACCCCTGCAGCACCGTGGACAGCAGCCGGTCGGCGGTGCCGAGCAGCTCGGCGGCCTCCTCGATCGCGACTGCCGGTACGTCGCAGATGTCGGCGGCCCACCGGGGCGTGCACGGTTCGACCTGCTCGCACAGGGCGTCGAAGCCGACCGTGTGCCGGGCGATGAACCCCGGGTCGGTCCAGCCGTTCCGGACGACCTCGTGCAGCAGGGCGTCGAGCAGTGCCACGTTGGTGCCGAGGCGGGGCGCGAGGTGTACGGTCGCCCGGCGCGCCACCGGGGTGCGCCGCGGGTCGACGCACAGCAGACGGGGCGGGTCCGGACCGTCCAGCCGGTCCAGGATGCGCATCCACTGGACGACCTGGGTCTCTGCGATGTTGTGTCCGAACAGGGCGACGGCGTCCGCGTGGTCGATGTCCTCGTACGAGCCGGGCTGGCCGTCGCTGCCGAAGGACTCCTTCAGCGCCTCCGCCGCCGTCGCCGTGCACAGACGGGTGTTGCCGTCGAGATGCGGGGTGCCGATCCCGGCCCGGGCGAGGACGGCGAGCGTGTAGTACTCCTCCAGGAAGAGCTGCCCGGAGGTGTAGAAGGCGAGCGCCTCCGGCCCGCGGGAAGCGATGAGTTCCCGCGACCTGGCCACGATGCGCCCCATCGCCGTGGGCCAGTCGCTGTCGACGAGGCGTCCGCCCTCGCGGACCAGCGGCCGGGTCAGCCGGTCCGCGGAGCCGTTCGCCTGCCACGCGTACAGGTCCTTCGGCTCCAACCGGCCCCGGTTGACGCGGTCGCCGGACCGGCCGCGGACCCCGACGATCCGCCCGTCCCGGACGGCGATGTCCATCGCGTCACCGTCGGAGTGCAGGAGCGAAGCCGCCCGCACCCATACGTCCACGTCCTGCTCGGACACCCCCTCGGCCAGGCAGGAGTCGGTGCGTACGGGCCACTCCCCGCCCCGGCCGTAGGGGGTGCGGCGCCCCCACGGATCGGCGATCCGGTCACCGGACCCGCCCATCGGACTCCGCCTCACGGCCGCTCCTCTCCACCGTCCGGCGCCGTCGGCGCCGAACCCTTGACGGACGGCGCCTACCCGGAGCGCGCCGTCCGACACGGTGCCGTCAGGGGCGGAGGGCTGCGCCGGACGCGCGTACGGGCGCGGGGCCGCTCACAGCTGTCCCTGGTCCTTCAGGACGCGGCGGGCCTGGGCGAAGAGCATGCCCACGTTCACCGTCTTGCGGCAGACGACCACCGCCACGACCTCGTCGTCGCTCTCCACCCTGAGGAAGAGGTGCGCGAGGTTGTCGCTGTTGACGAGGATCTCCTGGAAGTAGTGGCGGTCGCTGACGACCCCGCGGCGCTCCTTGAAGATGCCCTCGATCATCAGGACGTTGCGGCCCTGGAACAGGTCGAGGGTGGCCGCCGCCAGCATGTCGAGCACCTCCGGCGGGTGCGAGTCGACGGTCTCCACCGACAGCAGCATGCCCGTGGACATGTCGATGACTCCCGCGGCCACGCAGTCCGGTACTTCGGCGCGCAAGGCCTTGACGATGCTCGTGACCCGCCCCGCCATGGTCTGCGGTCCTCGCGATTCCGACCCGCTCATCGTGCTCCTTCTTCGGTTCCGTCGGGCTGTCCCGCTGCCGGGTACCGCGGAGCGGCCGCGTCCGCCTCGGGTTGGGTGAGCAGGGTGGTGATGCGTTGCGCGGAGGCCTGCGCCTCGATGTGCAGGCGGGCGATGTCCATGCCCGCGTCGCCGAGCACCCCGATCAGCGCCATCTCGCCGAGGGCGTGGGTGACGAGGTAGCCGTCGGTGAACCGGGACACCGTGTGGTGGAGCATGCCCCTGCTGGTCATGGACCCTGCCCGGCGGGCGATGCTGAGGGTCGCCGCGGTGAGGGCGGCCAGGCTCTCGGGTTCCGCGGTGTCGTCGGTCTCCGCGGTGATCAGCAGGCCGTCGACGGAGGCCACCACGACGTCGGTGACGCCGACGACCTGTTCCCTCAGTGTCCTCACCTCTGCTACCAGCTGGGCTTTCCTGGTTGTCACTGCTCTCCTGTCATGTTCGTTGTGCGTGTGCCGCCGGTGGCGGTCGACGAGGGCGTCCGCCACCGGAACGTGCTGCTCGGCCCCGCCGGCCCGCTAGTGACCGGCCGCCGGCCTGAGCGGCAGGACGTCGTTGACGCCGCTGGCCCCCGGCAGGCGGCGCGGCAGGCCGCCCGCGGTGGTGCCGGGTCTGACGAGGTGGTCCCTGGGCCGGGCGGGTACCACCGCCTCGGCCAGCCCCTCCATCAGCAGCCGGGACACCTCCACCGCGACGGCGTACAGGCTGCGGCCGAGGAGGAACGCGATGTCCCTGGCGCTGCGTCGGCCGTTCAGCCGGAGCAGGACCTCCCGACGTTCTCCGGTCGCGGCGGTGTCCAGCGCCGCGGTGCCGGCCTCCGTCCGGCTCAGCCGGGTGCGGAAGGGCGAGAAGGGGTGGCGGCGCGAGACGAGGGCCCGGATCCGCCGTTCCGCCTCGCGTACCAGCCAGTCGGGTTCGATGGCCTGGGGGGCGGCCAGTCGACAGCCGTATGCGTCCCGGTCCAATCTGAAACCATCAATTCTGCCCATTCCGACGGCGAGGGCTCCGTCCAGCGCTGCGGCTACGCATATCAGCTGCAATTCCGCGGCGCCGACCAGTTCGCGGGCGATGAGCTCGGCTCCGACGGCATGCCCCGCGGTAGTCGACCGGGTGGCGGAGGCCCAGTCCGCCTCGCTGAGCCGGCCGGATCGCAGGAGCAGGGTCTCCGCCCCGGGCGCTCCCGGTGAGACCACCTCGACGATCGCGCCGCCGCTGAGGTGGAAGGCTCCGCCAGGATCCCCGGCCACCAGCAGTGTTCCGGAGATCCGGTCCAGCGGCGCCTCGGTCAGGGCCCTGGCGAGTTCCAGCCCCCTCACGTGCGACGGTTTCCTGAAGGCCGGTACATCAATTTCTGACATTCCCCTGCAATCGGCCGCGCTTTCCATGGATTCCCGTCACTGAAAATCCTGATGCGTCAGCCCGGGAAGAGATAGTCAGCCTAAAGGGTTAATGGACGGCGGGCGGCTTGACGTCCGTTTATTCGCGCCAAGTGAACTTTTGTGATCTGTTCAAATCCTCTTGGTTTCGGATTTGGTTGCTCTGCTCGGAGGATCTGTGCTGTGCCTGCCGGGGGCTCGCCGCCGGGTGGTCGGCTGCGTCATGACGGCGGGTGCGCCGCCCGGCCGCGTTGTCAGGCTGCGCGCCATGGACGACGATCTCGAGCTGCGTACGTTTCGGGTCGGCGAGATCCGCGCCGAGTTGCGTGAGCTGCGCATCCGGGACGACCTCGAAGGCATGCTCGAGGGCACGCCGTACCTGCACCGCCGGTTCAGGATCCTGCAGTTGGAGAAGCGGCTGGCGAAGTCGCAGGGTCTGTACGTGCACGACCTGGACCGCATTCGGGCCGATGCGGCCGCGCGGGTGGACACCTGGCTGCCGCGGGCCAGGGTGGAGGCGAGGCTGAGTGCGCCCTGGCTGCCCGACGGCGTGGTCGAGGACGGTCATACCGAGCTGTCGGTGGTGTGGTTCCAGCAGCCCGGCGCGGACCCCTTCGGCCGGTTGGCCGAGATCCTGCGTCCGCTGGACTGGACCGCGCTGGCCCGGTTCGAGGCGGACTTCGACTGATCGGCCCGCGTGGCAGACCGAGGGCATCTGGACCACGCCGCCCCCGTGAGGGCCGAGCGGGCGTGACGGTCGAAGGGCGGGTGGGCAGGCGTGGGGGTCCGGGGGCGTAGGTGGCCGCAGGGGTCCGGGCGGCCGCGACGAGGGCCGTCACACCACCGAGGCCAGGGCGGAGGTCACGGCGGCCGCGAGCGTCAGCACCGCGGCGAACGTCACGGCGGCCCGTGCCAGGGCGGTGGCGTAGGACGCGCCGTCGAGGCGCGCGAGCTTGCCCGCGCCGGCCGCGGCCAGCAGGGCGAACAGCAGCACCAGCGCGGTGACGACCAGGACGAGTACGGGAGTGGGCACGACGACTCCGAGCGGTTGACCGGCCAGGGGCAGGACCGAGCGTCGGGGAAACCGTGTTCGCCGTGGTTCGGACGGGGGATGATGAACACCGACGAACACGCGGGGCGAGAGGGTCGGGCAGGTGGACAGTGGACGCCGGGAGCGCGACGCGGCACTCGCGGAGCTGCGCAGGCGGCTGGACGACGGCCTCGCCCTGGCCGGTCTGACCAAGACCCAGCTCGCCGCCCGGGCCGAACTGGGGCGCACGACGGTGCAGGAGGCCTTCAACCACCGGGCCCCGGTGCCCACGGCCGGCACCGTCGCCGCCCTCGCCGACGCGCTCGGCCTGCCGGTCGCCGAACTGCTCGGCCTGCGCCGGTCGGCGACCGCGGCCCCCGAGGGGCCGGCGGAGGCCGGGCCCCTCGGCAAGCCGATCGGTGACTGGGACCCGCATCACCTGGAGGTCCACCCCGCCGGACCCGGGGTCGGCCCCACGCCCGTTCCGCTGCTCTCGGGGTACGTGTCGCGGGAGCACGACCGGGTACTCGCCGACGCGGTCGCGGCGGCCGGTGCGGGGCACCGCCAGATGGTGGTGCTCGTCGGGTCGTCCTCGACGGGCAAGACGCGGGCGTGCTGGGAAGCCGTACAGCCCTTGGCGGCGCAGGGGTGGCGGCTGTGGCACCCCTTCGACCCGTCACGGGTGGAGGCCGCCCTCGAGGATCTCGCCCGCGTCGGTCCGCGCACCGTCGTCTGGCTGAACGAGGCCCAGCACTACCTGGGCGACGCCCGCCGGGGGGAGCGGGTCGCGGCCGCCCTCCGCGCGCTCCTGACTGCCCCGGACCGCGGCCCGGTCCTCGTACTGGGGACCCTGTGGCCCGAGTACGCGCGCCGGTACACGGCCCCGCACACCCCGGGCGCCCCGGACCCCCACAGCCACGTACGGGAGCTCCTGGCGGGCCGGATCGTCCCGGTGGCGGAGGTCTTCGACGCGAAGGCGCTGCGGGAGGCGACCGTACGGGCGAAGGCGGGTGACCGGCTGCTCGCCGACGCGCTCGGCCGGGCCGGGACCAGTGGGCGGGTGGCCCAGGACCTGGCGGGGGCCCCGCTGCTCCAGCACCGCTACCTGACGGCGAGTCCCGGCGCCCGGGCGCTGCTCGAAGCGGCCATGGACGCACGCCGTCTGGGCGTGGGGCTCCACCTGCCCGAGGACTTCCTGACCGCCGCCGCCGTCGACTACATCGGCGAGGAGGACTACGACGGCCTCCAGCACACGGCCGACTGGGAGCGGGCGGCGCTGAACGAGCTGGCGCAGCCGGTCCACGGCAAGCAGGCTCCCCTGCGGGCGACCGGAACCCGGCCCGCTCGCCGGCCACCCGACGGGGCGTCCGGGACCGCTCCCGGCGAAGTGCCCGGTGCCGGGCGGATGTTGCGGCTCGCCGACTACCTCGAGCAGTACGGTCGCGGCGCCCGGCGTCGAGACTGCCCTCCCGAGTCGTTCTGGAGCGCCGCCCACGCGCACCTCACGCACGCCGACGACCTCCGCTCCCTGGCCGCACAGGCGACGGCCCGGCACCGTCTCCGGTGGGCCCACCACCTGTCCCGCCGGGCGGACTCCGTCGAACGGGGCGGGACTCCCGCACCTCCGGCGCAGGGGGTGACGGCGGAGGACCGGCTGCACGACCTGATGGACCTCGTGTGGGAGAGCCGGGACCCGCGGGACCCCGAGGTCGTGGCGGCCTTCGCCCGGGACGCCGCCGCCTGGGGGCCCGTCACCCTCCACACGAGGGGGATCTGGCGGGTCGAGGAGGGGGAGTTGGCCGAGGCCGCGGAACTCTTCCGGCAGGCGGCGGAGAGCGGGCACCCGGAGGCGCTGGGCGACCTGGCGATGCTGCGGGAGGGCGCCGGGGACCCGGACGGTGCCGAGGACCTCGCGCGCGCGGCGGCGCGGGCCGGTCACACCGCGGCCCTGCAGCACCTGGCGGAGCTGCGGGAGCAGAACGGGGACCGCCCCAAGGCACTGGCGTCGGCCCGGGCGCTGGCCGACGCCGGGTCTCCCGGGCTGCTGTGCGACCTGGCTTCACGCAGCCGGGAGGAGGGCGACGCGGCGGCCGCGGAGGAGCTCTACCGCCACGCCGCCGACGCCGGCTCCGTCCGCGCCCTCCACCTCCTGTCCCTGTTGCGGGAGGAGGCCGGCGACCGGACGGAGGCCGAGGCCCTGGCACGGCGGGCGGCCGACGGAGGCCGCGTGCAGGCCCTGTTCGACCTGGCGGTCCGACGCGCGGCGACGGGCGACGTGGCCGCCACCGACTCCCTGTTCCGGCAGGCGGAGGCGGCCGGCCATCCCGGGGCGACGCGGGCCCTGGTCGTCCTCCGGGAGCGTGCGGGCCGCCCCGAGGACGCTGAGGCCCTCGCACGGCGGGCGGCCGGCGACGGTCGCCCCGCGGCGCTGCGCGACCTGGCCGTCCTGCGTGCGAAGACCGGTGACGGGGCGGGTGCGGAACGCCTCTTCCAGGAGGCCGCCGACGCCGGCCATCCGTACGCGATGCTGGAGCTGATCCGGTGGCGGGACGAGAGCGGCGACCGACCGGGCGCCGAGGCGCTCGCCCGCCGGGCCGTCCACACGGACGTCCACAGGCGCCACCACCCCCTGCACGAACTGGCGCGCTGGCGGGACAGGGACGGCGTCAGCGGTGATACCGAGCCGCTCTACCGCGAAGCCGCCGCGCTCGGGGACGACGACGCCCTGATGGGTCTGGCGGTGTCCCGGGACCGGGACGGGTGCCACGGCGACGTGGAAGGCCTGTACCGGGAGGCGGCGGACGCCGGCAGCGTCGACGCGCTGCGCGTCCTGGGGCGCCGGTACGAGGAACGGGGGGACGAGCGGTCGGCCGCGGCCCTCTTCCGGGAGGCGGCGGACGCCGGCCAGGGGCTCCACTTCCGCCTCGGCAGCCGGTGGCCGGCCGGTCTGGACGCGGACGGCGAGCCCACGCCCCCGTGGGGCGACGAGGGCTGAGGGCGTACGGCGCACTGCGGGTCCCGGGGGCAGCGGGCGGGTGCGGGAGGGGCAGCGTACGGGGCCGCCGTGTCAGATGCTCCGCGCCGCCGTGCCGCTGAGTTCGAAGTGGGCACCCAGGGACGGGTCGTGCGTCAGGACGGCATGGTGCAGGCGCTGGAGCCGGGGAGCGGGCTCGATGCCGAATTCCCCGACCAGGTTGCGTCGGATCCTGTCGAATATGGACAGCGCTTCCGCCGTCCGGCCGCCGCGGTACAGCGCGAGCATCAGGTATTCGTGAAGGTTTTCCCACGTCGGCCGGTCGTCGACGAGGGAGTAGAGTTCGCCGACGATCCCCTTGTGATTGCCCAGTTCCAGCTCGATCTCGAACCGCTGCTCCTGCGCGAAGGAGAGCCGCTCGTCGAGTTGACGCCCGATGGAGTCGAAGAGGGGGAGCTCGCGGAGGTCCTCGAGGGCCCGGCCCTGCCACAGCGAAACGGCCCGCCCCAGAACCTGTGACGCCCTTTCCGGGCAGCCGCGCCGGCGGAGTTCGGCAGCGGTGGTGAGCAGGGTGTCCAACTCGGCGACGTCGAGAGTGTAATCACCGGGGTTGAGACGGTAGCCGGGGGGCTGCGTGGTGATGACCGAGGAGGCGTCCAGTCCCAGACCGTCGAGGTGTTTACGGAGTTTTGAGACGTAAACGTGGAGCGCGGTCGACGCGGTGCGCGGCGGGGCGCCCGACCAAAGGGCCTCGGTGAGTCTGCTGGAGGAAACCGCCTCGCCGCGGTGCACGCAGAGATAAGCGAGAAGGGACCGCAGCTTCAGGGCTTTCGGGGTCGCCTGGAACCCTTCCCCCGTCTCGATCTCGACAGGTCCAAGCACCCGGAACCTCATATCCCCTACCTCAGTCCGATCCGATGCAACGGCGACAGGGAAGGGGCACTCGCCTCCCCCCAAGGCCAGCTGACGTGATCATGACTTAGGGGTTCGATGCCAGTCAACACTGGCTTGAACGCACAAGGCGGATTTGAGGTCGATTTGAGGTTCGTAATGATTCCGTTCCGCCGAATCGAGATGCGCGGTATTGATGCGGAACGGCATTGGTCCGAAATGGTGGGCATTTCGGCCCGTTGGGTGCCGGGTGCGTCAACTGGTCGGGGATGCGCGGTAGTTGCCCACATCGGCGCCGGGGGGCCTCGCGTGACGTCGCTCACAGACCGGGCCGGGAGTTTCGTCGGGGACCGCCGGCACCGGCCGCGGCCCGTTCACGTTCCGGTGGTTTGTCGGCTCTTCACGGTCGCCGCGTACACGTGGACGTACTCCTGACCCGTCAGTGCGGCGATCTGCTGAGTGATCTGGTCGGTCACGGCCCGCCTCACCCGGCGCTCGGATTCCCTTCCGACGTGTTCGTCGAAGGTCATCGGGGCGCCGAAATGAACGTCGAAGCGCGCCACGTAGAGCCGCTTGGCCCCGGCGGGATGAACCCGCTCGGTCCCCGCCACCCCGCAGGGGACGACCGGCATACCGCTGCGCAATGCGATCCACGCGGTGCCCGTGTTGCCCTTGTACAGGCGACCGTCGGGCGAGCGGGTGCCCTCGATGTGGACGCCGACGGCGTTTCCCTCGCCCAGGACGCGCAGCGAGGTTTCCAGGCCGGCCATCATCCCCGAGCCGTTCGCGCTGTCGACGGAGATCATCCCGACGGCGCGGAAGAACAGCCCCTGGAACCATCCCTTCAGGCCCGGCATCGTCAGCCAGCCCTGCTTTCCCACGAAGTACAGGGGACGGGGGGTCAGCAGCGCGATGAAGATGGAGTCGAAGAACGAAAGGTGGTTCGCCGCAATGATGAACGGTCCGGTAGCCGGTATGTTCTCGACCCCGAAAACGCGCGGGCGCAGAACCACCTTGAGCGGTATGACGAGAAGCCGCCTGGTGAGCATTCGAAGCATGTGCAGGTCCTATCGTCCTCGGACTTCCGGCCGCAATCCTAGGAGCGACCCCGGTCGCGGGCAAGGCCGATCAGCGGGGGAGTCAGCAGCGCGAAAGAGTTGTTTTAGGTGCCGCGAAAGCGGTGCTTTAGCGGGAGGCAACACCGCCGTGGTTAGACTCCACCGCGTTTCCCTGTACGAAAGAGAAAGACGAGGATGCCGTGTCCCGACCTGCCGACCTTGCTGCCGTCCGCGCGTTCGTCGAGCGGGAACTCGTCGACTTCGGCGCGGAACCCGGCACGATCTCGGACGGGGCCAGGCTGGGCGAGCTGGACATCGACTCGCTGGGCGTCGTGGAACTCACCGCCTCCATCAAGCACGAGTACGCCGTGGACGTGCCGCTCGAGGCGCTGACCAAGGACCTCACCGTCGCGCAGGTCGTCGACCTGATCCGCGCGGCGGCCTGAGGCACCTCCCGGCCAGGGGTTCGGCCCGGACACCGTCCGGGCCGAACCCCTTTCGCATGCGCTCCCGTGCTACGCCGGCGGAGCGTGGCGCCGGCGCTCCCACGGGTAGGCCGGCAGGTCGATCACCCGGCGGGGCAGGTCGGTGAAGCCCGGGGAGCGGTGCGCCGGGAGCCCCGCGACCGCCGGGGACGCCGCGTCCGCCGGGGACACCGCGTCCGTCGGGGACGCCTCGCCCGTCGGGGGCACGACGCCCCCGGCGAGGGACCGCAGCGCCGCCGCCGCCTCGTCCCGATCGCCCGCAGTGATCCGCACGGCGGTCGGCAGCGGGGCGCGGCCGTGGGTCACGGTGTAGGCGAACGCGGGGTAGTCCCCGTCCTCGACCGAGGCGAGCCGGTCGGCCAGCAGCGCCGCCCACGTCCGCAGCGCCTCCGGCGTCCGTGCGGACACCTCGAATCCGGTCACCGGTGCCACGGGGCCCCCGGGCGCCTCCGGCTCGGGCGCCGCACCGACCACGACATGGGCGTTGGTGCCGCCCATGCCGAACGAGCTCACCCCCGCGTACGCCCCCGCCCCCGCCCGCCACGGCTCCAGCGCCGTGGGGACCCGGAAGCCGGTGCCCGCGAGGTCGATCCGCGGGTTGAGCGCGGTGAAGTGCGCCACGGGCGGCACCGCGCGGTGGCGCAGGCTCAGCACCGCCTTGAGCAGTCCGAGCACCCCCGCCGCGGACTCGGTGTGGCCGATGTTCGCCTTGGCGGACCCCAGCAGCACCGGTGCCCCGGAGTTCGCCCGCCCCAGGGCCTCGGCCAGCGCCTCCACCTCGATCGGATCCCCCAAGGAGGTACCCGTGCCGTGCGCCTCCACCAGGCCGATGTCCGCCGGTTGCAGACCCGCGTCGGCCAGCGCGGCACGGATCAGCCGGGTCTGGGCCAGCACGTTGGGTGCCGTGAACCCGGACGAGCGCCCGTCGTGGTTGACGGCCGAACCGTGCAGGACGGCGTGCACCCGGTCCCCGTCCCGCAGCGCGTCGGACAGGCGCTTGAGCACCACGATCCCGCAGCCCTCGGAACGGGTGAAGCCGTTGGCCCGCGCGTCGAACGGCCGGCACAGCCCGTCCGGCGACAACGCTCCCGTGCGCGCCGCGAGTTCGGTGGCGAGCGGGGACAGCACCAGGCTGACCCCGCCCGCCACCGCGACGTCGCACTCGCCCGCCCGCAGCGCCTGGCGGGCCAGGTGCACCGTGACCAGCGACGAGGAGCACGCCGTGTCCACCGCCAGCGCCGGTCCCGCCAGCCCCAGGGTCTGCGCGAGCCGGCCGGCCGCGGACCAGTGTCCGTTGCCGGTGGCCCAGTACGCGTCGGGACGCCCGCCCATCCACTCCCGGTAGTCCTGCCCCGTGACCCCCACGTACAGGCCGGTGCGCCCGCCCGTGGCGCCGCGGGCCGGGATGCCCGCGTCGTCCAGGGCCTCCCACGCCACCTCGAGCAGCAGCCGGTGCTGCGGGTCCATGGCCCGCGCCTCGCGCGGGGCGACCCCGAAGAACGGGGCGTCGAAGGACAGGACGTCGTCGAGGAAGCCGCCGCGGTGCGGCACGGCGTCCCAGGCCTGCCCGAACGGTCCGCGCCGCTCCTCGGGCAGCGGACCCACCGCGTCCACGCCCTCCGCCAGCAGCCGCCAGTACCCGTCCAGGTCACGGACGCCACCCGGCGCGCGCAGCCCGGCGCCGACCACCGCCACGGGCTCGGCGCCCCGCAGGGCCGCCAACTCGGCGCGCAGCGCACGGATCGTCTCCATGGCCCGCGTCATGGGGGTCACCCGTGCGGGCACCCCTTCCTCCTGAGGCCGTGACATCACGCCTCCCCTTCCGTGAGTCGCTCCGCCAGGGCCCCGGCCAGGGGCCGCAGGCTGCCGTACGTCCACAACAGCGTGGGTGACAGCACCAGTCCGAGGTCGGCCTCGAGCCGGTTGCGCAGCTCCAGGCTCATCAGGGAGTCCAGGCCCAGGGACTTGAACGGCGTCTCCCGGTCGATGGACTCCGCCGGGATCCGCAGCACGCGGCCCGCCAGCTCCCGTACCCGCTCCTCGACCAGCTCGGCACGGCGCTCCGGCGCACAGTCCGCGAGCCGCTGCCGCACGTCGGCCGCCCCGGACCCGGCGTCCCGCGCCGGACCGAGCAGCGCCGACCAGCTGGGCCGGCCCGCCGCGTCCGGATACGTCTCGAACCAGCGGCGGGCGTCCAGCTCCACGTAGCCGACGACCACCTCGCCGGCGGTGAGGAAGTCCTCCAGCGCACGCCATGCCTCGGCGGCCTCGAACCCGCCCATGCCGCGGTCCGCGAGCCGGTCGCCGCGCCCGGCCAGCCGGGCCGCCAGACCGATGTGCTCGAACGTGCCCCACTGGACGCTGAGCGCGGGGCGCCCCGCGGTGCGGCGGGCCTCGGCCAGCGCGTCGAGGTAGGTGTTGGCCGCCGCGTACGCCGCCTGGCCCACGTTCCCGACCAGGCCGGCCGCCGACGAGAACAGCACGAACAGGTCGAGCGGATCGTCGGCGGTCAGCCGGTCCAGGTGCGCCGCACCGTCGACCTTGGGTGCCAGCACCTCGGCCACCCCGGCGGGTTCCAGGCTGCGCACCACCGCATCGCGCAGCACACCGGCGGCGTGGAACACGCCTCGCAGGGGCGGAAGTTCGGCCCTGACGGTGGCCAGCGCCAGATCCAGCGACAGGGCGTCCGCGACGTCCGCGTGCACCACCGCCACCCGGACGCCGGCGGCCCGGAGCACCTCGATGCGGGCCGCCGCGTCCGGGCTCGGCGCCGAACGGCCCAGCAGCGCGAGCGAACCCGCCCCGCGCTCCGCCAGGTGCGCGGCCAACGACAGGCCCAGGTCGCCCAGGCCACCGGTGATCAGGTAGGTGCCGTCCGCGCGGAACCGGCCGTGCGGCAGCGGATCGGCCACGACCCGCCGCACCTCGTGCGGCCCCTGCAGCACGAACTTGCCGATGTGGTCGCCGTGCGAGAGGGCGCGCAGCGCCTCCGCGGCGTCCGCGAACCCGTACGGGGTGACCGGCAGCGCCGTCAGCCGGCCGGCCTCGACCTCGTCCCACACCGCGCGGAACAGCCGGGCGAACCGCTCGGGCCGGCGCATCACCAGGCCCTCCAGGTCGACCGCCGCGAAGCTGACGCCCTTGCGGAAGGGTGCCAGGCCCAGCGTGCGCTCCCCGTAGATGTCCTTCTTGCCGACCTCGACGAACCGGCCGTCCTCCGCCAGCACCTCCAGGCCGCGCGGGATCGCCGCCCCCGTCAGGGAGTTGAGCACCACGTCGACGCCGCGGCCGCCGGTGCGCTCCAGGACCGCGTCCGCCCACGACAGGTCCCGCGAGTCGAAGACGTCCGCGATGCCCATGTCCCGCAGGTAGGCCCGTTTGGCGACGCTGCCGGCCGTCGCGATCACCTCGGCGCCGAGCAGCCGCGCCACCTGGACGGCGGCCAGGCCCAGCCCGCCGGCGGCGGAGTGCACCAGCACCGTCTCGCCCGGCTCGATCCGGGCCAGGTCGCGCAGCGCGTACCAGGCCGTCGCGGCGACCAGCGGCAGCGCGGCGGCATCCTGCTGGGTCATGGCCGGGGGCACCGGCCGCACGTGGTCCGCACGCACCGTCAGATGGGAGACGACCGCCCCGAACTTGCAGGCCACCACCCGGTCGCCGATCCGGAACCCGGAGGTGCCCGGGCCGACGGCGACGACCCGCCCGGCGCAGTCCCCGCCGAGCAGCTCCTGACCGCCCGAGGCGTCCGGGTAGGTGCCGACGGCCTTCATCACGTCGATGAAGTTCAGCGAGGCGGCGTCCACCTCGATCTCCACCTCGCCGGGGCCCGGCTCGCGGCGTACGAGCGGCAGGTAGCGCAGCGACTCCCACAGGCCCGGGCGCGGCCCCGGATGCAGCCGGAACGGTTGGCGCGGTGCGTACGGCGGTGTCGCGGCCGCCGCGTCGGACGGCTGCCCGCCGCGCTCCAGCCGCCCGGCCAGGCGCCGCCCCTCCCGCAACAGGACCTGGTCCTCCCGCTCGGCGGCGAACAGCTCGCGGCGGACCCCCGCCGCCCAGCCCGGCTCCCGCGCCGTGTCCACCAGCCGGGCCGCCAAGGCGGGGTGCTCGCCCTGGAGCACCCGGACGAACCCCCAGTACAGTGCGGCACCCGGATCGGGTGCCTCGGCCGGCCCCGCCGGCCGGGCCCGCGTGGTGAGCACCGTCAGCCGGGGGGCCCGGGGCCGGTCCACGCAGGCGCTCGCCAGCGCGCCCAGCGCCAGCAGGCCGGCGCGCTGCTCGGCCTCGGCGGCCGCCCGGTCGCCCTCGTCCCCCGCGGCCGCGTCCCCGGGCCGGCCGGGGGTCCCGGCCGGCGCCACGAACACGACCTCGGCGACGTCGTGCCCGTCCAGCGCCCCGGCCCAGGCGGCCCGGTCCGCGGACGCGCCCGGCGGCAGCGTCACCGCCTCCGCCCCCAGCTCCCGGGCCAGTTCCGCGACGGCGTCGGCGGCCGACCGGGGGCCCGCCACCCGCCACCTGCCGCGGACCTCGCCCGGTTCCCCGTGCTCGCGCTCGCGGAACGTGAAGCGGTGCACCCGCGCCGCGCCCGCCCCGGGCTCCTCGCCGAGGGCCAGGGGACGCAGCTCCAGCCCGACCACCTGGGCCACCGGCTGCCGCTCGGGCCCGTACAGCGAGAGGTCGAACCGGCCGTCGGCCCGTCGCACCGCGCGCACCCACAGCTCGGTCACGCCCGCCGGACGGCCGGGCAGCAGGTGCAGCCGCTCCATGGCGACCGGTACGACCGTGCCCTCCTGCCCGCACAGCGCGAGGGACACCTGGAACGCCCCGTCCCACAGGGCGGGATGCAGCAGGAACCGCCGCGCGCCGGGACGGCACCCGTCGGGGAGCACCACCCGTCCGAGCGCCTCGTCGCCCGCGACCCGGAGTCCGCGCACGCCCTGGAAGGCCGGACCGTAGTGCAGCCCGCGGGCCGCGCACGTCCGGTAGAACTCGGCGGCGTCCACGTCCCGGGCGGCCACCGGCTCGCCGGGGAAGGCCGGCACCTCGGGCCGGTCGTCCTGGTAGGAGGCCCGGGCGCGCACGTGCCGGACCCAGCCCTCGGCGCCCGGCGGCAAGGAGGACAGCTCCAGGCTGCCGCCCTCCCCGGTGTCCTCGCGCCACACGCCGCCCAGCCGCAGCGGCCCGTCGGCGGGCAGCGTCATGTCGCTGTGGAACGCCAGGTCGCGCAGCGACGGAGGCACGCCGCCGGTGCGGCCCAAGGCGGTGCCCAGGCACAGCTCGATCGCGGCGGCGGCGGGTACCACCACGGCGTCGTGCACCCGGTGGTCGGCGAGCCAGGGGTGCGAACCGGTGCCGAGCTCCAGCGTGCCGTGCCGTACCCCGCCCTCGGTGGGCAGCGGCGCGAGCGGGAAGGCGAACGCCGCCGACCGGTCGGTGCTCTGCGCGGCCCCCACCCAGTAGCTCTGCCGCTGCCACGGATAGGGGGGCAGCCCGGCGTCGCGCGTCGTCGGCCGCGGACCGTACGGGGTCAGCCCCGCCACATGGCCTCGGGCGAAGGCCTCCGCGAGGTCGGCGCACGACCCGCGGTCGCGGTGCAGGGTGCCCAGGACGGCCGGGGGCTCCTGGCGCAGGGCGCCGAGCCGCTCGACCGCCGGGACCAGCACGGGATGCGCGCTGACCTCCACGACATGGGTGACGTCCTCGTCCAGGAGCCGGTCGACCACGGTGGCGAACCGCACCGGGCGGCACAGGTTCTCCACCCAGTACGCCCCGTCCATCTCCGCGCCGCCGAGCGCCTCGGCCCGCACGGTGGAGACCAGTTCCAGCTCCGCCGGGCCCGGTCGGACCGCGCCGAGCACCTCGTGCAGTTCGTCGGCCAGCTCCAGCATGAGCGGGCTGTGGGAGGCGTAGTCGACGTTCACCAGGCGGCAGTACGTGCCGTCCGCCTCCAGGAGTTCCTTCAGCAGCAGCACCGATTCGGCGTCCCCGGACAGCACGCAGGAGCCGGGGCCGTTGTGCACCGCCAGCGCCACGCTGTCCTCGAACCCCTCCAACGCGGCCCGGGCCGCGTCGGCGTCCAGGTCCACCGCGAGCATCCGGCCGGTGCCGGCCGCGGTGCGGCGCAGCACGGCGCTGCGCCGCGCCACCACCAGGGCGGCGTCCTCGAGGGAGAGGACGCCCGCCACGGTCGCGGCGGCGATCTCGCCCTGGCTGTGGCCGACCACGACGTCCGGCTCCACCCCGGCGGCCCGCCAGGCCGCCGTCAGCGCCACCGACACCGCCCACAGCACCGGCTGCACGACGTCGACGCGCTCCAGCCACGCGTCGCCGGCCGCACCGGTGACCACCTCGACCAGGTCCCAGTCGGTGTGCGGGGCCAGCGCCACCGCGCACCGGTCGATCTCCCCGGCGAACACGGGGTCCTGCGCGTACAGGTCCCGCCCCATGGCCGCCCACTGGGAGCCCTGCCCGGGGTAGACGAACGCGGTCCGGCCGCGCCGGCGGGCCCGCCCGGTGACCGTGCCGGGCCGGACGGTGTCCGGTGCCGCGGCGTACGCGTCCAGTGCCGCCCGCGCCTGCTCGCCGTCCGCGGCCACCAGTCCCGCGCGGAACGGGAACTGGTCGCGCAGCCAGCCCAGCGCGGCCGCGATCTCGCGCGGCCGGGCACCGGGCCGGTCCAGCGCTGCCCGTACGTCGCGGGCCCGCTGGGCCAGGGCGGCCCGGCTGTGGGCGCTCAGCGGCAGCAGGAACGGCGCGCCGGCTCCCGCCGCGTCCGGCGCGGGCCCGGCATCCGCGTCCGTGGCCGCCTCGGCGGGAGCCGGGGCGACCACGGCGTGCGCGTTGGTGCCGCCCCAGCCGAAGGAGCTCACGCCGATGTAGACCGGGCCGTCGGACGGCAGCGGCAGCGGCTCGCGCACCACCGACAGACCCAGGTCGGCGAAGGGGATGTCCGGGTTCAGCTCGGCGGAGTGCAGGCTGGGCGGCACCACCCCGTGCTTGAGCGCCAGCACCGCCTTGAACAGGCCCGCGAGCGCGGCCACCGGCTCCAGATGGCCGATGTTGCTCTTCACCGAGCCGATGCCCAGCGGAGTCGTCCGCCCCGGGGCCCGGCCCAGTACGGCGCCCAGCGCGCCCGCCTCGACGGGGTCGCCGACCCGCGTGCCGGTGCCGTGCGCCTCCACGTACAGGACCTGCTCCGGCGGGATCCCGGAACCCTCGTACACCCGGCGCAGCAGGTTCTCCTGACCCTCCCGGCTCGGGGTCACGACGCTGTCGCCGCCGCCGTCGTTGTTCACCGCGGTGCGCACGATCACGGCGTGCACCCGGTCCCCGTCCCGGCGGGCCTGCTCCAGGGTCTTGAGGTAGACCGCGGCCACCCCCTCGCCCCGGACGAACCCGTCGGCCCCGGCACCGAAGGCGCTGCACCGGCCCGTGGGCGACAGCCCGCCGAAGTGCGTGAGGCCGATCGTCACGTCCGGGGTCAGCATCAGGTTCGCGGCGCCCACCAGCGCCCCCTCCACGTCCCCCGACAGCAGCGCCTGGCACGCCAGGTGCAGCGCGACCATCGACGACGAGCAGCCCGTCTCCAGGGTGAGGCTGGGGCCGGTCAGCCCCAGGAAGTACGAGATGCGGGCCGACAGCATGTCGAGCGCGTTGCCGGAGATCGAGTGCTGGGTGGGACGGGCCCCGCGGTCCTCGCGCAGCCGCTCGTAGTCCTGCCACAGCCCGCCGAAGTACACGCCCGTGCGCGAACCGCCCAGCCGGGCCGTGGGGATGCCGGCGTCCTCCAGCGCGAGCCAGCTGGTCTCCAGCATCAGCCGCTGCTGCGGGTCGAGCACCTCGGCCTCGCGGGGCGAGACGCCGAAGAACGCCGCGTCGAACCTGCTGACGTCCTCCAGGAACCCGCCGTGGCGCTGGATCTCCTTCTCGGGGTCCAGCGGGCCGTCCGCGTTCCAGCGGTCGGCGGGGACGGGGCGGACGGCGTCGTGGCGGTCCATCAGCATCCGCCAGAAGCGGTCCGTGTCGGGAGCGCCGGGGAACCGTCCCGCCATCCCCACGATGGCGATCGTCCCGGCCGGGTCGTGCTGCACTTCCTACCTCCGTACACGGGTTCCGGGAGACCGGGCCCGTTCGATCACGAGTTCTCAGCTGCGGCGGGGTTCAGGGGCGCGGGGCGCGCACCAGGACCGCCGACGCGTGGCCCTGGACGTCGGTCGTCAGGACCAGCGCGGGCCCGTCCCCGGGTGGGTGCGCCCCGCCCACCGCGAGCTCCGGCAGCCGCGGGTCCCAGCCGTCCAGGCCGGGCGTCGGCGGCGTGCGGCCCTCGGTCAGGGCCTTCGCCGCCAGCGCGACCTGGAGCAGGGCCGTGCCCCCGGCGCAGTCGCCCAGGGCGCCGAACGGGCTGAAGACCGGGGTGCCGCCGGTGGTGGCGGCGGCCAGCGCGAGCGCCTCGTCCCGGTCGGTGGCCTCGTCGCCGCAGGCCGAGGAGACCACCAGGCCGATCCGCTCGCCCCCCGGGCCGGTGGCGGCCACCGCCCGGCCGATCGCGCGGTGGGCGGTGCCGGCCACATCGGTCCCGCGCAGGGCTTCCAGGCCGGTGACCTCCGCGTGCACCCGGGCACCCCGGGCCCTGGCCCGTGCGGCGTCCTCCACGACGAACACCACGGCCGCCTCGCCGGGCAGTGCTCCGGCGCGCCCGGCGGCGAACGGGGCGGGGTCGCCGGTGCTCCGCCCGGCGGCCAGCCGGACCGGGTCCAGCACGTCCACGGCCGCCACCAGCACGGCCCGGGCCTGGCCGGTGCGCAGCCAGTCGGCCGCCACGGTCAGCGCGTGCGCGCCCGCGCAGCGCCCGGCGGTCAGGGTCAGGACGGGCCCCTGGGCGCCGGCGGCGATGCACAGGTCCGAGACGGCCGCGTTCAGGCTGCCCTGCGGACCCTGGTACGGGCTGACCAGCTCCGGACCCAGCGTCAGCCCGTCGTGCAGCACCTGCAGATAGCCCGTCAGGCCGCCCGCCGCGGTGCCCAGGACCACGCCCACGTCCTCCGCGGCCCACGGGTGCGGGTCCGCGCCGCCCGCCCCGGCCCCCGCCGGGTCCAGCCCGGCGTCCTGCCAGGCGAGCAGGGCCACCCGGGAGGCCAGCAGGGACTCCCGGCTCAGGGCGCGCAGCCGGCGCCGCCCGAAGGCGGGTACGTCCGGCAGGTCGTCGGCGAGCGCGGCGGCCCGCGAACGGGCCGCGCCGGGGTACAGCTCGCCGGGCGCCGCCCGGTCCGCGAAGGGGGTGCGGCCCGCCAGCAGGCCTTCCCAGACCGCGTCCAGGCCCTCGCCGAGCGCGCAGGTCAGGCCGATGCCGGTGAGGGCGACGGAGCCGTTCATCGAGTGCTTCCTGCCGGGATCGTACGGACGGGTCGGGCGAGGCCGGGGCGGGTGGAGCCGGGGCGGGTGAACACCGTGCACGCGGTGTTGCCCCCGAAGCCGAACGCGTTGTTCACGGCCACGCGCACCGGCAACTCCCGGGCCCCGCCCCGGACCACGTCCACCGGGCACTGCGGGTCCAGGACGTCCAGGTGCGCCGTGGGCGGCACCACCCCGTCGCGCAGCGCCAGGACGCAGGCCACCGCCTCGATCGCGCTCGCCGCGCCCTGGGTGTGGCCCAGCGCCCCCTTGAGGGAGGTCACGGCGGGTGCGTGGGCGCCGAACACCGCGCGGATGGCAAGGGCCTCGACGCGGTCGTTGGACGGAGTGCCCGTGCCGTGCGCGCTGATGTGGTCGACGCTCTCCGGGGCGAGCCCGGCCCGGGCCAGGGCCCGGCTCATCGACAGCACCGCGCCGCGGCCCTCGGGGTGCGGGGCCGTCATGTGGTGGGCGTCGGCGGCCGAGGCCCAGCCGGCCAGCTCCGCGTACACCCGTGCCCCGCGGCGGTGCGCGTGTGCGGCCGACTCCAGGACGAGGACGGCGGCACCCTCGGACACCACCAGCCCGGCCCGGTCGCGGTCGAAGGGGCGCAGCGCGTCGGGCGCGAGCGAGCGCAGGCTGGCGAACATCGTCATCACGCCGCTGGACAGCTCGTCGACACCGCCGGCCAGCATCACGTCGGCGCGCCCGGCGCGGATGGTGTCCGCCGCGTGCGCCAGCGCGCTGTTGCCGGATGCGCACGCCGTGGCCACCACCAGGCTGGGCCCCCATGCACCGAGGTGCCGGCCGACGACGTCCGCGAGGTCCACGATCGGCGCCCCGGCGGGCCCGGCGAGCGGCCGGTCCGGTACCGGCGGGCCGCCGGCGGCGGCCCGGTGGAAGGCGGTGACGGCCGGCTCCAGACCGGCCCGGTTGCCCAGCAGGGTGCCCAGGCACACGCCGGTGCGGTACGGGTCGGCGGGTCCGCCGTCGAGGCCGGCGTCCGTGGCGGCGGCGGCCGCGGCGGCCACGGCGAGCCGGGCGCTGCGGTCGCCGCGGCCGCGCGGCGCGTCGAAGCCGGGGACCTGGCCCGCCAGCGCGGCGGGGAAGTCCGCGGCGTCGGGCCGGTCCAGCGGTCCGGTGCCGACCACTCCCTCCAGCGCCGACCGCCAGAAGGTCTCGACGGTGGTGCCGATCGGGCTGAGCACGCCGAGCCCGGTCACCACCACGGTCGTCTCCGGGTCGCGGACCACGGGGCCCGTGCCCTCAGTTGCTGACGCCGCCATCGACCCCGATCACCTGCCCCGTGATGTAGCCGGCCCGGTCGGAGGCCAGGAACGCGACGGTGTCGGCGACCTCCCGGACCGTGCCCGCGCGGCCGAGGGGGATCTTCGCGAGCAACCGCGTGCGGGCCTTGTCGGACAGCCCGCCCGCCACGTCGGTGTCGATCAGGCCGGGCGCGACCACGTTGGCGCGGATCCCGAACCGGGCCACCTCGTCCGCCAGGGACCTGGTGAAGCCGATGATCCCGGCCTTGGAGGCGGAGTAGTTGGTCTGCGAGGCGCTGGCCCGGACGCCGGCCACGGACGAGATCGTCACGATGCTGCCCCGCTGCCGCCGCATCAGCGGGAACACGGCCGCGCGGCACACGTGGAAGGTGCCGGTCAGGTTGGTGTCGACGACCTCGTGCCAGGCTTCGGCCGTCATCGTCGCCAGCGGCCCGTCGCGGACCACGCCGGCACTGGTGACGACCACGTCGAGCGGGCCGAGGCGCTCTTCGGTGTCCTCGACGAACGCCGCCACCGCGGCCGCGTCCGTCACGTCGAGGGCGGTGCCGTGCACCCGGACGCCGTGGTCGGCCGCCAGCCGCTCCAGCGGACGGGTGTCCTCGGGGAGCGAGCGCGCGCAGTAGGCCACGTCGTGGCCGTCCTCGAGCAGTCGCTCCACCACCGCCCGGCCGATCCCCCGGGACCCGCCCGTGACGAGCGCGACCTTGCGGGAGCCCGCCATCAGGCCGCCCCCAGCTTCTCGGACAGCAGGTCGTAGGTGGCCTTCAGGGAGCGGACCTCCTGGAGGTTGGACTGCTCCATCCTGACCTGGTACTTGCGCTCCAGTGCGACCAGGATCTCCAGGGCCAGCAGGGAGTCGACGTCCAGGTCCTCCTTGAAGTCGGCGGTGTCGGTGACCTCGTCGGTGTCGACGTCGATGATCGACGCGAGGGTGCTGCGCAGGTCCTCGAGGTCGAGCACGGCGGCAGCCGCAGCGGCAGCAGGAGCGGTGGCAGGGGTGGGGGTCCGGTCGGTCATGGCAAGTGCCTCCATCAGGGGTCGGGTGTGCGGGGGTCAGACGAGGCCTTCGCCGCCGTCGACGTCGATGACGTTGCCGGTGATCCAGGACGAGTCGCTGGCCGACAGCATCACCACGGCCTCGGCGACGTCCTCCGGAACGGTGATCCGGCCGTGGGGGTTCGCCTCGGAGGCCCGGCGGGCCAGTTCGTCACTGCCCGGGATGCGGATCAGGGCGGGGGTCAGCGTCAGGCCGGCGCGCAGGGCGTTCACGCCGATGCCCGCGGGGGCGAGTTCGACGGCCAGCTGCCGTACGTGCGCGGCCAGGGCGGACTTGGCGGCGGACACCGCCCCGTAGTTCGGCATCACCCGGCTGTCGCCGCGGCTGGTCAGCGCGAGCACCTTGGCGCCGCGCCGGAGCAGCCCGGCGGCGTGGAGGTCCTGGACCCAGTAGACGAGGCTGTGGCCCATGACGCCGACCGTCATGTCCATCTGCCGCTGGCTGATGACGTCCTCGGCGTCCGGCCCGGGGATGTACGGCAGCAGGCTGCCGAAGGCCAGAGAGTGCAGCACCACCCTGATGCCGTCCGGACCGGCGGCCTCGGCCAGCAGCGGGACGAGCTCGGCGCGGGTCTGCCGGCTCGCCGCGTTGGCGTTGTGGAAGCGCACCTGTACGCCCATGGCGCGCAGGTCGGCCTCCAGGGCGTCGGCCTCCTCCTGCTGCACCGCGGTGCTGAAGTGGACACCGAAGACGTGCGCGCCCTCACGGGCCATGGCCAGGGCGGTGGCCCGCCCCATCCCGCTGGAGACGCCCAGGATCAGGCACCACGAGCCCTTGACGGAAGTCAGCATGTGTCACACCTCTTGGTCGGTTCCGGGCGGTTCGGCGATGAGAGCGCTGCGAAGGCGACGTTGCCCTGGGCGGCCGCGGCCACCACCAGCAGCGGGCGCGGCGAGCCGGTCAGGACGCCGTCCGCCAGCTCGGTGACCGGGGCCAGGGACCCGGCGCGGGGGCCGGAGCGGGCCGTCGAGACGGACGCCCGCCCGGCGGACCAGGCGCGTACGGCACGCTCGACCGCCCCGCCGACGGGGGAGGGGTCGGCCAGCAGCCGGATCTCCGGCGGCGCACCCCCGGTCGGGTGCAGCGACTCCAGCGCGTCGTGCACGGCCGCCGCGGCCCGGGCCCGGCCCTCGGGCGTGGTGAGCGCGGGCGGCGGCACGAACCGCAGCGTGGTGCGCAGCACCGCGGGGTCGTCGGGCGCGGCGGGACGGACCTCGCGCGCGGCGGCGCCCCGGGGCGCCACCCCGGGAGCGGGGTGCAGCAGGAGCAGCGCGGCCCCGTCCTCGGGCGCGGCGTCCCCCGCCCACGGGTCCGGCGCCTCCGCCGCCCCCGACAGGACCGTGTCGGCCCGGCCCGCGGCCAGCTCGCGCGCGGCCAGGTGCAGGGCCTCGACACCGGCCACGCGGGGCGAGGTGACCGTCAGGTTGAAGCCCTTGAGCCGGTGCTCGGTGGACAGCCGGACCGCGACGAGGTTGACCGAGAAGAAGGGCACCCCCATCGGGCTGAGCGCTCCGGCCCCGTCCCGGCGGACCGTCGCGTCGATGTCGGCGTGCACCGCGGCGACCGCACTGTTCGTGCCCACCACGGCGCCCCGCCGCTCCGCCGGCTGCCGCTCGGTCCAGCCGTCGACGGCGGCCAGGGCGTCCCGCCCGGCCGCGACCAGGTACTGGCCGGCGGCCGGCAGGAAGCGGTGGCCGCGGCCCAGCCGGGCCCGGTGGTCGAACCAGGGCGCGCCGGGGGTGTGTCCGGCCGGGGGCAGGACCAGCCCGGCGCCGTGGACGAGGGACTCGGCCACCGTGGCGGCCGCCATCACCGCACACCCCCGAACACCATGGCGAAGTTGCTGCCGCCGAACGCGTACGCGTTGATCAGGACGTCGGACCGGTGCGGCGCCAGCCGCAGCGGCGTGGGCGGCAGCCACACCGGGCAGGAGGGATCCGGGTACTGCAGCGGCGCGTTGGCGGGGACACGGCCGTGCCGTGCCATCAGCGCGGCGCCGACGGCGGCGAACGCGGCGGAGGCCCCGGCGGTGTGCCCGATGAACGTCTTGAGGCTGAACAGGGGGGTGTCGGCGACGCGTTCGCCGAACACCTCGCGCAGGACCCGGTACTCCACCTCGTCGTTGGGCGGCGTGCCGGTGCCGTGCGGGATGACGCAGCCGATCCCGTCCGGGGCCCTCCCGGCCGCGGCCAGTGCGTCCCGGGCCACCCGCACCAGCTGGCTCCCCTCCGGGTCCAGGGCCGTGGGGTGGTGGGCGTCGCAGCTCCACGCCGTGCCCCGGACCTGCCCGTAGACGGGGCGCCCGGCCGCCGCCCGGGCGGACTGCACGACGAGCATCGCGGCGCCCTCGCCGAAGACGGTGCCCCGGCGCCGCGCGTCGAAGGGCCGGCACCGCTCGGGGTCGGTGGCGCCCAGCCTGTCGAACGCGGCCGGCGGCACCCACGCGAGGCCCTCGGCGCCGCCGACCAGCACCGTGTCCGCCTCGTCGCGGCGGATCAGGTCCACGGCGACGGACAGCGCGTAACCACTGGCAGCGCACGCGTTGCTGACGCTGATGTTGGTGCCGAAGGAACCGAGCGCCCCGCCGACCGCCGCCGCCACCGAGAACGGCGTCCGCCAGCTCCCGCCGCCGGGCACCCGACCCTCGCGGACACCGCCGTCCCCGCCGGCGGTGCCGATCACCACGGCCATGTCGGCGGTGACCGCGGGGGACAGGCCCGCGTCGGCGAGCGCCTCGCGGGCGGCGCGCAGGGCGAAACCCGTGGCCCGGCCCCGGGCGTCTCCGGCGTCCCCGGCGTGCCCGGCGCCCCCGGCGTCCTCGGCGGGTCCGTCGGACACCCGGTACGCCAGGGCGTCCGGCACGTACTCCGTGAGCCCGGGCACGGGGACCGGCAGGGGGGCGCCCGCGTTGAGCCCGGCCCAGAACTCGCCCGCGGTGCCGCCCAGGCAGCTGACCGCCCCGATGCCGGTCACGAACACGTCGGTGGTGCTGACGGTGGCCACGTCTCAACTCGCTCTCGTGGAGGGGCCGAAGGCGGCCGGCCACAGTTCGGCCAGCAGAGCGTGGACGGCGTGCGCGAACGCGCCCGCCCGCTCGGTCATGGGGAAGTGCCCGCAGTCCGGCAGCAGGGTCCGCCGGCCGTGCGGCAGCGCGGCCGCCAGCTCCTCGGCGTCCTCGGGCGGGGCGAACCGGTCGCCGTCACCGGCCACCACCAGCACGGGCACGTCGACCCGGTCGACGTCGACGAACGGGCTGCGCAGGTACGACTCGTAGAAGCGGAGCCAGCCGTACGGGCCCACCCCGTCGCGCACCACCAGCGCCATGTCCCGCCGCGTCTGCGCCGGCAGCGCACGGGTCGAGCCGAGCCGCAGGGCCTCGTCGAACACGTCCTGGAAGACGGACAGGTAGTGCTGCGCGGTGTCCCAGTGGAAGTCCTCCGGGCGGCGCCGGTGGAAGGGCGAGACCAGCACCGCCGCGCGGGGCCGTGCCGCCGGCCCGGCGGCCGCCAGGTACTCCAGGGCGAGCACCGCGGCGAAGGAGTGCGCGACGAGCACGTCGACGCCGCCCGGCACCTCGGCGAGCGCCCGGCCGATCCACTCGGCGGGGTCGCCGGCGTGGCTCCACGCGGCACCGCCGGCGGGCCCCCACGGCAGCTCCGCCGTCCACAGCTCGACCGCCGGCGCGGCGTGTTCCGCGTACGCCCGCCAGGTGGTGCCGCTCGCGGCGAGACCGTGCAGGGCGAGCACGCGGACCGGGGGTCCGGCGTGCGCCGCCCGGGCCCGCCGGACGCTGAGGCAAGTGGCGGCCATCCGTCCCCCATTCCTAGGTCGTCGAGAAATTGGTTGCCGACCCGGAATTCGTGAATCTCGATCGGCGCGGGCCGGTGCTCTCTTCCAACGCGGTCTCGCGGGATCCTGGCCAAGCCGCTGGTCAGCGTAGTGGGATGGGGCTAAAGCCGACCTTAAACCCCCCTGTTGCGGGACCTTAAACGGTCGGCACGGACCGCAATTAAGTGCCGCTTTAGGGAGGTGTTTAGGAGGGCGTGCCTAGGGTGCTGGGAATCGAAAATCAAGGAGAAGCCATGCTCGACAAGGTGATAGACCGGCTGCACGATCCGGCGGTCTACGCTCTGCCCGCGATGGCGCTGCTCATCGGGATCGAGATGCTCGCCCTCAAGTACGGCGACGACCACGACGGGCGGCCCGGCTACGACCTGAGGGACCACCGGGCGAGCATCCTCACGGGCATCGGCGCCCTCGTGTCCTCCACGACGCTGCGGACCATCGCGCTGGCCCTGTACCTGCTCGTCTACGAGTACGTGGCCCCGTGGCACCTGTCCGCCCGCTCGTGGGTGACCTGGGTCGTCCTCTTCGTCGGCGTCGAGTTCCTGCTGTACTGGTACCACCGCGCCGCCCACGGGGTCCGGCTGATCTGGGCCGGGCACCAGGTCCACCACTCCAGCCAGTACTTCAACCTGTCGACCGCGCTGCGCCGCAAGTGGGCCCAGTGGTTCGAGAAGATGATCTGGTTCCCGCTGCCGCTGCTCGGCATCCACCCGGCGCTGGTGTTCACCATGCACTCGGTGCACCTCGTGTACGGCCTCTTCGCGCACACCGAGAAGATCGGGAAGCTGCCGCGGTGGTTCGAGTACGTCTTCGTGACCCCCTCGCACCACCGGGTCCACCACGGCACCGACCCGGAGTACCTCGACAAGAACTTCGGCAGCATCCTGATCCTGTGGGACCGCCTCTTCGGCACCTTCCAGCCCGAGGTCCAGCGCCCCACCTACGGCCTGACCAAGCAGCTGCAGACCTTCTCCATCTGGAAGATCCAGGTCCACGAGTTCGGCAACATGATCCGCGACGTGCGCACGGCCCGCACCCTGCGGCACAAGCTCGGCCACGTCTTCGGCCCGCCCGGGTGGAAGCCCGCCGAGGACACCGCCGGCCCCGCCGCGGGCGGCCAGGGTCCCGCGAAGGCTCCCGTGGGAGCGGCGGACGGGCTGCCGGCGTGAGCGGGACCGACCGGGCGTCCGCGACCGACGGGCAGGCGCCGCCGTCCCCGCGGCGGCGCATCGTGCGGGGCCACCCCTGGCTCACGCTCCTGACCCTGTCGGTCGGCGCCATGATGGTCTCGCTCGACGGGACCATCGTCACCGTCGCCCAGCCGGCCATGCAGGCCGACCTGGGCGCCGACCTGACCGGCATCCAATGGGTCACCAACGGCTACCTGCTGGCCGTGGCGGCGCTGCTGATCACCGCGGGCAAGCTGGGCGACCGCTACGGCCATCGCCGGATGTTCCTCCTCGGCGCCGCCGGGTTCACCGCCACCTCGGTGGCCATCGGCGCCAGCGGCCACCTCGGGTGGGTCATCGCCCTGCGCGTGCTCCAGGGCGTGTTCGGCGCGCTGATGCAGCCCGCCACGCTCGGCCTGCTGCGCGCCGCGTTCCCGCCCGACCGGCTCAACATGCCCATCGCCGTGCGCAGCGCCGTCATCGCCGCGTCCACCGCCGCCGGCCCCGTCGTGGGCGGCCTGCTGGTCGAACACGCCGACTGGAGCTGGGTCTTCTACCTCAACGTCCCGCTCGGTGCGCTGGCCCTCTTCCTGGGCGTCACGGTGCTGCGCGACGCGCCCCGCCCCGCCGCGCCCGGCCGGCTCGACCTGCCGGGCATGGCGGTGCTCGGCGCCGCCCTGTGCGCGTTCGTCGGCGGCCTGACCACGGTGGCCGACCAGGGCCGGGCCGATGCCCGCACCCTGCTCCTGCTGGCCGCCTCGGCCGTGCTGACCGGCGTGTTCGTCCGGTGGGAGCGACGTGCCGAGGACCCGCTGCTGCCGCTGCGGATGTTCGCCTCCACGCGCTTCACCGTGGGCGTCCTGGCGATGACCGCGATGGCGTTCGTGATGTTCGGCGCGCCCTTCGTCCTCATCTTCTACCTGCAGAACGTACTGGGCCTGGCGCCCGCCGCCTCCGGCGTCCGGGTCCTCGGCCTGACCCTGCTGATGATCGCGGGCGCCCCGCCGGCGGCGATCTGGATCAGCCGCTCGGGTCCCCGCGCCCCGGTCACCGCGGGGCTGGCCGTCACCGCCGTCGCCATGGCCGCCCTGTCCCAACTGGACGCCGACTCCGGCACCCTGCGGACCACGGCCTGCTTCCTCCTGCTGGGGCTGGGCTTCAGCCCGGTTATGGTCGGTGCCACCAAGCTGGTCATCGGCAGCGCCCCGGCCGAACTCGCCGGTGTCGCCGGCGGTGTGCAGCAGACCTCCATGCAGGTCGGCGGCAGCCTCGGCACGGCCACCGTCGGCGCGATCGTCGGCGGGTACGTCGCCGCGGTGCTGCCCGCGCGACTCGCCGCCGCCGGCATCGAGGTCCCCGAGGGCCGCGCCGGCACCGCGGTCCGTGGGGCGGCCGTCGGCCTCGCCCCCGACCTGGGCACCGGTACGGCGACCGCCGAGCTGACCCGGATCGGCCAGGCGGCGTTCCTCGACGGCATGCGCTACGCCCTGCTCGCCACCGCGGTGGTCGCCGCCCTGGGCGCCGTCGCCGGACTGTTCGCCGGCCCGGGCAAGGTGACCGCACCCACCCGTGCCGCCACCGGGGAAGCGGACGCGTGATCGAGCGGATCCTGCCGCCCGCCGTGGCCAGCTCCCACGAGTACGCCGACGTGCTCGACGCCGAGCTGTACCCGGAGGAACTCACCGTCGCCGCCCGGCAGAGCGCGCCGCGGCGCGGTGCCTTCACCACCGGGCGGCACTGCGCACGCCGCGCCCTGCACGGGCTCGGCGTGGCCGCCGGTCCGCTGCCCGTCGGCGCGGCCGGCGAACCGCTGTGGCCCGCGGGCGTGGCCGGGGCGATCACCCACTGCGACGGCTACCGCGCCGCGGCCGCCGCCCGGACGACCGAGGTGGCCTCGCTCGGCATCGACGCGGAGCCGCACGCGCCGCTGTCCGCCGGAGTCCTGGCCGCCGTCGCGCTCCCGCACGAGCGCGACCAACTGCGCGTCCTGGCGCGCGCGAGACCGGCGCTGCACTGGGACAAGGTGCTCTTCAGCGCCAAGGAATCCGTCTACAAGGCGTGGTTCCCGCTCACCGGCCGCTGGCTGGACTTCGCCCAGGCCACGGTGCGGTTCGCCCCGGCCGGCGCCCCGGAAGTCGACGCCCACACCGGGCGCTTCAGCGCCCGGCTGCTGGTGGCCGGGCCGCGGATCGGCCACCGGCGCCTCTCGACCCTGGAAGGCCGCTGGCTCGTCGCCGCGGGTCTCGTGATGACCGCCGTGACGGTCTGACCGCCGCGGCCTTCCCCCGGCATTCGACAACAACTCAGGTAACAGCACTGTGTGGGCCGCCCCGAAGACGCTGCGCCCCCCGTGCGCGACAGCGGACAACAGGAGAACCGGCATGACCGCAGGGACGAACACCGACCACAGCGGGGACCGCCCCGCCCACGGGGCCAGGCGGCTGCGCGACCTGTTCGCCCGGCCCGGCGCCGTACGCATCGTCGGCGCCCACAACCCGCTCGGCGCCCGGCTCGCCGAACGCGCCGGGTTCGACGGCGTGTGGTCCAGCGGACTGGAGGTGTCGGCCTCGCAGGGCGTGCCCGACACCGACATCCTGACCATGAGCGAACTGCACGCCGTGGCCTCCTCGATGGCCGCCGCCGTCGACGTCCCCGTCGTCGCCGACTGCGACGCCGGATACGGCAACGCCCACAACGTGATGCACATGATCCGCCGCTACGAGGCCGCGGGGATCGCCGGGGTCTCCATCGAGGACAAGCGCTTCCCCAAGGTCAACAGCTTCATCCCGGGCCGCCAGGAACTGGCGCCCGTCGCAGAGTTCTGCGGCAAGCTGCGCGCGGCCAAGGCCGCTCAGCGCACCGCCGACCTCATGGTCATCGCCCGGATCGAGGCCCTGATCGCGGGCTGGGGGACGGACGAGGCGCTCCGCCGCGGCGAGGCGTACGCCGAGGCAGGCGCGGACGCCGTACTCATCCACGCCAAGGGCAGCTCCCCCGAGCCGGTGCTGGAGTTCCTCGACCGCTGGCAGCGCCCCACCCCCGTCGTGGTGGTGCCCACCACCTACCACACCGTCACCGCCACCGAACTCGCCGAGGCCGGCGCCAAGATGGTGATCTACGCCAACCACGGGCTGCGGGCCGGCATCACCGCCGTCACCGAGACCTTCGACGCCATCCTGCGCGACGACCGCACCACCGGCATCGAGGACCGCATCGCCCCCCTGGCCACGGTGTTCGACCTCCAGGGCATGTCCCGGCAGAAGCAGCACGAGGCCGCCTACATCACCCCGTACGAGAACCGGCCCCGCGCCGCCGTCGTCCCCGGCGCCCCGGGCACCGCCGGAACCGGGGCACCCTTCGCCGACCGGCAGTGCGGCGCGCTGCGCCGGGCCGGCATCGAGTCGGTCGCCCTGGCCGCCGAGCCCGGCACGGACGCCGGCCCGCTGCCGCAGGACGTCACCGGGCTGACCGGCGGATCCGACGCCGCCGAAGCGCTGCTCACCCTGCCCGGGACCTGTCCCGGAACCACGGTCGTGCTCTGCGCCGACGCGTACGTCGAGCCCGAGCCCCTGCGCCGCCTGGCCGCCTCCGACGCGGACGTCGCCGTCCTCGTCGACGTCTCCGGGACCGCCGCCGGCCACCGCCCCGACGCGCTGCCGCTCACCCTCGGATCGACGGCCCGCGCCGGCCGCCGCCTGGCCGGGAGCGGCGGCGGCGAGGTCCTCGCCGCCGGCACCGGCGACGGCGAGTTCGCCGGCGCCGCGGCCTTCTCCGCCGACGGCTTCGCCGCCCTGCGCCGCGCCGCCGAGAAGCGCCGTGCCGACGGCACCGGGGCCGCCCTGGGCACCCTCCTGGCCGACCTGCTGGCCGAGGGGCACCGGATCCGCGCCGTCGAGATCGCCTCGGGCTGGCTGGAACTGCGCACCGAGCAGGACGCCGCCCGCGCCGCCGAGCTGCTCGGCACCGGGGAGGCCGCCCGGTGAGCACCCCCACCGCGCTCGACGCGCGCACCCTGGTCGACCTGCTGCGCACCCGCGGCTTCGGTCCCTTCACCGGAGTGCCCTGCTCGTTCCTCGGCCCCGTCATCTCCTGCCTGGAGGCCGAGCACCCGCGCGACTACCTGATCGCGACCAACGAGGGCGAGGCGGTCGCGCTCGCCGCCGGTGCCCACCTGGCGGGCCGCAAGCCCGTGGTCATCCTGCAGAACTCCGGCCTCGGCAACACCGTCAACCCGCTCACGTCCCTGTGCCACACGCTGCGGCTGCCCGTCCTGCTGTTCGTCACCTGGCGGGGTCGGCCCGGCCACCCCGACGAGCCCCAGCACGAACTGATGGGCCGGATCACCACCGAGATGCTCACGGCCATGGAGATCGCGCACGAGGTGCTCCCCGAGGACCCGGCCGGGCTCGCCGAGCGCCTCGCGTCGGCCGAGGCCCACATGGCCGCCACCGGGCTGCCGTACGCCTTCGTCGTCCCCAAGGGCGCCGTCGCCCCGTACCCCACCGCGCCGCACACCGCCGCCGGCCCGCGCCCGATGCGACGCGCCGAAGCCATCGGGCACATCGTCGACGCCATGGACCCGCGCACCCTCGTCGTCGCCACGACGGGCAAGACCGCGCGCGAACTGGAACGCGACTTCGACCGCCCCGGGAACCTCTACGTCGTCGGCTCGATGGGCTGCGCCTCGAGCGTCGCCCTGGGCGTGGCCCTGCACGCCCCCGGCCGCCGCGTCCTGGCCCTCGACGGCGACGGCGCCGCCCTCATGCGCCTGGAGGCCATGGCCACCATCGGCCGCCACGCGGACACCGACCTGTGCCACGTCCTGCTCGACAACGAGGCCTACGAGTCCACCGGAGGCCAGCCCACGGCATCGGCGGGCGTGGACTTCGCCGCGATCGCCGCCGCCTGCGGCTACCGCGCCACCGCCGACGTGGCCGACGCCGCCGCCCTGGCCGAGGCCGTCCGGCACGCCCAGGCAGCCGGCGGGGCGCAACTGATCCGGGTGCGCATCGCCCCCGGATCCGACCCGGGACTCGGCCGTCCCGCCCTCCGCCCGCCGGCCTCCGCGGCCCGTTTCAAGGGAGCGATCGCCCCATGACCGACACCACCCCGCCCGGTAGCGACCGGGTCGTCCTGATGAACCCCGGTCCGGTGATGACCGACGCGCGCGTGCGCGCCGCCCTCGCCGGGCCCGACCTGTGCCACCGCGAGCCGGAGTTCTCCGACCTCCTCACCCGCGTACGGCACAAGACCACCCTGGCCGCGGGCGGCGACGCGCGGCACACCTCCGTGATCCTCACCGGCTCCGGCACGAGTGCCGTGGAGGCCGCCGTCAGCTCGGCCGTACCCGCCGACGGCGGCCTGCTGGTCGTCGACAACGGCCACTACGGGGAGCGGTTCCAGCACATCGCCGACGCCCACGGCATCCGGACCCACCGCCTCGAACTGGGCTGGGGCACCGCCGTCGACCCGTCCGCCGTGGCCGCGGCGCTGGCCGCCGACCCGGGCCTGACCCACGTCGGCCTGGTGCACCACGAGACCAGCAGCGGCATGCTCAACGACGCGGCGGCGCTGACCCGGATCGCGCACGAGCACGGCCGCGAGCTCATCCTGGACGCCGTCAGCAGCGTCGGCGCCGAGCGGCTGTCGCTGGCGGAGGACGGCGTCGACTGGCTGGCCGGCTCGGCCAACAAGTGCCTCGAGGGCGCCCCCGGCCTCGCCTTCGTCAGCGCGTCCCGGGCCGCCTTCGAGGGGCTCGCCGCGGCGCCCCGGCGCAGCTACTACCTGGACCTGCACCGCCACTACACGGCCCAGGAGAAGGCGGTGGCGCCCGCCTTCACCCCGGGCATCCCCGCCTACTACGCCTTCGAGGCCGCCCTCGACCTGGCCCTCGCCGAAGGGCGCGAAGCCCGCCACGCCCGCTACACCGCGCTCGCGCTCCACCTGCGCGCCGGCCTGGCGGACCTCGGCCTGGACCTGCTGCTGCCACCCGCCCACCGGGCCGCCGCCCTGACCGCCGTCCGCCTCCCGCGGGACACGGCCTTCGGCGAGCTGCACCGCGCGCTGCGGACCCGGGGCTTCGTGGTCTACGGCGCCCAGGAGCAGTTGGCCCCGGACTGGTTCCGGCTGTCCACCATGGGCCGGATGACCACGGAGGACGTCGACCGCTTCCTCGCGGCGCTGGCCGGCCTGCTGCACGACGACCGGACGGGGCGCGGGTGACCACCTCTCGAGCAACCGCACCGAGCCGGACCGCCCCGGCCGCGGAGCCCTACCGGCTCGCCGTCGTCGGCGGCGGCCCCCGGGCGACGTACGCCCTGGAGCGTCTCTCGGCCACCATCGGCCGACTCCCGCGGGACCGGCGCCTGGAGGTCCGCGTCTTCGAGCGCAGCGGCGAGTTCGGGGCCGGTCAGGCCCACAGCCCGGCGCAGGCCCGCACGAGCTACCTCAACCGGGTCGCCTCCCAGGTCGGCTTCGCCGCCGACGACACGGTGTCCGGGGCGGGACCGGTGCGCCCCGCGGCCCACCGGCCCACCCTGCACGAATGGTGCCGCCGGCGCTTCGAGGAGACCGGCGACCCCGACTTCGACCTGAGTCCGCAGGACTGGCCCCGGCGCTACGTGCACGGGCTCGCCCTGCGGGACATGTTCGACGCGTTCGCGGCCGACCTGCGCCGTCACCCCGGCGTCACCCTCCACCTGCACCCCGCGGAGGTCACCGACCTGGTCCCGGTGGGCGACATCCTGGAGGTGACGACGGCCGACGGCGCCCGCCACCCGGCCGACGAGGTGCTGCTGCTCACCGGGCACTCCCACCACGACCCCGCGCGCTCCCCGGCCGGCCGGCGCCCCGCCGGGGCCGACGCCCGCGGCGGCACGCGGTACCTCCCGCACGCCTACCCGATGGAGACCGTGCTGGACGGGGCCGGCACCGGCCCCGGATCCGTGGTGGGCTGCGCCGGCACGGGCCTGACGGGCATCGACGTCGTGCTGCACCTCACCGAGGGCCGGGGCGGCCGCTTCGACGACGCGCCGGGCGGCGGCCTGGTCTACCGGCCCGGCGGCGCCGAGCCCGAAGCGATCGTGGCCTTCAGCCCGTCCGGCCTGTTCACCTTCGCCCGGCCCGACAACCACAAGCCGAGCGACGGCAGCGCCGACCACCCCGGCACCTTCCTGACCAAGGAGGCCGTCCGCCAGCTCCGCCGGCACGTCGGCGTCCCGGCAGGTACCGACGGCGGCCGGCGGCAGCTGGACTTCGACCGGGACGTCCTGCCCCTGGTCGTCCTGGAGATGGCGCACCTGCACTACGCCACCCTCTTCGGGCCCGGTACGGCACTGCTGCTGACACAGCGGGCCATGCCCGGCTACCTGGCCTTCCTCTCCGGCGCCGGGGCCCCCGGCGGGCCCCCCGGACACCTGACGGCCGCGCTGGAGGAGGCGGTGGACGGGATCACCGCCGTACTGGACTCCGTCCTGCGCGGCGAGCAGGCCCTGTCCACCGCCCAGCGCCAGGTCTCCTGGCCGGTGCGGGACGTCCTGCTGCACTGGACCCGGACGGTGTACGGCGGCACCGTGCAGGCCGAGGTGCGCCGGCACGTCGACCGCTCGATGCCGCCGCACCTGGTCACCGACGGCCTCGCGTCGCCCACGGGCCTGGACCCCTCGCCGCACGGCAACCGCTTCGACTGGGAGCGGGCGGTACGTCCCGTGCCGGCGGTCGGGGCACCGGGGGAGTGGCCGCGGCAGGTCGCCGCGTTCATGGCGCGCGACCAGCTGCGGGCCCGCCAGGGCAACCTGCGCAGCCCGCACAAGGCCGCCGCGGACGGTGTCTGGCGCGACCTGCGCTCGGTCATCTCGTACGCCGTGGACGACGCGGGGCTGACCGCCGCCTCGCAGCGCGCGTTCCTGCGCCGCCACGTCAGCCACCACAACCGGCTCGGCAACGGCGCCGCCCCCGAGGTCATGGCCAAGATCGCCGCCCTGATGGACTGCGGGCTGCTGGACGTGGGCGCCGGCCCCGACGCACGGGTCCGCCCGGGCGGCGCGGACGCCCGCGCGGTCGTCGAGGGCCCCCGCACCGGGTACGCCCGCCCCGTCGACGTCCTGGTCGAGGCGCGCGTCCACGGCTTCGACCCCCGCCTGGACGCCATGCCCCTGTACCGCAACCTGATGGACCACGGTCTGGTGCGTCTGTGGCGCAACGTCTCCGCCGACGGCGAGGTGTTCGAACCCGGGGGCCTCGACCTGTCGCCGGAGTTCCACCCCGTGCGGCGCGACGGGACCGTCGACCCCCGGATCACCGTCCTCGGGGTGCCGGCCGAGGGGGCCCGCTCGTTCCTGCTGTCGGCGCTGCGCCCGCACGTGGATCACTACGTCATGCAGGACACCCTGGTGTGGCTGCGCGGGTTCTGGGCGACGGTCGGCGACGGGAGCGCGTCCGAAGGGCTCTGACACCGCGGCGGCACCGCCGCCCGCGCGAGGACGGGCTCGCCCGTGGCTCCTGCCACGGGCGCGCCCGTCCCGCTCTTCCCGGGGGACCGGGGGCCGCTCAGGCCCCGACCGCCTGCGGGCTGCGCTCCTGGTCCGAACCGGGCACCGGCTCGGACGGGTCCGCCCCCAGGGCGACGATGCGGTTGCCGCCGTCCACGTGGACCACCTTCGGCTCCAGCGTCCGCGCCTCGTCGTCGGTGACCTGGGCGTAGCTGATGAGGATCACGAGGTCCCCGGGGTGGACCAGATGGGCGGCGGCCCCGTTGATCCCGATCACCCCGGACCCGCGCTCGCCCTCGATGACGTACGTCTCCAGACGGGCGCCGTTGGTGATGTCGACGATGTGGACCAACTCGCCCGGCAGCAGGTCGGCCGCGTCGAGCAGGTCCGCGTCGACGGTCACCGAACCCACGTAGTGCAGGTCGGCCTGGGTCACGGTGGCGCGGTGGATCTTGGACTTGAACATGGTGCGCATCATCGGGAACTCCTGGGGTTCTTCGGCTCCCTGCCGGGCTCCGGGCAGGTCGGGGGCGGTTGCCGGCCGTGCGGCGGGCGAGGGGCTCAGGCGCTGCTGTCCCGCGTGTAGAGGGTGCCGTCGCTCCACACCCGGTCGACCCTGCCCCAGGCGAGGGCCGACGCGACATCGGGGAAGAATCCGGTCCCGTTGAAGTTCGCGCTGGTGTTGCAGAGCACCGGGACGCCGCTCAGGCGGTGGTAGGCGGTCAGGACCGCGCGCAGCGTGGGGTCGTCGTCCGGGCCGACGGTCTGCAGGCGGGCGGTGTCGTCCAGGTGCAGGACCGCGGGGATGCGGTCGCGCCAGTCGGGGCGCACGACGTGGTCGAAGAGCATGTGGGGGTCCGGGCTGCCCGGGGAGAAGATCTCCGGTGCGTGCTCTTCGAGGCAGATGGGAGCGACGGGGCGGTAGCCCTCGCGCCCCTTGACCTCGTTCAGCACGTCCTTGGCGGACTGCTGCACGGGTGCGGCGAGGATGCTGCGGCCGCCGAGGGCGCGGGGGCCCAGTTCGGCCCGGCCGTCGAGGACGACCACGGGGAGCCCCGTGGTGTGGAGGACCTCGGCGAGCTCCTGCGGGCTGCACGGGCGCACCTGCCAGCCCTCGGGCGCCGGCGGCGCGGGGGCGAGGGCGGGTCCCAGGCGGGGGTTCCACCGGATCGGTCCGATGCCCGCGGCGTCGATCATGCCGAGGGCCGCCGCTCCGATGGCCGAACCGGAGTCGTTCGGGAAGGGCGGGACCCACACGTCGCGGAAGAGGTCCATGCGGCGCAGGGCGCTGTTCCACTTGATGTTGAGGGCGCAGCCCCCGACGAAGCACAGGTTCCAGGGGCCCTCGCCCTTCCAGGACCGCACCTTGGCGGCCAGGCGCTCGATCAGCACGTCCTCGAGGAACTGGTGCACGCTGGCGAGGACGTCCGCGTCGGACACGTCCCGGGGGATGCGGTCGCGGACGTCGCGGAAGAAGGCGTGCACGTACTTCAGGGACGGCTCCGCGTTGCTGCCGAAGCCGCCGACCTCGGCGCGGAAGACGGCCGTGTTCTCGTCGTCGGCCTCGAAGTGCTCGTGCAGGCACGTCCGCAGCACCTCGATCACCTGGGGCTGCGGGGTGCCGAGCGCGATGTAGGCCATCAGCTTGCCCGCGACCGACAGGTCGTCGACGGTGCTCGACTCGTCGGTCCGGCGGAACGGGCCGAAGTGGTGGGCGGCCGTGGCGTACGTGTGGCCGATCAGCGGGAAGAGTTCACCGCCGTTCTCGACGCCCGTCTCGGGGTCGACCGAGTACAGGCGGGGGAAGAGCCCGCCGTCCCAGACGAGGACGAGCGACGGCTCGTTCCGCTCGGCGAACGGGCTGGTGCAGTACGCGCTCGAGATGTGCCCGGCGATGTGCACGTGGCTGGTGAAGGGCAGGGGCTCACCGGCCAGGGGGAAGGTGCCGGACAGGCCCGGCGTGAAGACGTCCGGTACTTCCTCGGTCTCGCGGTAGGGCGCCAGGTCCAGTTCGACGGGGGTCCCGTGGTCGAGCAGGCTGACGTGGCCCGCCTTGGCACCGTCCCAGCCGTCGATGACCCACCGGTCCACGTCCTGGACCCGGTAGCCGAAGTCACCCAGCAGACGGACCACCACCGACAGGTCGTCGATCTGGCTGTAGCGGGCCGAGTTGTCCAACTTCTCCATCTCGACGCTGAAGATCAGCTCGTCGCCGTCGACGAGTGCGACGGCTCCGTCATGGGTCAGCTTCAAACCGCAGACGATCACTTCTGTGTTCCTCCAGTTGCTTGGTCCCGCGCTGCCGGCACGGGGAAGTCGTTCCCTGGCCGAGGGGCGTCCCGCACCGCGCATCCGGCTCCCCGGCGCGGGGGAGGCAGGTGCGGGACGGCCCTCGGCCTCGCCCTCAGGCGCTCACGTCCAGCTGACGACGGTGCGCTCGTCGACGAATCCCATGAGGAAGGACACGTTCGTCCGGTTGCCCTCGCAGGCGTCGACGGCGTGCACGTGGCGCCCGTTGAACACGTAGACGTCCCCGCTGCGGACGTCGAGGTGCAGGGCGTCGAACCCGTCGAGGGAGTCCGGCGGGTAGGAGAACCCCGTGTGCTCGATCCCCAGGGCCCGCCGGCTGTCGTCGTCGGGGCGGACGTTCCAGACGACCAGGCGGCCACCCACACCCTGCTCGACGCACATGTTGACGGCGCAGATCTCGTGGTCGGCCGCCCGCTGGATCTCGAAGCCGGCCTGCCGCGGGTCCTTGCACTGCGCTTCGTCCTCATGGGGGTCGAGGGCGAAGCTGCCCTCCTTGTCCCATGCGCGGATCAGCGCGGCGCAGGCCTGCTCGCCCTCGTGCTCGGCGACGCGGATCTCCGCGCCGTGCCGGGCGAGCTCCGCCGCCATCGCCGACCGGAACGCGTGCCAGGGGGAGCCGGGGACGTCGAGCACGTCGCGCACGGCATCGGCCGTCTTGGCGGAGTCCTCGAGGTATTCGTCGGTCGACTTGTTCCAGTGGTAGGAGCCGATGTGGTACGAGGGCTCCCCGTCGCGGCGCAGCAGTCCGGCGCTGTTCCAGAACCTGGCCACCGACTCCTTCCGCGCGTCCTCGGGTATCACGTCGCGGAAGACGACGCCCAGCCGCCGCCCCTGCAGGACGTCCATCACCAGCTCGGGGTCGAACGCGGTCCGCTCCTCGAAGCGGAAGAAGTCCGGGTCCGTCCGGACGCCCGTGAGTTCAAAGTTTTGCTGCATGACGAGATCGCTTTCTCTACGGCTGCTGCATCAGACCCGCGGGCTGCGGCGCACGGCGAACGTGTTGCCCACGACGTAACCGTCCAGGCCGTGCTCCTCGCCGTACTCGACCAGGTCGCTGGTCCGGTTGATGAAGCCGCGGCCGGAGTAGTTGAGCGAGGTGTTGCACAGGACGCTGTAGCCGGTGATGTCGCGGAAGGCCGTCAGCAGTCGTGCCATCTGGGGGTTCTGCTCCGGCGTCACCGTCTGGGTGCGCGCGGTGCCGTCGACGTGGGTGACGGCCTTCAGGGACTCGGAGTTCACCTGGCTGAAGTAGAGCATGTGGGGGTCCGGGATCGAGCCGCTGAACCAGTTCGCGGCCTCGGACTCCAGGCAGATCGGGGCGATGGGCCGGTAGCCCTCCCGCTGCTTGATCCGGTTGAGCCGGGTGGTCGTCTCCTCGGAGAACGGCGCGGCCAGGATCGACCGGTTGCCGAGCGCGCGCGGGCCCATCTCCCACCGGCCCTGGGCCCATCCGATGATGTTGCCGGCCGCCAGGAACGCTGCCACCTCGGCGAAGTCCAGCGGCTTGACGTCGTAGTCCTCGGGGGCGAACGCGGCGTCCTCGACGAACTCCTCACCGGCGTAGACGTCCCAGGACACCGTGGCCGAGCCCGTGTAGTGCAGCTGGGCGTCGATGGCCGTACCGAGGGCCGAGCCGCTGTCGTTCGGGCACGGCGGCACGAACACCTCGGGGAAGAGGCCGCACTCGCGCCAGCGGCGGTTCCACTCGCAGTTGAGGGCGCAACCGCCCGAGATCAGCAGCGGGTACCCCTCGGTGAGCTCCGCCTTCGCGTACTGGTAGAAGCGGTCGAAGATCGCGTCCGACATCTTCAGGGCCAGGTTGCGGTACTCCTGCGAGTCCACTCCGATGTTGTGGAAGGGGCTCCAGGTCAGCTCGTCCTTCCCCAGGGTCGTGATGATCCGGTCCTGTTCCAGGAGGAAGTCGATGAGCTTCTTCTCGTCCTTGGTCAGGGAGCCGGGCTGCGCGAAGCCCGTCAGGGCCATCTGCTTGCCCGCGTCCTGGAGCCGGAGCACGCCCTTGTTCGCCGTGAACTTCGGGTCGGCCAGCGCGAAGAGGTAGGCGTACTTGTTGCCCGGGTCCGACAGGACGTGGCGGAGGTGGGTGACCTCGCCGCGCTCGTCGATCAGGTAGAACGACCCGATGTTGCCCTCCCACACGAGGCAGTAGAAGGGCTGCCCGGCCGGGAAGTGCGACAGGCCCAGCGCGGTCATGATGTGCGACCGCTCGTGGGTGGAGGAGAAGACCTTCACGTCCTGGCCGAAGAACGTGCCCACCTCGTCGGTGACCGAGCCGGGGCCGACCCCGAAGTAGCCGGTGCGGGTCTGGGGTTCGTGGGAGAACGTGCCCTTCACCCAGCCGCCGACCGCCAGCGCGTCGGGGATCCGACCGAGCTTCTCCGCCGCCCGGAGCAGGACATCGGCCGTCAGCCGGTCGTACCGGGGGAACGAGTCCTTCTCGGCCTCCAGCGAGAACAGGAGCTTGCCGTCCTCGATCGCGGCGACCGCGCCGTCATGGCCTTCCTTGAAACCCAGAATCAGCATTTCTTCATACCTCCGAGAGAGCTCTCCGCCCCAAGCGCGGGCAGAGCCTTGCGATCGATTTTTCCGTTGTGCGTAACGGGGAACGCGTCCAGGACGACGAACCGGTAGGGGACCATGAAGTCGGGCATTTTCTCCGCCGCATGGGCGCGCAGGGCGGACTTCGCCGTTTCGGCGCCCTGCTCCGGGCGGAGCGTCAGATAGGCGACGAGCCGGCGGTTCTCAGGCCTTTCGCCGGTGGCCACGACCACGGCCCGCTTGACCGCGGGGTGCGTCTCCAGTACGGATTCCACCTCGCCGAGGTCGATGCGGATACCGCGGACCTTCACCAGTCCGTCCACGCGACCGATGAATTCCAGCGGCCCGTCCTCGTGCCAGCGCACGAAGTCGCCGGTGCGGTACATGCGCCCGCCGGGCGCCGCGAACGGATCGGCCACGAACCGCTCCGCGGTCAACGCGGGCCGGCGGAGGTAGCCGTGGGCCACCCCGGCCCCGGCGGCGTACAACTCGCCGACCTCCCCGTCGGCCACCGGACGCAGCTCCTCGTCGAGTACGTAGACCTCCTTGCCGACCAGGCTGCGGCCGATCGGCACCGCCGTGCGCGCCGCGCTCTGCGCGGTGACGAGGTGCGTGGTCACGAAGACCATGCACTCGACGGGTCCGTATCCGTTGACGAAGCGCAGGTCCGGGAAGTCACGGACCACGCGGGCGGCGTGCTCGGGGGAGAGCGCCTCACCGCCGACGAGGAGGTCGCTGAGACCCTCGAGCGCCTCCGGGTACTCGTCCATGATCACGTGGAAGAGGACGGTCGGGAGGTTCATCGTCGTGATGCCGTGGTCGGCCACCAGGCGTTCCATCACGAGGGGGTTGGGCCGCCCGGGATGGAACACGCAGGTACCGCCGGTCAGCAGCGGACCCCAGAGCTCCAGGGCGAAGGCGTCCCAGGAGACGGGCGCGCACTGCAGCCAGACCGTGTCGGGGCCGAACCGCGTGTAGCTCTGCCCCAGCACGGTGCCGACCACCGTCCTGTGCGGCGCGGCGACGCCCTTGGGCCGACCGGTGGACCCGGACGTGAAGATGACGCAGGCGACGTCCTCGGCTCCGGCGCCCGCGGCTCCCCGGGGCAGGGGCCGGTCGGCGTCCCCGGCGGCCATGCGCACGAAGGCCGCCGGGGTGCCCAGCCGGTCCACGTCGGCCTCGCTGTCGGCGATCACGACGGCGGGCGCCACGTCCTCGACCATGTCCCGCAGCCGGTGCACCGGGAACTCGGGGTCCAGCATCGCGTAGCCCGCGCCGGCCTTCAGCGTGGCGAGGATGGCGACGACCATCTGCGCGCCGCGCTCCAGGTGGATCCCCACCAGGGAACCCCGACGCACCCCCGCGTCCACCAGGACCTGCGCCATCCGGTCCGCACGCGCGTCCAGTTCGCCGTAGGTCAGCTCCACGTCCTCGGACACCACCGCCAGCGCCCCGGGGGCGGCGGCGGCCCGCTCCTCGAAGGTCTCGTGCAGGCACTGTGTCGTCATGCCGGTCCCCGTTCCGCGGGGACATCAAAACGCTCGTTGTTGCGCAATTCCGCCTTCTTACGTCTACCGGATACCGGTCATCGTTCTGGTCTTTCAGCTGGCTCGGGGCATCGGCCAGCGCCGTCCGGCGAGGAGTCGCCCAGGGCGGTGAAGTGGTTCGTGCGCCCGTGGTCGGTGCGCCTTCGGCGCGCAGCGCGCAGCGGGCAGTGCGCCAGTGGGTCAGTGCGTCGCTGCGGCGGTGAGATCGGCGGTGTCGCTCGACCGTTCCTCGGCCGCCCGTCCCAGCAGCGCGTATCCGACCGCGGCCACGGTGCCGATCGCTCCGCACGTGATCCATACGGTGTCGACCCCGAAGTGGTCGATCACGTATCCGCCGGACAACGGCGCCACGAGCGCGGCGCCGGAGAAGGCGAGCTGGTACGTCCCCTGGTACCGCCCCCGCGCCGCGGCCGGCGAGAGGTGCGAGACGAGATTCATGATCACCGGCGCGAACGTCATCTCACCCAGCGTCCAGACGGCCACCGCCAGGAAGTAGAAGGGCAGTGAACCCGCGCAGACGACGAGGGCGAGCCCGTATCCGCAGAGCAGTGCCGAGGCGGCGAGGACCCGCCTCGGACTCACCGACTTCACCGCCCTCGAGAGGAGGACCTGCAGCAGGACGATCATGAACCCGTTCAGGCTGATGACCATTCCGTAATCGGCACTCGAGAAGCCCCTGATGCCCATGGTGATCGGCAGGGCGGTCGCGGCCTGTTGGAACAGCAGGGCCATGAGGAACGTCATTCCCACGATCCCCATGAAGGTCAGGTCCTTGCACACCGAGGCGTATCCGGCGAGGAAACGGGAATCCCGCACGTGCCCACGGATCCGCTGCGCGCCCGTCTCCGGGACCCTCGCGTACACGAGGATCCCGCAGACGAACGTGGCCGTGGCCTCGACGACGAAGAGCGGACGGAACCCGTGCTCGGCCACCATGCCCACGATCGCCGCGGAAGCGCCGAATCCCAGGTTGCCCGCCCAGTAGTTCAGGGAGAAGGCCTTCTGCCGCTCGGGGCCTTCCGTCAGGTCCGCGATCGTCGCACCGATCGCCGGCCGTGCCGCCGCGCCCGCCACGCCCACCACGAACGCCATGACGGCGATCACCGCGGCGCTGTCGGCGAACCCCAGTGCCAGAGTGGAAAGACCGGTCGTCACCTGAGCGGTCAAGATGGTGCGCGTACGCCCGATCCGGTCGGTCAGGAATCCGCCGAGAATTGCGGCCACAACAGCCCCGCCGCCGTAAAGCGACCCGACGAATCCCGTGAAGCTCGCAGAATAGCCTAGGCCAGTCGTGAGGTAGAGCGCAAGAAAGATCCCTACGAATCCGCCGAGGCTGTTGATGAGCGTGGCGGTCCACAGCCACCAGAACTCCCGGGGAAGACCGGAAAAGGATTCCCTGACGACGCGCTTCAATGTGCCGAACTCGTTTCCCCGGCCGTCGCGCGCACGAGGCTGGCGGGCCTCATGTCGGTCCACGTCGCGTCGATGAAGGCGAGGCACTCCTCGCGGGGTGCCGGTCCCAGGGCGGTCGACCACCCGTCCGGCACCGGGGCGAACGAGGGCCAGAGCGAGTACTGCCCCTCGTCGTTGACCAGGGCGAGGTACTGGCCGTCCGGGTTCTCGAACGGATTGGTCATGGTGTCCTCCTGTGGATGGGGAAGGGTCAGAGTCCGAGCTCGGCGAGCACGCGGGAGAGCTCGTCGGCGATGGCGGCGGCAGGGCCGGGCCGCAGCACGTGGCTGTGCCCGCAGTCCAGTTCGTGCAGGACGACGTCGGGCGCGAAGCGCTGCCACATCGCCTTCTTCGCGGCCGCGGGCAGGCTGTTCGGGTCGGCGACGGCCGCGAAGAAGTGGAGCCGGCCCCGGTACTCCTTGGGGCGGAAGGTGACGGACAGCTCGATGCTGTTGGCGCACACGTCGACCAGGCGGTCGAGCGTCCGCTCGCTCAACCCGTGCATCGGGCCGTCGGCGCCGTACACGGCGGCGACCGTCGGCCCGCGGTCGAGCGCGCCGGAGGTCGGATACGGTTCACCGGGCCGGCCCTCGCGCCACAGCACGCGCAGCGACTCCTGCTCGATGGCCTCGGCCCGCCCGGGGTCCGGCTCGCCGTCGGGCGCGATCTGGAGCGCGTCGAGCAGGCCGAGGAGTCCCACCGGCTCACCCTCCCGCTCGAGCTGCGCCGCCATCTCGAAGGCGACGAGCCCGCCGAAGGAGCGGCCCAGCAGCAGATAGGGCCCGTGCGGCTGGACGGCCCGGATGCACCGGAGGTACTGGGCGGCGATGTCCTCGACGCTCCGCACCAGCGGGTTCCCGTCGGTGAGCGCGGGGTCCTGCAGCGTGTACACCGGACGTCCCGGCAGGCGCGGCAGCAGGTTGCTGAACGACCAGCCGAGTCCCATCGCCGGGGCGACGCAGAAGACCGGGGTCAGCTCGCCCTGGGTGCGCAGGGCGAGCAGCGTGTCCAGGTGGCCCGCTCGACGTTCCGTCGGATCCGGTGCGTCCCGGGACCCGCCCGCCGGGACCAGAGCCGCCAGTCCGCCGGCCGTCGGGTGCTGGAACAGTTCCCGAATGCCCCAGTCGACCCCGAGGTCCGCACGGGCCCGGGACATCAGCCTGATGGCCAGCAGCGAGTGGCCACCGAGATCGAAGAAGTCGTCGTCGACGCCGACCGACTCCAGTCCGAGCACGTCGGCGAACAGCCGGCACAGCACCTCCTCCCGCGCGTTCCGCGGCCCGCCACCCGTCCGGTCGTGCCGCCGGGCCGGACGGGGCAGCGCCGTGCGGTCCACCTTGCCGTTCGGCGTGAGCGGGAACGCGTCGAGCACGACGACCGCGGCCGGGACCATGTACTCCGGCACGGCCCGGCTGCAGTACGTGCGCAGCAGGCGGCCGTCGACGGCGGCCGTCCCGTCGGCGGGGGTCACGTACGCGACGATGCGCTTGTCCCCGGGCCGGTCCTCACGCACCACCACCACCGCACGCGCGACGGACTCGTGGCCGGTCAGCACCGCCTCGATCTCACCGAGCTCGATCCGGAACCCCCGCACCTTGACCTGGTGGTCGATCCGGCCGGCGAACTCCAGCCGGCCGTCGTGGCTCCAGCGCGCCAGGTCCCCGGAGCGGTACATCCGCGAGCCGGCCGGCCCGAACGGATCCGCGACGAACCGCTCGGCCGTGGCCCGCGAACCGTTCACGTACCCGCGGGCGACCCCGGCGCCCGCGATGTACACCTCGCCCACGACACCGGCCGGCACGGGCTGCAGGCCGGTGTCGAGGACGTAGACCCGCGCGTTCGGGATGGGCCGGCCGATCGGCGGCACGTGCGACCCGTCGGACACCCGGCCCGTCGTCGTCCAGATGGTCGTCTCGGTCGGTCCGTAGACGTTCAGGACGGACTCGTTCATGTCGCGGAGCTGGCGGCCGAGGAGGTCGGAGAGGGCCTCTCCGCCGACCAGCGCCCGGACACCGTGCTTCCAGCGGACTCCGGCGTCCACGAGCGACTGCCACCACGGGGGCGTCCCCTGGACGAAGGTGACGCGCGCCCTGTCGACGAGCGACGCCAGACCCGCCGGGTCCTTCGCGTCGGCCCGGGTGGCGATGACCATCGCGGCGCCCGTGAGCAGGGGCAGGTACATCTCCAGGGCCGAGGTGTCGAAGGAGACGCTGGATACCGCGAGGAACCGGTCGTCGGGCCCCAGGCCGAGCTCGCGCTGCATGGCGCGGAGGGAGCTGACGAGCGAGCCGTTCGGGGTCAGGACGCCCTTGGGCTTCCCGGTCGACCCGGAGGTGTAGATCGCGTAGACGGGGTGCAGTCGGCAGGCGACGTGCGCGTCGTGGCCCCGCGCGGGGTTCGCGGACGGGAGTCCCTCCAGCAGCGCGGCGAACGCGGGGGAGTCGATGTCGATCCGGGCCACCCCGGTCGTCCCACCGGCGACGGTGGAGGCATGGCCGCCTCCGCCGGCGAGGACCAGGTGCGGCCGCGCGTCGCGGAGGATGAAGTCGATGCGGTCCGCCGGGTAGTCCGTGTCGATCGGGAGGTACGCCCCTCCGGCCTTCACGATGCCGAGGGCGGCGACCACCATCTCCACGGACCGGGGGACCGCCATCCCCACCAGCTGCTCGGGCCCGACGCCCCGCCCGATCAGGTAGTGGGCCAACCGGTTCGCCCGCGCGTTCAGCTCCGCGTAGCTGACCTCCCGGTCCTCGAACACCACCGCGACGGCGTCCGGGGTGCGGGCGGCCTGCTCCTCGAACAGCTCGGCCAGGGACCGCTCCGGTACCTCGCACGCCGCGGCGTTCGCCTCCACCAGGAGCCGGTTCCGCTCGTCGGCCGAGAGGATGTCGACCCGCCCCAGCGGCAGTTCGGGATCCGCGGCGACCGCTTCGAGGAAACGCACCAGCCGCGCCGCGATCGCTTCCGCCGACCGGTGGTCGAACAGGTCCGTGGCGTAGCTGAGCAGTCCCGTCAGCTCGCCCCCGGCATCGCTGATGTTGAAGCTCAGGTCGAACTTCTCGGCCTCCAGCCGCACCGGCAGCTCGGTCACCCGGACTCCGGAGAGTTTCCAGGCGGCCCGGGAGTTGTTGTCGAACGCCAGCATGACCTGGAACAGCGGGTGGCGGGCCATGGAGCGCTTCGGGTTCAGCGCCTCGACGAGCTTCTCGAAGGGCAGGTCCTGGTGGGCGTACGCCGCCAGGTCGACGGCCTTCACCCGTCGCAGGAGTTCGCGGAAGCTCGGATCCCCCGAGGTGTCGGTGCGCAGCACCAGGGTGTTGACGAAGAAGCCGACGAGGTCGTCGAGGGCCTCGTCCGTGCGGCCCGCGACGGCCGAGCCGATCGGGACGTCCGTTCCCGCCCCGAGCCGGGTCAGCAGGCCGGCGAGGGCCGCCTGCACCACCATGAACAGGGTGGACCCGGTCTCCTGCGCCAGGTCGGTCAGCCTGCCGTGCAGTTCCGGCCCGCACCGGAAGGTCACGGCATCACCCCGGTGGCTCGCCTCCGCCGGCCGCGGGCGCACCGTGGGCAGCTCCAGTACGTCCGGCACGCCGTCGAGCGCCCGCGTCCAGTACGCCAGTTGCCGGGAGCAGGTGCTCTCCGGGTCGTCGGCGTCCCCCAGGACGTCCGACTGCCACAGCGTGTAGTCCACGTACTGCGCGGGCAGCGGGTCCCACGAGGGTGCGAGACCGGCGCGCCGCGCCTCGTACGCCGTCAGGAGGTCCTCCGCGAGCGGTCCCATCGACCAGCCGTCGCAGGCGATGTGGTGCATCACCAGGACGAGCACGTACTCGTCCGGCCGCACGAGGAAGAGGGAGGCGCGGAGCGGGACGTCCGTCTCCAGATCGAAGGTCTCCTGTACGGCCCGGCCCACCCGCTCCTCGAGCTCCGCCTCCGCGACGTCCTCGACGTGGAGCGCCACCCGGACCGCGTCGGCCTCCAGGATCCGCTGGTACGGCTCGCCGGCAACCTCGGGGAAGACGGTCCGCAGCGATTCGTGCCGCGAGACGACGTCCCCGAGGGCCTCCCGCAACGCGACCGTGTCCAGTTCGCCCGACAGCCGGAACGCCGCGGGGATGTTGTAGGCCGGGTTCGGCCCGTCCAGTCGGTCGAGGAACCACAGGCGGCGCTGTGCGAACGACAAGGGGTGCATGGATGTCCTCACTTCCGGGGCATGCGGCGCAGTGCCGGTCGGGCCTTCTTCGCGACGCCCGTCAGCTCCGCGATGTCGGCCACGCGCGGGGCGTCGAAGACGGCGGCGAGCGGTATCTCCACTCCGAGGACCGCGCGGATCCTGCTGACCAGGCGGGTCGCGAGCAGCGAGTGGCCGCCCAACTCGAAGAACCCGTCGTCGATCCCGACCCGGTCCAGCCCGAGGACCTCCGCGAACAGGCCGCAGAGCACCTCCTCCTGGGGCGTGCGGGCGGACCGCCCGGAGACCGCCCGTCGCGCTCCCGGGGCCGGCAGCGCCGTGCGGTCGAGCTTCCCGTTGGAGGTCAGCGGGAAGGCGTCCACGAGGACGACCGCCGACGGCACCATGTACTCGGGCAGTGCGTCCGTCAGGTACTGGACGAGCGCCGCGGTGCGGCGGTCGTCCGGTCGGCCGGCGTGCGGCGTGTTGAAGAAGCTTCCGGTGCCGGACCGTTCCGCCGCCCCCGCGCCAGTGGACGTGACGTGGGGGGAGCCGTACGGGGCGAGGACCGCGTCGAAGCAGTACGGGGACCGCGCGGACCACGTCAGGGTGGCGCGGTAACCCCACTCCCGTGCGCGTTCGCACACCTGTGCCGGGTCGATCGCGCCGGTGCCGGACCACGGGTCGGGCACGTCCCCGCCCTTGCACGCGAGCAGCGTCCGGAGATCCGCCTCGAGCCTCGCGTTCGGCAGGCCCTCCAGGCGGACGACGCCCGGCCGGACCCGCTCGATGACGTCGGCCAGCCCGGCCAGGCCGTCCACGTCCACGCCCCACGCAAGTCGGTGGACCGTGCCCGGAGCCGGCGCCCGACCGTCGGCCTTGCGGAGCGCCACGTCGTACCGGTAGAGCGTGAGCTCGTTCCTCGCGTCCTGCTCCTTGAGCATGACCCGGCACGAGGAGAGGCCGCCCGTCTCCCCGGCGAACGCGGCGAAGAAGTCGGGGTCGACCAGGAGTTCCTGCTCCATCGCCATGCTGCGCCGTGCGGCCGCGGCGTGCTCGGGGCTGCCGGGACCCGAGGCGATCCCGCGCAGGGAGACGGCCGCGTGGAACGGTTCGAACAGCTGGAGGTTGCGCACGTCACCGAGGAACACGCTTCCCCCGGGGGCCAGGCGCTCGATCGCCCCGCGCAGGACCCGCTCCAGGTAGTCACCGCTCGGGAAGTACTGGATCACCGAGTTGAGGACGATGACGTCGAAGAACCCCTCGGGGATACCGTTGAAGTCGTCCGCGGGCCGGTTGAGCAGCCGGACCCTTCCGGCGATGTCCGGCTGTGCGGCGACGCGCCTGCCCAGGTTGCCGACGGCCTCGGCCGAAAGGTCGGCGCCCCAGTACGCCTCGCAGTGCGGAGCCACCTTCGACAGGATCAGGCCGCTTCCGACGCCGATCTCGAACACCCGCTTCGGACGGAGCTCCAGGATGCGGTCGACGGTCCCGGCGCGCCACGCCTCCATCTGCTCGAGCGGGATCCTCGTGCCGTCGTAGCTGCTCGTCCATCCGGCGAAGTCGTCCTCGGCCGCCGCGTCGCTGCCGTAGAGCTGCTCGTTGATCGACTTCCAGTCCGCGACCCGCTGGGCGTCGGACTGCGCGGGCGCGTGGGCGTCGTCGGCCGCGGGGGTCACGTAGGCGACGATCCGCCGGTCGCCCGGCTGGTCCTCGCGCACCACCACGACGGCGCGCTCGACGGACTCGTGGTCGGTCAGCACCGCCTCGATCTCGCCCAGCTCGATCCGGAAGCCGCGGACCTTGACCTGGTGGTCCGCCCGGCCGACGTACTCCAGTTCGCCGTCGCCGTTCCACCGCACGAGGTCGCCCGTGCGGTACATGCGCGATCCGGCCGGTCCGAAGGGGTCGGGCACGAACCGCTCGGCCGGGCCCGTACGCATTGATCATGGTCCGCCCCGGCGACCAGGTCCGGACCAGTTCCCCGGGGAGCGCTTCGCCGGCGACGACCAGTGTGCGCACCCCGGCGAGCCCGCCGGGGGGCAGGACGGCCAGCACCGCCGGCGGCAGCGCCAGGTGGGTGATGCGCTGCTCGTCGACGAGGTGCTGCAGCTCGGGGCCGGGCAGGAGCTCGTCGGCCGGGGCCATGACGAGGGCCGCGCCCGCCGCCAGGGCCATGACCACCTCGGGGACGTGGGCGTCGAAGCTGGGGGAGGCGAACTGCAGCACCCGGCTGTCGGAGTCCACCGCCTGGGCCCGGACGTACTGGACGGCGAGGCTGGCCAGGCCCGCGTGGGTGACGACGACGCCCTTGGGGCGGCCGGTCGAGCCGGAGGTGTAGATCACGTAGGCGGGGTGGGCCACCGCGGCCGGGGACGGGCGTCCGGTGTCCGTCACGGGCGCGGCCGAGTAGCCGGTGAGCTCGGCCGCGGTCTCCGGAGCGTCCAGGACGAGGTGGTCGGCGTCCGTGCCGCGGGTCGTGGTGGGGGTGTCGGTGGTC